>NZ_JAETXM010000021.1 GCF_024494465.1 Bacillus sp. V3B | reverse complement strand
AATTTCATTATTCCGCAGTAGCTCAATGATAGAGAAACACAGCGTCCTGAAGAGGATACGTTTTGCAATAAAAGCCAAAGGCTTTTGAAGCACAAGACTACTAACTATATTTAGGAAGATATAAATTTTTATTCCGCAGTAGCTCAGTGGTAGAGCTATCGGCTGTTAACCGATCGGTCGTAGGTTCGAGTCCTACCTGCGGAGCCATTAGGAGAGCTGTCCGAGTGGCCGAAGGAGCACGATTGGAAATCGTGTAGGCGGGCAAAACCTGTCTCAAGGGTTCAAATCCCTTGCTCTCCGCCATAATTATATGGCCCCTTGGTCAAGCGGTTAAGACACCGCCCTTTCACGGCGGTAACACGGGTTCGAATCCCGTAGGGGTCACCATTTATTTTTCAGTATATCATATACTTTGGAGGATTAGCTCAGCTGGGAGAGCATCTGCCTTACAAGCAGAGGGTCGGCGGTTCGATCCCGTCATCCTCCACCATTTAAATATTTATTGTCGTGGGGTGGAGCAACAAGCATTGCTTCATGAATAAACTGCGAGTTGTACCGATCGATTTGCTTCTTGAATAGGTTTCCTGGGATCGGGACAGATAATGCTTATAATGAGCATAGTTAAAATTGTATACTTTCTATTGTCGCGGGGTGGAGCAGTCCGGTAGCTCGTCGGGCTCATAACCCGAAGGTCGCAGGTTCAAATCCTGCCCCCGCAATCTGGTCCGGTAGTTCAGTTGGTTAGAATGCCTGCCTGTCACGCAGGAGGTCGCGGGTTCGAGTCCCGTCCGGACCGCCATTTTTAAAAGAATATAATATATGGCTCAGTAGCTCAGTCGGTAGAGAAACGCAGCGTCCTGAAGAGGATGCGTTTTGCAATAAAAGCCAAAGGTTTTTGAAGCACAAAACCACTAGCTAAGTTTAGGAAGAAATACTATATATGGCTCAGTAGCTCAGTCGGTAGAGCAAAGGACTGAAAATCCTTGTGTCGGCGGTTCGATTCCGTCCTGAGCCACCATTTTTAATTAAAATTTATTTGTTTGAGTTTCAAAAAACTCTTACAGTCATAATATATATGGAGGGGTAGCGAAGTGGCTAAACGCGACGGACTGTAAATCCGTTCCCTAGGGTTCGGCGGTTCGAATCCGCCCCCCTCCACCATCTTCATAGGGGTATAGTTTAAAGGTAGAACAGAGGTCTCCAAAACCTCCGGTGTGGGTTCGAGTCCTACTACCCCTGCCAAATGATTATGGCGGTTGTGGCGAAGTGGTTAACGCACCGGATTGTGATTCCGGCATTCGTGGGTTCAATTCCCATCAGCCGCCCCATTTAATAATTTCATTTAAAGTAATTATTATGTATATTATTGGGCTATAGCCAAGCGGTAAGGCAACGGATTTTGATTCCGTCATGCGAAGGTTCGAATCCTTCTAGCCCAGCCATTATGCGGAAGTAGTTCAGTGGTAGAAGATTGCCTACCTTGAAGAGGCGCAATCTGCAACAAAATCCAAAGGGTTTTGGAGCACAAGACCACACTCCTAATTTAAAAGTTAATACTATATCATAACGCGGAAGTAGTTCAGTGGTAGAACATCACCTTGCCAAGGTGGGGGTCGCGGGTTCGAATCCCGTCTTCCGCTCCAATAATTAGGCGGCATAGCCAAGTGGTAAGGCAGAGGTCTGCAAAACCTTTACCACCGGTTCGAATCCGGTTGCCGCCTCCAAATAAGTTAAATAATTTTTGTATATAGATGTGCCGGGGTGGCGGAACTGGCAGACGCACAGGACTTAAAATCCTGCGGTAGGTGACTACCGTACCGGTTCGATTCCGGTCCTCGGCATCTAAACAAAAAATTATTATTAAGCCGGTGTGGCGGAATTGGCAGACGCGCACGACTCAAAATCGTGTTCCTTCTGGAGTGTCGGTTCGACCCCGACCACCGGTATCAAAAAGTCAGTAAAGACTTATAGGTCAATGCTTTGAGCAATCAGAGTATTGGCTTTTTTTGTGCTTTACTTTGGTAAAGTGAAGTGCAAATCGTGTGGACAATAATTTGCGATTATTAAGTACCTTTGAGACTATTCAATCTTAATGGAGGAACTAGGTATTGTTTATGTAAGGGAGATTGAAAAAAGACACATTGATAAGTTCATTATGTGGCTTAAAAGGCAGGAGCTTAAAGCTACGACGATAAATACATATATGAGGGCAACAAGATCATTTCTCTACTTTGCAATGCGTGAAAATTATCTGATTAAATTTGAGATTAACCTTATAAAAGCGGATAAGAAACAAAAAGAGCTATATACAGAGGAAGAAATAATGAAGTTAATCAAAAAGCCGAATATAAGGGAATGTGGCTTTGTAGAACATAGGAACTGGGTATTAGTCAATTATCTATTAGAAACATGTAACAGGCTTAATACAGTGCTAAATTTAAAGGTTCATGATATTGATCTTGAAAATGGTATAGTTATATTAACTACAACAAAGAATAGGAAAGTTCAATATAACCCAATAAGTGAGCATATCGTAAAAGTCCTTACAGAGTATATTAGAGTGTATAGATTGGAAAAAGATGATTATTTATTCATAAATGAATTAGGGGAGCAAATGACTAGAAACTCGATGCAACATGCAATAGCAAGATATAACAAAAAAAGAGGTGTAGAAAAGACTTCTATACATGCTTTTAGACATACATTTGCAAAGCATTATATAACGAGTGGAGGAGATGCATTCAAGCTTCAACCGTTATTGGGGCATTCTACACTAGATGTTACTCTAAACTATGTCAATTTGTATTCTGAAGATTTAAAAGAAGGCTTCGATCGGCATAGTATTATTGCAAATTATACCGAAAATCCTAAAATGAGAAGAGGGAAGAGAAGGTAATGGGTTATATCCAGTATTAATGATATTGAATATGTATAAAAGATAGACCATTATGTATGGTCTATCTTTTCTTTACGGGGCTATGTTTACAGTATTAGCGGAAACGATTCTCTTGTCATCCTAGCTAATACATCTGCTCCGACACTTTTTTCTCAGTTGAAAAGTCATACACTAAAATGTTTTTAAAAGGCATTTATTTTGGTGTTTGCAAAACCTGTGTTATATACAATGTTTCAACAGAAAAAACCTTATATTCAATCTTTCTATTTATTGGATATTTAAACATGTTATAATTTTAAATAGGAAAATAATATCATTTTAGTATAAATCTAGAAGAAAAGCGGTGTTAAGTTAATTATTTCATATCAATACATAAAGACTGCACAGAGACTTTTAATTGGAGGAACATTGTGCAAAGTCCACCTTTCATTTATGGTAACGTAGGACCTAATGAAGCCGAAACATTATCCAATATTGAAAACTATAAACCTACATTTCGAGATAAATTTTTTAATAGAGTAGAAGCTAAAAAGCGACTTTTAGAAGAAGAAATTACTATTTCAAAAGAAGAAGACGAAAAGCTATATCAAAATTGGGAAGAACTTAAAAACCTTGGAAACGGTATTTTAAATGGCAACTTATCGAGTTATCAAAAGGTAGTTAATGATCTAGCACCCTTTGAGGATATAAAAGACTTAGGTAGTGATTTTACTTTCGAATTTATTGACAATCAAATTGCAGTATTCAATCTTTACGTCCATTCTGAGAGTGTTATCCCAGCAGAAGAACTTTCGTTAACTAAGACGGGTAAAGTATCTCGAAAGAAGATGACTAAAACAAAGTTATATGAACTCTACCAAGATTATGTTGCTAGTTGCATATTAAGAATTTCAAGAGAACTATTCGCTTTATTACCTTTGGAAAGGGTGTATATAAACGCAATTGGCGAGTTATTTGACTCTTCTCTAGGAAAGGAAGTAGAAGGAACAATTTTATCAATATTGGTTGACCACGATACACTTCACCAACTCGATTTCGATAGAATTGATTGTTCTGACTCAATGGTAAACTTCCCTCACAATATGAACTTTAGGAAAACAAAAGGGTTCGCTTTTGTTGATAAACTGGAGGTGGAATAATTGGCTAGATTTTTATTAGGGTTAATAATAGTAATTTTAATTATTGGTATTATAGGACTCGTATTACAAAATATAATAGGTTTTATTGGCATTGGAATTGCAATTTGGGCAATTTATGAGTGGTCTGTGAATAGGAAGCTAGGTGCGAAATCAAAGAAACCAGCAACTTTATTGCTAACAGGAATAATTGTTGCTTTTCTATGGTTTGGATTAAGTAGTAGTCCAACACAAACAGAACTAGCAAATGGAGACGTTTCTGGAGAAACTGTAAAAAAAGATGAAGAGAAATCTGATATTGAACAAACTCAAAGTGATGAACCTGAAGTGGCTAAAACAGAAGACAAATTAGAAGAGCCTAAACAAACTAATGCAGATAATGAAGAAAGAAAAGAAGAATCTAAATCAGAAACAAAGAAAGATAAACAGAGTGAATATCCTCAAGCGACTGTAAATAGAGTAATAGATGGAGATACTATTGAAATTTCTATGAATGGAGAGGAAGAAGACGTAAGGTTGCTTTTAATTGATACTCCTGAAACAAAAGGCCCAAACAAACCAGTTGAACCATTCGGTCCTGAAGCAACCGACTACGCTAAAGAAGTATTAGAAGGTAAAACTGTGGGAATACAAGTTGGCACTGAGGAAAGAGATAAATATGATCGCTTGTTAGCTTATGCATGGGTTGGAGACAAAACATTCCAAGAAATGATATTAGAAAAAGGCTTGGCAAGGACAGCATACCTTTATAACGACTTAACAATGCTAGACGAATTTCATGAAGCACAAGATGTTGCTAGAAACCAAGGAATAGGTGTTTGGTCAATTGAAGGCTATGCTCACGTTGACCATGACCACGGTTATCATTATGAAGAACCAGAACCAACCCCAGCACCTGAGCCAGCACCCGAACCTGCTCCTAAACAGGAATATTTCAAAAACTGTACGGAGTTGAGAAAGGTATATCCTAACGGAGTTCCATCTGACCATCCTGCTTATCAATCTAAAATGGACCGAGATAAAGATAATTATGCATGTGAAACATAATATCCATAAATTCAAATGTAAAAAGACCATCATTTTTTGATGGTCTTTTACTTCAACTAAAGCACTCCGATAGTTTAAGTGTAATATTTTACAATCTTTCTTGGGTAAATACTATTACTAAAAGTTTTATTTTAGTTTTTATAAATATTCGGATCTTACTTCAAAGAGCAAACTTTTCATCCTATATAAACACTATCGCATGTTCCAGCTACTGGTTCATAAAAACAATGTTGTTTAAATTGACCAGTAAAAGGTTGGTCGTACCATGTTGGAGGACACGGACCATATGGATTAAAGTACCAAAGAGCATATTTCGCTGGGTGATCTCTCCAATATTTTAAATTCTGTCTTGCTAATCTTCTTTCAGATTCTCTTGCTCTTTGATAAAATACATTGCCTTTTTGAACAGCTTCAAAAGAGAAATTTCCTCCTTGTACATGAAAGATGACGTCTTCAATGGTTCTCAATTCATTAAAGTCAGTACAATCTGCTACAACACGGTTAACAATTACATTTCCAACATATAGCATTCCTTGTTTTCCTTCGCCTTCAGCTTCTGCTCTCATCATCCTTGCCATTAAGTCAATGTCTGCACTTCGGTAAGCTACTCTTGTCATTTTTCCACCTCCAAAATATAGTATGAAAAAAAGCCTACATTCATGTCCTTGTTTATAAAATAAGAATGCTTAGTTTTTAAAGCTTAAAGTTTTTAAGTAAAATGGAAACTATGGCATTCTTTTTATACCTTTATTCAACTAAAGTGTAGCCTATCCAAATATTATTATAGGAAAAAGACAGGATAGTTATTACCTGTCTTTTTTGTTGTTTTATGCTTCTGATAATTCCTCTAAAAAATGTATAATCTAAATAACAGGTATGAGGTGGTTCATTCTTATCTCTTTTTTTAATAATTCATCCTAGTCTTCCTTGCAATTACAAGACGGCATACCAGGAACTTCTCCACTTGATGGTTCAATTCTTTTTTGGTTACATTGCTGTTCGAGCGTGTCGGTTAGCAGTTCCTGAATAATTGTGGTTTCTGGAGTTACGTTAGATGGATCAGCATAATTAATTTCCTCTAGTGGGTCTGTTGTTAGATTGTATAATTCATATTGAGATGGAACAGGCTCTGTTTTTGTTGTATTTACACAGATCGAACATTGGGTATTAGTATTTACATCAACCGGTTTGCTTTTTGTCCATACGGAATCACTGCAGCCAGGGTCACTCCAAAATTGAGGATTATCATAATAACGAGCAAATTTCCAGGTTTCTTCTTCATGATCTTTCCCGGTCTTCAGTCGTGTAATGATTGCTTCAATGTGATTCGGTTGAACAACAGATTCGTAAGGTACGCCTGATGCCGTCATTTGATTTAAACCTTTTGTGATGTCATCATCAGACATAAAATAGAGGGGTTCGTTTGCTCTGAAAAATTGATCGTTACCTTGAATAAGCGGTGTTAAATTTCTTCCGACTAAAGGATGAACTTCCGTATGTGATTTTGAGAGCTTTTCTTGAATTTTTTCTACATCTATATTAGCTAATCCTAAGAGTGTTGGCAAAATATCGACATGGCTTGTTAGCATATTGGTTTGTTCATGTTGTGAAAAAAGCTGTGGGCTGTGGATGATTAATGGTACGTGGATGGATTCTTCATACATGTTATACCACTTTTGATGGAGTCCTCCATGCGCACCAAGAAGTTCTCCATGATCAGAGGTAAACAAGACGATTGTATTTTCATAGAAGGTTGAGTTTTTAAGAGCATGAAAGACTTTATTCATTTCTGTATCCGCTTGTTTTTGTAAACTGTAATACAGTTGACGATAAAATGGTTGTTCAATGATTGGTTGCAAAGCTTGTGGATACGTAATACGGTAGCTTTCTTGGGCTTGTGGTTTAGTTGACAGTGACTCTCGAGCTGTAGGCGCTGGTGAAATCGGTGGAAGCGTTGGATCGACTTCAAAATTAAACGCTGGTGAAAGTGCTGTTAACACACCATATAATGCAATGTCATGTGGGTTGACGAAGGAACACATAATAAACCATGGAGTGTTGTTTTTATTTGATTGTTCTTCTAGCGACTGGATGAGCTTAACGGTTTCCAAAGCATACACCTGGTCACGACCACTTGTGCCAATTGCTGCAGATGAACCTGAATTGCGAGGATTTGATCCATGCGGTTCTGGACCAATCCATCCAGAAAATCCAAAGGGGTCCAAACGATTAGCTTTTTGATAGATTTCCTCCTTTTCTTTACTGGGTACCCCGGTGTCTGGGTCATAGCTAGGAAATGCGTTGTGTGTACCGGGGATTAGAATATCTTCATCGGAAGCATGCCACTTCCCTTTCCAATAGGTTTGATATCCTGCTGTTCGGAAATAATTTCCTATGGTAGGTACCGTATTAGGGTCAAGCCAAAAGACATCTGGATCAAAAGGTCCTTTAGCTACCCCAGTTGTTTGCGTTACCCCGTGAAGAGAAGGGTACTGTCCTGTATAAATCGTTGCTCGACTAGGTGAGCAAGCGGTACTACCGGCATAATGATTTAAAAACTCCATACCGTTTTTTCGTAATAGATTTTGCGTTACTAAATTTTCTTTTCGCCACTTTTCCAATTCCTTTGTTTCATAGACCGAGGGGTACCTTTCTTGATCAACCATTAAGACAAGAATATTAGGTTGTTTCTTCTTTTCCATTTTCGACACCCTTTCATTTTAGGATACATGATTTCATTATTTATATGTTTCATGGCAAACTAACTTTCCCTAAAAATTCAAACGTAAAAAAATCAGGAGACTTTTTTGTTGTGCAATTTAAAAAGAGAATGGACCTCCATGATCATGCTTATTAATTGGAATAGGCGCTCATCACTGGGTGCAGTGGAAGTATGTTTCGAAAATGCTGAAAGGTGTACGTACATGTGCGTACGATCAATCAGAACTTTTTGATGTCGACAAGTTTCGTTGTACGAACGGACTCTTCTCTCCAGAGGCTCTTACAGATTGGGAGAAAAAAGGTTTGTCTAAATTGAAAAGTGGAAAAACCCCCTCCTAGTTGAATGGGAGATGGTCATATAGCTTTCGTATATATCTTATTTTTACAAGAATCCCCTTCTTCAAACGAACTGTAAGGTCTGTTAAGGAGGGGGAGTTCAATAAAAATAACTTCAAATAAAAAATAGGGGAGAGGCCGATTGGTTTCATCCTTTTAAACCTACATAAATGATACCTGACTCTCACCCATTCAGGTTCTTCTACCTTTAAACAATCGGGGCTCTTTCAACTCCCAAACAAAGCTGTAAGATGAACTTCACTTTGGTCTTCGATTTATGAAGAAGCTAAGAAAACCCGTGACTTCAGTCGTGGGATGAATTGGCTTTTTTTCATGGAACGGAGGGATATCAATGGGCAAACATATGTTCTAGATGGTAAAATTCACTTAAAGAGGAGGTGATCATATGAGTAAGGAAAATGAAGGAAAGAAAGAGTATCGAACCTATCAAATGGATATTAAAAAAGGACATAAATTGTATAGATATTTCGATGAACTCTGTGCCAATAGTAATAATCTGTATAATACCACGAATTTCTATATTCGACAGATCTATACTGCTTTGAACCAAGATAAACCATTACAACCTTTACAAAAGGAAGTGATGGATGCTATTCGAAACAACCTTCAAAAAATGAATGATCATCAAACGTTAGCTTATCATAAAAAATTGAAAAAAGAGGGATTAAAACCAAAGGAACAACGAAAGGAAATCAAGCTCAATCTTTTTGACTTACCAACTAAAGAAAAATCTTTTCTTGGATATAACTTTCTCGATTGTTTATTTAAAACGATGAAACAAAAAGATTATTATTCGTTGCCTGGTCAAATCAACCAACAAGTCCTCCAAAATGTGGTTCAAAATTGGAAAAGTTTTTTTGAAAGCCTAAAGGATTACAAACTCTATCCGGAAAAATACAGTGGCAGACCCTCTATTCCGGGGTATCTACCGAAGGGTGGTCGGAAAGAAACCATTCTTTCCAATCAAATATGTAAAATAAAAGAGGAAAACGATCTAAGCTTTCCGAAAACAAAATGGAGGTTAAACATCGGAAAATTAGTTCATATGAACGGTCATTTTCAACAGGTAAGAATTGTACCAAAATATGATGCTTTTACCGTAGAATTTGTCCTTTTGATAGGAAAAACAGAAGAAGTAGAGGCCAAAAAGGAACGATGTATGGGGATTGACTTAGGCCTTGATAATATGGCTACAGTTTTAACCAACACGGGGATGACGCCCATTCTATTTAAGGGTGGACCCATTAAATCGATGAATCAGTGGTATAACAAAATGTGTAGTCTCTATTACGCAGCCCTTCGTAATGGGAAAGAAAAATAATCAAAACTTTGTTCAAATCCCGCATTCTGTGTTGATTGAACTCATTACGTACAAGGCAAATTCTGCGGGCATTTCAGTTATTGTAACGGAAGAGAGTTATACATCAAAAGCCAGTTTTCTAGATGAAGATCCTATTCCAACCTATCAATCGGGGGATAAAAAACGACACATCTTCAGTGGAAAACGAATGAGCAGAGGGCTGTATCGATCCAAAAGTCATATCCTCATAAATGCGGATGTAAATGGAGCAGCAAATATTCTACGAAAAGTAATCCCAAAGGCTTTTGTCAATGGGATAGCGGCTGCGTGTTCCTCGCCACAAGTGGTCAATGTGCTTTAGCGCTAACCCTGAAACTCATGACTTTAGTCATGAGAGGTTCATACATACTATCAGTTACTACATTAAGAATTCTTTTTGCTTTTTTCCTAATAATAGAAAGAAAAAGAATTTGTGGAGGAACGGTATTATGGATAATTATGTTTATGATTTAGTAGGAGTGGGAATAGGACCTTTCAATTTGAGTCTTGCAGCATTACTCGAGGACCTTACGGAAGTAGAATCGGTCTTTTTTGATCAAAAGCTATATTTTGATTGGCATCCAGGAATGTTAATAGTAGGTACAAGGCTTCAAGTTCCATTTATGGCGGACTTAGTAACGTTAGCTGATCCAACAAATCGATACAGCTTTTTGAATTATTTGTCCCAAAAAAATCGTTTATATCCTTTTTACTTTTTAGAACGATTGGATATTCCGAGAAGAGAATATAATGATTATTGTCAATGGGTTGCAAATGAATTGAAAAATTGTCGTTTTGGAAAAAGGGTCGTTGAGTTAGATTACATTACAAATGAAAAATGTTTTTTAGTTACAGTTCAAGATATGCAAACTGAAGAGACATCGACATATAGGTGTAAAAATCTTGTGTTAGGTACTGGTAGTGTTCCTATTATGCCAAAATCCTTTCAAGGTCTTTCTGCAGAAAACATTTTTCATACTTCTAAGTTCCTAGATCGTCAACAACGCTGTAGAAAGGCTAAATCAATAACTGTGATTGGCTCAGGTCAAAGTGCAGCAGAAGTTTTTCGTGAACTGTTAAAAGAACGGACGGAACATCATTATCAACTAAATTGGATAACACGATCAAGAAGCTTTTTGTCTATGGAAGAATCTAAATTGAGTGTAGAACAATTTTCTCCAGATTATGTGAATTACTTTTATCAATTTACTCAGGATCAAAAAGATAAAATTTTTGCATCTCAAGATTTACTTTATAAAGGTATTAGTTCGCATACAATTACGGATATTTATAATTTACTTTATGAACATTCAGTCTCTAGTGAGGAAATGAATTTGAGATTACAGGTTTTAACAGAAGTCAAAGGGATAAAAGAAAAAGGTGATAAATATGAAATTCTATGTAATCAGTGGCAGCAGAATAAAGATTTTACCTATGAAAGTGAAGTTGTTATTGTAGGTACGGGCTACCGTCCTAATGTACCCGACTTTATTAAGAATTTAAGCTCTTATATTTATTGGGATGAGCAAGGGAGATACGAGGTAGAGGCTGATTATCGTTTACGTCTAGATATTCCAAATCAAATTTATGTTCATAGTGGAATATCACATTCTCATGGTGTGGGATCAACAAACTTAGGTCTTGCAGTTCATCGAAATAAGGTCATCATCAATCATTTAATTGGAAAAGAAGTATTTCCGATTTATGATAAATATGTATTTCAAAATTTCGATGCAGAAAAGTACTATGATTAAATTTTCGTTTGCCTTCCGAATCGCAAAACAGCGCAAGCCGACTACTCTTTCGAACGGTGGGATACCGAAGCTTTTCTAGTTGAAAGCTAAGACGGCTAGTCCACCGATCAAAAAGCATGGTTATTAATCTCGGGATTCACCAATCTCACTTGAGCACGTTATTTTTGCATTTGGGGTTATAAATAGATTCAGTTTAGTGAACTGTTCATTTTAAAGGTTTGTTTGTGGATATAATCTAAAAGTTAGTAAGTAATTAAAATGTAAATAGTTTGTCACTGTAATACCGTTGATGTTTGGACTCTGAAAGTATAAACTTTATTTACTATTTGAGGAGTGATTAATCTGATAACAGTAACAGTAGATAAGCTAATATTTAAAGAAAAGTTATCGACGATCGAGCAACTCTCACTTAAAGCTTTCCTGTTTAAGTGGGTCGGTGAACCAATAGAAGGATTAGATGATTTTCTTCCACTTGAGTACATAGAAGATGACTTTGCAAAGATGAAGGCAAAAGAGGCAACAGTTTTACTTATTCAAGGTGATGAACAGTTTAGATATGTGTCACTAACAGAAAATAATCAAATTGTTATAGCAGTTTTAGATTCGAATAAAGAGTTAAAGTATAGAATTATTTCTCTGGATGAGGTTTGAAGAAGTAAGCACTTATATCGTGCTTTTTTGCAAGTTCAAATGTTTTTTACAGATCTTCCGAATGAGAAAGCCCATGCAGGTCGCAGACCGTCTTTAGACATGGGATGATAGTAAGGTCAGATGCGATGTATAGATAAATATCGAAAGTATGTTCTGTACATTGAGCATCTGAAGCGGTAAAATAGGCTTATAGACAAAAACCAAGTCTATAAAACATTTTTGTTCTTTGATCATTAGATATTGTATAAGGTTCGATAGCCTCATTCAGGCTATTGGTAAAACAATAGGTGTCGTTATGCGAAAGACGATAAAACACTTATACTAATTCGGTCGAAGGACTGAACGTTTTCGCTGGCGGGCAGCCAGTTTGAGCTTGATGGGGATACAGGAAGTATCGTATCCATCCTTCTTTTCTCAAAGGAGAAAGGCGACCCAAGAAAACCACACAACCACAATTCGTCTAATCGATTCGTAACAGCTTTGGGGTAAGAATCCCACTGCTTTAGCTGTGTGGAGTGTCAAATACTACTTATGATTAATTAAGAAGTACAAACGATTAGGACAAGCAAGATTCAATAAACAAATTCATTAATTCTTGGTGATTTTGGGGACCAAAGGCATAATTGACAGTAATCGTGTTAACTGAAAAATGGAAAGAAAGTAAAATTAAATATGATTATTAATGCAAAAAGTGTATATTGTCCAGAAAACTGTGGGTATTGTTCACAGTCTTCTATTTCGACTGCTGAAATAGAAAAATATCCATTTATTTCAAAGGAAATCCGTATATCAGGTGGACGTGAGATAAACTTAGGTGGTTTGCAGCCTCTTGGTATATATGCGGCCAACAGCATTTTCTTAGGAAATTATTTAACAACAGAAGGGCAAGAAAAGAACCAAGATTTGAAAATGTTAGAGGATTTAGGCTTCGAAATTGAAATAATGCCAAAACAAGAAGAAATCTTTTCTTCTTAATCGTTTTTGCTACCAATTTTTTTATCCCACATTAACGGGGGCAGTAAAACCCCCTCTGATGGAAGTTTCACTTTATAAAAAAATGGAGAAGAATCATCAATTTGTTGAATAAATAAATCCCAATTTCTCATTTATGACATTGAGAGAATTGGGATTTTTATTGCTGGAATATCCTTAATGTTGTAAATATGCGGTTATCTTAACTTCGATGTGAGAACTATTGGAATATTAATGGTTCTCACATCATTTACATATATTCAATGTAAATTTGTATTGCTAGGAATAGGCAAACCAAAATAAGATAGAATATCTGTTACTTTTATAAAAGATGTACTGTCAAACAAACAGAAGCTGCAAGTCTAGGGATTGATGTAAATATCGTAACGGTTGAAAACATTGATAGTTAGTAAGAATAGAAAAAGGAGAACAGTATGAAGGTAGCAACAACTTCTTTCTTTTTATCGCTATTTGTACCGAAATTAACCCCAGTGAAATTCAATTAACAACAAGAAGAAGAGAAAGGACGAATCGCCTTTTCTTATTGAAAGATGCAGCTTACTTGAATAAGCACAGTATCTTCGAAATGTACATTACGATCGTCCTTTTTTGAATAAAAATTGTTCTTAAACAAATACTTTATTTACACCCCTTTACCCTTGATAAAGAGGTCTAACCTATCTATATCTTTTTTACTATGAATGATTTTAAAAAACGAAAGGTGATGAAAATGGAGAAGAAACAGTACGATTTTGCCAATCTATCCAATACAGATCTTCAACAAGTTAGTATTCTCGAAAAAACACTTAGTGAAGAAAAAGGAGAAGAAGTCATCCTAATTGCGTATCAAGACGATAAGAATAATTAGTGTAAAAAGGCTCATTTTTAGTTAATGTTTCACATTATTCGTCTACTGTGTCATCTTTCTTATTCAACAGGTAGCGTTACTTAAATAGTGAGGCTACCTGTTCTTTTTGATTTCTAAAAAGAAAACTTTCGATCATACCTATCAAATTTCACTAGAGAGGTTCTGTTCCTCTTCTTTAGTTTGGATTGTGCCCACTCAAATAGACACATTTAACTTCATTCAGCAGAAGTCCTCCACTTCTGTAAGTGGGGGATGAATGCAAAAAGCTCTCTGATTCAGTGGGGGGTTCAAACCCCGACTGAATGAAGTTAAGCCTCCGGCGGATGCCTCGGATTTTTTAAAGGTAATTGATCGAGCGAGCTCGATAAAAATCCGGGCGCAAATTCGGCGGGGCGAATTTGATATTCGGGTCCTTCTGATCAAATGTTAGTATTATTCTATATACAGCAAAAATAATACTGCCAAATCTGCCATACCAGTATGAATTCCCTTCCCCAATCCATAACCAGACTAAGTAACCTCTACCGATCTCAGCCAATCCTGCTAATAAACATAAAAAAATTGTAACATCATTCATGTTCTTAGACTTACATTAGTTTTGAGATGAACAAAGTAAGGATGCCAAATCATCGTTTTCCATTATTATTTAAGTAAGATCGAACAAAATGAGCCTTTATAAAAAAGTCCGATTTTTCGTTTTTTATAAAGGCTTTCCCTATATTCTAGATAAGAATAGGCTTTTTTATTGTGTTATATTTAATCCATTCCGATCACAATAGCGGGTCTCCCTACAGGGTAATATTCAACTTTCGCACAAGCCTTCAGCTGATCTTCTTCGAAACAATTCCGACCGTCAAAAATAATTGGTTGTTTCATTAAGTTTGTTGCAGCTACTAAGTCTAGTTGTTTGAACTCATTCCATTCCGTTACAATAAGAACTGCATCCGCTTCCAAAATGGTTTCATGGATTGAGTTGGCATATTTGATCGTATCTCCTAATATTTTCTTCGCATTGTCTGTAGCGACAGGATCATAGGCAACCACTTTGGCTTCATGATGGTTTAATGAGTGTGCAATTTTGATGGAAGGTGCTTCTCTCATATCATCTGTTTCAGGTTTAAAAGCAAGACCAAGCATGGCAATTTTTTTTCCTTTTAATTCGCCAAAACGGGTTAATGCTTTCATTACTAGAAGTTTTTGCTGATCATCATTAATCTTTATGGTTTCTTTTAATAAGGAGAAATCAACATGATTCAAGCCGGCTGTATGAAGTAATGCTTTCACGTCTTTGGGAAAACAAGATCCTCCATAACCAATACCAGGTTGCAAAAAGGCTTCACCGATTCTTTTATCTTTTCCCATTCCTTCTGCTACAGCTTCAACATCTGCACCTACTGCCTCGCATAGGTTCGCCACTTCATTAATAAAGCTGATCTTTGTCGCTAAAAAAGCATTGGAAGCATACTTTATCATTTCGGCACTTCTTATATTTGTTGTTAAAATGGGAACATTCAAAGGCTGATACATTTCTTGTACTTTCCGAGCGGCTTTTTTACTTTCTGAACCGAGGATGATTCGGTCTGCTTGCATCGTATCTTTTATGGCAGATCCTTGTCTTAAAAATTCAGGATTCGAAACCATTTCAAAGAGTACTTTCTCGTTGCATTGTTCACTAATAATATTTTTAATCATATCATTCGTCCCAACAGGTACTGTACTCTTGATGACGATGATGCTATCTTGTTTTAAATAAGACGAAATATCTTTTGCGGCTTGCTTAAGGTAAGATAAATCGGCAGCTCCATCATCCCTTTGTGGTGTACCTACAGCAATGATAATAATTTCAGCACCATCTATCCCTTCTTGATGAGAGGTAGTAAAGCGAAGTCTTCCTGCTGCGGCATTTTTAACGAGTAATTCTTCAAGTCCTGGTTCATAGATGGGGGAGATCCCTTGATTCAGACGATTTATTTTCTGTTCATCTACATCAATACAAATAACATGATGCCCTATTTCTGATAAACAAACTCCAGTAGACAGTCCGACGTAACCTGTACCTAAAACGGTGATTTTCATATTAATCAAGCTCACTTTTTATTGATTTTTCTTTTTTATCAACAGCTCTTAAATAAGAGAGGACTTCTTCTCGTATATCTTCCCTTTGTAAGGAAAAATCGACTGTCGCTTTAATAAATCCAATTTTATCTCCAATATCATAGCGGGTTCCTTCAAAGTTATAGGCTAATACAGCCTGTTTTTTATTTAATTCATTTATGGCATCTGTAAGCTGTAATTCGCTGTTATGTCCAAGCGGAAGTTTTGCGAGAATGTTAAAGATTTCAGGTCTTAACACATAGCGTCCCATAATCGCATATCGGGATGGCGCCATGTCTTTACTAGGTTTTTCTACTAAAGAATCCATATAGAAAAGATTAGGTTCGATATTCGTTCCCTTTGGCTTAATGATTCCATATTTATGGACTTCACTTTCAGGAACACTTTGTACAGCTACCACGGAGCTGTTGCAATATTCGAAAACATTAATAATTTGCTTGAGACAAGGTGTTTCCGACATGACAATGTCATCACCTAGTAAAATGGCAAAAGGTTCATCACCAATAAAACTTTTGGCACATAGAATAGCATGTCCGAGCCCTTTCGCCTCTTTTTGTCGAACATAGTAGATGTTGACCAAATTTGATATTTTTTGAACTTCTTCTAGCATTTTGAGTTGGTTTTTCTTAAATAATGCATCTTCCAGTTCATACGATTTATCAAAATGATCCTCAATGGATCTTTTTCCTCTGCCGATGATAATGACAATTTCCTCTATCCCTGAAGCCACTGCCTCTTCTACGATATATTGGATTGTCGGTTTATCCACAATCGGCAGCATTTCTTTTGGTTGTGCTTTTGTTGCAGGCAAAAAACGAGTCCCGAGACCTGCAGCAGGAATGATCGCTTTTCGTATTTTCATAAGCTGCCTCCATTCTAAATTCCTTACTCTTTTATATGCATGGAGACAAGTAGCGGTCACGTTAAAAGCCTATTAAACTATAATGTTACTAAAAAAGATCAGTGATGAATTTTCACTTTCCCTTAAACAAAAATCGAAGCTGACTACCCACCTGTTTTTGTTCCTGTTTAGGTATCTGTCGCTTAATGATGTTCACCTAACACGGCATCTGCAATATTAACAGCGTGGTCACCAATTCGTTCTAAGTTGCTAATAATATCAATGTAGACAATCCCGGACTTAGGGGTACATGATCCTTCTATTAAACGAATGATATGCTGCTTACGGAATTGATGTTCCATTCTATCAATCAACTTCTCATTTTCTATCACCTGTCTAGCCATATTTGCATCATTATGATAGAGAGCCGTTAATGCTTCTTTGACAGTAAAAAATGTTAATGTATACATTTGCTCTAAATCAGCCATGGCAGACTCAGAAATCACTACATTATTAGCAATCTGGTATTCAATTAGTTCAATCATATTTTCACAGTGATCTCCCATTCTTTCGAGATCCCGAATGGTATTAAGTAATACACTATGTTCTTCAGATTCTTGTTCAGATAGGGAGCTTGCCGAAATGTCTACTAGATAATTGGTAATCTTTTGATCAAGATTATTGATGGCATCTTCCATTTGCTTCATATTTTCCGCATGCTCGGGCTGCTTTGTTTTAATGAACTGTTTTGTTTCTTCGAGAGCACTTATTGCAACCTCCCCCATATGAAGTACTTCTTGTTTTGCCTGACCTAGTGCAATGGAGGGGGATTGCTTAATAAAAATGGGATCAAGGCGTTTTGGCTGATAACCGTTAACTGTATCTTTTCCAGGAACTAGCTTTGTGACAATGAAGGCTAGTAGTGAAACAAAAGGCAAGAGGATCAGTGTATTGGTTGTATTAAAGATTCCATGTGCGAAAGCAATCGTCATTTCAGAATTTAAACTGATTAAGGATTGAAGGGTTAGAATGAGCGATGTAAAGGGCTTTAAAAGGAGTATAAAGATGATGGTTCCAATTAAGTTAAATAACACATGGGCTGCCGCTGCTCTTTTGGCAGCAACAGATGTTCCAAGGGCGGCTAAAACAGCAGTGATGGTTGTTCCAAGATTATCTCCGAATAATATAGGGATAGCAGCATCCAAATGAATTAACGATTCAGCATAAATGCTTTGCAAAACGCCTATTGTAGCACTTGAACTTTGGACCAGAACAGTAAAAAAGGTCCCTACCAATACACCGAGTATAGGATTTGTACTTAATGAAACGGTTAATTCTTGGAATGCCTCAAGTGTTCTGAGTGGTTTCATTCCTCCGCTCATTAATTCTAAACCATAGAAAAGTGCTCCAAAACCAAATACGACCTGACCCCAATAATGAATTTTTTTACTTTTAAAGAAAAACAATAACACAGCACCTAACGCAATAATCGGAAGAGCGTATTCTCCTACGTTGAAACCAATGATAAATGCTGTGACAGTGGTTCCAATATTTGCTCCCATGATGACACCTATGGCCTGACGAAGCGTCATAAATCCGGTACTGACAAGACCAACCGTTATAACAGTAGTTCCGGTACTAGTTTGTAACAATATAGTTACGAGAATACCAGCTAACACCCCCATTAGAGGGTTTGTCGTAAACCGATCAAGTATATCTCTTAACCTGTCCCCAGCAGACTTCTGAAGCCCATCCCCCATTGATTTAATTCCAAATAGGAAGATCCCAAGGCCTCCAAGAAATTCGAAAAGCATTTGTAGAATATTTAATTCCATTTTTTCAACCCCTAAAACTCTTATGGAAAAGCTTATAACAAAGTCTAAGATGATGTGAGGACTCGAATTTGATCAACCGAGGTCCTCATTGATGGGTAGATAGTTTTTTCTAAGGGGTAATTCAGCTTTGGCTTTCATACAGTGGCAGATATACTTTTTTGACAAATTCTTTTATAATATCTGGAAGGATTTTTTTTCGACGATTTACAAGTTTACTAACCATTGCTTTTTTTTCTTCCTTCGAAACCATCCATTCATCAGGTATCATTGAAACAATTTCTTCTATTAAAAAGATTGGAATAGTCTGAATAACCTCCAGTTGTTCAAAAAAAAGGTTCTCATTCTCAATAAACTGGGCCATGAGTTGGTGGGTGGCACTTTTAATTAATCCATTTGGAAGTTGTTCTAAATCTGATGAACCCCAATTGTACGTTCCAAATACTTCTGCTTGATCGATCGCCCATAATCGGTAAGTGTTTTCAAATTCCTCGTGTAAGAGAATGTTTTTGCGAGTTCGATCACCGTTATAGAGCCAGTAATCAAATACAATGATCTTGGCTAGGGATTGATGATTGATAATTTTGGAAATATGAGAAACCTGATGGCCATCTAAGCAGTCAGGTACGTATAATGATGCAAATTGATAGGGTGTACTGCTCATTTGGGCGAGTTCAGGTATTTGGGAAGAGTAGTCTTGTGGGATATTTACGATTTGAGCAAAGGGAATAGGGAGTCCAAGATAACGACCTAAACAATAGGAAACCCATTCATTCGGTAAGGTTTTTTCAAATCCCTGTTGGAAGTATTTTACGACATAATCTCTTCCATCATTAAATGTGATTAAATGTGAATTTGATTTTCCTTCTAGCTTTTTATGATAGGTAATTGGCTCCATCATGGCTCATTCACCTCGTCATTGATATCTTTATCGATTGGGACAAGTTTTTTTAGCAAATCAATATATTGATTTGCTACTACTTGAATCGCAAATTGATCTTGAGTATGTTCGATTGCTGCTTTTGACATTTTTTGATGGAGAATAGGATTGTCTAGAATCTCATACGTTTTCTTAACCGCATCTTGTGTATTTTGTCCATGATAGAGAAGTCCTGTCTCATTTTGTCTGACTAGTTCTGTGACAGGCATCATGTTTGAGGCAACGACTGGCACACCTGTTGCCATTGATTCAATAAAGGTATTGCCAAATGATTCAGACCTTGTAGTAGCTAAAGTGCAGCCACCTGATTCACGAATTTTTGCATAGACATGGGGCATTTGGTGATAGGGAATAACAGGAAACCATTTGATAATATCGGTGAGTTGTTCTTCTTTCCAAGTTGCTGCAAATTCTTCACGTTGTATACTTTGTGCCCCACCAATTACCCATATTTCAATATCGTCGCGTTCACTTTTAATCATTTTTGCAACCTCTATTAACATCGGCCAGTTTTTGCGTCGATCTAATCGGCCAATCCATCCAATAATTTTTTTACCCTTTGTTAGTGTTGGGGCACTATTGAAGTCGATTTCTGCCGTGGGTAATGCTCGGAAAAAAGAGGTGTCCACACCATTGTATATCACATTAATGGGAATATCTTTTGTTAATATCGAAACTAAACGTTTTTGATAGTGTGATGGTACGATAATGGTTAACGGATCTATCCCTTGGAAGGATTTTAGATGAGGCTGGAGTTTTATTAGCTCTGGTGTACGTGCTTCTATGATAACAGGCCCAGAATAGTTTGCTTTTTTGATCCATTTATAGGCAGCAGCTGTATCTACTACAATGATTGCATCATAAGCATTTTTTTGGATGATCTTTACAATTTCCTTTTTGTCCTTGGTTAAATAAACAGGAGCTACATCTTCCATAATGTGAAGCCCACCGTGGTCTGTCGTATAAAGAAATTCAGTGTCAATGCCATGTTTTTTAAAATAAATAGAGCGATTTCTCCATCCGGCATTGACTCCGCCAACAGTGAGTAGGCGCCAGATTACAAGTATTTTCATATTGGTCTCTCCTCACTTCATTGAATTAGGCTCCTTCTCTTTTTGAAAAGAGTGGTTTGTCAATTTGTATCACGGATACAATGTAAGTTTGTTATTTTGATTTTTTGCGTCGACGTTTTTTCTTTTTTTTCTGAGAAGTATCCTCATATAGATAGTTGCCACCATGGTCTCTACTGTAGTAGTCTTTTCCGTAGTATCGGTCACTTTCCTCATATTTGTCAGAGTATTGATTGTTTTTACGATAATCACTGTAGGGATCTCTTCTAGAGGAACTAGCCTTTCGATCGTATATTTCAGAATATCTATTGTTTTCAGAGTATTTATGGTATCCGTGGAAGCTGTCATTTTCAGGAGAATAGCTCTTTGTGTCCTCTTTTTCTTTGAGAGGTTTCTTCTTTTCTAGATCCTTCCGTTGGAGTTTATCGATTTTGGCTTTAACTGTTTCTATATCATATCCCTGTGCTAACATTGCTTTAACCCATTCTTCTTTAAATACTTTGTGTACTAAGTTTTCTAATTGATTATTATAATTTTCCTCATCCTCCATTGTTAACAATTTACTACTATGATTTTTCAAATTTTCAATATCGTGTTTTTCATTCATTAGTTTTTGTAGTATTTGACGAGACAATTCTTCCATTTGGATATAGTGCTTCCATTCTTCATATAATTCTGGAGCAAGTGCTTGTACATGGGATAGAAATAACTGTTTATATTCTGCACCTAAAGAATTTAATAACTTACGTGGATAGGGATAGACTCGATCACGCCAGACCGTTCTTGCTACATCAATTACTTTCAAATTACCATCTTCTTGTATGAAAATCTGCCTTTTATGATGGTCAATCCGTTCATAACCAATTTCTTTGAAGGTGATTAACAAATGAATTAATTTAATGGAAAGCGCTTCAGTTAGTGGTTGTGATTGCAAGTATTCACGTAAATCTACTCCTTTAATAATTTCCATCGCAATATGAAGAGGTCCTTTCGCGTAGACATGTGGAAAAAGATTGGTTTGTTTTCCTAAAGAAAGGGCATAGAATTCTCGTTCGCAGTCCTCGGTATTCCCAAATACTTTCACACATATGTCATCAGTTACTTGAAAGACTGCTCCTTGACGACCTTTACCGATCATGACTAATGGTGAGTTATTTACGACATCAACGTCGGCATTTTCCAAATTCCGAACTTGTATTTCCTGCACACATTGATTTAGAAATTCAGTATCCATTTATTTCCTCCATCTTCCTTTAATAGACTTAATATTTAATCTCTTATATAAATAGTCAAAATTACAATAAAATGGAAGGGCAGGTACCTATTAAATGAAAAATATATGTTTTAATGAAAGGATATGTTAATGATTGCTGTTGAAAATTTGCCTTTGGTGTATGCGGTCATGTGTTTTATTCCATGAAATAACTGAATGGATGCGTATACCAAAGGTATTTAAAGCATCAACAATATTGTGTAACAAAGCCTAATGAAACGTAAGAGGGAGGAAATATGACAAAACTCAACATTTTTCCGCTTTTTTTTTATTTTTCTATTGCATTAATATTATTTTTTTGTTAATATTAATTTTGTTGGTGAAGCGCGGGTGTAGTTTAGTGGTAAAACCTCAGCCTTCCAAGCTGATGATGAGGGTTCGATTCCCTTCACCCGCTCCATACATATTTGATAACAACGCAGTATTTCGTTTCGAAAAGAGAACGAAGTGTTGCGTTTTTTTATTTTTTTAATAAAAAGCTGTAGCTCGGGTAAACCCATAGGGACTTCATGTAGCGCCCCTATGAAGAAACATTATTTAGCAATTGTCCAAATAGAATTGCCTCCATGAATTTGTGTGAACATATTCGCTAAAGAAGAAACCATTTCTTCTGCTTTTGTTTGCTCAAGTGAAGGCTGTAAATAGACAATCTGTACTGCATTTTTTGTCGTTTCTGTGATAGCTGTTTTTTCTGAATCAACAAAGGGACTACCAAAGGCATTCTTTTCGTCAGCTGAAACGATTAATCGATGAAGTGAATTGTTCTGACCATTTAATCCTTGATATTCTTCACCATCATCACCAAATCTTAACACTAAAGGAGCATGAAGTTTCTCGCTATCATAAACACCGATGGGGATTTCGTATTGTAAGGAAAAGAAATTATTTAAATCAATTGCACTATTGACTGGTTGAAGATAATTTTGCTTATGAATCCGTCTATATAAAGCTTCAGCAGAATGACGGTAACGATTGGGGTCTTTGGCTGTCTTTTTGAAAATTTGACGCCATTCGTGAATACCTGGAAAATCAGTTAGCTTTTTATCTTCTAGCTCAAAATAAATTGATTCTTGAAAGAGTTGTAGTCGCCCCTTCAACATTTGAGGTGATTCTCCGATACTAATTCCCTTATATTGAATAAAGCCTATTTTAAAATCGGAGATAAGTTCCTTTATTTCCGATGCAATTCTTATTTCCATTGTTTATAACCTCCCCATTCTTTGTAAAATAGTTTATCATAATAGACGTTATTTCTTAATAAAGAGGCATTTTCATATAGATGATTACTTAGAGAGGAGGAATATAAATGGATATTCTTGAATTGAAAAAGGAGATTATTCAATACAGCAAGACCATTGGGGTCGATAAAATTGGGTTTACAACGGCTTCTACTTTTGATGAATTAAAAAATCGTCTTATTAGGCAGAGAGAACTGAACTATCAATCAGGTTTTGAAGAAAAGGATATTGACAAGAGAACAAATCCAGGTCTTTTACTGAATGAAGCAAAGTCCATTATTTCAATTGCTGTCGCTTATCCTTCTAAAATGAAGGATCGAGTTATAAGCAAGAAGGGGGAGCGGCGAGGAATTTTTTCTCGGGCGTCATGGGGAACGGATTATCATATTATTTTACGTGAACGTTTGAAAAAACTAGAAACTTATATTCTCGAAAAAGTACCAGAGGCTCAGTGTAAATCAATGGTAGATACCGGTGAATTATCGGACCGAGCTGTTGCCGAAAGGGCGGGAATTGGATGGAGTGGGAAAAACTGTGCGATTATCACCCCTGAATTCGGATCCTACGTATACTTAGGGGAGATGATCACAAATATTCCGTTTGAACCAGATACTCCAATAGAAGATCAGTGTGGTACATGTAATAAATGTATTGAAGCTTGTCCGACTGGAGCACTCGTTCAAGGTGGACAAATTAATGCCCAGAGTTGTATTTCTTTTTTAACCCAAACAAAAGAGCCTATTCCTGAGGAGTTTCGTGATAAGATTGGAAATCGCCTTTATGGTTGTGATTCCTGTCAAACGTCTTGTCCGGAGAATAAAGGAAAGGATTTTCATTTACACGAGGAGGTAGAAGCAGAGCCAGAGATTGCGAAACCACTATTAAAACCGATACTAAAGTTAAGCAATCGTCAATTCAAAGAAAAATTTGGTCATGTATCAGGAGCATGGCGTGGGAAAAATCCGATTCAACGGAATGCCATCATTGCTCTTGCTCATTTTAAAGATAGCACAGCTCTTGAAGATTTAGTAGAAATTATGAATCGGGATCCCCGTCCAATGATGCGTGGAACTGCCGCCTGGGCAATCGGGGAAATAGCGAGTAAGGAAGCAAAAGCTACGCTTGAAAGGGCATATGCGATTGAGGCTGATGAAACCGTAAAACAAGAAATTGAAAAAGGATTACTACGATAGGGGGGCTTCTCAAGGAGAGTCTCCTCTTTATTGTGCCTGAAGAAGCGATTTCCGTAGAAAACGGTAATGAATAAGGGATAGCCATGAGATAATTTTTAGCTTCACTCAAGAAAATAAACTCCTCTCATATATATAGAAGGAAAGGAGTGAGGACATTTGCGAATACAGCTTCAAGAGCTACTAGAAAAAAGAGTTCAGCAATGTGTTACTAATTCCCGAAGTCCGATTGATCTATGTGAAAAAATAGAAAGAAAACGAGAAGCTTTAAGCAATCGAAAGGCCGGGATGATTAAAGTAAAAGCAAAAGGGAAGATCGACCATATTGAGCCATCTGAAGGTGAACTTGAAAAAGTTCTTTATCAAGTTCATCTTCAGTACTTAATCCAGCAGAAAGACCACCTTTATCTGGAAGAAGAAATCGAATTACGAAAGGCAGAATTTTATAAAGGAATATTAGTCGATGATCAGGAAATCAATCCGTTTTTTTCTGAAGACGACCGTGTGATTGATCCACCAAAATTGGATTTAGAAGAACAAGATGAAAGAGTTGCCTTTCATTACAACCGTTTGAAGGCTGTGCAATATGCAGAAAGATGGTGGAATGATTATAATCCCGCTTATAAAAAATTTGATGTGGATTGTACAAATTATATTTCACAATGTCTTCATGCAGGAGAGGCTCCTATGAGAGGGCATCCAAATCGAAGCAAGGGATGGTGGATGCAGAACAATAATTGGAGTTATAGCTGGACTGTTGCCAATTCATTAAGATGGTATTTACCTGGTTCAACAATAGGATTAAGAGCAAAGGCGGTGACAAGTCCTGACGAGCTATTACTTGGGGATGTGATTTGTTACGACTTTCAAGGAGATGGTCGTTTTGACCATTCGACGATTGTAACAGGAAGAGATACTTTTGGTATGCCGCTTGTAAACGCCCATACAACAAATAGCCGAATGCGTTATTGGGCATATGAAGATTCAACCGCTTATACACCAAACATCCAGTATAAATTCTTTACGATTATCGATGATGAGTGATCTTGTAAAAGTAGTTGTATATTCTCTGTAAGGCCCTATCTTGTATCAAGAATGGAGAGTGGTATAATAATACAATAATACGAAGAGTTTATTTTAGAGGTGAAAAAATTGGCAGTGCATATTGTTTTATATCAACCGGAAATTCCAGCAAATACTGGAAATATTGCACGGACATGTGCAGCAACAGATACTAGTTTACATTTAATTCGTCCACTCGGTTTCTCAACCGATGACAAAATGCTTAAGCGAGCGGGACTTGATTATTGGGAATTCGTCAATATCGTTTATTATGATTCTTTAGATCAGTTCTATGAGAAGAATCATGGTGGTGAGTATTTCTATTTAACGAAATATGGTACAAAGCCTCATTCCTCTTTCGATTATAGCCATACTGAAAAAGATTATTATTTTATTTTTGGACGTGAAACAACAGGATTGCCAAAAGATGTGATTGAAAATAATCGCGATCGAGCATTAAGAATTCCGATGACTGAAAATGTGCGGTCTTTAAATCTGTCCAACACAGCTGCTATTCTCGTTTACGAAGCATTACGGCAACAAAATTATCTGCATTTGAAATAAGTCTAGAGGGACCTTTTTAGGTTCCTTTATTTATTCTAACTTGGGAGCCCTTCATAATGGATAAACAAAAGGATCTTAGATAAGATAGTGATATGAATATATAAGAAGGGTGATATGAATGAATCAAACGATTGAAACAATGCTGTCCCATCGATCGATCCGTCATTTTGAAGATAAGTCCTTAACAAAAGAGCAAATTGAACTGATTGTCTTAAGTGCACAGTCTGCATCCACTTCAAGCTATATTCAGGCCTATTCCATTATCGGCGTCACAGATCCAGTGAAGAAAAAGAAGTTGGCTGAAGTAGCTGGTAATCAAAGTTATGTTGAGAAAAATGGTCATTTCTTTATTTTTTGTGCGGATTTAAATCGCCATGAATTTTTGGGTGAAATGGAAAATAAAGATGTAATAGCCTCAATTGAAAGTTCAGAAAATTTTATAGTATCGATCATTGATACAGCACTTGCTGCCCAAAACGCAGCAGTTGCCGCTGAATCAATGGATCTAGGGGTTTGTTATATTGGTGGGATTCGCAATAATTTGGCTGAAGTGTGTAACCTACTAAAAACACCGAAAAGGGTTATTCCATTGTTTGGTATGGCTGTTGGTTATCCAGAAAAATTAACAGATAAAAAACCACGTCTCCCTCTTTCTCATATTTATCATGAAAATGAATACGAGCAGGATGCATCCCTATATAAAAGACAGTTGGAAGAATATAATGAATTCATATCTCGTTATTATAATGAAAGAACAGGTGGAAAAAGAAAAGATACTTGGACGGGGCAGATGGCAAGTATGCTTAGTAATCCAAAGCGAATGTATATGAAGGAATTTATTGGGAAACATAGATTTGATTTAAAATAAGAAAAGAGCAAGTCGCCAGCTTTGCGCTAAACAGTTATCTGTGTTCAAAAGTTATACTTTCTTATACCATGAAAAAGGCCGCAAATGCGGCCTTTTTACATCATTATTTCGTAACATTTGGTTTATCATTATATCCAGCTGTGAAGATAGCTACAAGGAATGTAACCATTACTCCGAGAATAAGGATCGTACCCATTGTGGTATGTAGGCCTCCTTTATAAAAGAATCAAGTTTGAATGATAGCTTTATTATAGCCTACTATGAAAAGTCTGTGAATAAAATGAAAGAAAATTTCTAACAAATAGAATAATAAGTGATTTTTAACATAGAATGATTCATAGTTTTTATTTTCGTTAGTCCAAGTTGATTATCCTTTTTTGGCATGTTAGCCAATAACTAAGCATACATTGTATTAATCAGCTTTGATAAAGTGAAACTTCCATCATTGGAGGTTTTATTTCTACTAGTGATGGTTAGTTACGGTTCATACGATGTGGTGGTGTTATTTAGTTGTATACTTACGCTCGGACAATTGCAGGCAATAGCCCTACTCTAGTTTTTTTATTCTTGGACTAGGAGAATGGGTAGGTCTTTCTGGCCAGTAAAATGGGATAAAGCGACAGAGGAGGTTCATATGGATATATTAAAAAGAATCGAGCTATATCGTCAAGAAGAAGAGATGCTTAAGTGGGAAGGGACATTCGGAGAGTATTTAGAAATAGTTAAAGAAAAGCCATGGGTTGCTCAATCAGCACATTCACGGACTTATAATATGATAAAAGATTCAGGTGTAGAGGAGATAAATGGTAAAAAACATTATAAATTTTTCTCGAATCAGTTGTTTGGATTGGAAGAATCTCTTGAGAGACTTGTAGAAGAGTATTTTCACCCTTCTGCAAAACGACTTGATGTTCGGAAACGAATACTATTATTGATGGGACCAGTAAGTGGTGGTAAATCAACCCTTGTAACCATGTTGAAAAGAGGGTTGGAAGCTTATACGTTAACAGACAGAGGAGCTGTATTTGGGATTAAAGGCTGCCCAATGCACGAAGATCCGCTCCATTTAGTTCCACATTATTTACGTAAAGACTTTTATGATGAATATGGCATTAGAATTGAAGGAAATCTCTCTCCATTGAATATGATGCGTCTTGAACAGGAGTATAATGGTAAAATTGAAGACGTTATGGTCGAACGGATCTTCTTCTCTGAAGACAGACGTGTTGGTATCGGTACATTTAGTCCGTCAGATCCAAAATCACAAGATATTGCTGACTTAACAGGAAGTATCGATTTTTCAACCATTGCCGAGTATGGATCTGAGTCCGATCCACGAGCATACCGTTTTGATGGGGAATTAAATAAAGCCAATCGTGGAATGATGGAGTTCCAAGAGATGTTAAAATGTGATGAGAAATTTCTTTGGCATTTGCTCTCACTTACGCAGGAAGGAAATTTTAAAGCAGGTAGATTTGCTTTAATTAGTGCCGATGAACTTATTGTTGCGCATACGAATGAAACAGAATATCGTTCCTTTATTTCAAATAAGAAAAATGAGGCTTTGCATTCTAGAATCATTGTTATGCCTATTCCATATAACTTGAAGGTGTCAGAGGAAGAAAAGATTTATGAAAAAATGATTAGTGAAAGTGATGTTTCTGACGTCCATATCGCTCCACATACATTGAGAGTAGCAGCGATGTTTACCATCTTAACGAGAATGAAGGAACCAAAAAAAGGTGATATCGATTTAGTGAAAAAAATGCGTCTGTATGACGGTGAAGCTGTGGAAGGCTACAATCAAGCTGATGTTGAAGAATTGAAAAAAGAACATGGTGATGAAGGAATGAGTGGAATTGATCCTCGTTATGTGATTAACCGGATTTCTTCTACTATCATACGTAAAGAGATGTCGAGTATCAATGCGCTGGATGTATTGCGTTCCTTGAAAGAAGGACTGGATCAGCATTCTTCCATTACACCAGAACTGCGTGAACGTTATTTGAACTATATTTCACTTGCTCGTAAAGAATATGATGATATTGCGAAGAAAGAAGTACAAAAAGCATTTGTCTATTCATATGAGGAGTCAGCAAAAACATTAATGGATAATTATTTAGATAATGTTGAAGCTTATTGCAATAAAATTAAGCTTCGCGATCAGCTTACAGGTGAGGAAATCAATCCAGATGAGAAATTGATGCGTTCCATCGAAGAACAAATTGGTATTTCTGAGAATGCGAAAAAGGCATTCCGCGAAGAAATTTTGATTCGTATCTCAGCCTACGCGCGTAAAGGGAAACGATTTGATTATAATTCTCATGATCGTTTACGTGAAGCTATTCAGAAGAAGTTGTTCCACGATTTGAAAGATGTCGTGAAAATTACTACTTCAACCAAAACACCAGATGAGCAGCAACTAAAGAAAGTAAATGAAGTGGTCGCTCGACTAATTGATGAGCATGGCTATAACTCGACCTCAGCGAATGACTTACTACGCTATGTTGGTAGCTTGCTGAATCGTTAAAAAGAATTTTAATCCTGTAAGTAATTTAATAGTTTGTGGTAAAGGGGCTATCCGTTCATGTTCTGACGGATGGTCTTTCTTTTGGCTATAGATGATTTTGTGTCTAAAAGGTGAACAACAGCTGTCTTTCTCATTTTGCATTTTTATATACACTTTACAAGTAAATCTATATATTTTTTAACAGTATATACCAACTCAGTAGACTGCAAGTTGTGTTCTTCTAGAAAATTGTAATTTTTCTCACAGATTATCCATGTTTTTAACGATAAAATATTCCCATAAATATAAAAGGGGATCTTTATTATGAGGAGAACAATTTATTGACCATGTTATTGGTCAAATGAATCAAATTCAGCAAACTGTATCAAAAGCAAGCAGTTCTATTCACTCCTTAAGGAATCGTTCAAACGAAATCAGCCAAATTATTGAGATTATTACAGGTGTTGCTGAGCAAACGAATCTACTTGCTTTAAATGCAGCGATTGAAGCGGCAAGGGGAGGAGAGCATGGTAAAGGGTTTACTGTTTGTAGTAGCAGATGAGGTAAGAAAATTGGCGGAAGAATCAAAACGATCTGCTGGGCAGATTACAGCAATGATTCACCATATTCAGATGGAAACAATGGAAGTCTTCTTTATTTAGCGCTTCTAATTAATTTAGTATAAAGGGGGTATCATTCTATGAAAAGAAATCGATTTTTTGGAGTAGTTATATTGTTGTTAGTCATTATCTTGGCCGCTTGTTCTGAATCAACTTCTAAGGAAGAAAAGGGTAAAAGCAAGGAAGAAACATTTTTGATCAAAGCTGGACATGCAGCATCAGAAGATCATTTTGCTCAAGCATCATTTGAACACTTTAAAGAACTTGTTGAGACAAATAGTAAGGGAAAAATAAAAATGGAAATTCATCCAAATGGTGCGCTTGGCGGTGAAAGAGAAATGCTTGAACAGCTTTTACTTGATGAGTTAACCATGATGGCTCCAGCCTCTGCTCCATTAGATGCTGTTGCTAAAGGGATAGCGATGTGGGATTTACCTTATTTATTCAAAGATAATGAAACAGCTCATAGAGTATTGGACGGGGAAGTTGGGCAAGAAGTACTTGACTCTATGTCTGACAAAGGGATCATCGGCCTTATTTATTGGGAAAATGGTTTCCGACATTTAACCAACAATAAGTATCCAGTAACAAGTGTTCAAGAGATGGAAGGAATGAATATGCGTACATTAGAAAATCCAATGCAAATTAAAACATGGTCTTTGATGGGAGCAAACGCTACACCGATTGCTTTTACTGAATTATATGCTGCACTAGATCAAAAAGTAGTTGATGCACAGGAGACCCCACTGTCACTTATGTATGCACAGAAGTTTCAGGAAGTACAGAAATATTTAACATTGACAGGTCATACCTATTCACCTTGGCCGGTCGTGATTAATAAAAAGTTCTTTGATGGATTACCTGAAGACTTACAAAAGATTGTCATGGATGCAGCAGTAGAAACACGTGATTTTAATAGACAACTGTCGAAAGAGGATGAAGAAAAGTCTCTAGAGCTTCTCAAAGAGGAAGGAATGGAAGTGACAGAACTAACGGATGAACAGAAACAAGAATTTAAAGAAGCTACGAATGCAATTTATGAGGATGTTAGAAAGGAAGTAGGAGCAGAACTTTTTGATAAGTTAATGAAAGAAGTTTCTATGTAAAAAATATCGATTTGAGAGCTGTATATAACTTCATAAGTTCATTTTTTGTAACAAGCTCTAATGCTACTTTTCAGTTGAAACTATAAGTCATTATGTTTGTTTTTAATTACTAGGGGCTGCTTGTCTATTTCTATAGGCAAATCAATCATTATCGAAATTATTTGTAAATTATTTTGTCTTATTGCATATGATAGAGTAATCCACCATTTTAACTGATTTTTTACATTCTCTATATTGTATGATTCTATGGGAAATATGTGCAAAAATAATTATTTTTTAAGGAGGGGTTAGAATGAACGATAAGAATAACCATCAATTTGTGATTTCAAAAGAAGATTGGTCCCTCCATCGTAAAGGCCATGATGACCAGCAGCGGCACCAAGAAAAAGTCCAAGAAGCGATTCGAAATAATCTTCCTGATTTAATTACAGAAGAGAGTATTATTATGTCAAAGGGTAGAGAAATGGTGAAAATCCCAATTCGTTCTCTTGACGAATATAAGATTCGTTATAATTACGATAAGAATAAACATGTGGGTCAAGGCGATGGAGAAAGCCAGGTTGGGGACGTTGTTGCTCGCGATGGTTCTGATGCACAAAAAGGTCCCGGTAAAGGGCAAGGGGCAGGAGACCAAGCAGGTGAAGATTATTTTGAAGCAGAGGTTTCTTTAATGGAATTGGAAGAGGCTTTGTTCAAACAATTAGAACTGCCTAATTTAAAAAAGAAAGAACTTCAAGAGAATCTTCTTGAAGACATTGAATTCAATGATATCCGAAAAACAGGTTTAATGGGAAATATCGATAAGAAAAGAACCATGATGTCAGCTTTTAAGCGAAATGCAATGACAGGAGCGCCCAAATTTCATCCTATTTATCAGGAAGACTTAAAATTTAAGACATGGAATGAAATTGTGAAGCCTGATTCAAAAGCCGTGGTTCTTGCCATGATGGATACGAGTGGCTCAATGGGAATTTGGGAAAAGTATATGGCTAGAAGCTTTTTCTTCTGGATGACAAGATTTTTACGTTCTAAATATGAAACGGTAGAAATCGAGTTTATTGCTCATCATACGGAAGCCAAAGTTGTATCAGAAGACGATTTCTTTTCAAAAGGAGAAAGCGGTGGTACGATTTGTTCATCCGCGTATCGAAAGGCACTCGAATTGATTGAGGGAAAATATCATCCAGATCGCTTTAATATTTATCCATTTCATTTTTCTGATGGAGATAACCTAACCTCAGATAACGCTCGTTGTGTTAAACTTGTGGAGGAATTAATTAAGGTTTCCAGTATGTTTGGTTATGGTGAAGTAAACCAATATAATCGTCATTCGACACTAATGTCCGCCTATAAAAATATCAAAAATGAATATTTCAAATATTATATTCTCAAGCAAAAAGCAGACGTATTCAATGCGATGACTAGCTTCTTTGAAAAAGAAGCAGAGAATAAGCAATATGCATAAACATAAAAACGATAGGTGACCAGTACCTATCGTTTTTTGTGCGCGCTGAAAAGATATTTGATAGTAGTCGTGAGGATATTACTTGAAAAGCGACTAACCTTTTTGGAAATATTTATTGTTAAGAGAGTGTTATTTTATATTCACAGTGTTCATCCCCATTTACATTGCATTTTACTTCCCGCAAGTTGATTTCTTGCTTCCATAGTTTTTTTAATGCTCCTTCTAAAATAGCACCTTCTAAATCACATACTAGCTTTCCTTCCTGAGCAGGTATTCCTTTACAAAAACAATCTTCCACGATGATACTTATTTCATTTTCCGTTTTTTCTAGGATAGTAGGTTTGCCAATTTTGAGTTGAACGAACATTTCAATAATATCTTCTAATGAATGTACTGGTAAACTCTCACCAATTTTTCTACCAACAGTTAAAGTGGTGCTTTTTCCTTTCATTGGTAAGCCCTGATACATCCCTATTAAGCGGATCGCCCGAAACAATTCGAGTGGGACGTGATCACCTAACTCGTCTCGATTAATTTGCTTCATATCGTCAAAAGTAAAATCTCTCATCATAATAACCACCGCTTTCAAGCTTGATACATCCATTCTCCCTGAAAATCCTTCGTTTGTACTTGATGTAGATCACTGTTTTGAAAAAGAAATAGAGATAAACTGACATTATGAGACGGCTTAAGGCCTTGAGCGGTTAGCGGTTTATACGTCGCAGCTGAATAACTGAAATACAAGTCACTTTTTTAGGTGGAGATATGATGATAGATAAACAATTGATGCGACGGCATTTAGAGAATCCTTTCTTTGACACATTTTTTAACCTCTATAGTCAAGGGATCGTACTAGTTGATCAAAATGGTCAAATTGTAAAGGCAAATCCTGCTTTTCATAAATTAACTGGTTATAATCATAATGATTTGATGGGAAAATCTATCCACGTCCTTCATTTTCAACGGCAATCAGCTTTTTCTTTTCAGAAAGGTGATCCTCTTGAGAATCATTGGGAAACTGAGATTCTTTTACAACGGAAAAATGGAAGGGTTAAGAATCTTGGGCTAGAGGTTATTCAGTTGCACAATATACAGAATGAATCATACTTTGCTTTTATTTATAATGAAATTCATCCATTAGTGTATAGGGATCCTTTAACAAAACTACCGAATAGACGTTGTTTTGAGGAATGCTTACAAGAATCACTGATAAAAAAATCAGCGAGAGAAAACCTGGCAGCGCTTCTCTTTATTGACCTAGATCGTTTTAAATTTATAAATGATACACTCGGACATAAATATGGAGACGAATTGTTGCAAAGTGTAGCAGAAAGAATGAAAAAATCCCTCAGTAATAACGATATCGTTGCCAGAATGGGTGGGGATGAATTTGTTTGTTTGCTTCCAAATATAACAAATAGAAGAGAAGCAGAGGAGATTGCTAATCGACTGTTGAGGAGTCTATCACAACCAGTTCAATTATTTAACCAAGAGCTTATTATAACTGCTAGTATTGGTATCAGCCTTTATCCGAATGATAGTGATGATACTGAGGTGTTAATTACCAATGCCGATATGGCAATGTATAAAGCGAAAAGACAAGGAAGAAACCAAATCGAGTGGTTTAAAGCAGAAGATCAGGCCGGAGGGTATGAAAGGTTTATTTTAGAAAAAGATTTGCGAAAGGCTGTTAGGAGAAACCAACTTCAACTTGTATATCAACCGCAAGTTGATTTGTTAGAAAACGAAGTGACGGGTGTTGAGGCATTATTGCGTTGGGAGCATCCTGAACTTGGATTTATTTCTCCTAGTGAATTTATCCCACTTGCAGAAGAAACAGGATTGATCATTTCAATTGGAGAATGGGTGCTTAGAGAAGCGTGCAGACAAAATAAAGTATGGCAGGATACTGGCTATCAGCCTATTAAAGTAGCGGTTAACCTTTCTGTTAAACAATTCTCTGAAACTAGTCTTCCTGAAATAATCGATGGGATATTGAAAGAAACAGGATTAGACTCGCAATGGCTTGAAGTAGAGATAACGGAAAGTATGATTTTTCAAGATGTAAATGTAGCCATTAGCATTCTGAATAAATTGAAGGAAATGAGAATTCATATTTCAATTGATGATTTCGGAACAGGTTATTCTTCTTTAAGTTATTTAGGAAAACTACCTGTAGATATTTTGAAAATTGATCGTTCTTTTATTAAAGATATTGAAACGGATAAAAGTTCGTCACTTGTTACAAATGCGATCATCTCTCTTGCTCATTCAATGAAGCTTAAAGTGATTGCAGAGGGTGTTGAAACAGGTGGTCAGTTACATGTGGTGAAAAAACAAACTTGTGATGCTGTTCAAGGGTATCTTTTTAGTAAGCCACTCGCACCATCGGAAATGAAAAAGTATTTACAACGTTAGCGGTAAAAAGTAGTTTCATACATGAGATTCATGATGTTGAGGTTCATTAAACGAGGTGTTGCTAAAGTAGGAATAAAATGATAAAAAGGATGGTTGGATTCCATCCTTTTTGGCTTTAAGTAAAAAAATTTGAGATTATTGGTTTAAAAATTTTACACAAACCGGATGTGGAACAACAATATCAGATTGAAGTAAGGTGAGTGTACCGGTTTCTATATTTCTTTTGTATAGAACAAGATTACTCGATTCTTGGTTAGAGGCAATGACATATTTCTCTGTAGGATCTAAAGAAAAATCACGCGGCCAATCTCCCATTGTTGAAGTATGCTCCACAAAGGTTAGCTTGTATGTGTCTTGATCGACACTGAATACTGCAATGCTGTTATGTCCTCGATTACCCGCATAAACAAAACGACCATCAGAGGAAATATGAATGGCACTACCTTGATTATTTTCTGTGAAATCTGCTGGCAAAGTAGAAATAGATTGAATTTCAGAAAATGCTCCGTTCTCTGTGTTGTATTGTAATAAAATGACTTCAGAACTAAATTCAGTCATCAAATAGGCATAAGGATGATTGGGATGAAAGACAAGATGTCTAGGACCACTACCTGGTTTTAGATCCAAATGGCTTACTTTTACCAATTCATCCTTATTTAATTTGTAAGTTACTAATTGATCAATTCCGAGATCAACCACTGCAATATATTTTTCATCAGGTGTGAAAGCAGCGTAATGTGTATGAGGCTTTTGATCTTCATTTGCACCTTTATGCTGAATAATCGAAGGTTCTCCGTTAATCATACCGTTTTCTTTATTCAAAGTGTTAGCTGCTACAGTTCCCTTATGATAGTTTCCAGATAATAAATAGCGATTTTTAGGATCAACACTTACATGACAGGGTGGTGATCCTTCTGCTGTTTGTTGATTCAGAAATTGCAAATCTCCAGTGTCTCTGCTTAGAGAAAAAGCTGCTACACCGCCATTTTCTCCTGCTTTTGCTACTGCATATAAGTGTTGATTGTTTTTGCTGATGGTTAAGTAAGTAGGATTCTCTATTTTTGCAGCAACTTTCATATCTTCAATCTTTCCATCCTCTGTATTGAAGGTGAAAGAGTAAATACCTTCGCTAGCTCCTTTTGTATATGTACCAATAAACCCAAGAAACTTATGTTCATTTTTCATCTCTATTTTTTACCTCCTTTTAATGATTAGAGTTAAACTTATGCAAATTAGATCTTACCATACTCCTCATTCAATAAGCTAATAACAGATGGTTAATTGCTGATTTATGAAGGGTTTTTTCGCATAGATTGTTGTTTTCTGAATGAATATCTAAACCGTATGAATCAGAATGTCGGGGCATCTTTTCGTAACAATTCTTATGTGTTCAATATCAAAATGAGTATGTAGTTTCTATATTATATTATGAAAAGCAACAAAGTTTACGAAAAGGGCCTTTATGAAAGAAAAGCATGAAAAATGATGTTATTGGAATAAATAATGGAAAAGCTGTATATGTTTAATTAGATCTTTGACAATCTTATATACGTCATTCACAAGAAGTTCTAAAGAAATGTAGAGGTAGAGTGAATGGGAAAAAAACTACTTTTTTATGTAACAGGAATTGCTATTGCTTGTATGGGTGTTACGTTTATTATCAAGTCTAATGCTGGGGCAGGTCCTCAAGATATCGTCTTATTAGTGTTAGCTGAGAGGACAGGATTTACCTTTGGAACATGGGTCATCATTTCTCAAGGTCTATTTTTGTTGTTCAATTCATTTCTTCTCAAAAAAAGACCAGAATTTGAGTCTGTGATTACAATGATCTTTTGGGGAGTCATGATGGATTTTTGGATGGAGCTTATTTTTACTAATTTGGAGAGTTGGTTACATTCTCCGTCATTAAGATGGGGGGTCTTTCTGCTGGGAGTTTTACTCATTGGAATGGGAGTTGGGATTTATTTAACGGCAAACTTACCAAGAATGCCTTATGATGGGATGATGGTAGCCTTAACTGAACGATTTCATATGAGTTTAATGATTTCACGAACCATCTTAGAAGTTACGTTTATCATGATCGGGGTCATAATCGGAGGTAAAATAGGTGCTGGTTCCATTGTTTTGGTACTTTGTATTGGAACCATCATTCAATTCTTTAATAAGTTAGCCTATAAAATTTATCACAATCCGTTTAATTTTATGAACATAACAAAATAAAACGACAGGTGTTATCGATAACACCTGTCGTTTTATTATTTTAGGCAAAATGAAGGTCGTATTGTTTCGTTTTCATAGCCTCTTCATATTCTTCAGTAAGACGATTCATAATTGTTTGGACAGGTAGGATTTCTTTGATTTCACCAACTCTTGATCCGGCAAAAACAAGTCCGTTTTCAACATCCCCTTCTACTATTTTGAATAAAGAGTCGAGTGTACAAAAACGATAAGAGCAATTCTTAAGACAATCATGGCATTTATCTATTTTTACTGTCTTTGAACGAGTGATCAAATCACTAAAATTATTTTTAATTACTCTCCCATGTAAGCCAACAGTTGTTTTGACAAGAAGAGTATCCTCTTTACGAGCATCCACGTACTTTTGTTTGAAATTCAGTGGAGCATCACATTCATCACTTGCGACAAATCGTGTTCCCATTTGCACACCTGATGCGCCCATCCCGATGGCCTTTGCAATATCAGCACCAGTTAAAATCCCACCTGCTGCAATGACAGGTATTGAAACAGCTTCAACGACTTCAGGTAGAATGTCAAACACAGATCTGTCCGTTCCAAGATGTCCACCTGCATCGACTCCTTCAACTACAACAGCAGCAGCACCGAGTCTTTCAGAAATTCGTGCAAGTTTTGCGCTTGAGACGATAGAGAGGACCGGAATTCCAACCTTTTTTCCCCAGGCATACATATCACGTGAGACACCAGCACCAGAAATAATAAAATCCACCTTTTCTTCAAGTGCGATTTTCATTTTTTCAGCAAAATCATTCATAGCAAATAAAATGTTTACACCAATATAACCTGCATTTGTAGCCCGCTCTTTTGCTTGTCTAATGTGGCTACGCATTTCATCTATGGAGATACCAGTACCGGAAATGATTCCAATTCCACCTGCATTAGCTACAGCAGAGGCAAGTCCACTAAGGGAAATACCAACACCCATTCCACCTTGTATAACGGGAACTTTTGGAAGCATATGGCCTATTTTTAACTGTGGAAATTTCAATATAATACCCCGTTTCTTTTGATCATAATCAATAGTTTACTTAAGCATTGTATCATCTAAATTTTTAAAAATATGTGATTTATATTACCACATGTTAAAAATTGATAATAAATTAAATGGGGCTTTTGGAGTTTATTATCAACTTTTAACAAAAAATATTTACAAATAGTGGAAGGTTAATGAGGAAGGAATGGAATGGAAAATGAGGAGGTCTATGCAAAAAGCCAGCGGAATAGCTGGCTTTTTGCATAGGTAATATTCCTGTTTCTAGCAACTTTAAAAAATCCTCATTGATTATTGAAGCTGTTGACCACTAGTAGTAGCGAAACTGTTGATAATGGTTTCCATATCTTGTTGATCTAATCGCGCTACTTGGTAATATTGATGTTTGTTTTGGTATTGGAATATTTCATAGGCCATTTCAATGTAATTAGGAACAGAGTCGGCAATAACCCGTCTAACAACAGGGTTTGTCACCTCAAGGGCAGCTTTTGTAAGTTCGCTGGCACCAGCTTTCATTAATCCCATCATATAGTTAGAAATGCATTTGTCACCAATTTCTGATGCATTCATTTTTGGTTTTCTTGGTTGACTAGGAGTTAAGCCATACACAACATCATTGTTTTGTGTCATCGTATATCTTACTGTATGATGTGATGGATTCATGCCTGACTTATAACATTCAGTCAGAATATTATATTGGTCTTGTATAAATTGATGTTGACGGTTCAAAATATTTATTAATTCAGGATCCTTTACATGTTGCTTATAGAGTAAATATTGATCGAGTGTTGAAATGGTACAGCTTAACACTTCATGAACATCCATTAATTCATGTCCACCATGTTTTGTATCAGTTGGCTGCATATTCGACATCATTTGTTGCGTATTATTTTGTTGCTGCATATTCATCATTATATGATTTCCTCCTATTATAAAATTGTAGACGTTCTCGTCATACATGATTATTGTGTTAAAAAGAAGTGTAAAGATGTAAGGAATATAAATCCAAATTTCTTTAGGCTTTAGCTTCGTATAGTTTTAGTGTGAAAGAAATAATGTGAATATCTTAGTATATAGGTGGGAGGAGCAAATAAATATTGATAATATAATCAATATAAATAATACAAGGATGAAGAGATATGAAAGAACGAAAAGCCGATATTATTTTGCATCCTATCCGTTTAAGAGTTATTCAAAAATTCCTTGGTGGTGAGGAAAGAACAGCAAGGAACTTGCACAATTGTTACCAGATATTGCACAAGCCACCTTGTACCGACAGTTAGATACATGGATAAAAAGCAAATATATTAATCATTGCTCGGTCTAATGAAGGAATATAAGAGCTTGTCCGAAATACCAGTAGATTTTGAGCTACTAGATATTTTAGAGAATTGGTTAAAAGAGAATTTTGTTCATATATAAGGAATTTATGGTGCCCGAAATCAGCAGAAATAGTCCTAAAAGCGTCCCGACCATTAATGCGGTAAAAAAGTGATTTGATAGAAAATTAGGATAGCGAAAGTATAGACAAGTGGATGAACTTTGCGCCATTTTCCTTTCACTACTTTTAAAAACGGTTGTTTATGAGAAAAAATATGTGAAGAGTTAATTCTTTTTTGAACTACCCACCACTTAATTTTCTAACGAAAATTTGAAGTGGGGGATTCCTAAGAACACCGATCTATCGATCAGTTATTGATTAGGCGATCCCCGTCATTCCAACGGTTAGAAGTCTTACGGCTTCATTTTTAAGATTTAAACTTGCGTTAATATCTCGGTCATGATGGGTATGACATTCTGGGCAATCCCATTCACGTAGTCCAAGATTTTTAACTTCATTCAGCAGAAGTCCTCCACTTCTGTAAGTGGGGGATGAATGCAAAAAGCTCTCTGATTCAGTGGGGGTTCAAACCCCGACTGAATGAAGTTAAGCCTCCGGCGGATGCCTCGGATTTTTTAAAGGTAATTGATCGAGCGAGCTCGACGACGGACAGGACGTCCTAGTCAGGCGAAAGCCACAGGATGTGGCTTTCTGAAGCGTGATAAAAATCCGGGCGCAAATTCGGCGGGGCGAATTTGATCGTCTTTGTTTTGATAGCCACAACAAGAACATAGTTGACTAGAAGGAAAGTTTTTCGCTACTGTAACGACTTGTTTTCCATACCATTTTGCCTTGTATTTAATCATGGTTTTGAATTGTGACCAAGATACTTCACTGATGGCTTTTGCAAGGTTGTGATTCTTTAACATATTAGATACTGACAAATCCTCCATTCCGATGATGTCGTGGTTTTTGACAATTTCGGTAGAGATTTTATCCAAGTAATCTTTACGTGTATGGGCAATCTTTTCATGAATACGAGCCACTTTACGTTTGGCTTTGTACCAGTTCGCACCGCCTATGGTTCGTCTACTCATGATTCGCCCGGCTTTGGCTAACTTTTCTTCTAAGGCGCGGAAAAATTTTGGGTTTTTATAAGGGGGTGTTCCATCTGAAAGAATGGCAAAGTCTTTGACACCCACATCAATGCCGACAGCCGAATGGGTTTTAGGTAATTCTGCGACTTCTGTTTCCATTCCTAAAGAAACAAAATATTTTCCGGAAGGATTGCGTCTGATGGTAGCGCTCAAAATTCGTCCTTCTACTTCACGGCTTTTGGCAAAACGAACAAGTCCTAGTTTTGGTAATTTCATATAATGATCTACTACCGCAATATTTCCGTTCGTATGCTTGGTTGTGTAAGACTGAACCTGATTCTTTTTAGACTTAAAACGGGGTTGTTTGTTCTGTTTTTTGTAATATCGCTCATAGGAGTCACTTAGGTTTTCAACAGACTTTTGCAAAGCAATACTATCTACTTCTTTTAAAAAGGGATAATGCTGCTTCAGTTCAGGAAGTGATTTAACGGTTTCATATTTATTTAAGCCTTTGCCTTTCCAATGATTCATGGGAAGCTGACCATTCTGTTTCATTTCTTCTACGATCGACCAATAAGCGTCTTTTTCTTTTTGTTTGCCAAGAAAGAAGTTAAATACAAAACGAGAACAACCAATGGTCTTATTCATGAGTCCTGCTTGTTTTTGGTTAGGATACATACGAAACTTATAGGATTTGTTCACCAACATACGTTGACACCTCCTTGTTCCCTGCTTCTATTTTACCATTTTTATGAATATTATTCAAACGTTTGTTCTTGTTTTTGCAAGAGAATTAACAAAGGGTGATTTGGAACTCATATGATGATTTTTTTCAAGTTAAGCAGAATATGTGCTCTCGAACAGTCGGACAATCGAGATGGCAAGAAAGCCATCCCTTGTCCGAAGGCGATTCATCCCCTCCCTACTCATTGGGCTAACTCCCTTCACATTCCTTGAGGAAGGGGTATTCTCGCCTATTTTAGATAAAAGTTAACAGTTATTTAATATGTTAAGCGGTAGATTTGTTAAATAAGGCTGTTGATAGTGATATGATATAAGTAGTCTATCGAATGGAGGGTTTTATCAATGGTACATAGCATCTCTCATAAAATAAAGTTACATACGGGTGTAGAAATGCCGCAGTTTGGCCTGGGTGTATTTAAGATTGAAGATGGAAATGAAGCTGTTGACACTGTTAAAACAGCTTTAAATCTTGGATATCGTTCGATTGATACAGCTGCATTTTATGATAATGAAGAAGGAGTCGGGCAAGCGATAAAAGACAGTGGAATCCCGCGTGAAGAGTTATTTATCACAACAAAAGTATGGAATACGGATCAAGGCTACGAAGAAACACTTGCCGCTTTTGAAAAGAGTCGTAAAAAGCTTGGTTTGGAATATATTGATTTGTATTTGATCCATTGGCCAGTAGAAGATGAATATTTACATACTTGGAAGGCATTGGAAAGGCTTTATGATGAAGGAAAAGTAAAATCTATTGGAGTGAGCAACTTCCAGATCCATCACTTACAAGATTTATTCGTTCATTCGAAGGAAAAACCGGTCGTGAATCAAGTAGAATTACATCCGCTGCTATCCCAAAAAGAGCTAAGATCTTTTTGTAAGGAAAATGATATCGCAGTAGAGGCATGGTCACCAATAGCGAGAGGTCGTTTACTTGAGGATTCCCGCCTTATAGCAATTGCCGAAAAGTATGGAAAATCAACTGCTCAAGTTATTTTAAGATGGCATTTGCAAAATGATGTGATCATTATTCCTAAATCAGCTTCACCAGTGCGATTAAAGGAAAATGCTGATATTTTTGATTTTGAATTAACAACAGAGGATATGGACGCAATCAATCAATTAAATGAGAATAAGCGTTTTGGACCTGATCCTGATAATTTTAATTTATAGTGAATTAAATAGTCCTTATTACTTTATAAGAAGGATTTATGAAAGGGCTCTCCTAAAGGTGACACATACCTTGTAGGAAAGCTTTTTTTGTATAGAATAAACTTTTTAACTTCATTCAGCAGAAGTCCTCCACTTCTGTAAGTGGGGGATGAATGCAAAAAGCTCTCTGATTCAGTGGGGGTTCAAACCCCGACTGAATGAAGTTAAGCCTCCGGCGGATGCCTCGGATTTTTTAAAGGTAATTGATCGAGCGAGCTCGACGACGGACAGGACGTCCTAGTCAGGCGAAAGCCACAGGATGTGGCTTTCTGAAGCGTGATAAAAATCCGGGCGCAAATTCGGCGGGGCGAATTTGATAAAAGTTGTGAAAGAATATACTTAAATTAACGATGCAGAATACTTTAATAAGCCATATCAGGCATAATAAGTTTTTAATGATTTTTAGGGGTTGGAGATATTGTTAACGAATGTAAATTTTCATAAAGGTTTATTTAGTGGAAATTTACAAGAATAAAACATCTAATGCCTATTTTATTAAAATTACATCGTGAATATATATTTAGTGGGGATAGCGTGAGTGGCTGTCATAGTATTTGGCGAAGGTGGAGCCAATACTTTTTTATTTTCCGTTCTTATAAACTAATCTGTTTTTGCACCAGAACCGTCCCTGGTAATAACGAAAGTGCTAGAAAAAAAGTCCGGAAAAACGAGAAAAGGTAATAAGAAATTAAGAGCAGTGCTTGTTGAAACAGCACATTCAGCAGCAAAAACAAAAAACACCTATCTTTCTTCCCAATACCAACGGTTGGCGGCGAGAATTGGAAAGAAACGTACAGCAGTAGCAGTTGGACATACCATTTTAACGATTGTTTATCACCTGTTAAACAGAAGACAACCATATATTGAGTTGGGTGCGGATTACTTTGAGCGGCGAAAGAAATCGTGATCAAGCAATCTATTAAACGATTAGAGACTCTCGGTTGTAAAGTAACGGTTGAAGCTATAACGTAATTATGTGCAAAAATATATACAGTTAAAGCCCAGATCCTTTTAAAAAAAATGGATTTTACTGGGTGTATTTAGTATTGCGAAAAAATGTGCTATTGCCGTTTATTATTTTCAGGATAGCTTAATAAGGTTTTATCAAAAATTAAAAAAGCAGCAATACCATTCAGGTATAACTGCCCTTTTTTATTTTTACTTTTTGGAATTATCGTGTTTCACTAAAATATCTTGAGAGATATTAACTGTGTTTCCAGCAGTATCGGTTGCTTTATAGGTAACGGTATAAACACGGTCTCCACTGCCACTTCTTTCAGCACGTACTAAGAAGTTTGTATCGGGTATACTGAATTCGGCACCTTGTATATCTTGAGTCGTGTTTCCATCACCTTTTCCGTTATCCTGTTGATTGCTTATAATCGATACCAATTCATATGAATCAACCCCAGATAAACTGTCGGCTGCTTCAACGGAAGCATTTATCGGAACTAACTTGTGGTTTCTATCTGTGATAACGGATTGATCAAAAGAAACATTTAAAGTTGGTGCTGTTTTATCGATTTTTACCTCCATTGATTTAGTTTCTTCAACATTACCTGCATTATCGATACTTCTGTATTGAACTTTATTGATGCCTTCATTACTGATAGTAATACTGTTATTGTATGTTAACCAATCACCGTTGTTCACTTTATACTGTGTTGTAGCAACACCAGATAGATTGTCTGATGACTCAAGTGTTAGGTCTACATCTGTGTTATACCATCCATCTTTTACTAGGTTAGTAGTTGTTACAGGAGCTGTTTTGTCCAGGTCAACTTCAAAACTTTTATATGACTCTACATTACCTGCGTTATCAATACTTCTGTAATCAACAATGTTCTTACCTTCAGTAAAGGATTTAATAGGTTCAGTATACTCTGTCCATTCGCCGTTATTAATTCTGTATTCTGTTTTTGCTACACCAGAAATTTCATCAGTAGCTGATAGTGTTATTGAATCATCTTTATTTGTCCAATTTGTTGGAACGTTGCTTGCGGCTGTAACTGGCGTCGTCTTATCTATTTTAACTACTTCAGTTTTGATTTCTTCTTCATTTCCTGCGTTATCAATACTTTTATACTCAACCGTGTTTACGCCTTCGTTTTGTAATTCAAAAGCATTGGTATACTCATTCCAATCACCATTATTTATTTTATAGAATGTTTTAGCAACTCCTGATTGATCATCAGTAGCATTTAATGAAACATTGACATTACTAGAGTACCATTCATTCACTTTTGGTGAAGCAGATTGTAATTCTATTTTTGTTACAGGACTAGTTTGATCGGATGGGCCAATAGTAATATTGTAATTGCTTAAATCTCGGTATTCGGAAGTATTTGTTTTATAGGTGGATGTTCCATTATAATAACGATAATAATTATCTTGTTTATCATATACAGAAATGGAACTTATTGTCCATTCACCTTCAGCGTCATACTGGCCAACGTTGAAGATACCCTCATATTTTCCAGTTGTAGAGTTATAGGAAATGGGAACGTATTTACTACCAGTGTCGTTTGGATTTCTATAATAAACATATACGGATTGAACCCCTGTTAAATCGTCTGTCACATCTGCCGATATCTTAACTTTCTCACCAACCGAAGCCTCTGTAGCCGAAACTGTAAAACTATTTAATGTTGGCGGTGTAACGTCTGAACTGGTTCCGTATACATTGATATCATAGTCGCTTAAATCTCGGTATTCGGAAGTAGATGTTTTATAGGTGGATGTTCCATTATAATAACGATAATAATTATCTTGTTTATCATATACAGAAATGGAACTTATTGTCCATTCACCTTCAGCATCATACTGGCCAACGTTGAAGGTAACCTCATATTTTCCAGTTGTAGAGTTATAGGAAATGGGAACGTATTTACTGCCAGTGTCGTTTGGATTTCTATAATAAACATATACAGATTGAACCCCTGTTAAATCATCTGTTACATCTGCTGATATCTTGACTTGATCTCCAACCGAAGCCTCTGTAGCCGAAACTGTAAAACTATTTAATGTTGGCGGTGTAACGTCTGAACTAGTTCCATATACATTGATATCATAGTTGCTTAAATCTCGGTATTCGGAAGTAGATGTTTTATAGGTGGATGTTCCATTATAATAACGATAATAATTATCTTGTTTATCATATACAGAAATGGAACTTATTGTCCATTCACCTTCAGCATCATACTGGTCAACGTCGAAGGTACCCTCATATTTTCCAGTTGTAGAGTTATAGGAAATGGGAACGTATTTACTACCAGTGTCGTTTGGATTTCTATAATAAACATATACAGATTGAACCCCTGTTAAATCATCTGTTACATCTGCTGATATCTTGACTTGATCTCCAACCGAAGCCTCTTTAGCCGAAACTGTAAAACTATTTAATGTCGGTGGTGTAATATCCCCTTGTGCAAAGCTTTTTGTTGCTGGAGATACTAATGATAAAATCATCAATAAAACCGTTATTTGTGCAAGAAAACTTTTCTTCCAAACTATCATTACCAAACCATCTCTCCTCTGTTTTATTATTTGGTTAATTTAGGAATTACTTCCTATTAAATTACACCTACACACCTTTTTCTCTTATATTTTATTACAAAAGAACTTATTTTTGTGGGAATTTATTAGTTTTCCATTAATCTCCTCAAAAGAGGATATTAGCTCTAATAAAACAAACGCTTTGTTATTTCTTTTCCAGCACTACACTTTTTAGAAATTCTTCTCCTCCCAAATTCGCAAAGAGGGGGAAAGAATTTGAAATATGCTTTGAGAAATTGAAGTAAACTGTTTACTTTAGTTTAAGTATATTTCTTCACAATCTCCTCTGTGTTTTAACATAAATATCCGTTTACGCTTACGAAGCGTTACTTAACAATCTAGCTCTTTAATAGTAGAAACACGAAAAAAATCTTTTTTGAGTAGATGTTTTTCAAAAAAAGGAAAAAGTTATCAGTTGGATTTTAATATTTAAATTTTGCTTGATTCGATTTAGAATAGAGTGGATTAAAGGTAAAATGTTGAATATTTCAAAATGAAATTGACCTTATTTGACTAAAATCGTATGATAGAAACGAATGTTTGGTATCAGAACTAAAGTAGGGAAGGGAGACTTTATGTTATTTACTAATCAGGATTTAAATGATTTTATTGAAGATAAAGTCAATGTTAAAAAGGCTAAAGTGGATTTATATTAGTTTGAAGTTGGATGGGGGATGAATCAACTTGAATATTGAAAACTATCAACATCTATCCGAGTATGACAATGTGTTAGTGACAGATAAGAATGGAATGATTATTTTTTATGATTTGGCTGATTTAAACGTTTTAAGGGAAATCGGACTTAGACCCGAAGAACTAATAAGAAAACATTTTACAAAATTTTATCAAAATCTATCCAATGAAAATAGTACCATTATGGCTGTTTTAAAAAGCGGTACTCCTGCGTGTGATAAAAGACAAGAACTAATTACAAAAAAAGGTAATTCCTTTGTATCTATTAGTTCTACGTATCCTATTTTAGAAAACAATCAAGTGATTGGCACTGTTGAATTTTCGAAACATTTATATAAAAAAGAGAATATCAAATCTTTAGGTAAAATAGCCCATCATAAACTATATCGAAAGAATAATACCATCTATACAATTGATAATCTAATAACGAAAAGTCCAAAAATGAAAGAAGTCAAACAACAAATCAAAAACGTTGCCAGAACAAACTCTACGGTTTTGATACATGGTAAAACGGGTACAGGAAAAGAACTTGTAGCACAATCAATACACAACTTGAGTGAATCTTATCGAGGACCATTTATCTCACTAAACTGTGGAGCCATTCCTCCGAATCTAATGGAAAGTACTTTATTCGGTACAGTGAAAGGAAGTTTTACGGGGGCAAGTGATAATCTTGGTTTGTTTGAACAAGCTGAAGGTGGAACTCTGTTTTTAGATGAAATTAATTCGTTAGATTATTATCTGCAAGTGAAAATGTTAAAAGCGATTGAAGAAAAAATGATAAGAAGAATTGGCGGGGACCGGAATATTTATTTAAATATAAGAGTCATAACCGCTACAAATGAAAACCCAGAAATTTTGTTAGCTGAGAAAAGGCTACGCCAGGATTTATATTACCGTTTAGCCGTTGTCCAAATCGATTTACCAACACTGAAGGAAAGAATAGAAGACATTGAATTACTCACTCAATATTATATTGAGTTTTATAATAATAATATGAATATATTTGTAGATGAAGTAGAAGACCAAGTTATGGAGTGTTTTAAAAGATATAATTGGCCTGGTAATATACGTGAATTAAAAAACGCAATTGAAACAATCTATAATAATGTTTCTACCAATGTGATAACTCTAAATGATATTCCGAAACGAATGAAAGATTTTAATGTTTCGCCTGCAATTGAACCGTTTGAAGAGTCAACACAATCATTAAAAGAATTAGTAGAGTCCTTTGAAAAAGAATTAATCATAAAGGAACTAGACAACATGTATGGGAAAATGACGGAAGCTTCTAAACGATTAGGTATTTCGAAACAGCTTTTAAAATATAAAATGGACAAATATAAATTAAGAAAATAGATTTGTTTCCATTCCTATTTCTATAGAGAGTAAAAATATTTTTACTAAATTCGGTAAAAGTATTTTTACTCTCTATTTTTTTTACTTAATTTTATTGGAATTTAAGCTCAATTATTTAAATATTACAATTTATTAAAATAATATTTTTTTGCTTAATAATACCTAAATCCTCTATAAATGACATGTTTTTTAAAAATAAATGTTTTTGATATAAATCTTTTAAAAAACTAGTTAATTTTTTGTAAAACTGGCACGAAAAATGCAAATACAATTATATAATAAGACAATTTTTACAGTTCTTAATCCATTAAATATTTAGTGAATTGTAAAAATAAGTTTTACTTTATTTAAATTTTGAAAGAAGGTGTATCTATGAATTTTGAAAGAAGATGTATTTATGAATAAGGTCATGAAGGATAGTTTAATATGTGGATTTGTTTTAACAGGTATTGTTCGTCCTTTATTAGGCCTCATTGCCGTATTAAATGCAAAAGGGAAATTTGAAGAATTAACGAAGCCAGTTAGTTCATGGTTTCATATTGCGTTTAACTTAGCAGCGATGCGGTTGATGAAAATGGACAGCCAAAAGGAGAGTCTTGACTCCTTTCAGATGAGATTACCGGCTCGCCTAGCTGGAGTGGGGATTCAAACATATTGATGTACCTATTAAAAGGAGATTTGAAACTCGTTTCCATAGATGGAGGTCCATCACAAACAGTCCCTTTTACGCTGAAATGGCAGCCACAGCTTCCAAGTGGAAAGACCGTGATTCATGTTGGGGGATTATGGGATGGAGTAAGTACCGAACTTAAAGAAAATGTTGATGTTACGTTACAAGGTAACTGAATTGTCGATATCCAACCACATAAAAAAGAGCATAACGGAAAAGTGATCGATGCGAGCGAACTTACCGTTATTCCAGGATTTTGGGATACACACATTCATCAGCAGTTGACTCAGTCTCATTACGGTTCTAGACAAGGACGTCAATTACTCTCCTTTGGGGTCACAAGTACTGTTTCAATGGGAGATTATGCGTATGGTGCGATTGAGGATCGTGAAGCAATTGAATCTGGAAATCGGGTAGCTCCACGTTATTTTGCATCGAGTGAGCTCATCGAGGGTTCACGCGTGTACTATAGCAAATGGAATGACCCCATATGAAGCATTACGCACTGCCACGTATTACCCAGCGAAAAAGATGGGTGTTGAGAATGATTTAGGTACCATTGAGCCAGGAAAGATTGCAGATCTTGTATTCGTGGAGGGAAATCCTTTAGAAGATATAAAAAATACTGTCAATGTCCAGCTGGTTATAAAAGACGGTAAAGTATATTCAGTCGAAGACATTATCGCTCCATTTAATAAGCAATAGATTTTTACATCGAAGAAAGGTAATTCAATCAACATAAAACTTGATGATGTAAGTTAATAGTTTTACAAAGGTAATCTACAAAAATGGCAGGAGGTCTTGATTTATTTTGAAAAAGTTCTTAGTTTTTTTATTAGTATTTATCCTTTTAGGTTCAACTTTAACTGGTATCACATCTGCAAAGAACGTTGCGACACCCAAGAACAATGAGCCTTTAGATTTGATTTTAAAAAATGGATACGTTTATACATCTGATGAAAATAGCAGTACAGCGAAAACGATTGGTGTTCGAGATGGAGAAATTGTCTATGTTGGGAATAATAATAGTGTTAGTTCATTAAAAGGACCTAACACAAAAGTCATTGATTTAGAAGGGAAAATGGTATTACCAGGATTTACCGATAGTCACAATCATGCCTATCTTATGTCAGAAAGTCTATTTTGGCTGGACTTATCCTCTTACTCTACGTTAGAGGAGTACAAAAAGGCGATTCAAGATTATTTGAAAGAACACCCTGACCTAAAGCAATTACGTGGTATTGGCTGGAACGAGCGTCTTGTCACTAGTAATTCCGGAGATCCTCAGCCTAGAGAATGGCTTGATGAAGTAGTATCTGATATACCGGCTGTTTTTATCACGAATGCCCATCACTCTTTATGGGTAAATTCAAAAGCTCTTGAGAATGCTAAAATAGATGCCAATACATCTGATCCAAAGGGCGGTGTTTTTGAGCGCGATTCAGAAACAAATGAGCCCACAGGGATCGTACACGAGTTTTCTGCTCAAGAACTAGTCATTAATGCTCTTCCTATTCCGGACTTTACAGTAGAAGAGTACAAAGAAGCTATTCTTGCCTTTCAGGAAACGGCTGCTGAAAGAGGCGTGACCTCTGTATTCGTACCGGTTCACTATCCAACAGACAGTCTCATTGACGCATTGGGAGAACTAGAGAAGAATGACCAATTAACATTAAGATACGAAATAGCCTTATACGTTGACCCTTATAAATGGGCAGAGCAAATCCCGTCTTTTATCGAGAAACGCGAGGAACATAAAGGCGGTTTGTTCCAGATTAATTCCGTTAAAATCTTTATGGATGGGGTCTTTGCAGCAGGTACAGCCTATGTTAAAGATCCATACGTTCATATGCCGGGCGAGTATGGCCATCCAGTTTGGAAGGAAGACGCATTCAAGGAGGCTGTAACGGCTTTAGATAAGGAAGGATTCCGTGTTCATATCCATGCTATTGGAGATGCAGCTGTTACTTTATCTCTAGATGGTTTTGAAGAGGCAGCAAGGGTCAATGGAAAAAGAGATTCCCGTCATCAAATTACTCACCTGCACCTTGTTCAAGAGGAAGATATGAAACGTTTTAAAGATTTAGGGGTCATTCCTGTTGTGCAGCCTTTCTGGTTTACCAAAAATGAATCCTATGTAAAGGCGATTGGAGAGGAGGGAGCGAATCACGTTTTTCGAATGAAAGGTTATTTTGATGCCGGCATTCCTGTTGCTTCTTCAAGTGATTTTCCGGTAAATGACTTTTGGCCACTTGAGGCAGTACAAAAGGGTGTGACAAGGTTAGCTCTAGATGAAACTGATCCAAGTAAAGTACTATGGCCTGAAGAGAGAGTGTCTCTCAATCAAATGATTACTAGTTATACAATCAATGGGGCTTACGCGAATTTTAGGGAAGAGGAAGCAGGTTCCATTGAAGAAGGTAAAAAAGCTGATTTAGTTATTTTAGAGAAAAACCTTTTTGAGATTCCAGAATCAGAAATTAGTGAAACTACAATCTTAATGACGATATTTGAAGGGGAGGAAGTATTTCGTCATCCTTCATTTAATGAAGGTGGAGCATTACCTAAAACGGCAATCAATAATGAAGGTGGAGCGTTACCTAAAACGGAAAACAATATCCCGATTCTAGCTATTTCCGGTTTTGTTCTTATTCTAATGGCAGGAGCAGTATTAGTGATACGTCATCGTCTAAAAGTACAACAAGGCAAGCGATAAGATTTTCTCATTCTTCTATTCTAGTTCACTAAATCTTTACTCCTGAAGGAAATCACAGCCTAAAGGATACTAAATAAAAAATTGAAACATCTAAGCGAAAACCTATGCGAAAGTTGAAACATAACTTTGCATTGCTGGTTTTCTACATCTGATATGACAATTTAGTTGAAGAACAGGGATGGAAATATAGATATTTTTATGTTGTATTTGACTCGAACTGAGACATAAGAAAGGAGGTTGAAATGAGGTCAGGAAACTCCTGGCTATTAACTTGTTTTTCATGAAGTACTGATTAACATTTTACTTTCTTTATTAGAAAAGGATCTCTTATTATAAGAATTTTTACGCAAAAGAAAAATAAGCAACCAGATTAAGAGAGTAAGGAGTGATCATTCTTTAAAATATAACATTATGGATTTAAGTTACTAGTTTAAAAAAGGCAATCTATAAAACTACAATAATTAAATGAAAGTATGAGGAGTTGCTTTATGAAACGAAAAAATATTTTCAGATGGACTATTTTGATGTTGATCCTTATTTTGTTCCTTGGACAGGATATATTGACAAGTATTTCATCTAATGTAAATGCTAAAAATGATCCAGATACTGTAACTATAACAGAGGGAACTAATATTGCAGTAACTGTTTCCCCTGATCATAGTCAACTTGTTATGGATTTACAGGGAGTTTTATGGACACTTCCAATAAAAGGTGGAAAAGCTAAAAGGATTACTGACAATTATGTTGATCCTTCATTTCCAGATTGGTCCCCAGATGGAAAAAGGATTGCATTCCAATCATACCAAGGAGGAAATTACCACATCTGGTCCATGAAACCCGATGGATCTGATATTCGTCAACTTACTTCTGGTAACTATGATCATCGTGAACCGTCTTTCTCTCCTGATGGATCCAAAATTGCATTTTCGTCAGATCGAGGAGGAAGTTATGATATATGGGTACTAGACTTAGAGACAAATGAACTTAAACCCTGGACTCAAACAGCAGGAAATGGGTATCAACCAACATGGTCACCGAATGGCAATGAAATTGCATATATAAATGGTAGAAAAATTGAAGCAGTTGACGTATCTGGAAATACTCGAACCGTTGTAACAGAAACTTCAGGGACGATATCTACTCCGTCCTGGGGACCAGAAGGTGAAAACATTGCCTACGTTTTGAAAGATGGCCAACAAAGCAACTTAAAGATCTCAGGAAAACAAATCACTACCAATGAAGACGTATTCCCTTTTCAGGTTGAATGGTTATCAGAAGATGAAATCGTTTATACTTCGGATGGTCACATTAAATCGCGAAATCTAGGTGAAGAAAAGGCAGAAACCATTCCATTTAGTGTAGAGATGTCTTTACAACTACAAGATTATACATCTAAAGAACACGACTTTGATTCTAGGAAACCTAAGAAAGTTAAAGGAATTGTTGCACCTAAACTTTCTCCTAATGGTAAACAAGTAGCTTTTATCGCACTTAATGATCTATGGTTATTAGATATTGACAAAGGAAAGCTCCGTCAATTGACAGATGACTCATATATGGAGCTTGATCCAACATGGTCTCCAGATGGAAAGCAGATGGCTTATTCTTCTGATAAAGAAGGGATAGAAGATATCTATCTTTTACATGTGACGTCAGGTAAGGAACAACGATTAACAACCTCCGACAGCGCTGAATTTGCTGCTGTATGGTCTCCGGATGGCGAGAAGATCGCTTATCAAGATGAAAATGGTATAACTTATACTGTTGATATTAATAGTGGGGGTGTCAAACAAGTAATAGAACGACTAAACCTTCCAGGACCTCCTACGTGGGGACCAGATAGTAAAACAATTGCACTAGCAGCTATTAAAACATACTCAAATAGATTCCGTGAAGGAACAAATCAAATTTATATAGTAAACACCGAAACAGGAACAAAAAATTACGTTGATCCAATTCCTTTTAAATCATTGAGTAATCGAAATAACTCGGGGCCGGTATGGTCACCGGATGGAAAACAGATGGCCTTTATTATTGAAAGTTAGCTATGGGTGATGGCGGTTGATGAAAATGGACAGCCAAAAGGAGAGCCTCGACTCCTTTCAGATGAGATTGCCGATTCACCTAGCTGGAGTGGGGATTCAAACACATTGATGTATCTATCAAAAGGAGATTTGAAACTCGTTTCCATAGATGGAGGTCCATCACAAACAGTACCATTTAGTATGAAATGGCAGCCTCAGCTTCCAAGTGGAAAGACCGTGATTCATGTTGGGGGTTTATGGGATGGAGTAAGTACCGAACTTAAAGAAAATGTTGATATTACGTTACAAGGTAACCGAATTGTCGATATTGGGCCGCATAAAAAAGAGAATAACGGAAAGGTGATCGATGCAAGCGAACTTACCGTTATTCCAGGATTATGGGATACACACATTCACCAGCAGTTGACTCAGTCTCATTACGGTTCTAGACAAGGACGTCAATTACTCTCCTTTGGGGTCACAAGTACTGTTTCAATGGGAGATTATGCGTATGGTGCGATTGAGGATCGTGAAGCAATTGAATCTGGAAATCGGGTAGCTCCACGTTATTTTGCATCGAGTGAGCTCATCGAGGGTTCACGCGTTTATTATAGCAATATGAGACCTACCACTTCTTTAGAGGCGGTTAAACGAGAAGTGGAAAGAGCTAGTTCCCTAGAGGTAGATCTTTTGAAAACCTATGTAAGACTTCCAAATGATCACCAAGAATATGTGATTAACGCTGCTCATGAAATGGGAGTACCTGCATTTTCACATTACTTCTTCCCGTCAATGGCATTCGGACAAGATGGAACATCCCATATTTCAGCTACACAGCGTCTAGGATTTTCTCGAACTGTGAGTCCGAGTGGATATGCATATACAGATGTCGTGAAACTTGCTGGGGAATCCGGAATGTCCGTGACATCAACACTATTTGCTAATATGCTTGGATTCTATCCTGAAATTGTTTCAGATCCACGTATTGAAAAATTGTATACACCTTCGCAATATCATTCGATTAAGAGTGAGTATGACGCTGCTTCAACGGAATATCAAGAGAGTGTTGCCAAGGATGTGGCGATATTAAAGGATATTATTGATGCGGGCGGTGTGGTGATAAACGGTACGGATTCACCGCTTGTAGCGATGGGCTTTAGTACACATTCAGAGTTGATGGCTATGACAAAATATGGAATGACTCCATATGAAGCATTACGTACAGCTACTTATTATCCAGCCAAAAAGATGGGTGTTGAGGATGATTTAGGTACAATTGAGCCAGGAAAAATTGCGGACCTTGTATTCGTGGAGGGTAATCCTTTAGAAGATATAAAAAATGCTGTTAATGTCCAGGTGGTTATGAAAGACGGTAAAGTATATTCAGCCGAAGACATTATCGAACCATTTAATAAACAATAGATATTTGTAAAGTTATTTACTTGTTAGTCTTGATCAAGGTGATCATAGTATTGGTCACCTTGATTTCAAGTGTACTCCAATACCTTTACACGAGATTTTTTATTAAAGTAACCATAACCATCTTTATATATTAATCTACAGCAGTATGCAGGATACTTTCTACTTGTTTATGTGGCCGAATAAAAGCCAACAATTTCGTGTTAAGGAGGAGAATATGAACCGCTGGATTCGTTCAAACGCAACTGAAATAACAGGTTTTGCTTTCTTAGGAGCGATCATGTTATGGGTATTCGGTGGCAGTGAATTTATAAAGGTTATGGATGGTTCATCCTTGACGATTTCACCATCTATTCTAAGTATGAATACCATTTTCTTAAGCATTCTGATTGAGGCCCTTCCATTATGGCTTTTGGAAATGATACTAAGATCGCATTGCTACGTATGACATTAGGTTTCGTGGTTGCGGTGATCGTAGCCTTGGTTATCAGTATTACATTAAAGGGTCTCAATTAAAGCAAGAGAATGCAGTGATTACGGCTCCTTCACCTACTTCTAAAAAACTCCCCTTCACGGAGCGGATACGACAGATGTTAAAACATTCTATTGATGAGTTTTTTGATATGGGTAAATTTTTGGTTCTTGGTTCGATTTTTGCTGCCTTTGTACAGACTTATGTGTCTATGAAGTCAATTGCAGAGGTTGGCGAAGGAGTGGTAGCTTCCACTCTTGTTATGATGGCTATGGCTTATTTGTTATCTCTATGTTCAGAAGCTGATGCCTTCATCGCAGCATCTTTTCGTAATATTTTCCCTACAACATCGTTGCTTGCGTTTTTAGTATACGGTCCAATGCTAGATCTAAAAAATACATTCATGATGTTAGGGGTATTTAAAATTCGATTTGTCCTTGTCCTTATCTTTCTTATAACGGTAGTTGTATTCGGTAGTGTAATGGCTGCACATATGTGGTTTTAGGAGGTAAAAAAGATGAAATTCAATTTTCAGCATTTTCTTAGAGCCCTAATCTTACTAGGGTTTGCAGGGTTTATTTTTAAGCTCCACTATACGGGAGATATTGTTAAATATATAAATCCAGAATATGTGTTTTTCAGTAAAATTGCTGCTATATTATTAGTTTCACTTTTCTTTCTCCAATGGGATAATATCTGGAAGAAGAATGAAACACATCAGGGTGATGAATGTGATCATGGACACGGTTGCGGTCATGACCATGGTTTTTCCTCAAAATGGTCAATAAAAGCATTAATATCCTACGTCATTTTAGTTATTCCTTTGGCAGGGGGGCTGGTTTTACCTGTTAATACACTAGGCGCAGAAATTGCTTCTAAAAAAGGATTAATGCTTACGGCAACAGATAAAGGTATATCTAATACTCAAGAAACAAATAGTGAATTTATAGACGACCTATTAGATCAACCTATTATTCAAATGACATACGATAAATTTGTTTTCAACACAGATATTATTATGGGCCATGCTGACAAATTAAAAGGTAAGCCAATTGAAATAACTGGATTTGTCTATAAGGATGAAGTGATGAATTCTAATGAACTGTTTGTTTCAAGGTTTGTTGTTAACCATTGTGTAGCAGATGCGGGTGTGATTAACTTATTGGCTTCTGTAGAAGATGCTCATCAAATAGAACAGGATACGTGGATTGAGATTCGTGGGGTTCTTGATATAGGAAAATATAATGATATGAATATACCAATCATTAATGTATCCAACTGGAAAACAGTCGATGAACCTGCAGACCCTTATGTATATCCATAAATGTCGTTTATACCTCTAGAGTTCCTACTACATATAAGAGTTTGGAGTAAGGAAAAGTAGGGGAATTATAAAAGCATGTGTTCAAAAGTAAAGCAAGAGGCTGTATAAAGTATAAACTTTAGGCAGCCTCTTGCTTTACTTTTGGATACTTAAATATAGAATCGCCATTTTTATGCAATCCATCTTTCAAATGAAGGAATCCTTAAAAACCTTTTTTCATAAGATTGCCATATTTCATAAGTCTCTTTAACTTCGGTTCTAAATAAATATAATAATCGGTTTCTTTTATAATATACTTTGTATATTTTGTATAAAATGCTTTTCGGTCAGCTGGTTTCATAGAAGAATAAAAAAACTACAATTTATACAAAGTAAAACAAAAGTATAGAGATAAAAAAGTAATAGCTATTGGTTGAAAATAAAAATGATCATAACAGATTCCATTGTTTTTTCTTTTAATTTATTTAATGTTTTAACTCGTAGTTGTGTAAAGGCATGATTTTTTATCTTTTTAAAAGGAATTATTTTCTTCACCTGAACACCCTTATACAGATGCTTTGGCTCCGTTTCTTTTCTCTAACCATAGACAGATACCAATTGTCAATAAAATACAAAGTAACATTTTGATATATACA
>NZ_JAETXM010000020.1 GCF_024494465.1 Bacillus sp. V3B | reverse complement strand
AAAAAGACTAAAATTTAAAACGTTGACGTTTCTGCTTTGTTTAGTTTTCAAAGAACAATTTTCCATTCGCCTCTTGACGACTTAGTAATAATATCAAATTAATTTCTGAAAGTCAATAACTTTTTTAAATCAATTTTCAGCATAACATGCTGTTTTTTCAGCAGCAGATATTAATATACCAGGATAATAGATAAAATACAATGTATTTCTATCAAAAAGATAAAAAGAGCCATTCTCCTATAACATCTGATTACAGATATCTTAAGGAAAATGGCTTTACTTAATAATTATCGATGACGCATAGACGGAAACAATAATACGTCACGAATAGATGGTGAATTTGTTAAAAGCATCACTAAACGATCAATACCAATACCTAAACCACCAGTTGGCGGCATTCCATATTCTAACGCTTCAATGAAATCATCATCCATTTCATGAGCTTCATCATTACCTTGCTCACGCTCTTTAAGCTGGGCTTCAAACCTTTCGCGTTGGTCAATTGGATCATTTAATTCTGTAAATGCATTTGCATGTTCACGACCCACAATAAATAATTCAAACCGATCCGTAAATCGCGAATCATCAGCATTTTTCTTAGCGAGAGGGGAGATTTCAACTGGATGACCAAAAATAAAAGTAGGTTGAATTAACTTCTCCTCGACTCTTTGCTCAAAAAATTCATTTACAATATGTCCATAATCCATATTATCTTTAATTTGGATATCATTGTCTCGTGCTAATTGTTTTGCTTCTTCGACACTCATCTCTTGCCAAAAATCTACACCTGTATATTCTTTTATTGCATCAACCATATGCAGTCTTTTCCACTGCGGTTTTAAATCTATTTCATATTCACCATATTGAATCGTTGTCTTTCCTAAAACTTCTTGGGCTACATGTGCAACCAGATTTTCCGTTAGCGCCATAATATCACGATAGTCAGCATATGCTTCATATAGTTCAATCATCGTAAATTCAGGATTATGTCTTGTTGAAACTCCTTCATTACGGAATACACGACCTATTTCATAAACCTTTTCAAGTCCACCAACAATTAGGCGCTTTAAATGCAACTCAATTGCGATCCTCATGAATAACTCGGTATCTAAAGCGTTATGATGAGTAATAAACGGACGTGCCGCAGCGCCGCCTGCAATGGCATGCAACATTGGTGTTTCTACTTCTAAATAACCATTGTTATCAAGGTAATTGCGAATAGATCTGATAATATGACTTCTCGTCATAAATGTTTGCTTGCTTTCATCACTCATAATCAAATCTAAATAACGTTGACGATATCGTTGTTCAACATCTTTAAGACCATGGAATTTATCTGGTAAGGGGCGTAACGATTTTGAAAGCAATTCAAAACTTTCCACTTTGATGGATAGTTCACCAACTTTTGTTTTAAAAAGCTTACCTACTATCCCAACAATATCCCCTAAATCAACCATATTAAATACTTCATATTGTTCTTCTCCAACTGCGTCTTTTCGAACATAAATTTGAATTTGTCCACTTAAATCTTTTATATGAGCAAATCCTGCTTTTCCTTTTCCCCGCTTTGTCATAACACGACCAGCAAGCGTGACCGAGATCTTTCTTTCTTCAATATCTTCTTTTTCCAATTCTGCATAGTTCTCTACTAATTCCAAAGTAAGGTGAGAACGATCAAAACGTTTACCGAATGGATCTAATCCTTTGTCACGTAATTGACTTAGTTTCTCCCTTCTTACTTGTAGTTGGTCATTTAATTCTTCATGACTCATCTTCTATTCATCTCCTATAATAAATCAGTGTATGTAAGCTATCCTAGTAATTAGTTTAAATTTTTGCATACTATATCATTCTACACAAATTACCGCAATCATAAAAGTTATTATGTGAAACTTCCTAAAATAGAATAAAACTGCCAGTTAAATGGTCCTGGCAGTTTTATTCTATTGGCTTTGTTAAACAATATTGTTGATCCTTTAAATACCTTTGGTATACATGACCATTAAGTTATTCCATTGAATAAAACAAATGGCCACATACACCAAAGGCAAATTTTCAACATGAATCATGAACATAGCCATTCTATTTAAAAATAGTTATCCCACTTGTGATTGCATTTCGATTCCTTCTTTTTCTTCCACTAATCCATATAATAAGTTAACCATTTGTTCTCTTGTATCACACTCATTAATGGCATTGCGAACTCCAGCATTCCCTTTAATTCCCTTTAAATACCACGCTGCATGCTTACGCATTTCTCTTACAGCGATATTTTCGTTTTTTAAATCAATAAGTCTATCGAGGTGGAGTACACACACATCCATTTTTTCACGAACAGATGGCTCGCCCATTAACTCACCTGTTTCCAGATATTTAACGGCTCGATAAATCATCCATGGATTTCCTAAGGCAGCTCGACCGATCATCACTCCATCACAACCCGTTTCCTCAAGCATCTGCTTTGCATCCTGTGGAGTCTGCACATCTCCATTTCCGATAACTGGGATATTAACAGATTGTTTAACTTCACGAATAATATCCCAATTTGATTTACCTTCATACATTTGTACCCGAGTACGACCATGAAGGGCAACAGCTTTCCCGCCTGCGCGTTCAACAGCCTGAGCATTTTGGACTGCGTAAATATGATCAGGGTCCCAACCCATACGCATTTTCACTGTCACTGGTTTGTCTACTGCATCTACAACAGCAGATACCATTTCATATATTTTATTGGGATCTAGAAGCCATTTCGCTCCTGCATCAACTTTTGTAATTTTCGGTACTGGGCATCCCATATTAATATCAATAATATCAGCATTTGTATTTTCATCAACAAACTTAGCCGCTTCAACCAAGGAATCCCTTTCTCCACCAAAAATCTGCAAACTAAGCGGCTTTTCACGATCATCCATGTAAAGCATATGCATTGTTTTCTTATTTTTATATAAGATCCCTTTATCACTTACCATTTCAGCACACACGAGCCCCGCACCAAATTCCTTAACAGTTAAGCGAAAAGCTGAATTACATACACCGGCCATTGGAGCTAATACAACTGGATTTTTCATAACAATATCGCCTATTTTGAACATATAGTAACCCCCTAACTATTATTTAAAGTGACTAATCCTCTTTAAGTGGAGCTAATTCACTCTTACTTATATGAAGCACAACGGCAATCTGCTCAATTAATTCATCAGTTGGCATTCTGTTGCCTCTTTCAATTTCACCTAAAACAGAGACAGAAATACCTAATTCCTTTGCAAAATTTTCCTGAGTAAAACCCTTCAATTTGCGAAAAGCGCGAATACGTCTTCCCCATTTCTCTGCTTCCATATCCGAACTCCTTCTCTATCAGATAACTGATCTGCCAGTTCACACAATGGCTGTTTCATTGCCGGTAGCGTGATATTGGGGCAAATTTCTATTAGTGGAATCATAACGAATGATCTTTCATGCATACGAGGATGTGGAATAACAAGCCTTTCAGTTATCATATTTTCATCATTATACAACAAAATGTCAAGGTCAATTGTTCTTGGCCCCCACCTAATACCCCTTTTTCTTCCAAGTTCTTTTTCTATTTTTAGACAGGCATCCAGCAATTCTTCAGGTGCCAAGCTAGTCCTTATTTGGGCTACCATGTTTAAAAACACATCCTGATTCTCATATCCAACAGGGTCTGTTTCATAAATAGATGAAACATTTACCACCTCAATTGGGTATTCATTTTGCAAATTCACTAAGGCTTCTTCTAACAAAATGAACCGATTTCCCATATTGGATCCAAGGGAAATAAAAGCTATTTGTTCCATATTTATAGCCGACTCCTTTTAATTTCCACTGCAACAGACTCGTAATGTCCTGGAATTGGAGGATTAGGTTTAATTACTTTAACCGTTACTGATAATACTTTAGAAAACCGTTCTAATATTTGATCAGAAATTTTTTCCGCAACCGCCTCAATCAGCTTGTACGGTGTACCTTCAACTATTTCTTTACATACTTGATATAGGTCGACATAACTAATGGACTGCTCTATATCATCTGACAATCCCGCTTCTTTTAAATCTGTCTCAACCATTAAATCAACTATAAATCGCTGACCGAGACGTGTCTCTTCAGGTAAAACCCCATGATAACCATAGAACTCTATTTTATTAACATGAATTTTATCCAATTACATCTCCCTTTCCCATCAGGGCATCCATCATTTTAGCCATTCGGCTTATCTCCTTTACATCATGAACACGGACCATGTGACAACCCTTTTCGATGCCATAACAAACAGCAGCACCTGTTCCTTCCATTCGCTCATTTACAGGGAGATCAAGGGCTGTTCCAATCATTCTTTTACGAGAAGGCCCTAATAAAACGGGGTAACCTAATGCTACAAACTTATCAAGATTTTGCATCATCTCAATATCTCTAGCATAATCTTTTGCGAATCCGATACCTGGATCTAAAATAATTTGTTCATCTTTCACTCCAGCTGCTTTGGCAATAGCAATACTTTCATACATATCGTTTAAACAATCGCGAAAAAAAGATTGATATTCTTGATTGTCACGATTATGTTGAAGAATAATAGGAACAGCCAATTCTGCAGCGACTTTACCCATATTGGGATCAGCCTTTGCCCCCCAAATATCATTAATAATATGGGCACCAGCTTTAATCGACTCTCTAGCTGTACCCGATTTAAATGTATCGATCGATAACGGTACAGGAACAGCCTTTGTAATAGCTTCTATTACTGGAATAACCCGATTAAGTTCTTCCTCCACTGAAATAGGAGTATATCCTGGACGTGTTGATTCCCCTCCGATATCAATTAGATCGGCTCCGTTCTCAACCATTTCCATAGCCCTTTGAACAGCATGATCGATTTGATTATACTTCCCGCCATCTGAAAAAGAGTCAGGAGTTACATTCAAAACGCCCATAATCAATGTTTTTTTATCGTAATCAAGTTTGTAAGGACCGCAGTGAATGATCTTATCTGACATATAAACACCCCTCTTGATAGTTCAAGTTAGTTGTAGCTTTTCTTCTTTCCCCATGGAAAAAACCTATACTATCATATTATGATATAATAACCGTGCAAAAAAGGAAAATTTACGTTTCAAAGTAATCAATTAAATCTCTTTACAAAATGGTTGTGTTAAACAATCGTGTTAATGCTCTAATGACCTTTAGTATACGCACCCATTGAGTGATTCATATTGAATCAAACACATGGCCGCATACACTAAAGGCTATTTATCAACAATAATCATTAACACAGCCTACAAAATAAAAGAGGCTAACCTATGGTCAGCCTCTTTTATCAATTAATCTTATTGCCCATCAAATTGATATAAAGCAGTACTTAAGTAGCGTTCACCATTATCTGGAATGACAGCGACAACTTTTTTTCCTTTACCAAGCTCTTTAGCAACCTTTAAAGCAGCATGTACAGCTGCTCCAGCAGAAATACCACCTAAGATGCCCTCTTCTCTTCCTACAAGACGAGAGGCTTCAAATGCTTCGTCATTCGTTACTTGAATAATTCCATCATAGACTTCTTCATTTAACACTTCTGGAACAAATCCTGCTCCAATCCCTTGGATCTTATGAGGACCTGGTTTTCCACCGGATAAAATTGCTGAATCAGTTGGTTCTACTGCATAAATCTTAATATCTTTATATTTTTCTTTTAGTACTTCACCAGCACCTGTGATGGTTCCACCAGTACCAATTCCAGCAACAAATGCATCTAATTGGTCTCCAAATTGTTCAACAAGCTCTTTACCTGTTGTATTTCTGTGAATTTCAGGGTTTGCTCCATTTTCAAACTGTTGTGGCAAGAAATAGCCATTTTTTTCTGCTAGTTCTCCCGCTTTACTAATAGCACCCTTCATCCCTTCTGGTCCAGGTGTTAGTACAAGCTCTGCACCATATGCACGAAGAAGGTTACGACGCTCCATGCTCATTGTTTCAGGCATAACTAAAATCGCTTTGTATCCTTTTGCTGCTGCGACCCAAGCTAAGCCAATTCCAGTGTTTCCACTTGTAGGCTCAATGATCGTATCACCTGGTTTTAATTGACCACTTTTCTCAGCTGCTTCAATCATAGCAAGTGCAATTCGATCCTTTACACTACTACCAGGATTCATATATTCTAACTTCAAATAAACGTCTGCACTATTTTCATCAACGATTCGATTAAGTTTTACTACTGGTGTTTGACCGATAAGCTCAGTAACTGAATTGACAATACGCGCCATAATTTTAGCACCCTTTCTTATTCCGACTATTTATATTGGTTTAATTTAAATTTATCAGCATTTTCAGGAATTGTCAATCTTTTTGATGGGAAAAAGTAACTTTATTATCGACTACTTACACTTAGTTAGCATCCTTTTTTAACTCTTCTAACTCCTCTTTTGTATAAAGGTATTTTTCATTACAAAAGTGACAATGCGTTTCGGCCTGTCCATCAGTATCCAACATGTCTTGTATTTCTTTTTTACCAAGGCCAATAATCGCATTACCAAATCGCTCTTTTGAACAGGTACAGGTAAAAGAAACAGGGAATTTCTCAAGAAATTTTATTTGCTCTTCTCCCAAAACTTCAGTTAATAAGTCCTCCGGCGACAAGCCCTTTTCAATCTGTTTTGAAATGGGAGGAATCTCTGTTAGACGTTTTTCTATTTTTGTGATCGTCTCATCGTCAGTACCTGGCATTAATTGGATGATAAATCCCCCAGCTGCTAGAATGGAGTTGTTAGGATTAACAAGTACCCCAACACCAACAGCCGAAGGAATTTGTTCAGATGAGGAAAAATAATAAGTAAAATCTTCCCCTAATTCACCCGATACAATTGGAACTTGCCCCGTAAAAAAGTCACGTAGTCCAATATCTTTTACAACTGATAACATCCCGTCTGTTCCAACTGCTCTTTTGACATCTAATTTTCCATGTTCGTTTAAATCAAAATGGATTTGGGGATTTGAAACATAGCCTCTAACTTCGCCCTTTGCATTGCTATCGACCAAAATATTTCCAATAGGTCCTCCGCCGTTAATTTTTACGGTTAATTTATCCTCGTCTGCTAACATAGCTCCCATCATCACCGTTGCTGTCATTGCTCTTCCTAAGGCAGCTGATGCAGTTGGCCATGTATAATGACGTCGCTGCGCTTCATTTACTGTTTCTGTACTACAAACAGAATATGCACGCACTTGCCCACTATAGGCTATTGCTTTCACTAAATAATCTTCCATTTATTTACTCCTTTCATTTTAAAAAGCCCTATTTCTCAACTATTTTTTAGACTCTCCACATTTCGTTTATAAATAAGCTGTAATCCTTTTAAAGTTAAAAATGGATCAATAATATCGATGATTGTTGATTCCTGAGAAATGAGACCTGCAAGCCCCCCTGTCGCAATGACCGTAGGAGTTTGTTTACTTTCTGCCTTCATTCTATTTACAATTCCCTCTACCTGCCCCACATAACCATAGAGAATTCCCGATTGCATAGCAGAAACTGTATTTTTCCCTACTACTCCATCAGGACGCATAATCTCGATCCTAGGCAACTTAGATGCTCTTGTATATAAAGCTTCTGTTGAGATCGATATTCCCGGTGCAATAGCCCCACCTAAATACTGTTTCGCCTCGTTAATATAGCAATAAGTTGTGGCCGTACCAAAGTCAACAATAATTAATGGACTTCCATATTCATGAATAGCTCCAACAGCATTCACAATACGATCGGCTCCAACTTCTCTTGGATTATCATATTTAATATTTAAGCCTGTCTTAATTCCTGGTCCAACTACAAATGGTTTAACATGAAAATACTTTTGACACATTCTTTCTAATGCAAACATAATAGGAGGTACTACCGAAGAAATAATAATTCCATCTATATCTGCAAAAGGTAAGTGAACATGGTCAAATAGTGACTTAATTACCATCCCATACTCATCTTCTGTTCTATTACGATGCGTTTCAATTCTCCAATGATGGATTAGTTCCTCACCCTTGTACACGCCTAAAACCGTGTTTGTATTACCAACATCAAATACAAAAATCATCATCATTCACCACATTTTCTAATATGATTCGCTTACACTGCAAACATCATAACACAAATAGCTTTTAACTGTGTAATCAGAAACAACGAAAAGAATAGCACACTTTAATACTTCGATTGTCAATAGTCGAGCATTGTACTTAACTGAATAAAATTCCCTTTTTGTATAGAAAAAAGGCGCTCGATTAGGAGCGCCTTTTAGAAATTATGAACGATTATCTAAGTTCTCATCTTTAGTATCTGAAGTTTCATCTTGATTAGAATGTTTCTCACTAACCAGATTTGTTTCTTCTGTCGTTTCATCTTTTTTCTTACTAATGTTCACTTTTACATTATCAGTGGAAGCATCAGTATTCTTATCCGTCCCGATTTTTCTTTCAGGAAGCGTTCCATGATCAGCCAAATGCTTAATTTGTTCTGAATCTAAAGTTTCTACTTCAAGTAAAGTGTTAGCAATGACGTTAAGCGTGTCACGGTGTTCTGTTAATATGTTTCTTGCTTTTTCATAACACTCTTTAATAATCCGCTGAATTTCAAGATCAATTTCATAGGCAATCGCATCCGAATAATTTTGATCATTATGAAAGTCACGACCTAAGAATACTTGACCACCTTGTGCCTGACCAAATTGCAGAGGTCCAAGTTTATCACTCATTCCAAACTCCGTTACCATACGACGAGCAATTCCTGTCGCACGTTGGAAGTCATTATGAGCACCCGTACTCACTTCACCAAAAACAACTTCCTCTGAGACACGACCACCAAGTAGACCGGTTATTTTATCAAGTAATTCAGGTTTAGTCATAAAGTAACGGTCTTCCTTAGGAAGCATTACAGCGTAACCACCTGCTTGACCACGAGGAACAATGGTAACTTTTTGAACAATTTCTGCATCATCCAGAATTAATCCAATAACCGTATGTCCAGCTTCATGGAAAGCAACAATATTTCTTTCCTTTTTGGAAATAACCCGGCTCTTTTTCGCAGGTCCTGCAATCACTCGGTCTGTTGCCTCATCAATATCAAGCATATCGATTTTCTTCTTGTCTCGACGTGCCGCCACAAGTGCAGCTTCATTTAGAAGATTTTCAAGATCTGCACCTGAGAAGCCTGGAGTTCGTTGTGCAATTGATTTTAAATTAACATGTTCATCTAAAGGCTTGTTACGCGCATGAACCTTTAATACAGCCTCGCGACCGGCAAGGTCTGGTCGATCAACTGTGATTTGACGGTCAAAACGTCCTGGACGTAGAAGTGCTGGGTCTAGAATATCCGCACGGTTTGTTGCGGCAATAATAATGATCCCTTCGTTTCCTCCAAAGCCATCCATCTCAACAAGTAACTGGTTAAGTGTTTGCTCACGTTCATCGTGTCCACCACCTAGTCCAGCACCACGCTGACGACCCACAGCATCAATTTCATCAATGAAAATAATACAAGGAGCATTTTTCTTAGCTGTTTCAAATAAGTCTCGGACACGCGAAGCCCCAACCCCGACGAACATTTCAACGAAGTCTGAACCACTAATAGAGAAGAATGGAACACCCGCTTCTCCTGCTGTTGCACGAGCAAGTAATGTTTTACCTGTACCAGGAGGCCCAACAAGAAGTACCCCTTTTGGAATTCTAGCACCTAGCTCGACAAACTTTCTAGGATCTTTCAAAAAGTCAACGACTTCGACAAGTTCCTGTTTCTCTTCATCGGCACCTGCCACATCTTTAAATCGAACTTTCTTCTTATCCTCGGTATAAAGCTTGGCCTTACTTTTACCGAAATTCATTACTCGGCTTCCTCCACCTTGCGCTTGATTAAGCAAGAAGAAGAATAAAATAAAGATAATGACAAACGGAATAATAGATGTAAAGAATGTTACCCATCCGCTTGTTTCTTTAGCTGGTAGTTTTTGGAGTTCAAAATTGTCAGATAAATCATTGATTCGTTCAACTTCACTGTCAGTATTCGATACATAAGTGATGAAAAACTTACCTTCATCATATCCTTCAAGTTGTCCCCGTACTTCAAGCACACCACGCTCTGGTTGCATTGTTAGAGATGTTACTTCACCATCCTCAAGATGATCAATAAACCTATCATAAGAGATATTTTCTGTCGGCTGGTTACCACTATTAAAAAAACTAACAACGCCAATAATGACTAAAAAGATTAATAAATAAAAGATGGTATTGCGGAAAATCCGATTCATCCCTTACCTCCTCCCACGGTCAACAAACTATAGTGTATAGTACCATAGAAAATCATACTAATACAAGAATTTACACTTCTTAAACCAAGCTTATTCATAAATATGGTATAGACTGTCCTTATCTGGCTTCTATTACACATCGCTACTGTATACACGCGGCTTTAATATACCGATATATGGAAGATTACGATATTTTTCTGCATAATCTAAGCCGTAACCAACAACAAATGCATCTGGAACAATAAATCCAACGTAGTCGGCTTTAATATCTGCTTTCCTTCCTGTTGGTTTATCAAGTAGAGTAACAATTTTTACAGACTTTGCTTTTCGATAGTAGAATAACTCGACCAAATAACTTAACGTTAAACCAGTATCAATAATATCTTCAATAATGAGGATATCTCGTCCCTCAACAGAAGTATTTAAATCCTTTATAATTTTTACTTCTCCGGAAGAAACCCTCGAATTTCCATAGCTTGAAACATCCATAAAATCCATTTCAAGTTGAGTATCGATTCGTTTCAAAAGGTCACCCATAAATAACATAGATCCCTTAAGAACACCTACTGCAAGAGGAAATCGGTCCTTGTAATCCTCTGTCAATTGCGTACCTAACTCTTTTGCCTTTTCTTGCAGTTCTTCTTCTGTTATTAATACCTTTTCAATATCGTTTTTCATATTAAGTATGCCCCCTAGATGATCAATGCTTCATTTCAGAACCTATTCATGTATCATTTAGTTTGTTTCTTTCATTCAAAGTTTCTCCACCTAGGAATTGATTTATCCAAGACATTGCGATATCCCTTTATTCTAGTTCTTTCGCCTATATGTCAGAAGAATATAATCTTTATCTTGATGAACAGCATCTGCTTCATGGTATTTCTTTAATCCTGGAAGCCAAATAATGCGGTTATGAATATCTGTAACCACAGGCCAATTTTCTCTTTCACCAACAGGGATTTTCTCATCAATAAAGATGTTCTTAACCTTTTTTGTTCCTTCCATTCCTTTCAAACTCATACGATCGCCTGGTTGCCTTGTCCTAATAATAACTGGAAGAGACACATCCTCTTTATTTAAAAGAATGGAGTAGAGACTATTTTCCTGTAGATCGCTATCTGTAAATCGGAGGTTGATTGAGTCCCCGTTAGGAAGGATACAATCTCCAGGTTCACTTAATTCAAATCGAAAGCCTTCTTTATTTTCACTATGGAAAAGAAAATGACATTTTTGATAGGAACGAATGACTTTTAAACCTGATGGGAAATCTAACCTTCCTGAAGGATGACTACTTTCAATTAAAGAAAAGAAATGATCAATATGTATAGCCGATAAGGATGCTGGTCTTTTTTTGTAAAGATAGTCTAATATTAGTTTAATACCTCTTCTTTGTAAAGGCATAGGGATCACTTGGAAAGCATCGATATCAATCGTTATTTTACTATGTTTTTTTTCTTTCCATACTGTTTTCATTTTTTGAATGGTTAATTCACGTAGCAACAGTTCATCTTCTTGAAGGTCTTCACTAAATCGTTGAAAGTGCTCATGTACATGTGAATTCTCGCGTTTCAAGAAAGGAACCACATATTTACGGTACCTATTTCGGAGATAGTCATCTTTTTCATTACTGGGGTCATGCCGAGGCTCTAGCTCATGCTCTATACAATATTGCTCTATTTCCTTTCGACTTAGGCATAGAAAGGGCCTGAAGATAAATCCATTATTAAAGGGCCTTATAAAGGGTATACCTGCTCTGGATGAACCTGAACTTCCTCGAGTTAATCTCATTAATACCGTTTCAATCTGATCATCCCCATGATGGGCTAAGGCTACGTATGTAAGCTGATGTTCCTCCATTACTTCTGCAAAAAATTGATAACGACATTCTCTTGAAGAAACTTGAGAACTTTTCCCCGTCTTCTTCATATATTCGGGTACGTTTATTCTTGTCATTCGAAATGGTATCTTTCTATCCTCACAGTACTGTTCTACAAACTTTGCTTCATTAAATGATTCAGTCCCTCTAAACATATGATCAACATGGGCAACAACAAAATAAAAATGATGTTGAGACTGTTTTTCCCATAAATAATTTAGAAGGGCCAATGAATCAGGTCCGCCCGATACACCAACAAGTAACCTTTTCCCTGTTAATGTAAATTTTTTGTTTTTTAGAAAACTTTCTATTTTCTCTTCTACCATAACTACGCTTCCCTACTAACTAGTATATAGTGAATAAAAATCTATTATCCCTATTAAAATATGTTCAACTCTTTTCTTACTCTATAAGCATAACATGTTTCAAACTTGTAACCAAAATCGTAGCCCTATCATTTTCAATTATATTTATAACCAACCTTTGAATTCATTTATTTCACTCTCTTTTTCTTAGATTAACTGTCCGTAAATGTAAAAAATATATAATAGTATAACAATGGTAAATATTAGGAAGGTCTCTATTCTTCCACTCTTTTTTTGCTTCTTTTGCTTTACTGGTCGATGAGCCGAATGACTTGACCTTGTTTGTCTAGTCACTTTTCTTGTATCCTGACGGTCTTTACTGATAATTTGTAATAAACCGTTTCGCATCTCTTCAGCTGAATGATAATGTCCTTGTAACGCACCTAAAATAACTTCTTCAAACTTTTTTAATTGTTTATTTTGATTAATGTGATCACGTAACTGCATAATACCGCCTGTTGTTTTATTAAATCGTTTTGGATAAACGGTATTAATCATGATCATGGCAACAGCAAATAAATCATACCCTGAGTCAGCTTTTCTCGAACCCAGTCCCCAATAACCTCTATCGTAAAATTCGGTGTATTCCTTTATGGCTCTCCCTTTTATCGTAGTTCCACCAACATCAATACAGCGAATTCTAGCAGGAGGGCCTGTTACAATTAAATTTTCCGGTTTTAGATCACCGAATACCCAACCATTACGATGTAGCCTTTCTAAATCGGTTAATAACTGTAACGTTAATACTGGCATCCAAGAGATCCCCTTCTGTTCAATGAATGTCATAAATTCCGGACCTTGAATATACTCCATAACATAAAAAGAAATTTGACCACTCTTTCGCTCCCAATCGTCTACATCAAGTAAAGAAGGTCCAAGGGCTGATCCCTGGACCTTTGCAAAGGATTTAAGCACATTCACTTCAGACGTTATAGACATTCCATTATCGCTCATTTTTAAAGCTACTTGTTGATTGTGCCACTTTGCGAGATAGACAATCCCGTTCGCCCCAAACCCTAGCTCTTTCAAAATGATATAATGCTTCTTATGCCATTTGCCTTCAATGATTGTCCCTGGCTTCACTTTACACTGATTCTTCATAGAATGATTCATCATCACGAGAGAGCAAACTCCTTAATGAACGTTTTTTTCTGAAATAACCTAAAGCTTCATTAATTGCTGGACCAGTTGGCGTAATACCACCAGTTGTTAATTTTGAGAAAACTTCCGTCAATGAGTCAAGTCGTGGTGTCCAATCTAATAATTTTTCAACATCCTTCTTTTTCCCAGGAAATACAAAGACAGAAAAACGATTTTCACCAGTTCGAGCGTTTAAGCTTAAAGAAAGATCAAGAAGCGCTTCTTTTACCGTTGGAAGTTTTTGCTTCATACTTGCACTTGTATCAACAAGAATAAGCACCTCTAGCTCAACTGTTTCCCCAAGCTCATCAACAACTTCCATGACTTCTCCTCTTTTTTCTGGTGGGAGATCTTCCACTGTTTGAGATTGTCCGAGTATTTGCTTTAATTCTTTATTTATCACGCCTTGAAGAGTTTGTGTCATAGCCTTTCTTGTAACCATTTGAACAGTTTGTGAAAGCTTATGAGCATAGACAACTTGACTTACTCCACCACCCGCCATGGAGATTCCTTCGATTTCTTTTAACCCTTGGTCATCGATAATATCCTGATCCATGACACCTATTACGTTTACAGTAATCCCCTGCTCCTTAGCAAGAGCAGCCATAGCGATAGGATCTTCCCCTTGATTAGAGCAACCATCTGTAATCAGTAAGATTTGCTTGAGTGTTCCTGTCTTCATCAAGTTCCCCTCCAAATATGAATTTTTACCATTTTCGACTATCGGAAGGGAATTTATACATTAATTAGCTTTCTGTTTATATTTGTGAACAGGGATTGATGCCCATTTTGGCGTATTATGTTTTATTTTTGCAACAACAACAGTCATATCATCCTCAATAAAGCCTGACCTAGACCGAATCACATCTTCCATTATCAAGTCAGCCACCTCCTGAGGGTCATCAGTTTTTAATTCTTTTATTTTTCGTTTCATCCATAGATCATAATTTTCTACATGCTTCGGTCCCTCAAACACTCCATCACTCATCATAACAAGAAGATCGCCAGCTTTTAATTGCTCACTCACTACATCCACTTCAAAATCCTCAATAATCCCCATCGGTAAGTTACTTGCCTGTATTTTAAGTACCTTTCCTCCTCTTTTTATAAAACTTGGAGTAGATCCAATTTTCAGAAATTTTACGGCAGCATTTTGTAAATCCACCATAGCTAAATCCAATGTCGAAAAAATTTCATCTGTTGTTCTTAATGATAACACTGAATTAACAGATTTGATCGCTACCTTTTCTTCAATCCCTGATTGCAATATTTTTTGTAGGAGTTGAAGTGTTTCCTGACTTTCAATATGGGCCCTCTCTCCATTTCCCATCCCATCACTTATGGCTACCGCATACTTTCCACAGCCTAGCTCAATCGTTGAATAACTATCACCAGAAATTAATCCACCATCCTTTGCAGCATGTGCAACTCCTGTTTCAACTGTATAGGCCTTAGCAGAACGGAATGTAACATGGTAGAATCCATTTGGATATTCCGAACTTTCTTCAGAATTAACGAGAATTGTCTCACCTAAAATATCGGATAACATCGGTGCGATGATTTTTTCACATTCTCCATGACCTTCATAATCAGGTATCGTCATATCAATATCAACATTGCCTTGCTCCAGACTATAAATTTCGACATTTTCAATATGAATACCAAAGTCCTGCATTGCTTCAAGAATTAATTCCTCTGACTTATGATGGTTTTCCCTTTCTCTCTGGATTTCTTTCGCAAAATTCCCCATCACTTCTGACACACCTAACAATTGATCCGCTACAAGCCTCCTTGACTCTTTTACTTGTTTCTTTAACTTCTGATTTGCTTGATAATAGGTAAGTTCCTGATACATAGCTTCAATTACTTTTTTCGGTTTGATACAATGAGTTCCCCATTCTCTATATAACCTTTGTGAAACCTCTCCTTCTTTGTGTTCCATTTCCGTCATAATTTCTTTCATATAATCATACGTTGTATTAAAGTTCTTCGTCCAACATTGTTCCTTCCTGTGGCAAAGTTGGCATGTCTTTTCCGTGACATTACTTAAAAAATAATCTAGTTCTCGGTCCGTTTCATCCCAATCAATGGTTTCATTCTGGTTTGCAAAACTACTAGAAAGGGCTTGAAATACGTTGGAAAACTGCTCCACCCTTTGAGCTGTCACATCTCTCATCTTTCTCATATATTGTTGCTGCTCTTGAGAATATTCAAGTGTACCAGGAATATGTTTTGCTAGTTTTGAAGTAAGGCTTTTGGGTGTAAGGAAAAGAAGCCCTACTGCCACCGTTGTTTCTAATATCGATTGAACTAAGATGCTATTTCCTTCCCCATACATACTCATTAATAGGGTTGAAATAAATAAGCCAATGGAAACACCTATTTTTTTCCCTTCTTTTAAGAGGCCGCCCAGCAAGCCAGAAAAAGCTAAAAGGCTCATATGCGAAAAGCTAGAAACACTTGCTAAACTAAATATCAGACCTGTAACAACACCCACTGTCGACCCAACCGTCGCCCCACCTACAAAAGCAAATAATAATACGAGATAACGCGATAAAATATGATCAATCGACAAATCATATAATGTCCATCCAATCGTTCCCGTCATAACCGAAGCAAGCAAGATAATTAAACAGACAATTTCTTCTGTTTTTAATGATTGTCTGCGCTTTGAGATCGACAATAAAGGAAGACTCTGTAAAAAGATCAGTGTTAAAATAAAGCCTAAACTCGATTCTACACCTGCCATCATGAGCTCATACAATGTAAATTGTCCTGAGAGTACGTATGCTTCAGCAAGACTCCCAAGAAGTAAAACAGAAAATACATAGAAAGGAATAAGCTTTACCTCATTTTTCAACCACTTTTTTGTAGATCGATAGATTACTAAAAATAGAACCGTCAATGCAAAAGTTGATACCGCATCCATTACAGATAAAGTAGCTGCTCCACCAATTAGACCAATTAATGCCAACGGAGCCCGGTCTCTTCTAACAAGATAGACAGCAGCAAAAAATGGGATGCTAAATGGAGTCAACGTTGCCAATATTAATGAACGTCCAAGTAAGAATCCTATAAACAAAAGGATATAGCCCTTTTTCAGAAAAAGAGTTTCCATCTTCACCTGGAAGTTTTTAAAAGGATTTTCTAACCTTAGCTTCGATTTAGCAAAATCAACTTCCCCAATTGGTTCAATGAAGTTCCGTTCCACCTTTCCCACATAGCTACACTCCCTCTATAAGTATTTTTTAAATCATTATATAGTTGCTCTCTTTAAAAGTTTGTCAAAATATTAGACAAGCAGCCTTTTTTCGTTCGACTCTTTTCTTCTTAATCTCTAAATAAGTTAGATTATTCTGACTATTTTATTGTTTTATTTCTAAGAAAATTGTACTTACCCTCCAATATATTCTAAAATCTAATGTTACTAAAACTTATATCCTACTTATATGACAAGATTCTTGGGACTATATTAACATTCCCTTTATTTCTTTATAATATATATCTTGGCGATGTAGCTCAGCTGGCTAGAGCGTACGGTTCATACCCGTAAGGTCGTGGGTTCGAGCCCCTCCATCGCTATACTGAAATACGAAAAGACTCCTAAATCGATAGGAGTCTTTTCTAGTTTGAACAATAAAAAAGACAAATCCAAGGTATAAGATTTGTCTTTTTTATAGGGACTATAAATGAAAAACCCTGCCTTTTTATAGTAAATCAGCAGCAAGTTACCCTCGTTTAGCGCCTCTTCCCCCACGTTTGGATTCAGTATTGCGCTTAAGAGAAGATAAACGGTCTTCACTATCTTTTAAAAAGCGTGCCATTTTAGATTCAAAATTTTCTTTAGGAGCACGATGGTTATCATTAGATCTCCCTTGACCATGGCGTGGACGTTGAGAGTAACCACCTCTTGAATCACCACCGCGGTCACCTCTGTCGCTTCTTACTGGTCTTTCTGGTCGGCTAGGTCTTTCTGGTCTTTCTGGTCTGTCTATTGCCTTTTTAATGGATAGACCTATCTTACCGTCCTTCTCCACATTAATGACCTTTACTTCGACTACGTCGCCTACTTTTAAATGATCATTAATATCTTTTACATAATTATCTGCGACCTCACTAATGTGAACAAGCCCGGTTGAACCTTCCGGCAGCTCCACAAATGCTCCAAAATTAGTAATTCCTGTTACCTTTCCCTGTAACTTGCTGCCTACTTCGATTGACATAAAAAGAAATTTCCTCCTTAAAAATATGCAAAATCATACTTGTATTATATTATACAAAATAAGACGAAAGAGTGCAATATAGCCCTAGTTAGTTGATTTTTCCATTTCCTGTTTCTTCTTTTCAGGAAGAGTAAAAATTATTTCATTATCTTCAGACAAGAAGTACTCTTTTCTTGCCAACTTAGCGATATAATCATCATCATTTAACTTAACAACCTCTTCTTTTAGAAGAACTTCATCATGTTTCAATGAGTTTAGCTCTTGTTCTAATCTCTTCATTTGCTCTGTCTTATTGGCCACTACAGAGTTTTGCGAAATGAGTGTCGAAACCATCAAATAAGAAATAATAGCAGCAAGAATTAAAAAAACAGTTAAGCGCCTTAAAAAAAACTTTTTCCGTCTTGCAACACTTAGTTGACTCTCTTCCTGCTGCAAAGCGTAATTTGTCTCAAGTTTGGCAATATTACGTTTCTTATTGGCACTCACTTACACAACCCTCCTTACTTATGACCCTTTTTCCGTGACTCAATCCATGTGACTATAGTATTCTTTATTATTTTTAATTTTCCTGCCAGTTTATTATATAACTTCTCGACGCATTTTTTAAGACCCTTCGGTAACAGTTTCCAAAAAAGTAACAAAATCCATATGATTGGCATACATAATATTTTTATGATAGACAAGATACATCGGATACACCCTTTTAATAGAACAAGCAAACCTTTACCTATCGTTAAAATAGTAGTGACAAGCACTGAGATAAAGATTTGAATAGGCCTATATACCACTAGATGGACAAATTTTACAGTGAATTCAAACACAGATATAACGATAGAAATCAGTTTCTCCAAACACTTTAAGTATAGCTGTTTTAATATACTTTGGTAAGTAGCAAAACCGCATAATAAAGCAAGAAAAATATAAAATCTCAATTCTCCCTGGTTTACATGGAATAAAACAAAAAAAATGAGAAGCCCTTGAAAAACCCAAAATAAAATATCGTTGATAAAAACAAGCCAACTCTTTCGCTTTCTTCTCTGTAAAAATCGATTATACGTATCAAGGGCTGCTCCAAAGAAGGTTCCCATGCCGATCATTGCCAGCATAGTCATAAATTGAGTAGTGAGTGTCATCGAAATAATTTGCTAAAGAGCCCTTTAGCCTTGTCTCCAGGTTGTTCATCAATATAAACCAGGTCAAATATTTTCCCTTTAATTGAAACAACACCTTTGTCCACATCGAGATTTTTCATTTGGAGATTCTCACCTTTAATTGCCAAAAACCCCATAACCGTTTCTAATAAAAACTCTTCATTATCAAAACTTTCTACTTGTTTAACACCGCTAATTTCTAAGAGCCTTCTACCTTTCATGATCACATCATGTTCTTGAACAGTACTTTTTGGAGAATTCGATTCATAATATTGACTCATTCTTCATCCCTCACAATCCCATAGTACAACCTTTTGTACATGTTTATGAAAAAAAGCAGGATTTAGAACTAATTGAAATGCTACAGCAGTTAGCTACTGCATTGGGATCGAAAAAGGCTCTGATTAAAACTCGGATGGAATCCTCTCATCCTTTATGGTGGAATACATTTCAGCCGCTGCTTCTTTTTTGGTTGTTTCCTGAAGCTTTTCAATTTTCACTGTTACAATCCTTTGGCCAAAGCGGATGGTTAACTCATCCCCTACCTTTACATTCGTACTCGCCTTTGCTTGAATCCCATTAATGGTTATTCTGCCTTGATCAGAAACTTCCTTTGCCAATGTCCGGCGTTTTATTAATCTCGATACCTTTAAAAATTTATCTAAACGCATATCTACACTCCCTTTTAGTACCCTAGCTTTTTCGCTTCATTCCAAAAATGATCCAGTTCATCTAACGTAAAATCCTTAAATGATTTACCGCTTTCTATTACCTTCTCCTCAATATAATGAAAACGATGGATAAATTTTTGATTTGTCCTAAATAATGCTTCATCCGGATTGATTTCATAATAACGGGCCACATTGACTAGAGCAAATAAAATATCACCAAATTCCTTTACAGCTTTTTCATTTGAACTGTCTTTAGCCATCTCAGCTTCAAATTCGATAATTTCTTCCTTTACTTTTTCCCAAGCACCACCCACATCAGGCCAGTCAAACCCAACCTTAGCCGCTTTTTTCTGAAGTTCAAAAGCACGAATAATGTTTGGTAAAGACATTCCTACCTCATCGAGTATCGATTCGTTACGCTTCCCTTTTTCCTCTTGCTTGATTTCCTGCCAATTGCGAACAACATCATCAGCCGTTTCTGCTATTTTATCACCAAAAACATGTGGGTGACGACGCACCATTTTCGCCGATAGACCTTCTATTACATCATCAATGGAAAAATAGCCATCATCTTCACCAATCTGTGCATGAAGAAGAACTTGAAGTAACACATCACCCAACTCTTCAACCAAATGATCAATATCCTGCTCCCCAATAGCCTCCACGACTTCATAAGCCTCTTCAATTAAATATTTTTTTAACGATTCATGCGTTTGCTTCAAATCCCACGGACAACCATTCGGACCTCTTAACTCAGCAATGATTCCTCTTAGCTTACTAAAGTCTTTATATAGGATAACCTCTTCCTGAACAGGTGGTATATACACAGATGTTAAATTATTCAATTCCGCCTCGCGGTCCAGTTCAACCAAAGGAATCTTTCGGGTCTTTTCATCTTTACTGCCTGCTGCTGTTACAATGTAAACTTCATAATCATACGGGAGTTTCTCCATAAAAGTAAGCTTTACATTTGATGCGATAAAGGAATCATACACTTGACCAATTACTATATGCTGTCTAAGCTGGATCTCCTCTAATTTTAAATCTGTTGCATCTAATAGTTGAAAGCCCTCAATAGGATCAACTCGCAACGTAGTAAACATATCATCTAGAAAGCTTTTTCCTCCACTTACTCTAATAACAACGCCTCTTTCATTTCCCCTATCAAGTAAAAGTTGAACGGTCTTTTCAGCTACAAGTGGGTGACCTGGAACTGCATAAATGAGTTCATCCTCTTTATTTGATAGTAAAGTTTCACATATGTCTTCATAAACAGCTTCAAACTGCTCATGCTTTTCATAAATAGAATCAAATGAATGATAGCAAAATCCTTCTTTTTCCAACTCAGAAACAACAGGATGCTCCTTTGTCCGTAAGTAAACAGGCACACCACTATTAAGTAATTTATAAACACCTAGCGGCAACTGATCGAGGTCTCCCGCTCCAAGCCCTATAATATTAATTTTCTTCATAAACTCTTCATCTCCCGTTTTTCTTTGGTAAGAAAACCATCAACTTACTTCCTAGAGGTAATAAGGAAAGTTCATCTTCCTTGAATAAATTTGTTTTTAAAATAATGACCATATAGGCAAAGCCACCCAAAATAACAGCACCTAATGCCTGCATACTAGCAAATAATCTCTTTGAATGACCAAATTCATAAAAGAAGTCTGTCATTTGTAAAAAAACATTTAAAACGACCATCATAACAACAGCTGCTACACTAATCATGACATAAAATCGTTTATGTATAAGGGACTCTTCCATCATTTTATGTAATTTAACAACTAACATCACTAATATGACCAATAAAGAAAAGATAGATGCTAAAGCGGCCCCCATTGTTCCAAACTTTGGTATAAGAAGTATGTTTAACACATACTTCATGACGAAACAGCCAAAAATAGCAACAGCAGGAAAAAAGATCGATCCTAACCCCTGTAAAATAGCTGTTACTGTCATAATAATAGATGCTAAAAGAATTGATAAACTTAGTACAGCTAATATATGCGAGCCATCTGTATTTTCAAATAGCATCATATTTGTTGGCTTTATAATGTTCCACAGTCCCATTGTCGCTCCAACACCAACAAGTATGCTAATTTTTAGAGCAAGTTGAATTTTCTCCGTTAAAATCGAGGTATCCTTTTGAAGCTTTTCTTTTGTAATAAGTGGAACTAATGATAATGACATCGATGTCGCAACGACTGTACCTAGTTGAATAAGAGGTTGACCACGATCGTAAATCCCCTTTAAGCTCTTTGCAACTTCGCTGCCTAGTCCTGAATCGATTAATAGTGAATATAGATTTAATGAATCTGCTAACTGAATAAAAATAAGCAACATACTGCTTACACAAAAAGGAAATGCCTGAAGAAAGAAGGTCTTAATGATTCTTCCACTTTGCCGAAAATAAACTGCCCCATGAAGAGGTTCTTTCTTTCTAATACGCTGCCAGAAGAATAATAAGATAAGAGCCGAAGTTACTCCACCTGTAATGGAGCCGAAAACAGCTCCAATTCCTACGCTATAAAGAGAATAATGGTGATAGACAAGAAATAAAGCAGATACTAGTATTGTTAAAACTCTAACAAGCTGTTCACTCACTTGTGATACTGCAGTCGGCATCATCTCATCAGACCCTTGAAAGAATCCTCTTAATAAAGCAATCACTGGCATGATTAAAAAAATAACAGCAATTACTTTTAGTAACGGGATAAGCTGGGGATCATTCATATAGTTTGCCAACCATCCTGCCCCACTATAAAGCAGTAAAAAACATAGTAAACCAAACCCCAATAGAAAAAGCATAGACACAACAAACAATTGCTTTGTATTACCTTGTTCTCCCTTTGCCATTTCTTCTGCATGCAATTTCGATATGACCACGGGAAATCCGTATGTAGATAGTACGATTGCTATTCCATAAAAGGGATATACCTGCTGGTAAATATAAAAACCGATATCCCCAACAATATTTTGAAAGGGAATTCGGTAAAAAGCACTTAGAATTTTAGTACATAATGCCGCAATGGTCAGTATGACCGTCCCTTTAAACAGATTCTTCACTTGATTTCCGGGCTTCATTGCCCAACTCCTTCCAAATAAGAAAAACACAAGCGCCTTGCTCACCCCTGATAAAGAAAACTCACTAATTGACGAGCCTTCAGGCGAAGTCAGAAGCGTAGTTGCACTTATGTAAATAGAATTTATGATCATAAATTCTATTTGCCAAGCACAAGACGAGCCGGCAAGGAGGTTCTTCTTTAATCTTCTTGCTAGATTGGCTTATGACTCGAGAGGGTAGGCTGCTTGCGCTAGACAGTAATCAAAATTCAAAAGATCATACTTTCTTTTCTTTAGATAAATTCGAAAGTATTATAGCACATTATTTATGTAAGAGCGCTGAAGCTAGACCGTTAATTAAATTGAAGAATGTTATACTTCCTGTTTAGGCAACAAAAGAGACAGCGGTTAGGCTGCCTCTTTTGTTTAATGATAAGATCGATAATTTCCATAGAAACAAGCTTTTTTGCATATTTCCAAGACACTTACACCATTCTAATTATGATTCCATTTGCCTTGCTAGAAATCCTGCAGCTGTTTCTACTGCTTTTTGCTCAACATCACCTAAAGAGCCTTCCTTAGAATAAATGATCACAGCACCAATTGGGTCACCATTTGCAATAATTGGGCCAACGGTGTAAGAAGCAATTTCCTCACTAATACCATCTACTAATGTTGTTTCAGATTGTTGATTCATAATGATCGAGTTTCTCTCTTCCATTGTTTTCTCAAGAAGACCACTTATATTTTTATTCAAATACTCCTTTTTAGACCCTCCCGCACTCGCAATAAATGTATCTCTATCACAAATAAGTACCGGGTTTCCTAAACTGTCAAATATTGCTTCAGCATACTCTTTTGCAAAATCACCTAATTCACTAATAGGGGAATATTTCTTTAAAATCACTTCTCCATCACGGTCAACGAATATCTCCAATGGATCACCTTCGCGGATACGTAATGTTCTGCGAATTTCCTTTGGGATAACGACACGACCTAAATCATCGATTCGACGAACAATACCAGTTGCTTTCATTCAACGTTGCCTCACTTTCATCTGATGATTTGTTCCATGTGGCAATGATTCATATTCCTCAATATGTAATCTTCACCATATTTGAACTTAGTATCTTTCATACAGAAAGTTCTATACATATACAATGACTTTTTCTTGTCAATGTTATTCATTCCATATTAGGATAAAAATACCAGATAGAAAGGTGTGACATAACGATTATGAAATAGATGTTTTACTATCCTCTTTTTTTTCATGCATCCCTTGTAAAATTTCATAAATGGCATTCAACCATATTTCTAAAGATACCTTCTTCACATGAAGTACCATTTTAAACTTTGTTCCTTCCATACCTAGACCAACCATTCTTCCATATTGGTTGGTTAATTGAAAGACTTTATGCCCATCTATAGAGCTACTTTTCTCTTCTGTTAAAAGAATCGTTACCTCATCTTTTGTTTGTTTAATGGTTTCAATGCCGACAAGTAAAGCAAAAACTTTGATTTCGGCAATTTGGAATAAATAGGAAACTTCATCTGGATATTCACCAAATCGATCGATCATTTCTTCTTGTAACTCTTTTATATCATCCAGATCACTTATACCTCGGAAACGCTTATACATTTCGATTTTTTGCTGGCCATCCTTTATGTAGGTATCCGGAATATAAGCATCGATATCTAAGTCGATTTCAACTGACTGACGCTTTGCTTCTTCAAGGCCACCTTTTCTTTCCTCAATCGCTTCTTTCAACATTTGTGAATAGAGATCGAAACCAACTGAATCAATAAATCCATGCTGTTGTGCACCTAACAGATTACCTGCTCCACGAATCGATAAATCTCGCATCGCAATTTTAAAACCTGAGCCAAGCTCAGTAAATTCTTTAATTGCCTGTAAACGTCTTTCTGCTACCTCAGTTAGAACTTTGTCCTTCCGATAAGTAAAATAGGCATAAGCAACACGATTCGAACGTCCCACCCGTCCCCTTAACTGATAAAGCTGTGAAAGGCCCATTTTATCGGCATCGTTGACAATAAGTGTATTAACGTTCGGAATATCTACACCTGTCTCAATAATGGTTGTACTAACAAGAACATCAAAATCACCCTCTAGAAAACTTAACATGACTGATTCTAATTCATTCTCATTCATTTTTCCATGTGCGAAGGTTACCTTTGCATCAGGTACCAGCATCGAAATTTCCTCTGCTTTTCGCTCAATATCTTCTACTCTATTATAAAGAAAATAGACTTGGCCATTTCTCGCAAGTTCACGTTCAATCGCTTCCCTTACCAGTCCCCCATTATATTCCATTACATAAGTTTGCACTGGAAAACGATTCTCCGGAGGCGTTTCAATAACTGACAAATCACGAACACCAAGCATGGACATGTGAAGAGTACGCGGAATAGGTGTCGCTGTTAGCGTTAATACGTCAACATTTGTCTTTAACTTTTTTATTTTCTCTTTATGGCTGACACCAAAACGTTGCTCTTCATCGATAATTAACAATCCTAAATCTCGATATTGAATTTCCTTCGATAATAGTCGATGTGTTCCGACAACAACATCTACCGTACCACTTTTTAATCCTTTTATCGTTTCAGTTTGTTGCTTTCGTGTACGGAAACGACTAAGCAAACCAATGTTAACTGGATAATCTTGAAACCGTTCAATCATCGTTTGATAATGTTGTTGAGCTAAGATCGTTGTTGGAACAAGAATGGCAACTTGTTTTCCATCTGCAATGGCTTTAAAGGCGGCTCGAATAGCCACTTCCGTTTTCCCATATCCAACATCTCCACAAAGAAGACGATCCATTGGCCTTTCTTTTTCCATGTCCTTTTTAATTTCTTGAATCGAGCGAAGTTGATCTTCTGTCTCCTGATAAGCAAAGGAAGTTTCAAATTCACGCTGCATATCTCCATCAGGGTTAAAAGCATGACCAACCGCCGCTTCACGCTCTGCATAAAGCTTAATTAAATCTTCAGCAATATCTTCAACAGAGGATTGAACCTTTTTCTTGACCTTTTTCCAATCGCTACCGCCTAATTTATAGATTTTTGGTTCTTTACCTTCTGAAGCGACATACTTTTGTACCAAATCGATTTGCTCTACTGGTACATAAAGTTTGTCACTTCCTTGATAACGAATATGAAGATAATCTTTATGGACTCCATTAATCACCAACGTCTCAATTCCAAGGTACTTCCCGATCCCATGATTTACATGGACGACGTGATCTCCCACTTTGAGTTCAGAGTAATTCTTAATTCTTTCTGCATTCGATAATTTTTGGCGACGCGATGATCTTTTAGCTCTTTTCGTAAAAAGCTCTTCCTCTGTCACAATAGCTAGTTTTTGAATAGGAAGCTCGAACCCTGTTAATAAGTCCCCTTGCATAATTTGAACTTTTCCCTTTAACAACTCATTACTAGTAACAGTCGCTTCAATATCATAGTCTGCGAGGATACGCTCCAACCTTTTTACACGATCTTCATCAGATCCAAGGAATAAAATCGTATACTGATTTTTCTTCCAACGCTCTACTTCCCCATTTAAAACATTCATCTGACCGTGAAAGCTTTGCATTTGTTTACATGCCACATTAATAATATTTTGTGGGTTTGTATTTGGAACATGTCGCAAAAATAATGACAAATAAATGACAGATAAGTTTGAACGAGAAGTTAATTCCGATAAAGAATATGACATCTTTACATTGTGAATAATATTTCCTTCACTTAATAAACCCGTATACCATTCCGCCTCTTCTTTCTCAAGTGATTCGTTCATTTCCTGAACCCGACTAATCTCATCAATAAAAAGAATAGAATTTTTCGAAAAATAGTCTATTAAACTACTAACCGGATCATAGGAAATAGAAAGATACTTAAATAGTTGTTCTGGTTTTTGATGATTTTTTAACTGTTCTAATTCATAGCTAATATTCTGCGTGAGCTGAGTTTTTACACCTTCATCTTTTACATGATTTAAACTATCCTTCAGTCCAATTTCTAATTTCTCAACTAACCGTGCATATTGCTCTTCCTGAAATGGAATTTCTGTTGCTGGTCCAATTGTCATTTCATCACATTTTTCAATAGAACGTTGATCCTCTAATGAAAAGGTACGGATCGAGTCAATCTCTGTATCAAATAACTCTATTCTAATTGGATTTGTTTCTGTTAACGGATAAATATCAATAATTCCGCCCCTTACACTAAATTCACCAGGGGAATCAATCATTTCTGTACGTACATAGCCCATCTCAATAAATTGAAGAAGCTGATCATCGATACTAAGCTCATCTCCAACCTTGAAAGTGAGTTGATACTGTTTCCATACAGCAGGAGGTGGAACAAATTTCCGCATACCTGCAATAGGCACAATCACGATACTACCTTTCTCTGTGCTCAAATGATTTAAAACCTCAATGCGCTGTGCTTTTAATTCTGGGCTGGCAACACTAATTTCCGCTCCTATTAGTTCATTTGCAGGATAGAGAAACACATCTTCTTCACCGATCACGTGAACAAGATCATCAAATAATTTTTGGGCTTGTAATAAATTATGCGTTACAATCAGTATTTGTTTTTTTGTTTTTTCATAAACAGAAGCGATAAACAAGGTTCTTGCTGAACCCGATAACCCAGCAACGAGTTGCTCACGTAAGCCTTCGTCAACCCCTGCTATAACGTTTCCTATTTCCTCTTGTTGATTAAAAAGGCCCTTCAGTCCTAGCATCAAAGCCCCTCCCTCCAATATCGACCATTATGATAATCAACCTTCTTTTTCTTTTATTATAACACTTACCTTTTTTCATATATTTAAATAGAAAAATGCTTTGGATAAAGCTCCAAAGCTTTTAATGAATTAAAAAGTCATTTTGATAATATTCAGGATTTTTTTCAAGTGATTCCTGGCAGTCTTCACAAATAGATTTGATGTGAATATCTCCATTAGAGTTATAAGTTATCATATCCTGTCTTTCCTCATCATTTAATTTATGAAATCCGAGGCGCTCTGTCTCAATTGAATTTTGATTAAGTGTACCCATTTTCATTCCACAATGACGACAATGGTAATGAATTCCCATTCCATTACCTCCTTCATAACATAATAATCGAGCTTTAGCGCCACTCCCTTAAGGGCTTCTATTAAGACGCTTGCACTTTTTTCATTAATGTTATTATTGCCCATAATTGTAGAATTCATTCTATTAATTATGCGTATTCATTACTTGTAAAAAAGGCTTCCTTATCCATTCCTCACAGGCGTCAGCACTTCGCTCAACTGCCACCTTTATCAGTTCTTGCTCCTCTTGTGTAAAGCGACCGAGAACATAATCTGTAATAGTCATTCCATTTGATGGACGATTGATCCCCACACGAATTCGATTGAATTCCTGGGTTCCTAAATGAGAAATGGTTGATTTAATCCCATTATGTCCACCCGCACTCCCTTTTTGACGTAGACGTATTCTACCAACCGGTAAATCTAAATCATCATAAATAACGACTAAATCATCTATATCCATTTGAAAATAATTTATCATGGCAGAAATTGACTCACCTGACAGATTCATATAGGTTAATGGCTTCAATAAAAAAACTTTTTCTCCTTGTACAATTCCGCTGCCATAGATCCCTTTAAATTTTGCTTGGTCGAGTGAGATATGTAAACGATCTGCTAATGCATCAATAACCTCAAAACCAATATTATGTCTTGTTTGAGCATACTGTTTCCCCGGGTTCCCTAAACCCACTATAAGTTTCATACTTTCCACCCTTACTTCTATTCCCAATTATATTCATTCTATTGAATATATAGGCTTTTTTCAAAATCTTTTTAAATAATTTTATGGGTATCATTAAAGTAAGAGAAGGCCCATACATACTCATAAACACCGAAGAACATTTCCACGTCATAATCATCCATACGGTCATTTTAATAGAAGAACTTTTAAGAGCAATGACAGAGGGGAGGGAAATATAATTGGTGCATTTCCCTCTCCTCTGATTGTCTTTTCAAATTTCATTATTGACCTATAAATACTCTTTACTTATCACTTGTTAGGAGTGTTAGGATTGTTAGGATTTGTTTCTCTTCCTTCAAGGTTCTCAGGAGTACCTTCTGCCTGCTCTTCGCCAGTACTAATTTCTACTTCCTGACGTGGAGCGAGGATAGAAGCGACTACTTCATCGTCTTCATGATTTATCGTAAACTGGCTATTTGCTTTGATATCAGCAATTGTAATCGTTTCTCCAACTTGTAAATTTGCTACGTCAATGTCAACGGACTGTGGAATGTTTGCCGGTGTAGCAGTGACAGAAACTTCGTGCAATGACTGTTGTTGCATCACACCCCCATCTTTCACTCCAGCAGCATCCCCAGTTAAGACAACTCTTACGTCTGTCGTTAACTCTTTCGACATATCTATAGCAAGAAAATCAGCATGCACAAATCCATTTTTCAATGGGTCTATTTGATAATCTGTTAAGATAACATTTTGCCTATTCCCCTCAACATCTAGTGCAATGATACCGTTTCTTCCAACATCTTTAATCGTTTTAAGTAATTCTATTTCGTTTAAATAAATGGATTTGCTCCCTAAAGTTGAACCATATACGACCGCAGGGATATTTCCCTCTTTCCGTATACTTGTTAATGCTGAATGACGCAATAATTTTCGTTCTTTTGCTTGTAAAACTGTATTCATTCTAAATGTCTCCTTCCAATTCTTTATTCAAAGGTATCTCTATAAAAAAATACCCTAAAATAGGAAGATCTAAACATTTTAGTTTTATTCACAAGCTGAATGTCATGTCAGATTGATCCTTGAAATAGTTTAAATTTTCAAAACAAGATGCTTAAACAAAATCTACCATAACAATCAAACTTTGTCATGTATATGAGGCCTGCTAAATTAGCAAGCCTCATAATGGAATTTCTTAATCAAACAAAATACTAACAGATTGTTCCTCATGAACACGGATAATAGCTTCTCCAATCAACGAGGCAACAGAAAGGTTTTTAATTTTATTTATTTGCTTTTCTTCTGGTAAAGCAATCGAGTTCGTGATGACTAATTCTTTAATTTTCGAATTTTCAATTCTTTCAATCGCAGGTCCTGACAGTACTGGATGTGTACAACAAGCATACACTTCTTTAGCACCACTTTCTATTAAGGCATTTGCAGCTAACGTAATGGTCCCAGCTGTATCAATGATATCATCAATTAAAATACATACTTTTCCTTCAACGTTACCAACAATATTCATCACTTCTGCCACATTTGGCCTTGGGCGACGTTTATCAATAATCGCAATTGGAGCTTTCAAACGATCGGCTAATTTTCTAGCGCGCGTCACTCCCCCATGATCAGGCGAAACTACTGTGATGTCACCATCAAAATCACGGTTTTCAAAATGTTCGGCTAAAATTGGAACTCCCATTAGATGGTCAATTGGAATATCAAAGAATCCTTGGATTTGTGGAGCATGTAGATCCAGTGTAATCATTCGAGTTGCTCCAGCAGTTTCAATTATATTCGCCACTAACTTAGCTGTAATCGGTTCACGTGCACGCGCTTTTCGATCTTGACGAGCATAACCGTAATATGGCATAACAACACAAATAGACTTTGCTGAAGCTCTTTTTAAAGCATCGATCATAATTAATAGTTCCATTATGTGCTCATTAATAGGAGTATTCGTAGATTGAATAATAAATACATCACATCCACGTATGCTTTCTTCAATATTAATCTGAATCTCTCCATCACTAAAACGAGTTACTGTACATTTTCCAAGCTCCACCCCGATTACCTTTGCAATTTCCTCTGCTAACCCAAGGTTCGAGTTTAGGGAAAACACTTTTAAATTTGGATCTAAATACTGATTAGACATATTGACCTCCAATTGCTTATTTATTTGTCTGTATTAAAATTTTGCACGTAATTCTCTTTATTTATTTGACGAGCACGAGCAACTGCAAGCGCATCTCCAGGTACATTTTCTGTAATGGTTGAACCAGCTGCTACATAAGCACCTTTTCCTACTGTCACAGGGGCAACTAAATTAGAGTTACAGCCAATAAATACTCCATCTTCTATTTTCGTTAAGTATTTATTTTTCCCATCATAATTAACAGTGATAGAACCACAGCCAATATTAACCTTACTACCGACTTCAGCATCCCCTATATAACTTAAGTGTGACGCTTTGCTTCCATGACCAAAAACTGCTTTTTTAATTTCAACAAAGTTACCTATCTTCACTTCATCATAGATATTTGAATGAGGTCGAATATGCGCAAATGGTCCAATATTAACATCCGAGCCAATTTGACTATCATGTGCAACTGATTGCCTAATGACTGTATTATGACCAATTTGACAATTTTTAATTTCACTATTTGGACCAATTTGACAATCAGAATCAATAGTTGTACTACCAGTAATCATTGTTCCAGGTAAGAGGACTGTATCAGGTCCAATTTCTACATCTGCTCCAATATATGTTGTTAATGGATCAATAATGGTCACACCATTTTGCATATGCTTCCGATTAATCCGCTTTTTCATGATCTGCTCTGCTTCAGAAAGGGCCACTCGATCATTTACGCCAAGAGTCTCACCGAAATCGCCTGTTTTAAAAGCTGTAACGATCTCACCTTTACCTTTTAAGATCTCAATCACATCGGGTAAATAATACTCCCCCTGAACATTATCATTAGTCACTTGATTTAATGCTTCAAATAAAGCTTCATTATCAAAGCAATACGTACCCGTATTAATTTCTGCAATCAAACGTTCTTCTTCAGAAGCATCTTTATGCTCAACAATTTTTTCAACTAAACCTGTTTCACTTCTGACAATACGACCATAGCCTGTTGGCTCATCTGCTTGGGCAGTTAAGACCGTGATCTTAGCTTTTGTTTTTTCATGGTGCTCGAATAGAGCCTCCATTGTTTCTGCTTTAATCAGTGGAGTATCGCCACATACAACAAGAGTGACCCCTTGCTTACCACTTAGTAATTCCTTTGCTTGAAGAACAGCGTGACCAGTCCCAAGTTGTTCTGCCTGAAGGACATATTCACTTTGATTGCCAAGCTGTGCCTTTACTTTTTCGGCTCCGTGGCCAATAATTGTAACGATTTCCTCTATATTAAGCTTTTCAATTTGATCAACGACATGTTGAACCATTGGTTTGCCACAAACAGGATGCAAGACTTTATAAAGCTTTGATTTCATTCTTGTCCCTTGACCAGCGGCTAGTATTACAGCATAACGAGTAAGCATTAATAGGCCTCCAATACCCTTTTATCCATTAAAAATATATATCAAATAACAATTCTTTTCAAGAACAGAAACAAAGAAGTACTCTTTTTATGGAAAAATAATATTTTGATGAGTGGTAGAAGAAGAAAATCATGAAGGTCAACAGTGAAAAAAGCATACAAATGAAAAGAGCCTTTCTAATTAAAGAAGGCTCTTTTCATTTTGATTTATTCTTTTTAAGAAGCACCCGCTTCTTCATACTCTACTTCTGCTTCTACTTCACCTAAACGATGATATTCTGTCAAAACTGCCTCTTGGATCTTGCCGCGTGTACCAGAGTTAATTGGGTGGGCGATATCGCGAAACTCACCATCAGGCGTACGTTTACTTGGCATTGCAACAAACAAGCCATTGTTACCATCAATGACGCGGATATCATGAACAACAAACTCATTATCCAACGTAATAGATGCGATCGCTCTCATGCGTCCATCCGTATTTACACGGCGTAATCTTACGTCAGTTACTTCCATTTTGTTCACCACCTTTGCACAGAAAATTAATAATAACTAAGTTTATAGATTCAACAGAATTTTCTTAATTCCTGCTTAAATAGTAATTTTTTTATAAATAATTGTAATAAACTTCAACTTTAGGAATAATAATCATATTTTCCTTTATTTATACATTAATTTTTTATAAATCGTACTTAAACATAAAAAAAACGCTCGTTTTACTTAACGAGCGCGATTACCTCAATTTCAACTAATGCATCCTTTGGAAGGCGGGCTACCTCAACACAAGAACGCGCAGGTTTATGTGTGTGGAAATATTCCCCATAAACTTCATTCACTAGAGCAAACTCATTCATATCTTTAATAAAAACAGTCGCCTTTACAACGGACTCTAATGACGCACCTGCTTCTTTCAAAACTGCTTGCAGATTCTTAAATACTTGATGTGTTTGTTCTTTAACATCCCCGTCCACCATTTCTCCTTGAGCTGTCAAAGGTATCTGTCCAGAGCTATAAAAAAGATTGTTTACTATAATTCCTTGGGAATAGGGTCCAATAGCAGCAGGTGCTTCTGTTGTGTTAACGATTTTCATGAAAAAATCCTCCTCTTTATTATCCTTTTTGATTAAACTTTGTTAAATAATAGCATTGATGTTTTAATCGTCTTTGGTGTAAGCGTCCATTACGTTATTCATTCTGAATAAAACACATGGCCACATACACCAAAGACGATTTATCAAAAATCATCATTAACAAAGCCTTTTATTAAAATAATTTCCTTCACTCACATTGATCTTTTTCTCTTTTACGTCAACATCTGACAATCTAATTAATGAGAGATAGTCATCAACTAAACGTTCGTCTGCTTTCTCTGCTTCTACAAGAACGGCAATTCCAGCTACATTTGCACGAAACTCCTCCAACATGCTGATCATCCCATTCACTGTGCCGCCTGCCTTCATAAAATCATCAATGATCAAAACATTAGACCCTTCAGCTAAGCTTTTTTTTGATAGGAGCATTGTCTGAATCCGTTTATGTGAACCAGATACATAGTTAATGCTAACGGTCGGTCCCTCTGTAACCAAGCTATCCCTTCTGACAATCACAACAGGGACATTTAAATAATTAGCCACTGCATAGGCAATCGGTATCCCTTTTGTCGCAACGGTCATCACGACATCTATCGGAGTATTGATATAGGTCGAAGCAATCATTCTTCCTACCTTCTGAACAATAGACGGGTTGCCAAGTATATCTGTCATATATAAGTATCCGCCTGGCAGGAGCCGTTCCGGATTAGACATTAATTCGCAAAGCTCTTTAATAAATAAACGGGCATCCTCTTTATTTACTTCAACTTGGAATTTCACTCCACCTGCAGCCCCTGCAATCGTTTGCAAAGTGCCAATTCCTCTCGCTTCAAAAACCTCTTTAATAATCGCCAAATCTTCACTTATGGAAGACTTTGCCGAACTATATCTTTCTGCAAAAACAGTAAGAGGAATTAATTGTCGGGGATGCTTTAATAAAAAATCCGTCATATCAATTAATCGCTCACTCCGACGAAATTTCACCAATCAAGACCTCCCTTTAAATCCGAATATTTTAATGTTAATATAACACTAATATACGGATCTAATCAAGAGTATGTTGCTCACCTAACATCCTTACAGCAAAAACCTGATCGCAAAAACCTCTTAATCCATTATATACCCTCTGCATTCTAGAATCATGTTGGACAAGGCCAAAAACGGTAGGCCCACTCCCACTCATTAAAACAGAATCTGCACCAAAACGTTTCATTTGATCCTTTATTAGTGCCACCTCTGGATAAAGTTTTAATGTCACATCCTCGAGAACATTTCCAAGATTGGAACAAACGTCCGTAAATTGACCTGCCTCAATAGCTTGAAGCATTTTCTTTGTGTCTGGATGATGAATTCTTCCTAAGTCTAGGCGACGATACACATCTGCTGTCGAAACGCCGATAAAGGGCTTGGCAAGAACAACCCAACAAGTTGGAGGTGCTGGAAGATGTGAGATAATTTCTCCCCGCCCTTTTGCTAATGCCGTACCTCCATAAACGCAAAAAGACACATCCGAACCAATTTCAGCACCTAATTCAGCTAATTCAGCCATCGTTAGTCCTAATCCCCAAAGTTTATTTAAACCTCTTAACGCAGCAGCAGCATCACTGCTACCACCAGCTAGTCCAGCTGCTACAGGAATCACTTTTTCAATTGTGATTGCTACGCCTTTTTGAACAGAAAAACGTTTTTTTAACAGTAACGCTGCTTGATAAGCTAAATTTCGATGATCATCAGGCACAAAACGATTATGAGAAATAATTTTTATTTCATTTTGGTCTAATAAAGTTAATTCTAAACGATCTGCCAGATCAATGGTCGTCATGATCATTTCTACTTCATGATAGCCATCAGGCCGTTTATATAGTACATCTAACGACAAGTTAATCTTTGCCGGTGCTTTTACTAAAAGCTTCAAAAACTTCACCTACTTTGCAAGATACGACTCCGGTTTTTGTCCTATTTTACCACAAAATAGAGAAAGTAAGACGTTAGATTCATGACAATCTTATAAATGATCTATTTTCTTCGCTATGTAAGGTATAAAAATAGCCAGAGCGTAGAGCCCTGGCTAGCCGTAATGAATCCATTTTAGTTGAAAAGTTTCGTTACTAGAATGTTGTAACTTTAATGGCAATGAAAAGAGTTTAGCGTCGATTGTTTAAAAGATTTTGCTCTGCTATTTCAATTGCTCTCTTGACCATATTACCTGCATCTCGAGCCTTAATGCCACCCCATCCTTCTTTTTGAACAACATCATAAAACCCAAGTTCTTTCGCAATTTCCTCTTTTAATCCTTCTGACATAATACCTTTTCTTCTGCCCAACTTTAACATCTCCTTTCATCATCCCGGCTTTCATTAGTATTGGGTGATTTAGAAGGTTTATGAATACCTTATTTTTGAAATAGACTTTTTGATAGGCTGTTTTCGTATAGATTGTTGTTTTCCGAATGAATGTCTAAACCCGTATTAATCAAAATGTCGGGGCATCTTTTCGTAACCATTCTTATGTGTTCAATATTAAAATGAGTATTTAATTTCTATTTATAGTATGAAAAGCAACAAAGTTTACGAAAAGAGCCTTTTGATCAAAAGGCTCTTTTAAATAATCGTGTTGATGTAAGAGTTCCAGTTATTAACAATCATCATTAACAGAGCCTATAAAAAAATAAGATGAGCAGATGAGAAGAATGTACATATCCTTCTCATCTGCTCATCTTATACTTATCGAAACTATGATGACGCTATCTATCGCCTTTTTGTTAACTTAAAGCAACTTGTCCTGATGTATCTTCATAGAAAGTAATTTGTACCGTTTCTGTTAAAACATCGGCATAGCTATATGAAACACGTTCAAAAGAATTTTCATCCTGATCTAGTTCAATTACGAACACAGAAGGATACGTTTCTGATAAAACACCTGAACGCTCAATCGTTTTCCGTCTTCCACCGTTCGCCTTGAGCAAAAGTCTTTTTCCTAAATTTGAATCAAGAGCCTTTTTGATATCCGTTAAAGTTTTTGCCATTTTCGGTCCACCTCACTATCTGTAAGTATATAACAAAAATGAAAAAAAGTCAAGCAAAAATATAAATTATAACAGTCTTTAAAAATAAATGTCAATATTTTTCGCTCTACAAATTTTTCTTTTTTTCTACATTATTATCTTCCCCTTGATTCTTCTTAATTATGTATGTTACTTCCAGTAGTATCATCTATAACCTAAACTTACATGAATTGGAAAGCAAAAATAAGTCGTTTTCATATAGAAACGACTTATTCACCTTGTTCGGTACTAGTGCCACCATTAAACGGCATTCCGGTTCTTAATATTCCTCTTGTCTCAATCCCACCAAGCCCCTTTTCACCTGTTAACGTATTACGAAGGACATCCCAAACATTGATCCTTTCCATGAATGGGGTAAAACTGATCTTCGCAACAATATACACGGGATCAAGTGCATGGATATTGACTCGTGCAGGAGAGCTTGCAAAGTTAGCTCCCGCTTGAATTAATGATTCAAAATGGGACTGGCAAGCCCCAGCAAAAATAACAAGCTGATCAAGATTAGGAATTTTCCTTCTAGCCTCTTTTACCGTTTGCACAAAGTCTCTCGAGTGTCGATAGGCATTAATATCAGTCTTTTCACCCTTTGATTTTGTATAAGCATCATGCCCTGTTATAACCAATATATCTGGACGGTAATAGTCAAGAAGTTGCCCAATTTTATTGGCCATTTCTTTTTCATTGCAATGAATGCCCGTGACAGGAATTCCGACTTTTTCATAAACAGTTAAGCATTTTTTTAAATAAGCGGAGTCTCCATCTAAATGCAGCACACGGCCTGGTATTTGAAAATAATTAAAGGATTTAGCATAACCACCTGTTGACTCATACTCATGTCTTTCTTTCAGCAAATGAATATCCTGCCGAAATAACTGAAAGGATTGTTCCTCTAATGAACGAAATTGTTGGGACTTCTTAGCATGTTCTAGTGGATTAATTAGGACTAAATCGTTAAAAGGAGCATCAGCAATTAAGCGGAAATCCTCCCCATATAAGATAGCCATTTTTTTATGATTATCTTCTCTTATTTCAACCACTCTAAATAAAATATCGCAATGATAAGACTTCCTACCAACTATGTCCATTTTATTAATACTCATGGGCATCACTCACTCCATTTTGCCAGCATACAGCTCAAAATCTGTCTGCTTTAAAATATGCAGTAGACCAGTAACCTGTGAATAAGAAATGGGGAAGCGGCTCGTTTCTATAAATAAAGAAACACCCTAAATTGGGTGTTAATGAAAATACGGATATAGAGTGTCACTTAGCCGCGCAAATTCTTCAATCGCTAGAGACTCGCCTCTTCTTCCAGGCTCGATTTCTGCTTTAGAAAGTGCTAACAAAATCAATTCTTTTTTTTCTTTTCCTGCTGGTAACTGACTCGTTAAATTATTCAATATTGTTTTTCTTCTTTGTGCAAAACTACTCCTCGTCACTTTGAAAAAGAATTCCTCACTTATGACAGGAAACAGGGGTTCTTTTCTTCTTGTTAAACGAATAACAGCGGAATCAACATTAGGTTGAGGAATAAATACTGTTTTCGGAACAATCATGACAGTCTCAGCTTCTGTATAGTATTGAATCGCAATAGATAATGAGCCATATTCCTTTGTTCCAGGCTTAGCTGCTATTCTGTCTGCCACTTCCTTCTGTAACATACAAACAATCCCTCTTATTGGTAATTGTTCCTCTAGCAACTTCATAATAATTGGAGTCGTCACATAATAAGGCAAATTCGCTACCACCATGATATCAGTGATTCCAGACAATTCTTGTTCTATGACTTCTTGAACATTCGCCTTTAAAATATCTTGATGAATAATCGTCGTATTTGAATAAGGAGCTAACGTATCTTCTAAAATGGGAAGTAGACGCTGATCAATTTCAAAAGAAACTACCTTTTTACATTGTTTTGCCAACTGTTCAGTTAAAGCACCAATTCCAGGCCCTACTTCAATAGCCGCCGATTCATTCGTTAGCTCTGCATAATCAACGATATTTCTTAGGATATTCGTATCAATTAAAAAGTTTTGACCTAAGCTCTTTTTAAAAGAAAATCCATATTTTTTCATGATTTCCTTTGTTCTAACAGGTGTCGCAATATCTTTATACATCGTTTTCCTCCTTGCGAATAACCTCAATGGCCTCTGCAAAAGCTTGCTTGCTTATTTCAAAAACCATTAACCTTTTATGAAGTTGCTTACCATTTGTATAACCAATTTTGAGTAATTTACCCAAACTCTCTCTTCGAGCCTTAGCACCTTCTCCACCAATTAAGCCTGCTATTATTAAGTCTTCATTTGTCACATTCTCTTGTGACCTTTCTTGCACTAAATGAGCGTCTTTTAAAGCTCTTCTAATGGATTCAGGAGAAGCGTGTTCAACCCCTACTCCTTTTCGGTGCTTATGTAATGCCTCTTCTTTTGGAATAAACGCATGCTTACACCCAGGTACTCTCTCAGAAATCGTATGACGAATTTTTTGTCCTGGATAATCTGGGTCTGTTAAGACGATGACACCTCTTGTCTCTTGCGCTAATTTAATTTTTTCAATGGTTTCATCATTAATGGCAGATCCATTTGTTTCAATTGTATCAGCATTTACCGCCCGTTGAATGGCAGTCGTATCATCCTTGCCCTCAACTACTATAATTTCTTTAATTTTCATTGTGCCTCCAAAAAATTTATAATAAAAACGCAAAATAAATGAAACATTTTTGTAACAATAAACGTCTATATATAATTGAGAAATAAATGATTCACTTTATTATAGCTTAAAAAGGAAAAAGAAAAAAATGCAGCGGAATGGGATCCCCTGCATAGCCTATTAATTTAATACTTTGATTTTTACTGTTTTTCTTCCCCATTGGTAAGCTGTCTGCTTTGATGGGAAAAACACATCGATTTTATTGCCTTTTATGGCAGATCCTGTATCTGCGGCAACGGCATAGCCATAGCCCTCAACATAAACCTTTGTCCCAAGTGGAATCACACTAGGGTCCACTGCAATTACCTTTGAGTTTGGATTAGCATGAAGATTAATCCCAGTAGCGGTAGTTCCAGAACAACCATTGCAACTTGCCGTATAAGCAGTAGATGTGACATATATTTCTTTTCCACTTTCACTACCACGAGAAGCAACCTGTATAGGTTTGGCTTTTGCACCAACGGCTACAACTTTATCTTGTTTCTCTTTTAATTTTTTTCATTCAGTAACACCCGGGAAATCTCTTTGCCATTTTCCTTCGTTACTTCAAACTCTTTTGACATGAGTCCTTCTTGACCTCGTGTAATAACTTTCTCTGTTCCTTTTGCTAGATTCTCATCCTTTTGAGTAACTACCGCAAAGCTTATTGGTTCTTCCACTACATCGGTGACCTTTTCTACTCGAATAACGTTAACGACGCCATTCTCCGTAACAGTTTCGACTAACTCTGGTTCAACCCTGTCTAATTCTGTTAAAGTAATTTCTTGCTGCGTTAAAAAGTCAGCGACCGTAGTCGAAGTGGACCAAACTTCCTTCTTCTCTCCTCCATCAACTAATGTGAGTGGGAATGCCTTATTTACAATGATATCCATATCTTTTTCCAACATCGTATCAGGCTTCGGCTTTACTTGATCATGCTCGTTTAGGACAATATTTTGTTCCTTTAAGAAATCCTCAACTGTCTCAGCTGTCGTCCAAACAGATTCTTTCTCATTTTCTTTTGATAATTGAACCTGTTTTGCCGGCTTCCAAACAATTTTACTATTATTTGTTACCTTTGAGTCTCTCGAAGGGGACACATAGTCTTTTGATTGAAGCGATATATCTAATTCTTCAAGTACTTCTTGAATCGTTTTGGCGTGTGTTTTAGTGACCTTTTCTTCGCCATCAAGGGTGAGAGCAACTGTATTTTTCGTAGTTTCATATGTAATAAAGCCTGTTGTCGTTAATAAAACTATGAAACTTGCAATTAAAATACCCCATTTTTTGGTGTTTAAAAACTTGGAAAATAGGTTTTTCATACTTTTAATCCAAATGAAAAACGCCTCCTTTTCTCTTCGTGTGATTATATAAACTATCTTGCCGACTGTCAACTCTTCTGTCTTTCTCAAATCCATTTCCTATTATGCAAAATATTTATTAAAAAAGTAAAGAGAGACTTATCGACACAATTATCCTATGAGAAAGAGGAGACGTATAGAACCTACTAAAATCGATAATAGTAGGACAATATCCTTTTGAAATCGACAAAAGCTTTTATCAGTTTATGTCGAATATTTTTTTTGCATTTTCAGTTGTTTTCTTTGCTACTTCATCCAACGAGATCTCTTTAAGTTCAGCAATCTGTTCTGCCACCAATTTAACATAGGCTGGCTCATTTCTTTTTCCTCTGTAAGGATGAGGAGCTAAATACGGACAGTCTGTTTCTATTAACAGTTTGTCTAATGGAATTTCCTTTGCTACCTCTTTAGGCTTTTTAGCATTTTTAAATGTAACTGGACCCCCGAGCGAAATATAGAAGTTCATTTCCATGCATTCCTTAGCTATCTCTACACTTCCGCTAAAACAGTGCATAATGCCGCCAACCTCTTGAGCATCTTCTTCTTTTAAAATTGTAACAAGATCAGACGTTGCTTCACGATTATGAATAATAATAGGCAGTTTCACTTTTTTAGCAAGCCGGATTTGCTTCCTCAATACATCTTGTTGAATGTCTTTTGGTGACTTATCCCAATAGTAATCTAAACCCATTTCTCCTAGTGCCACAACTTTTGGGTGAGAGGACAATTCCTCAATCCAATCTAAATCTGCATCCGTCATATCAATAGCATCAACAGGATGCCAGCCTATACTCGCGTAAATAAAATCATATGCTTCAATAAGTTCAATCGCTTTTTGAATCGTTGGGCGATCAAATCCAACAACGACCATCCGTTCCACTTCAGCCTCAATTGCCCTCTCAATTACTTCTGATAGATCCTCTTCAAATTGATCTGCATTTAAATGAACATGTGTATCAAATAACATGAAAAGCCTCCTTTTATAACAAATATTATTTTTATGTTACATTTATTTCATTTCTATATAAATTGATATATAGAAGAAACTAGTATAAAATCGATTTATTCAAAAGCCACCTCTATTAAATAATAGGCTAAAAAAGTGTTTCCTATATGCAAAAATGCTTCACGTGTTGTTCCACGTGAAACACTTTTCGACAATATTTCCTCACCTAACCTTAAAACTTTAAAAGTATCAAGGAAGGTGGGTACGATAAAGGCAACTAGCTATCAATGGAAGATGAACACACCCCACTGATAGCATAAGTTTTCTTTATTTTACTTTCGATCCAAGTGGTAATGATTGTGGGACAGTCGCTAATGCTAATTTTCCATCTTGACTACCTGCCAAAATCATTCCTTGCGATAATTCGCCTCTTAATTTAACTGGCTTTAAGTTTGTCACACATATAACTCTTTGGCCAACTAAATCTTCTGGTTTATAGTACTGAGCAATCCCTGATACAACTTGACGTGTTTCATAACCTAAATTTAATTGCAGTTTTAATAATTTATCTGCTTTTTTAACAGGTTCAACCTCTATTACTTCTGCGACACGTAAATCTACCTTCATGAAATCATCGATTGTAATTTCTTCTGTTTCTGTTTTAGATTCTACTTTTTCTTGTTTCTTTTCTTCAGATTTAGAATCTGTTCCTTGCATTTTCTGTTTAATAAAACTCACTTCTTCTTCAAGATCAAGACGCGGGAAAATAGGATTCCCTTTCATCACCTTTGTGCCTTCATCAATTAAACCAAATTCGCCCAAACTATCCCATGTAGTCAATAGATCTTTTTCAATTCCAAGCTGAGCAAAGATTGCTTTTGGTGCTTGAGTTAAAAATGGCTGGAGCATGACCGCTATTCTACGTAGTGATTCTGCTAAATGAACCATTACATCTGCTAGTTTTTGTCGGTCTCCCTCTTCTTTTGCCAATTGCCAAGGTTGAGTCTCATCAATATACTTATTGGTACGGCTTACTAGTTGCCAAATTGCGGTTAAGGAAACGGAGAACTCCATCTTTTCCATTGCGTCTTCATACTTCTTCACTGTAGTTTTATTTATTTCAAGTAAAGATTGCTCAAATTCGCCTGTTGACCCTTTATAAGCTGGGATCGTACCCTCAAAGTATTTATTGATCATAGCAATTGTACGATTAAGTAAATTACCTAAATCATTGGCAAGATCGAAATTGATTCGATCAACAAATCCCTCTGGTGTGAATACACCATCAGCTCCAAAAGGCACTTCTCTTAATAGATAATAACGTAAAGCATCAAGACCATAGCGGTCAATTAAGGTAACTGGATCAACGACATTTCCTTTTGATTTAGACATTTTTCCATCCTTCATTAACAACCAGCCATGCGCAAATACTTTTTTCGGTAATGGTAGATCCAGTGCCATTAACATGATTGGCCAATAGATCGTATGGAAGCGTACAATCTCCTTCCCGACTAAGTGTACATCTGCTGGCCAATAATTTAAATATTTAGAGTTATCATCTGTCCCATAGCCAAGGGCTGTAATATAATTGGTTAACGCATCGATCCAAACATAAATGACATGCTTCGGATTGCTTGGAACGTTAATTCCCCAGTCAAAAGTTGTTCTTGAAACAGCTAAGTCCTCTAAACCTGGCTTAATGAAGTTATTAATCATTTCATTTTTCCGTGATTCAGGTTGGATAAATCCAGGATTTGATTCGTAAAATTCAAGCAATCGATCTGCGTATTTACTTACTTTAAAAAAGTATGATTCTTCTTTTACTTTCTCAACAGATCTACCACAGTCAGGACAATTTCCCTCTTCTGTTAATTGAAGCTCTGTAAAATACGATTCACATGGTGTACAATACCATCCTTCATATTCACCTAAGTAAATATCACCTTGTTCTAATAGCTGTTCAAATATTTGAGAGACTAATTGTTTATGACGATCTTCAGTTGTACGAATAAAATCATCATATGATATATCTAATTTCTCCCAAAGTTTTTGAATTCCTGAAACAATTTCATCCACATATTGTTGGGAAGTCACTCCCTTTTCTTGTGCTTTTTGTTGTATTTTTTGACCATGTTCATCAGTACCTGTTAAATACATGACATCATAACCACGCAAGCGCTTATACCTTGCCATCGCGTCCCCAGCAACCGTTGTATATGCATGTCCGATATGTAGATTTCCACTTGGATAATAGATAGGAGTCGTTAGATAAAAAGTTTTCTTTTTTTCTCCCATTATATATATTCCTCCTTTATATTCAGCAGTCTGCCTCTTTTACCATCTTTCATTATATCTCTTTAAAAAGAACCCGCAAAATATTTTCCAAAACAAATAAAAATTTATACTCAAAAAAAGCCCCATCCTAACGGGACAAGGACATTTCACAGCATTTTCGAGCCCTAAAACGCTCCAATATTAAGTATGAACACCGTCAATATAACCTCAATCACCATCAAAATATACCTAAAAATCAAAATTAATGCAATAAGAAATGTGCAAGCTGCTTAATAGAGGAACTTCGACTAAAAACCGCCACGTCCTGTAGCGAACGTTGACGTCAGCACATCCTATGCAAGTCCAACAAGCATAAGACGAGTCAAGGGTGAGGTTTGCCCTTTCACCTCATCATCGACTAAAGAACTATTTAGACGAAGTTAGAGGTATAGTTTTATTTATCCAATTTAGCTTCCTAGTTATAAAGTCTAATAATACAAGCGTGATATGAGACCTATTTTCGACAGTAAATGTCTAAAATAGTCGAAATAAGTCATAAAAATAAATCGTACACTAAAAAATATTCTTTACAAAAACAACAGTTATTTTTTACGAAACCTAATCAAATTCGCCCCGCCGAATTTGCGCCCGGATTTTTATCGAGCTCGCTCGATCAATTACCTTTAAAAAATCCGAGGCATCCGCCGGAGGCTTAACTTCATTCAGTCGGGGTTTGAACCCCCACTGAATCAGAGAGCTTTTTGCATTCATCCCCCACTTACAGAAGTGGAGGACTTCTGCTGAATGAAGTTAAATGTTGATATAGTTGAATATATAATATGGAAATAATTACTATTAAATACAAAAATAAATCAATTGACGTTTATTGGAAAAGTTGTTATTATAATAAACATAATAATTTTGTCGAATTATGACGAACATATAAAGATAATAGAGAGATAGATAAATATAAAAAATGGAGTGGAGAATATAATGAAATCTACAGGTATTGTTCGTAAAGTTGATGAATTAGGTCGCGTAGTTATTCCTATTGAATTAAGACGTACTCTTGGTATTGCTGAAAAGGATGCATTAGAAATTTATGTTGATGATGATCGCATTATCCTAAAAAAATACAAACCAAACATGACATGTCAAGTCACTGGTGAAGTTTCAGACGATAACTTAAAATTAGTAGGCGGTAAATTAATTTTAAGTCGTGAAGGTGCAGAACAGCTCGTAAAAGAAATTCAAGATAACTTTGATGTGGCAAAATAATAAAACAAAAAAAGCTTCTCCTTACAGGGAAGCTTTTTTTGTTTTATTCCTCTTCTTCTACCACATGATACATATGATAAATATCCCGCCGATTTACACTTCGATCTTTAGCCGTTTGCTTGATCGCTTCTTTTGTACTCAGTCCTTTTACTGCTATATAATGCTCTACATGCTCTCGGGCGGATAACTCTTCCCACCAAAGATTAGTCTCCTGGTTAGAAACTAATTCACCTTTTTCAATAATTAAACAAAACTCTCCACGGACCGTTTCTTCTGTAGCCCATTCGATTAATTCTGATGCTAGACCTCTAATAAATTCTTCATATCTTTTTGTGAGTTCTCTGCATAATGCTATTTTTCTATCTCCCATCACCTCATTGATTAAGATAAGTGTTTCTTTTAAACGATGGGGTGCTTCATAAATAATGGTTGTTGCTGGAATATTCTTTAGCTCTTCTAATTGTCTCCGTTTCTCTTTCTTTTGTCGTTCAAGAAATCCAAAGAAATAGAAGGGCTGGGTTGGAAGACCTGATGCAATTAAAGCAGTTAAAGCTGCATTAGCTCCGGGAAGAGGAACAACCGTAAGCTCTTCTTCAACCGCTGCAACAACTAATTCGAAGCCTGGGTCCGATATAGTCGGTAAACCGGCATCACTGATTAGAGCAATCTTTGCTCCTTCTTTCAACAAATGGATAATTTTCCGTCCGCTGGTCTCTTTATTATGTTCATGATAACTCATGAGAGGTGTATCAATCTCAAAATAATGACAAAGCTTCTTTGAATTTCGTGTATCTTCAGCCGCAATATAATCCGCTTCTTTTAGTATCCTTATAGCCCGAAAGCTCATATCTTCCAGGTTGCCAATTGGGGTTGGCACAAGATATAGTATTCCTTTTATTTGCTCTTGATCAAAGCTCTTCTGCTGCCACATATGTACCCTCTTTTATGAAGTATTCTTGTTTCTGTTTACGATTTAACTGCTTAAAAGCATATTCTGCCTTTAATGCCTCACCTTTAGTCGAAAATGGCTTTGAAAATACAAGTTTTACAGGACCTCTTCCTCGTGTATATTTTGCTCCTTTTCCTTCATTATGAAGCTTCAGCCTTCTCGGTATATTATTTGTATAACCCGCATAAAGACTACCATCTCTACAGGATAATACATAAAAATAATGTTCTTTATTCTCCATACAAAATCGTCCTCATCTCAGAGGTATGTTCATTATCATCCTGATACACGGTAAGCGGAGGTAGAATTTTCAAATCCGATTTCCCTCCCTTTATTGCTTCAATTAGTAAGGTATTCGCTTCCTTACCTGACTTTGGATAAACAAATTGAAGCCTCTTCGGTTCAAGTTTATATTGCCTCATTAAAGAAATGATATCAATCAAACGACCTGAACGATGCACAAAAGCCACTTTTCCCCCTTGCCTTACAAGTTGACTTGAAGCACGGATTGCATCTTCCAATGTACACAGTATTTCATGACGAGCAATCGCTAAATGTTCATTTTCATTTATTTCCTCTGATGAGGGGGTAATAAAATAAGGAGGATTACATGTGACAACATCATATTTACCAAACCCAAGCTTTTTGGGCATTTCCTTTATATCACCATGAATCATATGTAAACGATCACTCAGCCCATTCAATTCAATACTGCGAATGGCCATATCAAACAGCCTTTCCTGAATCTCTACTCCTGTAATCTGGCCTTTTGTTCGCAGGCTTAAGAATAGTGGGATCACTCCATTCCCAGTACACAGATCAAGCAAATTCCCTTTTTGAATCGGAACATAAACAAATCTCGCTAAAAGAACCGCATCAAGGGAAAAGGAAAATACAGAAGGACTTTGAATGATTCTCATTTTTTCAGCTAATAAATAATCTAGTCTTTCATCTCCTATTAACTCAACCACAATATGTCTCCTTTCATGAAATGTGGAAGCGGCTAGACTGCGCAACTGTATCTTTCATGTAGTTTTTAAAAATAGCCTTCCCAAAAATATAGGAAGGCTGACCATTATTTTTTATTCAAAAAGGATAAGCAGAAAATACAATCCCCTTCTGTTCGAGGACTACCAAACTGAAGATTACAAATATGAAAACCCTCCTGATAAAGACGAGCAAGGTTATCATACCCTTCACCTACATCAGTAATTCTAAAATCAGTAGACTGATTCTTTTTTTTATCCTTCTTATGATTCTTTTTCTGTTCTACATTTTCCGTTATTTCTTCAAGATGGCGTCTTAAATGTTCATTTTCCAGCTTCAAAGAGTTATTTTCCTCAAGGACTTCCGCTAAATGCTGTTTTAACTCACCAAGTTGCTGGTACAAATGTCCAATTTGCTCTTCCATATTACTAACTGAATCAAAGATTTCTTTTTTATCCACTGATTCCACCTCATTAGTCTGTGGATTGTACCGAAACAGCACCTTCTTTAATAATTTCATCTAGTGTATATTCTAACACACGCTCCTGCTTTGGAATCTCTACTTGAAGCAAACGTTCAAGTATGTTGATACCTACTACTTTTCCTGAACCTAAAGGAGTTTCAATCCACTGTCCAAGATCTGGTAATAATTCCTTTGCTGTTTCATATTCATCATTTTCATATTTTAAACAGCACATCAACCGTCCGCATAATCCGGAGATTTTAGTTGGATTGAGTGATAGATTTTGATCTTTTGCCATTTTAATAGAGACAGGTTCAAAATCACCTAAAAAAGTCGAGCAGCATAGCATTCTTCCACAAGGTCCTATTCCACCAAGCATCTTTGCCTCATCACGAACACCAATTTGCCGAAGTTCAATTCTTGTCCGAAAGATCGCAGCTAAATCTTTTACAAGTTCACGAAAGTCAACCCTACCATCAGCTGTAAAGTAAAAAATAATTTTATTACGATCAAATGTATATTCAACATCTACTAATTTCATATCCAATTGATGTATGGTTACTTTTTCACTACAAACATCATAAGCCTCTTTTGCAGCTACTTTATTTTCTTCAACAATCATGCGATCCTTTTGATCCGCAATTCTTAAAACCTTTTTTAAAGGAAGGACGACATCATTTTCATCTACTTGTTTTGGGGCAATGACAACTTTTCCGTACTCAATTCCCCTTGCCGTTTCGACGATAACATAGTCATTTTTTTGAATCAAGAAATCTTCGGGATCAAAATAATATATTTTACCCGCTTTTTTAAAGCGTACACCTACAACATTATACAAGTGAAGATCCCTCCTGCAATCTAAGCACAAGCTGCTCCATTAATAACTGTGGATTCATATTGGCATGCAGCTTTTTTTTCGCCTCCAATATTGCTGTCATTTGATCTGCTAAACGCCGCCCTGAAGTTTGCAAAGCATACTGCTCTAAATGCGAAATCTCACTTATATTAACAGCTTGCTCATGCTTTCCAATCTGTATATATAATAAATCCTTAAAAATAAGAAGTAAAAGATCTAGTCCACGATCCAATTGTTCTTTATCTTTAAAATGCAAGAACCATTCTTCTTGAAGATATACTAATGCTTCAAGAGAATCTTTCTTAAGCACTTCATATAATTTTACCACTATTTTTTGTGCTTGTGCAAACCAATCGTCATTGTTTAACGCTAACGCTTCATCTAAATTATTGGTAAGTTGAGCAATAATAGGTGCTTTTTGAGGCGGTATCCCCATTTCTACAAGCTTACGAACTAAGTGTTCACTTGATAACGGTTTAAACGACAATGATTGACAACGAGAAAGAATAGTCGGCAATATTCTCTGTGTCTGCTCCGTAATGAGAATCGCATAGGTTTGTTGAAAAGGCTCTTCTAAAAATTTAAGCAGGCTATTAGCTGCATTAACAGTCATCCGGTCAGCATGAATAATCATATATAACTTTTGGTTTGATTCTACACCCGTTTTGGAAAATTCTTCTTGTAACATTTGGATTTGATGCTTTTTAATGGATTGCCCGTCAGGTTCAACTAGATGAATATCAGGGTGATTTCCATGATCAATCCTCTTGCAGTTGTTGCATTTCTCACAAGGGATAAAATGGTCTTTTCTAGACAGGCAAAATAAACTTTTTGCTAGTAATGTTCCTGTCTCCCGTTTTCCGGTTCCCCTCATTCCTTCAAATAGATAAGCGTGAGCAAGTCTTTCCTTTTTTATACTATTTTCCAGCATTCTTGACACAACAGGTTGTATCTCTTCAAGCTCTTTCCATGTTTTTGCCAAAGCTATCACTCACTTACCTCTATAAATTAATAAATAGTCCTTTTACTTTACCAATTTTATTTTGAATATGAGTGGAATAAATTTCATATATCCACTGCTCCTTTATTGCCACTATTGGTAAAGTTATTCTATTTAGAAGAAATAACATTTTTATTATAACAGTTATCTTGTTAACAAACATAGCTTATCGATATGATTCTAATTCGACTTCCCCATGAAACAATAATTTTTAATAAAGCTAGCCTGATATTCTTTATTATTAGCATCTTTTTAATAAAAAAATACCGTACGACTCCTAATGAAAACAGACCATTCTCTAGCCTATTTTCTATCTTAAAGTGACAATTTCCTTAGCGGGATCCTTTATTAACTAAACCTTTTATGCATATTCCCCAACCAATTTGGGAAGATTTTAGTAGTACGATTATTTTATGAAATGCTATTTTTGGAGGGGAATCAATGTGGTATTAAATATAGAACGGCTTAGGGAAGAGGCACATAAATCAGCATTGAATCATGACCCTTTCATTAGCCGAAAGCCAGTAAGGCGTTTTTGGAGGGTCAGTAAATCAGACATCCAGAATTTGCGTATATTTATAGAAGAACTACGCGAAAAACGCTCCTCGTGTTCGCAACCAGCGGAAGAATGGTTGCTAGATAATGCTGAATTCTTAGAGGAACAAGCCCTTGTTATCAAACAAGAGCTATCCAAAAAATTAATAAATATCTTGCCACACCTAAAAAAAACAGGTGAGCCTAGAATTTTCTCTATCTGTACAGATTACATGAAATATGCTGACGGTAATTTGAATATGGACTCCTTCATTTCATATGTTCGTTCTTATCAAGAAGTATCCGTTTTAACTATTGCTGAAGTATGGGCACTCCCAATGATCATGCGGATTTCTTTATTTCATCATCTGGCTGGAATTATGAATACATTAAGGGAACGCCATAAAATCTGCACATTGGTTGAGGAGTTACTCTCGAGTATCCAAACAGCGGAAATAACACCTGAAAAGCTTAATCAATCGTTAGAAGAGGCTGGACATGAAATGCCTCTCTCCGGTCCGATGATTGTTCATTTAGTAACACATCTTCGAGAACGTGCCGACTATACGGCAACCGTTGGTGAGTGGCTCATATGCAAATTGGAGAACGGCCCAGAGAGTTTAGATCAAATATTGTCTTACGAATATCAACTTCAAGCTACTTATGGATTGTCTACAGGCAATGTCATCGGAAGCTTACGCAAGCTTTCTCGTTTAGATTGGCATGAACCGTTCGAACAGATCAGCCTTGTGGAACAAACGTTACGCGCGGAAGTTTCAGGTTTATATGCTCTATTAGATTCCTCTAGTCGGAGCACACTTCTGAAAAGGATAGAGCGGCTTAGCCAACGCTTAAATCTTCCAGAAAACCTTGTTGCTACAGAGGCGGTGAAGCTTGCAGATGAGTATGTCAAAGATAGCCCTGAGGAACAATTTCCTCGTCAAGCATCTGTTTCTTATTATTTGTTAGAGCCAGATGGCGTGGAGGCCTTACGACAAGGACTGAAGAAATGTGGGAAACCGAGAATACTACCAGAAACAGGTTTATTACGTCGTCCTACAGGAACCTATTTTAACATGTTAGCCGGATTTTTCACCGTCTCACTAATTGGTTTTTCCATATTGATTGGATGGAATGAATTTTTGACGCCTCTTGAATGGGTGTTTATGATCACCATTCTTTCATTTCCTGCGATGGAGTGGTCGGTTTCAGCGACACATTGGTTCATTGAACGAATAAAACATCCTGTTCCACTGTTAAAATACGATTTTTCCAAGGAAATACCATCTGAAGCCACGACAATGGTTGTCATTCCTATTATCTGGTCGACCGTGGAGGAAGTGGAGGAATTAACCGAACGGCTTGAATTGCATTATTTGGCAAACAGGGAAGCTAATCTTTACTTTGCCCTTTTGGGTGACTTTAAGGATGCAGAAACAGAGAATCTCAAACAGGATGAAACAATTATAAAGACTGCAAAAGAAGCAATTAACCGATTAAATCGCACCTATCAGAATCATTCATTCTATTTGTTTCAGCGAAAAAGACGATGGAATCCATCTGAAGGTACTTGGATGGGTTGGGAGAGAAAACGAGGCAAGCTAGTAGAGTTTGTTGAACTGTTAAAGGGAAAAAAGGATACGAGTTTCAATGTGATAGAAGGCGATGTGTCATCTCTAGATCAGATTCGTTATATTATTACCCTTGATTCTGATACGCAGCTTCCATTAGAGAGTGCACACAGAATGATTGGAACCATGCATTTGCCTTTCAATCGACCAAGACTAAACGAAAAGCAGACCAGAGTAGTAGAAGGCTATGGTGTACTTCAACCTAAAATCGGAATGAGTCATGAATCGACTATGAGGTCCCGCTTAGCAAACTTATGGTCCTCCGATCCCGGAATCGATCCATACGCCTTTGCTGTTTCCGATGTTTATCAAGATGGACTCGGGCAGGGTATTTTTACTGGAAAAGGAATATTTGATGTAGATACCTTTTATCAAGTGTTGTGTGAGCGGATTCCAGAAAATCGAGTATTGAGCCATGATTTACTAGAGGGGGGATTTCTACGTACAGGATTAATTTCTGATATTGAATTAATAGATGTTCATCCATCCCGGTTTAGTGCATATCAAAAAAGGCTACATCGTTGGGTTCGCGGGGATTGGCAACTATTATTGTGGCTATTACCCAAAGCCTATAATCGAAGAGGAGACCTACTACCAATAGATTTATCTCTATTGACACGCTGGCAGATTGTAGACAACCTCCGCCGTAGTTTACTCTCACCAATTCTTTTTCTTATACTTTTATTCGCTTTAACGATACTTCCTAGTTCTCCCTTACGCTGGATTGCTATCGTTTTGGCCACATTATTTTTACCCGTACTTCGTCAATTGGCTACGCTTCAAGCCGTCTATAAGCACACGCGAAGTATATTATACACAACAGGACAGGTATTCGTTACCATTATCACACTCCCCTTTCAGAGTGTCTTATTATTGGATGCTATTATCAGGACCCTATATCGATTATTTATCTCTAAACGTCGATTACTTGAATGGGTTGCCTCAGCTGAAGAGGATCGTAACAATGAACAAAGCGAGTCTCCTCCTCTCTTAGGTATATATGGAGGTTATGTTCTTGTCTTTCTATTTTTGGCTGCAACATTCTTAAGTGATAATAGGATCATACAGATTATTGGCTTTATACTTATTGGTATATGGGTTTGTGCTCCTTTTGTTATACAGTGGCTAAACAAACCATCCAGACAGGAGAGTGTATCCTTTTCTAGCGAGGAAACGGAGGAGTTACGTAACCTTTCCCAACAAGTTTGGTCTTTTTATGAAGATTATGTAACAGAAAAGGAAAATTGGTTACCGCCAGATAATGTACAAATGGATCCACCGAACGGTATAGCACATCGTACTTCGCCTACCAACATCGGATTGTATCTTTCCTGTACACTGGCAGCTCGGGATTTCGGATTTATTGATACGCCTGGGTTGATTGAACGGTTAGAACGTACAGTAGATACCATTGAAAAGTTGGAAAAGTGGGAAGGACATCTTTACAACTGGTATGACACGACAACATTAAAGCCCTTATCTCCCAAGTACGTATCTACAGTTGATTCAGGTAACTTAGTTGGTTGTTTTATAACCGTGGAAGAGGGTTTAACAGAGTGGCTTAGATCCTACAATCAAATAGACAAACAGTCTGGTCATGTTTATCAAGACCCATCACTTCATATTGCTTTTTCGGAAGAACTTACACCTGGAATCTCTGAAAGTCTCCAACAGACTCATAAGAAGAGTTGGTCGGACCGTGCTAATCGTCTTCTTGATCGTATTGAAAAGTTAACTCAAGGGACAGATTTCCGACCGTTATATGACCATAAAGCAAAGTTATTTTCATTAGGCTATCATGCCGAACGCTTTGAACGTGATGAGGTCCTTTATGATCTGATGGCTTCTGAGGCAAGGCAGGCAAGCTTTATTGCGATAGCACTTGGGCAAATATCTGTATCCCATTGGCACGCACTTGGACGAACAATGACAAAGGCAGGAAAACGTCCTATATTACTGTCTTGGTCAGGTACCATGTTTGAGTACTTAATGCCATGGTTGTTTATGCGTACATACCGGAATACGTTATGGGAAAGCACCTATAAGGGAGTCGTCGAACGTCAAATTGAATACGCACGACAACGAGGGGTTCCGTTCGGTATCTCTGAGTCTGGTTACCATGCTTTTGATTATCAGATGAATTACCAGTATAGAGCGTTTGGAGTACCAGGACTTGGTTTCAAGAGAGGACTTGAACAAGATCTGGTCGTTGCACCTTATGCAACCATACTAGCATTACCTTTCGCTAAACATAAGTCACTTGATTCCTTAAAAAGAATGGAACAATTGAATGGTCGTGGCAAGTATGGGTTTTATGAGGCCCTGGATTTCACTCCAGAACGGTTACCTAAAGGAAGTCAACATAAAGTCATTCAAAGTTTTATGGCGCATCATCAAGGGATGAGCATGCTTACGATTAGTAACCTTCTTCTGCCAAAAACAATGTATGAACGATTCCATCGTAACAAACAAGTGCGTTCTGCAGAGTTGCTTCTGCAAGAGAGAATTCCAAAAAGGCCTAAATTAATTAAACATCCTGCCATGCAACGTGAACATGATCCATTTACAAAAGTGGTACAAGATGTCACAACACTAAGGGAGTATACATCTCCAGACACAACCGTTCCAGAGGTTAGTGTTCTTTCTAATGGTGCATTTACAACAGTAGTATCAAACACAGGCAGCGGGTTAAGTAAGTACAAAGGCTTGTCTATCACAAGATGGAGAGAAGATCCTGTCATGGATCCGTGGGGTAGCTATGTATATATTAGGGATATAACAAAAGATAAACTGTGGTCCCCATCATACAATCCTTGCCAAGTGGAATCATCGGATCAACGTGTACAATTTGGGTTAGACAGAGCCACTTTTATGCGCAGTGATGAAGATGTGAAAACAAGTATGGAGATTTGCGTTTCACCCGAATGGGATGCGGAAGTTCGTCGAATATCTTTGACAAACACAGGTCAAGAAAAGAAGGTTTTAGAAGTTACGACCTTTGTTGAATTGGCTTTGGCTAATCCTATTGCTGATGATGCACATACAGCTTTTAGTAAACTTTTTATTCGTACAGCCTTTGATACTAAATCAGGATGTCTTGTAGCTGGGAGAAGACCTCGCGAACAGAAGGACCATACACTATGGTCGGCCCATTCTCTTATGGTAGATGGCAATACACTCGGATCCATCGAGTACGAAACCGATCGGTCTAGCTTTATTGGTCGTGGACATCAACTTTCAGAACCACAAGGAATCCGTACTCGCTTACGTGGAAAAGTAGGATCAGTAGCAGATCCAGCCTTTGTGATGAGACGACGCATCAGTATTAAGCCAGGTGAACAAATCCAATTAGTAGCGATTACCTCAGTTAGTGAGACAAAGGAAGAAGCCATTGATATTGTTCGCAGATTTGAACCTGATCAAGCAGTTGAACGAACCTTTCAAATGGCATGGAACCGAGGACAGATTGAATTACGAAATTTACATTTAACAAGTCGTGAAGCAAATGACTTTCAATCATTAGCTGGTCATATATTGTATCGTCCTCCCCTTCGGAAAGATCAAGAAAATAGTATTTTAATGAATACAAAAGGGCAGTCAGGTCTTTGGTCATTTGGCATATCAGGAGATCGTCCGATTATACTTGTACGTATAGAAGATCAAAACAATATGCCGTTTATTATCAAGATGTTGACAGGTCATGAATACTTACGCCGACTTGGTATTGCATTCGAACTTGTCATTCTGAATGAGTCTGCAGGAGGATATCATCAGAATTTGCAGGAAGCGCTTCAAAGAGCAGCTGAACATGGTGTTGACCGATTTGGCGAAGGCCTATCCGGTGTATATGCCATTGCTACCAACCAGTTGAATCAAGAGGATACGAACTTATTGCTGGCTGTTGCTCGTGTCATATTACGTGCAGGCGGAGCAAGTATAGCGGCTCAAATACGATTGCCTAAGATTAATAAAATTCAGGATACATTCCCAGAAAAGTTGATTCCGAGCACTTCTCAGAAAAAATATCCTGTATCTGGGCTACAAAAACAGTTGGAGGCTACGAAGGAATGGTTATTTTTCAACGGTTGGGGTGGATTTTCTCCTGATGGAAAAGAATATCGAATCTTAATGAACAATGGAAATCATCTACCGGCTCCATGGATTAATGTCCTTGCCAACCCTAAATTCGGTTGTCTTATATCTGAGATGGGTACAGGCTACACGTGGTGGAAAAATAGCCGTGAATTAAAATTGACGCCGTGGTCTAACGATCCTGTGCTCGATCCACCCACTGAAACTGCCTATGTGAGAGATGAGGCCAGCGGTGAGGTGTGGTCTCTTACTCCATCTCCAGCTCATTCATCTGCACCATATACGGTAACGCATGGCCGAGGATTTACTCGTTTTGATCACGAAAGGAACGGAATCAAACAGGAAATGACTGTTTATGTTCCACTGAATGATCCGGTAAAAATTATAAGAGTAAAATTACAAAACGATACATCTGAGAAAAGAGAAATTTCTTTAACCTATTATGCAGAATGGGTATTAGGTGTACAGAGACAAAACAATGCACCCCATATCGTGACAGAGTGGAACGATTCAGCAAATGTGATGATAGCGCAAAACACGTATCAGGAGACTTTCCGAGATGCAACTGCCTTTTTGGGGATTTATCCTCAACTGTCACCATCCGATGAAAAGTCAGAGATTTCTCAAGAACTATCGTGGACAGCAGACCGTAATGAATTTATCGGCCGAAATGGCAGTATTGAGCATCCAGCTGCTATGGATCGTGTACATCTATCCTATCGGACAGGCACGTTCTCCGAAACTTGTGGTGCTATTCAGAGTAAGCTTACTCTAAATCGTGAGAGCGAACAGGTTATTTATATTCTACTTGGCTGTGAGGAATCGACTGAGACTGTCTTAAGTTTAGTGAAGAACTATAGCCAACCTTCTGTTTGTGAAGAAGCTTTGAAAGAGGTAGCCAATTTTTGGGATCACCATTTAGATCAGATTCATGTTTCAACCCCATCGCAGGAAATGGATATTCTCTTGAACGGCTGGTTATTATATCAGTCTCTTGCCTGTCGAATGTGGGCTAGATCTGCTTTTTATCAAGCAGGAGGGGCCTACGGTTTTCGTGATCAATTACAGGATTCGCTGGCATTGCTACACACGATGCCGGAAATGGCAAGAAAGCAAATTCTATTACACGCATCCCATCAATATGAAGAAGGTGATGTACAACACTGGTGGCATGAAGAGACAGAACGAGGTATACGGACCTTATTCTCAGATGATTTACTGTGGTTGCCTTATAATACTTCACGGTATATTGAACAGACAGCTGATCAAAGTATTTTGAAAGAAGTAGCACCATTTCTTTATAGTGAACCACTTGGTGAGGGTGAACACGAACGTTATGAGCCTACACAACGCTCTTCACAAACCGGTACCATTTACGAGCATTGCTTGCGAGCAATTGATCGAGCACTACAACGTATAGGTGAACATGGATTGCCTCTAATGGGTGTGGGTGATTGGAATGATGGGATGAATCTTGTCGGTGCCAAAGGCCGCGGTGAAAGCATATGGCTTGGATGGTTTATTTGCGATGTGTTACAACGTTTCATGGATATTTGTCAAAAACATGGTGATATTGAAAAGAAAAAAGCTTATCAGAAAGCTTACGATCAATTAGTCATTTCGCTTAATAAGTATGGTTGGGATGGTCAATGGTATCGCCGTGCCTTTACAGATACAGGAAACTGGTTAGGTTCTATTGAAAATGAGGAATGTCGCATAGACGCTATTGCCCAAGCATGGTCTGTTATCTCTGGGGCGGCTCCAAAGGATCGTGCTATTCAAGCGATGAAATCATTCGATCGAGAACTAGTGGATCGAGACCTTTCCATCATTCGTCTGTTAACCCCTGCTTTTGATAAAACGGATCCAAGTCCTGGATATATTCAAGGATACCCACCAGGAATTAGAGAAAATGGGGCTCAATATACGCATGGTGTTATTTGGGGGATTGTTGCTTTTTCTCAGCTTGGACAAGGCGAGAAAGCACTAGAGTTGTTCAACATGCTAAATCCGATCAATCATACTCGTACAGATCATGAAGTACGGAAGTATGTAGGAGAACCTTACGTTATGGCAGCAGATGTTTATACAGCGGTACCTAACGAGGGGCACGCAGGATGGACATGGTATACAGGTGCTGCAAGCTGGATGTATCAGGCTGGAATTGAGTGGATTCTTGGGATCAAGCGTCGTGGAGAACGACTTTATATCGACCCTCGTATTCCTAGTGATTGGCCTGGCTTTACAGCTACTTATCGCTTTGGTAAAACATGTTATATAATCAATGTTAAAAATGAAACAGATAGATCTAATAAAGAACTCTACTTGAAATTAGATGACCATGAAATCCCATCTTCGGATAATTTCAAAAAGGAAGGCCCCTATATTGAATTATCTGACGATGGACAAGATCATCATGTAGAACTAAAACTATAGCCAATAAAAAAGCGTCTCCATTCTGAGCAGGATGGAGACGCCTTTTTCTTATCCATTTTGTTGAATGATGTTTATCATACTAGTCGCTACTGATTCAAATACATTTTGCACTGGTTGCGACGCATCTATTTCAATAATACGATCACAGTATTTCTTAGTTAATATCCGATATCCTTCACGCACTTTGCGATGAAATTCAAGGCTTTCTAAGTCGAGTCGATTAATTTCTCTTCCTTTATTTTTATTTATTCTTTCTAGTCCCTTTTCTGGATTGATATCAAAATAAAAAGTAGCCACTGGCATCTTATTTTCAATTGCAAATTTATTAATTGAGTACACTTCTTCAATCCCTAATCCTCGAGCAAAGCCTTGATAAGCAAGTGAACTATCAATAAATCGATCGCATAACACGATATAACCTTTCTCTAAAGCAGGTACAACTTTTTCAACTAAATGCTGTCTACGAGCGGCCGCATACAGTAAGGCTTCTGTTCTTGCATCCATTGCCGTATTATTTTTATCTAAAATCACACCTCTGATTTGCTCAGAAATGTCAATTCCACCTGGTTCTCTTGTACTAATAATGGGGTATCCTTCTGATTGGAACTTTTCCATAAGCATTTCGATAATAGTTGTTTTACCGGCCCCTTCAGGCCCTTCAATTGTAATAAATATTCCTTTTTTCACGATGAACCTCCAACTTTTTAACTACTTTTCATTAGTGAATATATGTAATTGACTCTGATAAACATGCTTACTACCTTGAAATTTTGCACCTAGTTCCACTAAGTATTTAATTTGTTCAATAATAGATAATGTAATACGTTCCCCGGGAAATAATAAAGGTATACCTGGAGGATAAGGAATAATGGTTTCAGCTGCAACTTCTCCAAGTGCATCGGTTAGAGAAACCTTTCTTATCTTCGATTGTTTCATTTCCTCATGGCTAATAGCTAATGTCGAAATCGTCGGCTTGTAGTCTCCTATTTTTACCATCTTTTTTTTATGCTTTACATTTTTTAATGAACGATCTATTCCCTCTATTATTTGATTAAAAGGAAAATCACGCTTGTCCTTTAATAAAGGTAGTATAAGTAAAACGTTGTAAGGATCAGCTAACTCTGTGAATATCCCTTGCTTTTCAAAGGCAGCCTGCATTTGGAATCCACTAAAAATAGTAGTTGTCTGTAATGTGACTTTTAATAAATCACCTTTATTCTCATAGCCTAATATTTTTATACTATCTAGTTCCATTAGCTTTTCTTTAAAATGCTGGATTTGATCTGCAAGATAAACATGATCTTCATCTGTATAATAGGCTAAATAACTTCTAGCAAGATCAAGTGAAGCCATAATCGGATAAGAGGGACTACTCGATTGCAAAATGCGAAGATATTTTTCTACAGACTTAACAGGAATTAGTTTGCTATTAAAATGAAGAAAAGATCCCATTGTCATTGCTGGCAATGTTTTATGAGCAGACTGCACGACAATATCGGCACCTAGCTGCAAGGCTGACTTGGGGAAACAACCCCCACTAATAAAGTGAGCGCCGTGTGCCTCATCGACAAGTACAGGAATACATCTTGCATGCGCTAATCTAATAATCTTTTCTAATTCACTTTCATTTGCTATTCCATAATAGTTTGGATACGTCAGTATAATGGCTTTTACATTTGAATATCTATTAAGTGCTTCTTGAATAATCCCTGTAGATACTCCCCCTGTTACACCCCACTCACTATGGAAAACAGGATCAAGAAAAACGGCTTTTGCCTGGGTTAGTTCAATGCCATTTAACACAGATTTATGACAATTACGTTGTACAAGAACAACATCATTTTCTTTTAATGTGGCCATCATCATTGCTAAATTGCCAACTGTCGTACCGTTCACAAGAAAGAAACTTCTTTCAACACTATATAATTGTGAAAGGAGATTCTCTGCTTCTAATATAACACCTTCTGGAGAGTGAAGATCGTCTAAGCCAGTTAGCTCAGTTGTATCTAATTTTAGAAACTCTCGAAAATAAGCATGTTTTTGTTCATTAAATACTATTCCATATTTATGCCCAGGAACATGAAGAGAAATGGGTTCTTTTGCAGTATGTAAAACAAGTTGATCATATAAAGGTGTTCTTGATTGATTCATTTTTCACCGTACCTCAACTTTAAAAATGGTTAAACATGTAGATTAGAGAGCTACTTATAAGAAGAACTCTTATTTCCTCATTTATTGTATCAAACAGCGTATAACATCAACAGTAAAACTTGAATCTGTCGATTCTTATATAAAAGAATTTAATAAGACATACAAACATTTGTAATGGTCTACATACAATATTAATCAAGTAATCTATATGATCGAATTTTTCAAATATTGTATACAGTAATTCAATATTGGGCAAAATAGGGATATGGAGGTGAACAAATTGGACTCATTAACAGAAGAACAAAGAGGAGAGCAATGTGTCGTTTGTGAGGAAAACAAATTGAAGGGGATACATTTATATACATCGTTTATTTGCAGTGATTGTGAAAGAGATATGATTGTTACTGATACACATGATCCTAAGTACAAGTATTATTTACAAAAATTAAAAAAGATTACAACACCGGAAATTTTTTCTTAATGAAAAAAAGAGCACCTCATTCAGATGCTCTTTTTTT
>NZ_JAETXM010000002.1 GCF_024494465.1 Bacillus sp. V3B | reverse complement strand
TACTATATTATTAAATAGTTTTATCTGAATCATTTTGGCGGCGTAGCTCAGCTGGCTAGAGCGTACGGTTCATACCCGTAAGGTCGGGGGTTCGATCCCCTCTGCCGCCACCATTATATTCGGACCTTTAGCTCAGCTGGTTAGAGCAGACGGCTCATAACCGTCCGGTCGTAGGTTCGAGTCCTACAAGGTCCACCATTTATATATTCGGAGGAATACCCAAGTCCGGCTGAAGGGATCGGTCTTGAAAACCGACAGGCGGGTCAAACCGCGCAGGGGTTCGAATCCCCTTTCCTCCTCCAGTTTTATTTTTAAAGTATCATTTCTATTGTCGCGGGGTGGAGCAGTTCGGTAGCTCGTCGGGCTCATAACCCGAAGGTCGCAGGTTCAAATCCTGCCCCCGCAATACGGTCCGGTAGTTCAGTTGGTTAGAATGCCTGCCTGTCACGCAGGAGGTCGCGGGTTCGAGTCCCGTCCGGACCGCCATTTTTTAAAAGATATAATATATAGCTCAGTCAGTAGAGAAACGCAGCGTCCTGAAGAGGATGTGTTGTGCAACAAAAGCAATGTCTTTTGAAGCACAAGACCACTAGCTAAATTTAGGATAAAATATTATATATGGCTCAGTAGCTCAGTCGGTAGAGCAAAGGACTGAAAATCCTTGTGTCGGCGGTTCGATTCCGTCCTGAGCCACCTTTAATTGAATAGAATTAGAAAAAATTATTATGGCGGTTGTGGCGAAGTGGTTAACGCACCGGATTGTGATTCCGGCATTCGTGGGTTCAATTCCCATCAGCCGCCCCATTACTTATATGCGGGTGTAGTTTAGTGGTAAAACCTCAGCCTTCCAAGCTGATGATGAGGGTTCGATTCCCTTCACCCGCTCCAAATTTAATGGGCCTATAGCTCAGCTGGTTAGAGCGCACGCCTGATAAGCGTGAGGTCGATGGTTCGAGTCCATTTAGGCCCACCATTATAAATATCGTTAATTCTTATTCCGCAGTAGCTCAGTGGTAGAGCTATCGGCTGTTAACCGATCGGTCGTAGGTTCGAGTCCTACCTGCGGAGCCATTTTTATTTATGGGGAAGTACTCAAGTGGCTGAAGAGGTGCCCCTGCTAAGGGTATAGGTCGCGTAAGCGGCGCGAGGGTTCAAATCCCTCCTTCTCCGCCATATTGGCCCCTTGGTCAAGCGGTTAAGACACCGCCCTTTCACGGCGGTAACACGGGTTCGAATCCCGTAGGGGTCATAAAAAACTGTTAGCGAAACGCTAACAGTTTTTTTGTGATCTCTTTTATTCTATTTTTTTATTTTTCTTTTTTAACGCAACTCTCTTTTTCATATTAATCAAAAAACCATATATATAATGATGTTTAATCGTAAGATAGATTTGTCTAATGCTGTTGGATTTACTAAGTTAATGAATAATTATATCTATTATTATCTTAAAATTTAGAAAATTAATAGAAGGGTTTTCCTCATCTTACTCGAATAGATAACTAGTAAGGCTATGGCGGTAAATTATTTTAGCATAGGTGGGGAGTAAATTGGCTGTAAAGACATTATTGCCATCTGATTATCAGTTGCATCTCTTTCATGAAGGAAATTTGTATGAAAGTTATAAATTGCTGGGATCACATGTCATTGAGGAAAACAACAAAAAATTCACTAAATTTGTAGTGTGGGCACCTAATGCTCAAGATGTTAGGATAGTCGGAGATTTTAATCATTGGAATGGTGATGGCTACTCCTTGAACAAAATGAATAAAGAAGGAATATGGACAATTATTCTGAATGAAAATCTTGAAGGTTCTTTATATAAATATGAAATTATTACTCTAGCAGGGGAAAATGTTCTAAAAGCTGACCCTTATGCTTACTTTTCAGAAGTAAGACCTAACACGGCTTCTATTGTTTATTCAATCGAAGGATTTCAATGGGAAGATAGCGAATGGTTGAATCAAAAGTTGAATCGAAATATACTCGCTGATCCGATAGTGATTTATGAAGTGCATCTAGGTTCCTGGAAGATAAAAGAAGATGGGAGCTTATTGTCTTATAAGGAGCTTGCTACAGAACTTATTCCTCATGTCCTAGAGTTGGGATTCACACATATCGAGTTGTTGCCAATCATCGAACATCCTCTTGATATTTCATGGGGCTATCAAGGAACAGGTTACTTTTCGGTAACAAGCAGGTATGGAATACCACATGATTTCATGTTTTTTATTAATGAATGTCACAAAAATGGTCTTGGTGTCATACTAGATTGGGTTCCAGGACACTTTTGTAAAGATACGCATGGCTTATATAAGTTTGACGGTACGTTTCTCTATGATTATCCAAATGAGAATGATAGAGAAAATCCAGTATGGGGTACGGCTAACTTTAATTTAGGAAAAAATGAAGTGCAAAGCTTTTTAATTTCGAATGTCTTATTTTGGATTCGTTATTTTCATATTGATGGATTTAGACTGGATGCTGTTTCCAATTTGATTTATTGGCCTAATCAACATGGAAAGGTGGAAAATAAAGATGGAGCTTTGTTTTTGAAAAAGCTGAACACTGTTGTTTTCGAATATGATCCTTCCACTCTTATGATTGCCGAAGATTCGACAGATTGGCCACAAGTGACTCAGCCTGTTCATTATGGTGGTTTGGGTTTCAATTACAAGTGGAATATGGGATGGATGAATGATGTCTTATCCTATATGGAGACTCCAGTAGAATCTAGACGGAGCGTTCATGAGAAAATGACCTTCTCCTTACTTTATGCCTTCAATGAAAATTTCGTTCTTCCCTTTTCACATGATGAAGTGGTACATGGAAAAAAATCTCTCCTTGATAAAATGCCAGGCGACTATTGGAAAAAATTCGCTCAACTTAGGCTGTTACTTGGATATATGATGGGCCATCCAGGAAAAAAATTATTGTTTATGGGTTTTGAACTCGGACAATTTTCTGAATGGAAAGACAAGGAACAATTAGATTGGGATTTGCTTGAATATGACATGCACAAGAAAGTTTTTGCATATGTTAAAGAATTACTAAAATTTTATAAAGGGGCAAAACCCTTGTATAACCTGGACCATCGACATGATGGATTTGAATGGATAGATGTTAACAATACAGAGCAGTCGATCTTTTCCTTTATTCGAAAAGGGGAAAATGAGGATGACTTGCTTGTATTTGTATGTAATTTCACTCCTTCTGTTTATCATGACTACCGAGTGGGTGTGCCTCTTGAAGGCTTCTATCATGAAATGTTGAATACAGATGAAGAGCATTTTGGCGGATCAGGTGTGGTCAATAAGCAAGATATACGAACAACGGAAAAGGATTTCCATGGAAAACCCTATTCAATTAAGTTATCCATTCCCCCATATGGGATTTCTGTATTAAAACCAGTAAAAAAGCGGGAGGAGAAAAAGGGTGATGATAAAGAAAAAGTGTATAGCTATGCTTTTAGCAGGAGGAAAAGGAAGTAGGTTAAACTCATTAACGAAGGATTTGGCTAAACCAGCTGTCCCGTTCGGGGGTAAATATAGAATTATTGATTTTACATTAAGTAATTGTACAAATTCTGGTATTGATACAGTTGGGGTACTAACTCAATATCAACCTCTTGTCTTAAATTCTTATATAGGAATTGGAAGTACCTGGGATTTAGATCGAAAAGACGGAGGAGTTACGGTATTACCTCCTTATACTGCTTCTTCAGAGGTAAAGTGGTATACAGGTACAGCAAGTGCTGTTTATCAAAATCTAAATTACTTAGAGCAACATAATCCAGAATATGTCTTGATTTTATCTGGTGACCATATATACAAAATGAATTATGAAGAAATGCTTGAGTACCATGTTGCAAAGGGAGCAGACGCTACCATATCAGTGATTGAGGTTCCTTGGAATGAAGCAAGTAGATTTGGGATTATGAATACAAATGAAGAAATGAGCATTATAGAATTTGCTGAAAAGCCAGATGAACCACAAAGTAATCTTGCTTCAATGGGAATCTATATTTTTAAATGGGAGCTTTTAAGAGACTACTTATTATTAGATGCAAAAAATCTAACATCTTCACATGATTTTGGAAAAGATATTATACCGCAATTACTGAATGATAATAAAAGGCTATTTGCTTATCCATTTAAGGGTTATTGGAAGGATGTTGGAACCTTACAAAGTTTATGGGAAGCAAATATGGATTTATTAGATGAGAACTGTGAGCTCGATTTATTTGATTATAATTGGCGTATTTATTCTGTAAACCCAAATCAAAAACCACAATACATTTCACCTGAAGCAGAGGTAAATGAATCTTTAGTAAACGAAGGATGTATTATCGAAGGATATGTTAATAAATCTGTGCTTTTTCAAGGTGTTACGGTCAAAAAAGGAGCGATGATAAAGGAATCCGTTATTATGCCGGATGCGATTATCGGTGAAAATGTATACATTGAAAAAGCAATTGTGCCCTCTCATTTAAGTGTTCCAGATAATACAGTCATTAAATGTGATCCACACAAAAAAGAAATTGTATTAGTGACAGAAGACATGTTTAGATAGCGATGATGAATGGAGGAGATAAACATTTTTCAAGCACAAAGGGGAGGGGAAATCATGAGTAAAAAGTTATTAGGTGTTATTGATGCTACAACCCATTATGATGATTTAGAGGAACTAACTGCTCATCGGTCGTTAGCAGCATTGCCTTTTGCTGGACGTTATCGATTAATTGATTTTGTCTTATCCACCATGGTTAATTCAGGAATACAGAGTATCGCCATCTTTCCAAAATATCAATACCGTTCGTTAATGGATCATTTAGGTTCAGGTAAAAATTGGGATTTAAATCGAAAAAGAGATGGTTTATTCTTTTTTCCATCCCCTAATTTAGATGTACTGAGTGCAGGGGTTGGATTCTTCACCCATTTTGCAGTTAACTTAGATTACTTATATAAAAGCACACAGGAATATGCTGTTATTGCAAACTGCTATACGATTTTTAATATGAATTTTCAGCCAGTCCTCGAAAGACATATTGATATGAAGTGTGATATTACTGAAATTGTTCAAAACGGACAGTCTCTTGATATGTACCTAATAAAAACAAGTCTGTTGATTGAGTTAATTGAAACAAGAGCAGAAACAGGCTACACCTGTATGAAAGATGTCGTGAATGCACTATCTCCTTTTACGCTTTGCACATATGAATATCCTGAATTTTGCTTAAGAATTGATTCAATTGCGTCTTATTATGCAGCGAGTATGCAAATTCTCCAACCATTCGTTTGGGAAAAATTATTTTTAACGATGCAACCTATTTATACAAAAGTAAAAGACGCGCCACCCACTCGTTATTTGAAAGGGGCGTCTATTAAACATTCGATGATTGCCAATGGTTGTATCATTGATGGTACGGTTGAAAATAGTATTATATCTCGGAACGTTAGAATCGCAAAAGGTGCGGTTATTAAAAATAGTATTATTATGCAAAAATGTCAAATTGGCGAAAAGGGCATAATTGATTCAGCGATTCTTGATAAGGATGTTAAGGTGGCGGCAGGAATAGGTATGATCGGGACTAGTCAAAAGCCAGTCACTATTCGAAAAGGTACTGTACAGGGGGAGTTGATGAACCTGTGAAAATATTATTTGCTGTAAGTGAATGTGTTCCATTTATCAAATCAGGGGGACTTGCTGATGTAGCAGGTTCCTTACCTAAAGAACTTATAAGACTCGGAGCTGATGTCCGCATTATCATGCCGAAATATGGAATAATTTCCGAACAATATAAACAAGAAATGAAGAAAATAGCAGAGTTTACCGTACAGGTTGGATGGCGAAATCAGTATTGTGGAATTGAGATGTACACCTATGATAACGTTATTTTTTATTTTGTAGACAATGAACGATATTTTAAACGGGACCGTCTTTATGGATATGATGATGATGGAGAGAGGTTTGCTTTTTTTAATCAAGCTGTACTTGAAAGCTTAGAACATCTTTCCTTTTATCCGGATGTTATTCATTGTCATGATTGGCATACAGGGATGATTCCATTTCTTTTAAAAAAGAAATATCAAAAGAAGAAAGCATATGCAAAAATTCGGACTGTATTCACGATTCATAATTTACAATTTCAAGGGATCATGCCAAAAGAAGCTTTAAAAGACTTATTTGATTTAGATAACCAATATTTTCATGTCGATGAGCTAGAATTTTATGGGAATATCAACTTTATGAAAGGTGCTATTGTCGCTGCAGATAAAATCACAACGGTTAGTCCTACATATATGCATGAAATTCAAACCGATTATTACGGTGAAAAATTAAATGGTTTATTGATAAAGAGGAAAGATGATTTAAGTGGAATCTTAAATGGAATTGATGAAGAAATTTATAATCCAGCATGGGATGAAAAGATCGTGCAAAAGTATAGTCCGGTTAACATTCAATATAAAGAAGCAAATAAGCTATATCTTCAAGAAAGGTTTGCATTGCCTGAGTTAGAAGTACCTTTAATCACAATGGTTACCCGCTTAACAAAACAAAAAGGACTAGAACTTATCAGGAGAGTATTTCATGAAATCATGGCAGAAAACATTCAAATGATCATTTTAGGCACAGGAGATCCTGAGTTTGAACATTTTTTCCGGGAGATGGAGTATCAGTATAAGGATAAATTTAAGGCATATATCGGTTTTGATGATACAATTGCTCATCAGCTTTATGGGGGGACTGATTTATTTCTGATGCCTTCAAAGTTCGAGCCATGTGGACTTGGACAGTTAATTGCCTTGAAATATGGAGCGCTCCCTATTGTAAGGGAAACAGGCGGACTAAATGATACGATTCAGTCCTATAATGAAATCACTTGTGAGGGGAATGGATTTAGCTTTACAAATTTTAATGCGCATGACATGCTGCACACGTTTAGAAGAGCGATTGACGTTTATGATGATAAGGGTGTTTGGAGTCAGTTAAGAAAAACAGCGATGGAGATGGAGTTTAGCTGGGCACAGTCTGCTGCTAAGTATAATCAGCTATATGTGGATCTTGTTCCAAGGAGTGAACTGTATGTTCTCAAATAAAGAGGATTTTAAAAAACAATTCTTAAAAAGGCTGGAAATGATGTGTGGAAAAAGCTTTGCTGAGAGTTCAAAAGATGATCAATTTGACACTTTGGGACATATGATTCGTGAATATGCAAGCAAGGATTGGATTGAAACAAATGAACTTTACAGGTCTAAAGATGAGAGACAAGTCTATTACCTTTCCATTGAATTTCTACTAGGCAGATTGCTTCGTCATAATTTAATGAATCTTGGCATTGAAAGGATTGTCGAGGAAGGGTTAAATGATTTAGGGATTGACTTGAATGAGATTGAAGAGGTTGAATCAGACGCTGGATTAGGAAATGGAGGGCTGGGGCGCCTAGCTGCTTGTTTTCTAGACTCAATCGCATCATTAGGTCTTCCAGGGCACGGCTGCGGAATTCGATATAAACATGGGTTGTTTGAACAAAAGATTATTGAGGGATATCAAGTCGAGCTTCCAGAGCTATGGCTTCGTCATGGACAAGTGTGGGAAGTCAGAAAAGCAGATTTAGCCATTGAAGTTCCATTTTGGGGGAATATAGAGTCAATAGAAGAAAATGGTCGTCTCATTTTCCGCCATAGTGATACTGAATCCATCACGGCTGTCCCCTATGATGTCCCAGTCGTTGGCTATAATAATAAAACGGTTAATACATTAAGACTTTGGAGTTCTGAACCCTCTCCGTTTCTGGTTCATAAAGATATTTTAAAATATAAGCGAGAAACAGAAAGTGTCTCGGAATTCTTATATCCAGACGATACTCATGATGAAGGGAAAATTCTGCGTTTGAAACAGCAATATTTTTTGGTTTGTGCTAGTATCGGTTCCATTGTCAGATCGTATTTAAAAAGTCACGACAGTTTGCGAGATTTCCATCGTCATGTATCCCTTCATATTAATGATACCCATCCCGTACTAGCAATTCCTGAACTTATGCGAATTTTGATGGATGTGGGTGGTTTAGGATGGGAGGAAGCATGGGAGATTACAACGAATACGATCTCTTACACCAATCATACGACCTTATCGGAAGCGTTGGAAAAATGGCCGATTCAAATTTTCCAGCCATTATTACCGAGAATTTATATGATTGTCAACGAAATTAATGAACGTTTCTGCCAGCAATTGTGGCAAGGTTACCCTGGTGACTGGAACCGAATTGAACGCATGGCTATTATTGCACATGATCAAGTCAAAATGGCTCATCTAGCGTTAGTTGGTAGTCATAGTGTGAATGGTGTAGCCTCTCTCCATACAGAAATTTTGAAAAATCGAGAAATGAACGATTTTTATCAAATATTCCCACAGAAATTTAATAATAAGACAAATGGGATTACACATCGTAGATGGCTACTGAAATCGAATCCAGAGCTTGCTAATCTTATTTCAGATGCAATAGGACCTTCTTGGATTAAACAACCTGCAAAGCTTAGTCAACTTCGTGATTTTCAAGATGATTCGACTTTTCTTAAAAGATTAAATGATATTAAACAACATAATAAGCAAAAGTTGGTAAATCGAATTTATGAGCAAATAGGGATTAGGATTGATCCTTCAAGTATTTTTGATGTACAGGTTAAACGACTACATGCATATAAACGTCAGCTTTTAAATGTGCTCCATATTATGCATATTTATAATCGCATAAAGGAAGATCCACAGTTTTTATTTTATCCACGAACCTTTATTTTTGGTGCTAAAGCATCTCCAGGCTATTATTATGCAAAGAAAATTATTAAGTTGATCAATACGGTTGCTGACAAAGTAAATAATGACCCAACTGTAAATGAAAAGTTGAAAGTGGTTTTTCTAGAAAATTATCGTGTTTCCCTTGCAGAAGAAATTTTTCCAGCTGCTGATGTTAGTGAACAGATCTCGACTGCTAGTAAAGAAGCATCAGGAACAGGCAATATGAAGTTTATGATGAATGGGGCTCTTACGGTTGGTACTTTAGATGGAGCTAATGTTGAAATCAAAGATTTGGTGGGAGAAGAAAATATTTTTCTCTTTGGTCTTACTGCAAAAGAAGTCCTTCATTATAGTGGCTATCGTTCGATTGAATACTTTCATTATGATAAAAGGATTCGGAGAGTAGTAGAACAGCTGGTAAATGGCTTTTTTGCGAATGAAGAGGATGAATTTGAAGCGATTTATGATTCGCTACTTATGCAAAATGATCAATATTTTGTGCTGAGAGATTTTGATTCGTATGTCAATATTCAAAAAGAGGTAGGCAATACTTACAAAAATCGGGATCGATGGCTAAAGATGAGTTTAATGAATATTGCCGGGGCAGGCTATTTTTCGAGTGACCGTACGGTTAAAGAGTATGCAAATGAGATTTGGAAAATAGATAGCGTAGGCAGGTGATTAACTTAGAAAATTTGATTGAATAGGGAAGAGATCGATGATTAAAAGGTCTCTTTCCCCTTTTGGGCGTAAAGAGGCAATAAAAAATCCTCTGCGTAAGAGCAGAGGATTTAATTATATTTTTATATGAAATGGCCAATAAAAATTCCGAACGATAATAAAAGACCAAAGAACGTATTAGTTTGTGATGTTGCCTTCATGGCTGGCATCATTTGAAGTGGAGCTGTATGTTTCATAAATCCCTTAATCGCTGTAACTGCTTTTGGAATACTAAGGACGACAAGCATAATCCAAGGAGAGATAATTCCGAAAGCAACCAAGGCAAATACCCAAATATAAGAAAGAGTAAACATGGATGCTAAAAAGATAACAGCATTTTTTTTACCAAGAAGGATAGCAAGCGTTCTACGGCCGTTTTCCTTGTCTCCATCTAGATCACGAATATTATTCGATAGGTTAATGGACCCTACTAAAATCATAATCGGGGTAGCAATTAGAATACTTGCTACTGTAACCGTACCGGTTTGAATGAAAAAAGAAATTAACACAATGATCATGCCCATCATAAGACCTGAAGCAAGTTCACCAAAAGGAGTATAGGCAATTGGTTTTGGACCACCTGTATATAAATAACCGACCGCCATACAGCCTAAACCAACAGCAGCTAACCACCAGCTACTATTCATACAAATATAAATCCCAATCAAAAGAGAGACACCATATAAACTAAAGGCAAGTTTCATAATTGTTTTTGGTTGAAGACCATCACGAACAATTCCACCACCAATTCCAACAGATTCAGCATGATCAAGCCCTCGCTTATAATCATAATACTCATTAAATAAGTTAGTTGCTATTTGAATCAAAATGCTCGCAATCATCATCATAAGAAACAGTGTTATATGAATAGTAGTGCCATTGCTCATAGCAAGCACTGTCCCAAGTGTAACCGGAACAAATGCGGCTGTTAATGTATGTGGTCTTGTTAATCTCCACCATACTCTCCAGTCTTTTCGCTTGTAAACTGGAGAAGAAATTGTTTGAACTGACGATTCCATTTAAAACTCCTCCTTAGCCTTTGTGAACAGTCCTTTTTATATTGATATCTGTATTATTCATTCTATATGTGCGAAAATAAAGTTTAGTCTGAATAATTATAAGTTTGAACATTTCGTTACAGTTTTAGTTTATTTAAAGATACAAGTTGTGTCAATAACTTTACATTGTGCAAATAGTATTTCTATTCGTACATTTAGTTCTACTTTTCTCCCTATGTGTATGAATAGACTTTACTTTGTTTAGAAAATGAACGGCTTTATTGAAAAAATAAAATTATATTAGTATTGTAAATTATTGGTTATCGACCCTATAAGACCATTCTCTAGTTAGATTCGTACACTTTTTCTCTCGAAAATGGAGGTCATGGTCATACTCACTGTAATATGGTATGATAATGGAGTATAATTATAATTAATTTTAATTGACAATAGATCAACTGTTATTGGAGGGGGTTCTTTGGTTACGATTCAACAGACAGAACTAAAAGAAGGGATCCTGAAAGCGATAGAAAAGGCAAAACGGTTTTCAGCCTCCATTTTAGTTAGTGAAGTTCATAAAATTGATTCCATTGACCCACTTTTGTTTTTTTCAGCAGGGGAAGAAAAATATAGTGGGGAAAGATTTTTCTGGAAACATTCATCAGAAGCAAAATACATGATAGGAATAGGAATATGTAAGCAAATTTCATCGGATCAGGAGACTGACCGCTTTTTTCATGTCGAAAAAGAGTGGAAACGCTTTATAGATCAAGCGATTATTTTGGATGATGACCATATAGAAGGTACAGGCCCCACTGCATTTGGTGGTTTTTCTTTTGATCCCTTGAAAGAAAAAACGGTACTATGGTCAAAATTTTCACATTCTCTATTCCATATTCCAATGTTTATGTTGAGCATAAATAATGGACAGACCTTTTTAACAACAAATATTCTATGTACAGATCAAGATGATCTTTCCATCTATATGAAAGTAGAGAAAGAGCGGGAAAAGCTTCTTAAACAAGCTAGTAAGCAAGTGGAGTTCAACAGGGTTTCTTTAACAGAAAGCATAGACGTGCATCCAAAAGAATGGAAACGATCTGTTACTAGGGTTGTTAATGAGATCAAAAGAGGAACTCTTAAAAAAGTAGTACTGGCAAGAGAATTAAGATTGCTTTTTGACAAAAAAATTCAAACTGAATCAGTTCTAAATCGTTTACTAAGAGAACAACTTGATAGTTATGTGTTTGCCTTTGAATCGAATGGAGATTGCTTTATTGGTGCTACTCCTGAGCGTTTATTGAAAAAGACGGCGGATCAAGTTTATTCAACTTGTTTAGCTGGTTCGATTGCACGAGGGGAAAATGAAATGGAAGATGAACAGCTTGGAAATTCATTGCTGAATGATAATAAAAATTTAATCGAACATCAATATGTTGTAGATATGATTAAAGCTGCAATGGAAGATACATGCTCAGAAGTAGTTATCCCAAAATATCCACGCTTGTTAAAATTAAAACATATTCAACATTTATACACACCTGTAAAAGGAGTAGTCAATCATGAATCATCACTTCTTTCTCTAGTTGAACGACTTCATCCAACCCCAGCACTTGGTGGTCTTCCAGAGGAAGCTTCTGTAGCAAAAATTAGAGAAGTAGAAAATTTAGATCGCGGTTTTTATGCGGGTCCACTTGGATGGTTCGATCATCAGGGAAATGGTGAGTTTGCTGTTGCCATTCGTTCAGGTTTAATTCAAGGGAATGAAGCATCTCTTTTCGCAGGCTGTGGAGTAGTGAAAGATTCGATTTCTGATTTAGAATTTGAAGAAACAAAAATTAAATTTAAACCGATGTTGTCAGCACTTGGAGGACTAGAATCATGAATCATCAGCAAGCATTAACCACTTATATAGCTTCTTTTGTATCTGAACTCGTACAAACAGGCGTAACGGATGTTGTTGTAAGTCCAGGCTCACGCTCAACACCTATTGCTATGGTCTTGGCAGAACATCCCACTATTCAACTTCATATTCATGTAGATGAGAGATCAGCTGCTTTTTTTGCTTTAGGAATCGCGAAAGCTTCTAAAAAACCGACTGTTCTTTTGTGTACGTCAGGAACAGCAGCGGCTAATTACTTTCCAGCTATTACTGAAGCAAAGATTTCACGAGTACCCTTGGTCATCTTGACAGCTGATCGTCCACATGAACTACGGGATGTCGGTGCCCCACAAACCATTGATCAAATTCACTTATATGGAAATCATGTGAAATGGTTTGTGGAAATGGCACATCCAGAAGAATCTGATGAAATGGTTCGTTATGCTCGAACTGTATGTGCAAGAGCAGTTGCCACTGCCCTTCAAGCACCTGCTGGACCGGTTCATTTGAACTTTCCTTTACGTGAACCACTCGTCCCGCTTCTTGATAATGAGCAACTATTCCAACAAAAAGAGCGAACGGAAGGGTATGTGAAAATTCAACAAGCAACCGTGTCACTAAACGAAGCTGAATATGATCAGTATGCTAAACTTTTAGGTTCTGCTCAAAAGGGCATTATTGTTTGTGGTCAAATAGAGGAAGAGGGTTTTTCAGAAGCAGTCGTGCTACTCTCGAAAAAATTACAGTTTCCGATTTTAGCTGATCCACTTTCGCAATTACGTAGTGGGGATCATAGTGGGGATTTGATCTTAGACACATATAGTACGTTTTTACGAAATGAAGAGATGAAGCAGGAATTGAAACCAGATGTGATTATTCGATTTGGCTCCATGCCTGTTTCAAAGGTATTAACGATCTTTTTACAAGAAAATCATCAGGCTAGACAGATCGTTGTAGACGGTGGTGGTGGCTTTCGTGATCCGGCTATGTTATCAACGGAAATGGTATATTGCCAGGAAACGATCTTTTGCGAGGCAATAGAGAAGAGAATTGATTCTATGCTTTCTTCTGAATACAGTCAAAAGTGGAAGAGGTTGAATGAAAAGACGAAAGAATTACTTGCGATTGTAAATCAAACGAAAGAGTCTAGTGAAGCGAAACTTTTTTATCAACTAGCAGAGTTGCTGCCGGAAGATGCAACCATTTTTGTAGGTAACAGCATGCCTATTCGAGATTTAGATTCTTTCTTTTATTATAATCAGAAACGAATAAAAGTAATGGCAAATCGAGGGGCAAATGGGATTGATGGGACCATTTCAACGGCACTTGGTGCTGCAACGATCGATCAGCCACTATACTTAATTGTAGGGGATTTAACTTTTTTCCATGATCTTAATGGTTTGATCGCCGCAAAACTTCAGCAATTAAATATAACGATTCTTTTAATCAATAATAATGGTGGAGGGATTTTTTCATTTCTATCACAGGCCTCTCATCCAAAGCATTTTGAGAAGCTTTTTGGTACCCCTTTAGGTTTAGACTTCAGCCTAGCAGTTGAGATGTATGGTGGGCAGTTTATTTCTATTTCTGATTGGGAGCACTTTACTTCTATTCTTCTGCAAGATCGACAAAGTAGTGGGTTAAGGGTATTAGAGATCGTGACAAATCGCGAGAACAATGTAAAAGAACACCATGATTTGTGGAATTATGTTTCCCAGGAAATAAGCCGATTACCAAAAGGGGGATCCTGATGAATTATGCTATTGATGGGATAAACTATCATATGGACATAGTTGGTGACGGGTTTCCACTTGTTTTGTTACATGGATTTACAGGCGATTCAACAACATGGAAGCCTTTCTTTTCCCAATGGAGTAAAGAGTATAAGTTGATTGCCATCGATATTATTGGTCATGGGAAGTCAGATTCACCTAATGATCTAAATCGTTATGATATGATTTCTGTCACGAATGATATAAAGCAGATTCTAGAACATTTAGAAATCGATAAAGCTCACTTTCTAGGATATTCTATGGGTGGACGTCTTGCTTTAAGCTTTGCCATCGAGTATCCTGAATTTATTCACAAGCTTGTTTTAGAAAGTTCATCACCTGGTTTGGTAACGGACAAGGAGCGGGAGAATCGTCGAATTCAAGATAACAAACTGAACGGTTTTATTCGAGAAAATGGGATCCATTCGTTTGTTGAATATTGGGAGGATATTCCGCTTTTTTCTACGCAAAAGAATCTTCCAATACATAGGCAAAGGGAAATAAAAGAACAACGTCTGCAAAATTCGGTAACAGGGCTTTGTAATAGTCTAATCGGAATGGGGACAGGTGCACAGCCATCTTGGTGGCAGCATTTATCTAGGATTGAGACAAATACGCTTTTACTTACAGGCACTCTCGATCAAAAGTTTTGTTTAATAGCTGAAAAAATGAAAAAAGAGATGAATCATGTCGGGTGGGTAAAGATTGAAGAATGTGGACATGCAATTCATGTGGAACAACCAGAAAAATTTGGTATAATAGTAAATAGGTTTTTGTCCCGTCTTAACGGGCAGTAAGGTTCGATAAGTACGACTAACCATCAGTGGGGATAAGGAGCCTCACTGATGGAAGTCTTCTTTATCCAATGCTTTAGAAGTTACGAATGATCTTAAATAAAGGAAGGGGTTTTAAAAATGACAGTTGAGTGGGTTGCTGCACGTCAGTATGAAGATATTCTGTATGAAACGTATAACGGAATTGCAAAAATTACGATTAATCGACCTGAAGTTCGCAATGCTTTTCGTCCGAAAACAGTAATGGAATTAATTGATGCATTTGCTTATGCACGTGATGATGCAAAAGTAGGTGTTATTGTTTTAACAGGTGCAGGGGATTTAGCTTTTTGTTCAGGTGGAGACCAAGGTGTACGTGGCCACGGAGGCTATGTGGGTGAAGATCAAATTCCTCGTTTGAATGTACTTGATCTGCAACGGTTAATTCGTGTCATTCCAAAGCCAGTTATTGCTATGGTAAAAGGTTATGCAATTGGTGGCGGCCATGTCTTACATATTGTTTGTGACTTAACAATTGCGGCTGATAATGCAATCTTTGGACAAACAGGTCCTAAAGTAGGTAGCTTTGATGCCGGCTATGGTTCGGGATACTTAGCAAGAATTGTTGGACATAAAAAAGCTCGTGAAATATGGTTCCTATGTCGTCAATATAATGCTCAGGAAGCGCTAGACATGGGTCTTGTAAATACGGTTGTTCCTCTTGATCAAGTAGAAGAGGAAACTATTCAATGGTGTGAAGAGATTCTTGAGAAAAGTCCAACGGCAATTCGTTTCTTAAAAGCAGCATTCAATGCAGACACAGACGGATTAGCAGGAATTCAACAATTTGCTGGTGATGCTACGTTGCTTTACTACACAACAGATGAAGCAAAAGAAGGTCGCGACGCATTCAAAGAAAAACGCGATCCAGACTTCGATAAATTCCCTAGATTCCCTTAATAAAAAGTGGAGACGTCAATTGATTTTTGATTAAATAAAACAGACAGCTTGATGGTTGATCCATCAAGCTGTTTTTCTATGGAGTAGGTGAAGATCAATGAAACAAACCATGCCTAACTGGCTTAAAAAAAGAGCTTTATTAACCCCTAATCGACCAGCAATAGTTTTCAATGGGCAAATAACTACCTTTGCACAATTGTATGAAGCTACCTTTGAAATGGCAGGTAGGTTAACCGAAAATGGAGTGAAAAAAGGACAGTTTACGGCACTCTTGTTACGTAACCATCTAGACTCCACTGTCTTGTTATTATCTCTCCAACTACTGGGAGTTAGGGCTGTGATCTTAAATAATCGTTTAACAGCAGAGGAGATGATCTACCAGCTCAACGATTCAAAAGCATCTTATCTCATAAGTGAGGATGTTTTTCAAGAAAAGATCATCAAAATAATAAATAGTCTTCCCAAGTTATCAGTTTTCACGAAAGAAAAGATAGTAGATTCCGGCTTTTACGAACCACCTATTATAGAAGAAATAGATTTGGATGAGATTTGCACAGTTATGTATACCTCTGGAACAACTGGCTATCCAAAAGGTGTCATCCAAACATATGGAAATCACTGGTGGAGTGCCACTGGATCTGCACTTAACCTTGGTTTACATGAAGATGATTGTTGGTTGTGTACGGTTCCGCTTTTTCACATTAGCGGTTACTCTATTCTCATGAAAAGTATCATATATGGAATGAAAATCGTTCTTCATGAGAGGTTTGAGGTGAAAGAAGTTCTTGCTGATATTCGTAAAGAGCGGGTGACGATCATGTCTGTTGTTAGTGCAACACTTACACGAATGATTGAAGACTTAAAAGAAGAAAGGCTTCCTGATCATTTTCGCTGTATGTTGCTCGGAGGAGGACCAGCGGCACTTCCCTTACTAGAAGAATGCGTTCAAAGAGAAATACCTGTTTTTCAAACATATGGAATGACGGAAACCTCTTCACAAATTGTTACTCTAGCCCCAGAAGATAGTTTAAGAAAACTCGGTTCAGCTGGAAAACCACTTTTTCCTTCTCAGTTAAAAATTATAGATGATGGAAAGCACGAGGTAGCAGTAAGTGAAATAGGTGAAATTGTAGTAAAAGGGCCGAACGTAACGTCCGGGTATTTAAACAGGGACAAGGACTCCCATGATGGATGGTTACACACAGGTGATATCGGCTATCTTGATGAAGAGGGATTTTTATTTGTCCTTGATAGACGATCAGATTTAATCATTTCAGGAGGAGAAAACATCTATCCTGCTGAAATTGAAGGAGTACTGGTATCTCATCCAGCTATTCAAGACGCTGGCGTAATTGGAAGTCAGGATCATAAATGGGGTGAGATTCCCATCGCTTTTATTGAAAAAAAATTAGAGGTATCTGAAGCGGAAATCAGGGCCTTTTGTTTAGAGCGATTAGCTAAATATAAAACGCCTAAAAAAATCTATTTTATTGATAGAATCCCACGTAATGCATCAAAGAAAATACTGCGAAGAGAACTGCGAACACTTTTACAATAAAGATCAGAAAGATTAGTGTCAGGCACCACAAAAAGACATTTGTCTTTTTGTGGTGCCTGACACCGTAAGGGGGAGGAACATTCTTGAAAAAGAATTCGATACTGGTGGTTGAAGATGAGGAGAAAATTTTAAGATTACTAGAGCTTGAACTTGAATATGAAGGATATGAAGTAGCGAAAGCTTTTGACGGTCTACAAGCCTTTGAGTTATATCAAAATAGAAAATGGGACTTGGTGCTCCTTGATGTGATGCTTCCTGGTATCAGTGGAAAATCGTATTAATCACTCAAATGACTAAACCCATTTTTTCAACAACAAATGTTTTGACTGAGCAAGAAGCACAGGCGGTCGCGGAACAACACTATTCAGGAGATGTAAAAAGTATTCAACAAACAGCCGATGAATTTGTGATGGAAATAGAATGGGACGCAGGCCTTTATGAACTAAAGATTAGTCGTAAAACGGGAGAAGTTTCTTCATTAAAGAGGATTAAGGAAATAGTTGAATCAAAGTTACCAGAGGAGGAGACAGAGGATCCAATCGTCTTATCAGAGGAAGAAATAAAGACTCTTTTCCTACAACATGTAAATGGAGAAATTGACTTAATTAATAGGATAGTAGAAGGGAAAAAATGATTTATCAGGTAGATGTCAGGGAAGCTGGTGTAAAGACAACCTTATTCATTGACGCTACTACGGGTGAAATTCTTAAAAAGGAAATAGTGGATATAGAGGAATCACCGAAAAGGTTAACAGAACAGGATGCAATAGCTCTGGCACTGCAACAAGTGCCAGGGGTTGTTGAAGATGTTGATGTCGAGACCATAAATGGGGTAGGCTATTATTTTGTTGAAGTAGAAACGATTGATGATCGTGAAGCGACGATCGAAATCAATGCCATCACAGGTGAAGTAAAGTCATTGACATGGGATGATGACGACGATGATGATTGACCAAGGCGTCTCCACTTTTCGTATGATCCAGTTCCGACGCCTAGCCGCTCGAGGTCTTAAGCCAAGCTGGTGATGAGGTTAAAGAGCAAACCTCACCCCCAGCTTGGCTTAAGCTTGTCGCAGCTGACCAAGGCGTCTCCACTTTTCAATTTCTAATCATTTTCTAATGTTTCTTTCTCTTTGTTCTCATTTTATAAGGGTATAGTGATGATGTAAGGAAAAGAGATACGAGGATAAAGGAGGAAGTAATGATGAAAAGAAAAGTATTTATGGGTACGTTGGCGACTGCTCTTGTTTTAGGCGGCGCTTTTGCAGTAGGGGCTACCAATAATGAATCGAATCTAGTAGAAGCCACAAATAAGAATGAAATGATTACGGTCGAAGAAGCGGGAAAAGTTGCTTTACAAGAAGTGGATGGTAAAGTAGAAAGTATTGAACTAGAAAGCAAAAGAGATAAAGTGGTGTATGAGGTAGAGGTTGAAAAGGGTCATATAGATTATGATGTTTACGTTGATGCACATACTGGTGAGCTCTATTCTGTTAAACAAGATGATGATTTTAATGATGATAATTCGATTACTTATGAGAAAGTGGATCTTTCTGCAGCCAATGGAAATCTAACACAAACAAATGAGGGAACGATTTCTCAAGCTGAAGCTGTCAAATTTGCTGAAAAAGCAGTTAATGGAAAAATGCACGAGATTGAAAAAGACGAAGATGATGGTTTTTTCAAATATGAGATTGAATTAAAAACAGACCGCGGAGAAGCTGAAGTAGAAATTGATGCAGTAACAGGAAAGATTCTTGAAGTGGAGTTTGATGATTAAGTCAACATCTAACAGTCGGCAAGTGTTTAAAAATTTAAAATAAGGAAAGAGCTCTAGCAAGGGCCAGAGCTCTTTCTTATGCGTTTACGCCTTTTTTATTGAGGTTTAAATGTTTTTCAATCTGTCTGTTTTTGATCGTCAGCCGTATGACCAACATGACTAACAACGTAGATTTGATCTGCTCCAAAAAGGTTACTGCTCTCCCAAAACGTACAGTTATGAACTTCATATAATACATCTTTTGCCATTTATATCACTCCTTTGAACGAAAAGTGCGCGACAAGCTTAAGACCTCGAGCGGCTGGTCAAGGCGTCGGAACTAGACAGTTAGTAGATACAACTATAGCATGGAAAATAGTTGTATCTACTAACAATTTTAGGAAATCAATGTAGTGCCTTTTCCAATGCTTCTAAATTATCATTCATAATGGAGAAATAATCACGGTTATTTTTGATATCGTCTTCTGTTCGTACAGATAAATTATGGATGATAAGCGAGTTTGCACCAATTTCATTTTGAACAATTTCTGTTAGTTTTGAACTAACATTTTGTTCGAAAAAGATGTAACGAATATCCTGTTCTTTAGCCGTAGTGATAATGGATTCAAGTTCTTTTTGTGAAAGCTCACTTGATGATGATAAACCAGAAATACTGATTTGCTTGAGCCCGTAACGGGATTCCCAATAGCCATAAGCAGCATGAGAAACAATCATCTCTTTGTGTATAGCAAGGTTTTTTGCTAATGCATCATAATTCTTTACAAATTCTTCTTCTTTTTCAGGCATTTGCTCTATTAATGCAATTTCAATAGATTCAGCCATATCTTTTGCATAGAGGGGATCAATCCAAATATGTGGATCAGTGTCACCATGATTATGACTATCATCTTCATCATGTGCAAGCTCTTCGTCATGCGCAAGCTCTTCGTCATGTGCAAGTTCTGCATCTTCAGTGTGAGGGTCTTTCGTTTGTTCGATATGAATATGTTCCCCTGCAGCAAGTAATGTGACTTTTTCATTTTTTAAGATGTCTTTTGCCTTTTCGACAAAGCCTTCAAGGCCAAGTCCCACATAAATAAATAGATCTGAATCGGCTAGCTTTATCATATCCTTTTGTGAGGGATCAAACGTGTGCTCATCTGATCCTGGTGGATAAATCGTTTCAACGTGGACCGCGTCACCACCAATCTCCTCGGTGAAATATTGTAGTGGATAGACGGTTGTATAAATGGTTAATTGTTTTTCTGAGTTTGAAGATGTATTTTCTTTTTCTCTTTCAGTTTCTCCACAGCCAGCTAAAAATAAGCCAACAGAAAGTAAAAATATCAAGTATAATAATATTTTTTTCATTTGTTTCTCCCCCTTATTTGGATATAAAACGTATTTATTACGATTTATAACAGAAAAATATTCTCTATTTTTTATTAATACGGAATCATTACGATTATAGCTTTGTAATCTTACAAAAAATAATCTAAAGAGGCAAGAGCAAAAATATGTTTTATTTTGTCGAAATTATGTATGATATAAATAATATAATCTTATTAGAAAGGTGTTTTATATATGAGAATTTTAGATGAAGTACTAGCCTATAATGAACAATTTGTTACAGATAAAAAGTATGAAGAGTTCGCAACAAGTAAACTTCCTACTAAAAAAATGGTCATCTTAACTTGTATGGATACTCGATTACTGGAATTACTTCCACATGCATTGAATGTGAAAAATGGTGATGTTAAAATGATTAAAAATGCTGGAGCGGTCCTTAAACATCCATTTGGAAGTGTGATGAGAAGTATATTAGTAGCTGTTTATCAGCTACAAGCTGATGAGGTTCTTGTGATTGGACATCATGATTGTGGAATGGGCGGACTAAAAGCAGATGATATCATTCCAAATATGAAGAAACGTGGTGTTACACAAAAAACATTCGATACTCTTGAATATTCTGGAATCGATGTGCAAAAGTGGCTAAAGGGTTTCAGTAAAGTAGAGGAAAGTGTTGCCCATAGTGTTGACGTTATTAAGAAACATCCTCTCTTACCTGAAAATACACCTGTGCATGGGTTAGTTATTGATCCTGAAACAGGGAAATTAGATTTAGTAACCAATGGGTACGAAGAGTAGTATAGAGTTTCAAGGCTCATGAACAAGAGGTTGCTCTTGCTCTGATCAGACTTAATTAGGCTCTTAAAAAAGAGTCTAATTAAGTTGGATGTTAATGATTAATGTCGATGTAATTTGGTTATTATTTTGGAGAAGCATCCATACATTAAACATATACATCTATTAGCTTTTCCTAATAAAACCAGGCCACTTTTCCGGTACAGAATCAATTCCACCTGAATGGAAAGGATGGCACTTCAAAATTCGTTTAATAGCAAGAAAGCCTCCTTTTAATCCACCAAATCGTTTAACAGATTCAAGTCCATAATGAGAACATGTCGGATAAAATCGACATGTAGGTGGTTTAAGTGGAGAAATAACTTTTTGATACAAACGGATGAGGGCAATCAAAACAGCTTTTAGCATTTTATTTGTTCCTTCTTTTCTTTATGTCATTTAATCTTCTATTCGTGGAGGATAACCCCGATACGAATAGAGGATTACTTAATCAAAGGCTTTTAAGGTACGAGCAGTATTTTTTAACAAAGCCTAGTTACAAATTAACATATTTGAATACATGAGTCTAAAAAATGGTATTATGATTTTTTAGATGAAAGAACGTGGTCTATACGTTATAATAAAACGAGAAAGTTAAGGAGTGATGATAATGCCTTCAGTAGAAAGTTTTGATTTAGATCATAATGCCGTGAAAGCCCCTTATGTGAGACATTGTGGCGTTCATAAAGTAGGAATAGACGGTGTTGTAAATAAATTTGATGTTCGTTTTTGTCAGCCAAATAAGCAGGCAATGAAACCAGATACGATTCATACATTAGAGCATTTGCTTGCTTTTAATATTCGTGAGCATGCTGAGAAATACGACCATTTCGATATTATTGATATTTCCCCAATGGGTTGTCAAACAGGCTATTATTTAGTTGTCAGCGGTGAACCAACTGTCGAAGAAATCATTGACCTACTTGAAGATACCTTGAAAGCAGCTGTAGAGGTTGTGGATATTCCGGCAGCAAATGAAAGACAGTGCGGACAAGCGAAGCTCCATGATTTAGAAGGAGCAAAGCGTTTAATGCGCTTCTGGCTTGAACAAAGCAAAGAAGAATTAAAACAAGTATTTGCATAAATGGAAAAAGCGGGTTCAACATGAGCCCGCTTTTTGTTGCTTAAAGAACACAGTCTAGACTAGAATATACTATTATAAAATAGGCGATAACAGTCTTGAGATTGATTCTTTCATTCGAATTTTCCATGATCTATTATTATATTCCTCATTCGTTAACTCTCTTGATACTTTTAAATCATTGTAAAAGCTTTCCGTTAGGCTGGCAGCAATGCCTTCATCATATAGAAAAGCATTTACTTCAAAGTTCAGTCTAAAGCTTCTAACATCAATGTTTGCCGTTCCCACAGATGATAAATTCCCATCAACGATAATGGTTTTTGCATGAATAAAGCCATTATCATAAATATAAATCTTCCCACCTGCCTTTAACATTTCACCAACATGCAAATAAGTAGCCCAATAAACAAAAGGATGGTCTGGTTTATTAGGGATCATAATTCTCACATCTTTTCCTGTGAGAGCAGCAATTCTTAAGGAATCAAGAAGACTGGCATCTGGAATAAAATAAGGTGTTTGAATCCAAATTGATTTTTTTGCCGATGAAATCATTTTAATATACCCATATTTTATTTGTTCCCACTCTGAATCAGGACCACTCGAAACGATTTGCATGCCAACTTGACCAGCTGACTCAACCTTTGGAAATAAATGTGGGGAATAATCAATATCGTGACGGTGTGAGGCTTGATTCCAATCTAAAATAAACCGTGTTTGAATTTCATAAACGGCACTTCCTGTTAGACGAAGATGGGTATCTCTCCAATAACCGAATTTTTTATTTAATCCTAAATATTCATCTCCAACATTGAATCCACCAATATAGCCTATTTTCCCATCAATAATAACGAGTTTTCGGTGATTACGGTAATTGAGACGGAAATTAATTAGATGGAATCGAGAAGGGAAAAACACCTCTATTTCTCCACCGGCTGCTTGTAACTCCTTGAAAGTTTTTTTTCGTAATGAACGGGAGCCAAGATCATCGTAAAGGATGCGAACTTTAACACCTTGTTTAGCTTTTTCCGTTAATAGGTGGATGAGCTTTTTTCCAATTTGATCATTTTTGAAAATATAGTATTGTAAATGGATAAATTCTTTACTATTTTGGATGTCTTTAAACAAGGAATCAAACTTTTCATTCCCATCTGTAAAAATCTCAATCGCATTATCAACTGTTAGGATTGCATCATTATTTGCGAGTAACATATAAATGAGACCTTTATTATTTCCTGTTATTTCATTATAAGGCGTGAATTGACCAGTACGAAAGTGGAGGGTTTGTTCGTTAACAATTTTATCTATCCCAATTTTTTTTCGATCTTCCCATTCAAATAAATGGATTTTATTCAAATTTTTTCCAAAAAGTAAATATAAAATAAATCCTAGAATAGGAATAAATATGAGAACCATTAGCCATGCCCATGTAGATCCTGCATCCTTATTCTCCAAAAAGATAACGATGGCTGCAAGAATCATATTTAAAAATAGTACTAAACTAACCATTAACGAGTAAACATCCATAAGTAATAACCTTTCTTCACTTTATTCTCAATGTCCTTTTTCTTCTGCTTGATCATCTGATAGATGAACTTCAGGTGGTGGATCAATCGTGTGCTTATATTGGTATGCTTTTGATGTGACCGTCAGACAAAGAAGTAAAACAACAGCTATGATGATGATAGATATAATCAGTATAGTGATAACCAATTTTATCCCTCCTTTATTTAATAGTATTTTATCATGAAAAAGGAAATTTTCCTCTTAAATCCTTAAAGTAAACACTTTTCATATATAGGAATGAATAATGGGATATTGGATATTTTAAAGAAGGGAGGTTGATCCAAATGACTCAAGAATTAATACAAGCTGTTAATAAACAAGTGGCGAACTGGACGGTTCTCTATATGAAGTTGCATCATTATCATTGGTTTGTAAAGGGACACCACTTTTTTACATTACATGAAAAATTTGAAGAACTTTATGATGAGGCCAATAGACATATTGACGAACTAGCCGAAAGAATTCTAACGATTGGCGAAAATCCAGTATCAACGTTGAAAGAATGTCTTGAAATTGCTTCAGTAGAAGAAGCAAAAGGGAATGAAAAAGAAGAAGAGATGGTTCGTGATGTTTGTACAGATTTCGAAAAAATAATTCAAGAGCTGAGAGTTGCTAAACAATCAGCAGATAAGGCAAATGATGAAGGTACCGCTGACCTTCTTCTTTCAATTAATGGTAGTTTAGAAAAACATATTTGGATGTTAAAAGCATATTTAGGATAGTAAAAGAATGAATGCTTGAGCCATGTGGCAAAAGCATTCATTCTGTTTTTTTAATATATTAGGAACTCACTTTTGAAATAGAGGGGGGTCCTTTGATTGTTAATGTAAAAGAAAAGACTCCCTCATCAAGAAGCAGCCTATCGAAAGAAATAAAATATGTATGTATAGTTTTAATGGATGTTTCTCTGATTTAATAGTGGGATTCGCTCTTGACCATAATCCTCTTTAGCAAATTTCCCTTTTAGACTTTCAATTAAATATAAGCCCATTAGAGTGTACAGTTCTTGTTCATCCATTTCTTGAATTAGATGCAGTAGATCTTCTCGTGACATCTCTTCAAGAAAAGCAAACGCTAACATATCAATATCCTCTTCGTCACCAGTTAACTTGTTACGATATAGTTCGTACAACTCATCTACTAATTTCATTTTCAAACACCTCCACCTTTAGTATATAATGCCGAAACAATTTTTACATTATATTTAATTCTACCCTATTTTATGTAAAAAAATGCTTTTCGTGAGAATGGTAATTTTTCCGTATAGATTCAATGGAACTATGGGGACGATAAGAAGAAAGAATAGAGAGGGTTGACTAGTATGGACGAGAAAAAAACGTATTATATTGAAATTGCTGCGGGGGAGATTTCACAAAGTGCAACGAGCTCACCCTGGAATTTCAAAATTGAGGCAACAGATAGAGAAATTCACGCTTTAAGGGATTACTTTGATAGAAGTGAATCAAATGAACTAAACAATTTTTTACGAGCACATATCCCATTTCGTGAATATCATCATGATCCTGAAAACGATGCATATGACGAAACCCTTAAACAAGTATATCATCTCATTTATCAACTAGGAGATAGTGAGGCAAAAGAGCAAATTAAAAATATGGGCATTTTAGCTGACGACTTAAAATAAATCGATTGAATCGGTTCTTTTCCTTTATAATAATCTTATTGGAATAAAAACCGAGGTGTAGTATGGATACTTTTTATGATGAAAATGGCGGAAGTGTTAAACTTACGTTTTTGAGTGATTCTTTTTCGAAACAGGCAAATCATGTGTTTGTTATTTGTCGTTACAAGGATCAGTGGTTATTAACAAAGCATAAAATAAGAGGTTGGGAATTTCCCGGGGGTAAGAGGGAACAAGGTGAAACTCTTGAAGAAACAGCGATAAGAGAGGTTGAGGAAGAAACAGGAGCACAGATTAAATCACTGCAGTTTATTGGTGAATATGAGGTTACGAATAAAGAGAATTCATTTGTCAAAGCGATTTACTATGCAGAGGTTGAAACATTAACTGGGAAAGAAGATTATTTAGAAACAAATGGGCCGGTTCTCATTGGTGGAGATTTATTAATGCAACGCTTTCAAGGGACCTATAGTTTTATTATGAAAGACAAAGTAGTGGAGAAAGCCCTGAAAAAAATTATGAGGGTTAAAAGAAACAGCAATGATTAACCGTTTCTTTTAATTTCCATTTTTAATGATTTTTTTCTCGAGAAGTTCAACAAGCTGGTACATAAGTGTTGCCAGGATGGCAATCACGAGCAGAGATAAGAAGACAAGCGTAAAGTTGAATACTTGGAAACCGTAAATAATCATATAGCCAAGTCCTTTTGAAGAGACTAAAAATTCTCCAACAATTACACCTACCCATGAGAGACCTACATTTACCTTTAACGTTGAAATGATGGTAGGAAAGGAGGCTGGTAAAATGGCTTCCTTGAACGATTGCATGCGAGTCGCACCGAATGTGTGCAGTACTTTCAAATAGTTTGGGTCGACTTCACGAAATGCTGTGTAGACAACAATGGTCGTGATAATGATGGAAATCATTGCTCCCATTGCCATAATGGATGTAAAGTTAGGTCCGAGTGCAACGATTAAGATGGGGCCTAATGCGACTTTTGGCATCGCATTTAAAACGACTAAATAGGGATCGACTATTTTTGAAAGCATCGGTGACCACCATAATAAAGCAGCTAGTAATGTTCCAAGTAACGTACCTATGACAAAGCCAAAGATGGTTTCTGTTAAGGTGACGCTTGAATTTAGAAGTAGTGAACCGTCCCTAATCTTGTCAATAAGCAATCCCCAAATTTTAGAGGGTGAGCTGAAGATGAGAGGATCGATCCAGTGTTTTTGACTGGCTAGCTCCCAACCGCTGAAAAAAACGATAAAAATGATTAGTTGATAAAAACGGACCAAGCGTTTTTCTCTTTTAAGGGAGGCGATATATTGGTGATGAAGCTGTTCAATATTAGTGGATGCTTTCAAGCGATTCCAGCTCCTTCCATATGGTTTGAAATAAGCTTGGAAAAATTTCATGATTTCGGGCTTGAAAGGGTGGAAGATGACGTAATTCATCTGGAATGATAAATGTTTTATATAGCTTACCGGGACGAGCAGAAAGGAGGAAGACACGATCACTCATTGCAATGGCTTCACCAATATCATGGGTGACAAGAATGGCCGTTTTATGGAATGACTTTAATGTTTCGAAGACAAGATCTTCTAAATGTAGCTTTGTCTGAAAATCGAGTGCTGAGAATGGTTCATCAAGCATTAATAACTTAGGCTCGGTTGCTAATGTTCTGATAAGAGCAACCCGTTGTCTCATGCCACCTGAAAGTTGTTTTGGGTATTGGTTCTCTACCCCTGTTAACCCCATTTTTCCAAGTAAGTTTATGGTGTATATCTTTTTTTCCTTAGTAAGATGTTTACTTAGTTTCAATCCGAGTAAGATATTTTCTTCAATGGTTTTCCACGGAAACAAATAATCCTGCTGAAGCATATATCCGATATCCTTTGCGTCTCTACTGGTTGATTTTCCCTCTAATATGACGAGCCCTTCTGTTGGTTGCAACAACCCTGCAATAATCGAGAGCAAGGTTGTTTTCCCGCATCCACTTGGACCAAGAAAGGATACGAATTCTCCTTCCTCGACCTTAAGGGAAATGTCAGAGAGGGCTGTTGTTGCTGATGTTTTTGTGAAATAGGTGTGGTGTACATCTTCAATCTTTAAAAAGTCCATGATTGCCCTCCTTACATTTACTTTCGCTTTTCTTTATTCCATTGCTTTTTCGGCGAATTCGGTGTTTACGAGGGTGTTATAGTCGATTCTTTTTGGTAGTTCTCCTGCTTCATCCATGATGTCTTGTAAGTTATTCCACTCTTCTTCATCTAAAATCGGATTGGATGCAAAAGAGTCTTGACTTTTATAACGATCCACTGCCATTTCGATGATTTCAGGATCTGTATCTTCAAAATATTTTCCAATTAGTTTGGCTGTTTCTTCTGAGCTATTTTCATTTACCCATTGTTGAGCTTTATAAATGGCACGAGTGAATTTTTCTGCGATTTCTTCATTCGCATTTAAATAACTTTCTTTCGTCATAAAAGTAGTATAAGGGACATGGCCAGATTCTGTTCCGAACGAGGCAACAATATAACCTCTTCCTTCTTTTTCAAACATGCTTGCCTGCGGCTCAAATAATTGTACGTAATCGCCAGTTCCAGAAATAAAGGCATTAGCTATATTGGCGAAGTCAATATTCTGGATTAAGTTTAAATCGTTATGAGGATCAATCGCGTGTAATTTGAGCACGTATTCGCCTACCATTTGCGGCATACCGCCTTTTCGTTGTCCAAGGAATTCACTATCTTTTAACATCTCCCAGTCAAAATCCTCTACTTGATGACGTGAAACAAGAAAAGTACCATCTGTTTGCGTCAACTGTGCAAAATTAATGATAGGGTCTGTTGAACCTTGAGCAGCTACATAAATAGATGTTTCTGATCCAACAAGGGCTATATCAGCACCATCTGAAATAAGAGCTGTCATGGTTTTATCACCGCCCCATGTTGTGGTAAGTTCAATCTGCAAGCCCTCTTCTTCAAAAAAACCTTTTTCAATCGCTACATACTGTGGGGCATAGAAAATCGATCGTGTGACTTCTGCTACTCTTACTTTTTCTAGTTTTTTTTGATCGTCAGAATTGCCTGTGTTACAGGCAACAAGACCAATCATTAAAACAGTAATGACCACCAATAAAAAACTAGCCTTCCACCATTTTTTCATGACAGAGGACCTCCCTTAGCCTGAATATGAATTTTTAAGCCTAGAATAGCGTATGAAAAAAATAAAAATGTGTGAATGCTTAGAAACATGTGAATTATTTGGAGTGGATGTGCAATTTCTTATAAATAAAAAACTCTAAAGTCAAAAAGACTTTAGAGTTAAAAGATTCCTGTTTTGTATCTTTTACTTTTTTATAAACATTTGGGTCCAGTGGTGACCGTTTGAATCATAACCTACACCAATATGGGTAAAATCACGACTTAAAATGTTTTTGCGGTGACCTTCACTATTCATCCAAGCTTGAACGACCTCTTGTGCTGTTCTTTGTCCTTGGGCAATATTTTCCCCTGCTGATTGATAGGACACACCATTATCTCTCATCATGTCAAATGGAGAGCCGTATGTCGGACTTGTATGAGAAAAGTAATTATTTTGTTGCATATCAGCGGATTTCATTTGTGCAACACTATTTAGCTTTGCATCAGCTTTTAACGCAGGAAGTCCATTTTGTTTACGCTCCGCATTCGTTAAATCGATTACTTGTTGAACAGCTTGACTACTATTAGCTGGAGCAGTTTGCTGTTGTTGTTTTGCTGGAGCTTCAGTCGATTGTTGCTGTTGTTGTTTTGCTGGAGCTTCAGTCGATTGTTGTTGCTGTTGTTGTTGTTGTTGCTGTGTTGGAGCTTTGGGCGTTATATCACTTTCTTTTCGAAGTTGTGCTTGCTCCTTCGTATCTTGCTTAGGGTCAGTTGGCAAGAATTGATATCTTGCTTCTTGAATTAATACAGCTCTTGTATGTGGATATTTTTCACTGGACATTGGCGTACTGTAACTAGAAATAATTAAATTATTATCATCGTTTTTATTTCTTGCGCTATTTCTGTTCTTATTCCAATCATTGGTATAATCTTCTGTAAAGGCACCTTGACGATCCCTATTATTATTGTTGTTTACATTAAAAAGATTGTTGTTATCGTTATTAACGTACCGATTATTAGTATAGTCTTCTGTAAGCGGACCGCGGTTATCGAAACCACGATTAGTATGGTTATTCACATTGAAAAGACCGGTATCGTACCTATCAGTTGTTATATTGCTGTTCATACCTTCAGTTCTAGTGTAATTGTTTCTGTTATTTACTCTGTAAAGATTATTATTGTCGTTGTATCTGTTGACTACATTGGTACCAGTGTTATTATTTCTCGTATTCAATGCAGCATCATCATTCGTATTGCAAGCTGCAAGTCCTAATAGTAGAACTGGAACCATTACTACGCTTAATTTCTTTTTTGACAATTGAAATTCCTCCTCTGAAAGTGATCGACTACTCCCTTATTTTTGCTTATCTTTTAAAAAGTATAGGTGGGAATAACCGTCTATTTTGGGAGAAGAAGAACGTATTCTAGTTAGGATGGTTGTATAAATCTAACCATTTCCTCTCATGAAAACAGGTTTGTGAAGGTTATAGCTCTTATGATAAAATAAATTGATGCCAATAACAGGATTAAAATATGTAACAAAACGGAAAGTATATACAATAAGCCCATAAAGAATAAATAATGATCTGTTTTGAAGGTGCTTGTGCTTTTCTTAGAAAGAAGGAATAGTTGTGATTGTAAAAACAGAAGAGGAATTAAAACAACTTAAAGAAATTGGAAAAATAGTTGGAACGATTAGGAATGAATTGATAGCAAAAACGAAGCCCGGGGTTACAACAAAAGAACTTGATGACTTTGCTGGTGAGCTTTTTGAAAAATATGGAGCCATTTCAGGTCCTAAGGGTGAATATGATTTCCCAGGCTTTACGTGTATTAGTGTAAACGATGAAGTGGCCCATGGAATTCCCGGTAAGCGTGTCATTCAAGACGGAGACTTAGTGAATATTGATGTTTCTGGCTCAAAAAGTGGCTATTTTGCTGATACGGGTCTTTCGTTTGTCGTTGGTGAGGGTGACCCTATTTTATTTAAAATTTGTGAAGTGGCAAAAAAAGCATTTGATGCGGGTTTAACGAAATTTAAAGTAGGTTCCAAAAAAAATGCAATTGGAAAAGTTGTTTATCAAACAGCTAGAGAAAATGGTTTAACTGTCATCAAAAATTTAACTGGGCACGGGGTTGGGCGAGCGTTACACGAAGCTCCCGATCATATTTTGAATTATTATGACTCATGGGACAAAGAGCTTTTGCGTGAAGGAATGGTAATCGCATTTGAACCGTTTATCTCAACAGGTGCAGAAGAAGTGTACCAAAAGAATGATGGTTGGACATATGCGACAGAAGATAAAAGTTTTGTTGCTCAAATCGAGCATACGATCGTTGTTACAAAAGAGGGACCTATCATTCTAACGCTTTAACTTCATTCAGCAAATGCTTTTTGTACCGAAAGCTTGCGACAGGTACAGAAGTCCTCCACTTCTGTAAGTGGGGGATGAATGCAAAAAGCTCTCTGATTCAGTGGGGGTTCAAACCCCGGCTGAATGAAGTTAAGCCTCCGGCGGATGCCTCGGATTTTTAAAAGGTAATTGATCGAGCGAGCTCGACGACGGACAGGACGTCCTAGTCAGGCGAAAGCCACAGGATGTGGCTTTCTGAAGCGTGATAAAAATCCGGGCGCAAATTCGGCGGGGCGAATTTGATTAGTGCATAATGACGTTAATAATAGGTATATTAAAAAATTCCTGAGGGCATAGGCCTATCAGGAATTTTTTTAAAGGAGACGAAAATGAAAAATAAGATGATTCACAAACAAAAGTTTCCTTCTCCACATCCGGAGATTGAATTGTCAATTATTACATATCTCTCTAATGGTCTAAAGGTAAAAGGTTTACTTGCTGAGCCAAAAAATAATGAAATCTATGATGGGTTTCTCTATTTACGAGGTGGAATTAAAAATGTGGGGAAAGTAAGACCCGCACGTATTGTCCAATTTGCGTCAGAAGGATTCATCGTCTTTGCTCCTTTTTACCGTGGAAATCAAGGGGGAGAGGGGAATGAAGATTTTGCCGGTACTGACCGAGAAGATGCTTTTTCTGCTTTTCAACTATTATCATTCATCGATAGAGTAAAAAAGGTCCATATTTTCGGTTTTTCTCGCGGTGGTGTCATGGCGTTATTAACAGCCATCAGATTTCCAGAGGCAGCCTCTATCGTTACATGGAGTGGTGTGAGTGATATGTTTCTTACCTATGAGGAACGAAATGATTTGCGAAGGATGATGAAAAGAGTTATAGGTGGGACACCGACAAAAGTTCCGGAGCAATATCAATTTCGCACACCACTCTATGATCTTGAAAATTTAGATTCACCTACCTTAATCATTCATGGTAGAAAAGATCAAAATGTATCACCTGAGCATGCTTATCGGCTTGAAGTTCGTTTGAAAGCACTGGGTAAACAAGTGGATAGCTGGTACTTTAATGAATATACCCACTACTTTCCACCTGCTGTAAACCGGCAAATTGTAACGGATTTAACATCTTGGATGAAAAGACAGTAGGATTAGTGATACTATTGCTATAAGAATAAAAAAAATACTCCTCATATTCATAATGGTGGAAGAATAAATGATCTATATAAATTTAATAAAGGAGTCGATTACAATGGGTATGCCGTTAGAACTCAATACAATGATTGTTACAAAGGGAAGTGAGAAAAGAATCAGTGAAAATGATTTTACTTTAATCAAGAAGGAATATCGCTTGTATCCACTTGAAATTCCGATTGAAGTAAGAAAAACAAGGGATAGTGAAGCTACTGCATTAGCCATTATTAAAAAGTTAGAATGGGAAAAAGAACGAACGACCATTACATACCAGCTTATTTCACTTAATACGACTAACTAAAAATGACATACGAAGAAGTTTCGCTCAGGCATGGCAAAGAACACCTATCTATTGGTGATTCACTATGCACTGTAGCTAGAAAAACATAAAAAAACAGCAACTACTCGCATGCAAGTAGTTGCTGTTTTTATGTTTTTCTTTATTTAAGCGATAGGTCCACCTTTTTGAACAATATCAGCTGACACATGATTAAACTTTTTGAAGTTTTCACGGAATTTAGCTGAAAGTTCTTTTGCTTTTGCTTCATAGGCTGCTTGATCTGACCAAGTTTGATCTGGTTGCAGAACGTTATCTGGTACTCCAGGGACGTGTAAAGGAATTTCTAATCCAAAAATATCGTCTTTTTTCGTTTCTGCATTCGTAAGCTCACCCTCTAATGCGGCGTGCACCATGGCACGGGTGTAGCTAAGTTTCATACGATTTCCCACTCCGTATTCTCCACCAGTCCAGCCTGTGTTAACAAGAAATACGTTTGCGTTGTGTTGACTAATTTTTTCACCGAGCATTTCTGCATAACGTGTTGCTGGCAGAGGTAAGAATGGAGAGCCAAAGCATGTAGAGAATGTTGCTTCAGGAGACGTAACTCCTCGTTCAGTTCCTGCGAGCTTGGATGTATATCCACTTAAGAAATGGTACATCGCTTGTTCTTTTGTCAACTTTGCAATGGGAGGTAGTACACCAAATGCATCAGCCGTTAAGAAAATAATTGTATTAGGATGTCCGGCTACACTTGGATCAATAATATTATCAATTGCTTGTATTGGGTAAGCTGCACGAGTATTTTCAGTTAATGTTCCATCATCATAGTCTGCCTCACGAGTTTCTTTGTTCACAACCACATTTTCAAGTACAGAACCGAAACGGATGGCATCAAAGATTTGTGGCTCTTTCTCATGAGAAAGATTAATACATTTTGCATAACAGCCACCTTCGATATTGAAGACACCATTACTAGACCAGCCATGTTCATCATCTCCGATTAAGCGGCGATTTGGATCAGCTGAAAGGGTTGTCTTTCCTGTTCCAGATAAACCGAAGAAAAGGGATACGTCTCCTTCATGACCTACATTTGAAGAACAGTGCATTGATAAAATTCCATTTTCAGGTAAAAGGTAATTCATAATGGAGAAGATTGATTTTTTTATTTCACCTGCATATTCAGTTCCGCCTATTAGAACGGTCCGTTGTTCAAATGAAATGATAATAAAGGTTTCTGATTTCGTTCCATCAATCGCCGGATCTGCTTTAAAGTTAGGTGCACAAATGACGCTGAATCCTGCATTATGTTCTAATAATTCTTCCTCAGATGGAACAATGAATAACTGATGAGAAAACAAATTATGCCAAGCGTATTCATTAATGACTTGGATGGGCAAGCGGTGTTTTGTATCAGCACCGGCATATCCTTTAAAGACAAACACTTCATTTTTTTCTTTGAGAAAGTCTAATACTTTATTATAGAGATTCGAGAAGATCTCTTTAGAAATCGGTTGGTTCACAGGACCCCAATCAATTTTATCTTTAACGGTATCTTCTTCAACAATATATTTATCCTTCGGCGATCGTCCTGTATATTTTCCAGTTGTTGCTCGCACTGCGCCGGTTGAAGTCAATAAACCTTCCTTACGTTGTAATACTTTTTCTACAAGTTGAGGAACGGATAATTGCATAAGAATATTACTACCTTTTAGAAATTCATCAATTTCTTGTTTCATACTTACAGAATTCATCCGACGGATACCTTCCTTCATTTAATTATGGTTTAATTGTGATTATTCTTTCAAATAGTATAACACATTCATTTTAATAGTCTATACTAATACTAAAAGTTTTTAGTCTTTTCTTGAGAATTGAAAAAATAGCCTAGTTTCTATATAAAAAACAATAAATAATGGAGGGAGGTTAAAGACATTCATTTAGTAGACAAATAAAATGATAAAAGTAATTGACATGCTTTGCACACGTACGTTATGATTTTACTTTGAACGGATACTCTCTTATCCTGAGCTGGTGGAGGGACAGACCCTATGAAACCCAGCAACCTGCTTTAAGAAACTTATTGAAGCAAAGGTGCTAACCTGAGGCAAGGATATAGTCCTTGAACGATAAGAGTGAAAGGCGCGAATCTTTTTGCTTTCAACCTTTTCACTTATTGGGAAGGTTTTTTATTTTGCAATTGGATCATCGACTTTTAATGTATTGACAGACGAATAAGGGTTTTTATAGCTAGTTCTTTAAAAGTTGTAGTCCGATATAGTTGGATAGAAACTCCTTATTTTTTCCATACTACTTAGGGAATGAGTTCCGTATCAATAGGGGATTCGAACGGTTTTCGAGTACCTCATCTTTATATAAAAGGAGGAAATCAGATTGTCAAAACGTCGCTTGTTTACCTCAGAGTCAGTTACTGAGGGGCATCCAGATAAAATCTGCGATCAAATCTCTGATGCTATTTTAGACGCCATTATCGTACAGGATCCCAATGCTCGTGTAGCTGCTGAAACATCTGTTAATACTGGTTTTGTGTTAGTTGCGGGTGAAATTACTACATCTACTTATGTTGATATTCCTAAAATTGTTCGTAAAACGATTAAGGAAATTGGCTATACAAGAGCCAAATACGGATTTGATTCTGAAACATGTGCTGTATTAACTTCAATTGATGAACAATCTGCAGATATTGCTATGGGGGTTGACAAAGCGTTAGAAGCCCGTGAAGGTAATATGACAGAAGAAGAAATTGAAGCAATTGGAGCAGGGGACCAAGGTCTCATGTTTGGATTTGCTTGTAACGAAACAAAAGAGCTTATGCCTTTACCAATTTCATTATCCCATAAGATCTCTCGTCGTTTAGCGCAAGTTCGTCAAGAGGAAATTCTTACTTATCTTCGCCCCGATGGAAAAACACAAGTAACGGTTGAATATGGTGAAAACGATAAACCAGTTCGAATTGATACGATTGTTATCTCTACTCAGCATGACCCTGAAGTTAGTCTTGAGCAAATTCAGCGTGATTTGAAGGAATTTGTCATTTCACCTGTTGTACCAAAAGAACTAATTGATAACGATACTAAATACTTTATTAATCCAACAGGACGCTTTGTTATTGGTGGGCCACAAGGAGATGCCGGTTTAACAGGACGGAAAATTATCGTTGATACTTACGGTGGTTATGCGCGTCATGGTGGGGGTGCTTTCTCTGGGAAGGATCCAACAAAAGTGGACCGTTCTGCTGCATATGCGGCTCGTTATGTAGCCAAAAATATCGTTGCATCGGGATTAGCGGATAAAGTAGAAGTTCAACTTGCTTACGCAATTGGAGTGGCACGTCCTGTTTCCATTGCGATTGATACGTTTGGTACAGGAAAGGTAGAAGAAGAGGTATTGGTAGATATCGTTAGCCAAAACTTTGATCTTCGTCCTGCTGGCATCATTAAGATGCTTGATCTTCGTCGCCCTATTTACAGACAAACGGCAGCGTATGGTCATTTTGGTCGTACGGATATTGATCTTCCATGGGAGCGTACAGATAAAGCAGAGCTATTACGTGAACAAGCATTAAACCAATAGTAGTTATATAAAATAAATAGGATTATGAACGGGAGTTACAGATGATATGTATCTCCCGTTTTGTTATATTCAAACAATACTTATGCGGATATAAATGGAAATCTTATGCGGATATAAATGGAAATATGAAGGATACTATTTATTGTGATTCTCTTGTTTGTCCTGTAAGGATTTATAATACATGCCTTTTTCAACGTATTGTCTTGCAATGCGTTCCATATCAGCTATATCTTCTGACTTTAATTCTCGGACAACTTTTGCAGGTCTGCCAAAAGCAAGGGTACCTGGTGGAATTTTAGTTCCTTGTGAGACGAGACTTCCAGCTCCAATAAAAGCTCCTTCGCCAATTTCAGCATTATCGAGGATAATAGAGCCCATTCCAATTAGAGCTTTTTTTCGAATAATACAGCTGTGGAGAATTACTTGATGACCAATCGTTGCCTCATCTTCAATGATAAGAGGATTATTGGGACTTTGGTGCAGGACGGAATTGTCTTGAACGTTTACTTTTTTTCCAATAATGGTAGGAGCGACATCTCCTCGGATTACGGTGTTAAACCAGATGTTTGATAGGTCACCTATTTCGACATCACCTGTGATGGTAACGAAATCAGCAATGAAAGCAGAATCAGAAATTTTTGGATTTTTACCCATGTAAGGATAGATCATTTTAAACTCTCCTTTAATTAAGATCATAATAGTTTATTCTATTTAGTCATATTTTATCTATTTTACTAATTGTATCTAATAAGTCTATAGATTTGTCAAAGGTTTTGTTTTTACGTCATAATAGAAAAGTAAGATGTATTTATTATGTTAAAAGGTAAAATAACATAACTTATTGAGTATAGATAATTGTCTAGTTTCAGCGCCTAGGGGCTCTTATTTCTAGCCAAGCGGTCAAGAAGGTTAAAGAACAATGGGACGGGGACGGCTCGTCTTATGCTTGTCGCCCTGACCAAGGCGCTTATGCATATCTTATAGGAGGATGTACAATGTGGAAATGGGAAGCGGAAGGGGAAGCAAAAGCAGTTGTGGTGATTGTACATGGTGCTATGGAGCATCATCGCCGCTATGGGTGGTTAATTGAAATGTGGCGTTTGTCCGGCTTTCACGTTATCATGGGTGATCTTCCTGGTCAGGGGATGACAACTAGAGCGAGAAGAGGCCATATCGATTCTTTTGATGAATATATTTTTGAAGTAAAAGATTGGATACAGGCTGCGTATCAATTTGATTTACCTGTGTTCCTTATGGGACATAGTTTGGGAGGATTAATTTCTGTTCGTTTGTTGCAACAAGAAAAAATGAATTTAGCAGGTGTCATTTTATCCTCTCCGTGTCTAGGTTTGATCTACAAACCGTCCAAATTAGTCCATTTACTTTCTTATGGTTTAAATATGATCATGCCAAGCTTGAGATTAAGTAGTGGTCTTACTGTTGAAATGGCAACTCGAAACGAAGAAGTAAGGGATGCCGATAAAAATGACACTTTATATATAACAAAAGTATCCGTTAGATGGTATCGCGAGTTACATCTTGCTATGAAGATGGCTTTTGAAGAAATTGATACAATGCAGGATATCCCTTTTCTTGTTATGCAAGGGGGGGATGATCAAGTTGTGAACAAACAAATCGTCAACAAATGGTTCAATATTGTTCCATTATCAGAAAAAAGGTTTAAAGAATGGCCTAAATGTTATCATGAAATTTTTAACGAGCCGGAACGTGAGGAAGTTTTCGAGTATGCGAAGGATTTCTTTAACAGTCAGCTAAAATCAATTGGCTATATCGTATAAGTGAGGTTTTTATTATGTCCGTTCCTACTATACCAATTATCTTAATGTCTCAATCATATCGTAAAATATTTCCTTGTGCTCATCAAGAGCTTTCTTATTGGAAGGAGCGAGCAGAGAATATTCCTGATCCAGAACTGCGTAAACAAGCACTAGCAAGTATTGAACATAAAACATTTCATTGTGAAGGTGGTTCTATCATGGCACTTATGGCAAAAAGCTATTACCATAAGGCCATTCGTTTTATTGTTGCCTACCAAACCATTAGTGATTATTTAGATAATCTTTGTGATCGAAGTACATCTCTAGACCCAGCTGATTTTGCTGCCCTTCATGAAGCGATGAAAGATGCTATTACAGCTGGAAGGGTAAATGGCGATTACTACCGTTTTCGCGATGAATGTGATGATGGAAATTACTTGTTCGATCTAGTCGCTACATGTCGTGAAGTACTAGCAGGTTGCAGTCATTATGATTCTATTAAAGAATACTTACTTGAACTGTGTCAGTATTATTGCGACTTGCAAGTACATAAGCATGTAATTCCAGCTGATCGTGTACCGCGCTTACAAAGCTGGTTTCATGATCATCAAAAAAACATCCCTAAGATGGAGTGGTATGAGTTTTCGGCATGTTCGGGTTCTACTCTAGGTATTTTTTGTCTTGTTTCTTACGCATTTAATTCCGATTTTGAAAAGCACCATGTCCGGCAAATACGAAATGGATATTTCCCTTATATTCAAGGTTTGCATATTTTATTAGACTATTTAATTGATCAGGAAGAGGATCTAGCAGGTGGAGATTTGAATTTTTGTTTTTATTATAAAAACGAAGAACAGCTATTTTCACGTTTAAATCATTTTATAAAAGAAGCGGATCGTCATACTGAAAAGCTTCCATACAAACGATTTCATCAATTGATTAATCGAGGGTTGCTTGCGCTATATTTATCAGATGAAAAAGTAAGAAAACAAAAAAATGTGCGTAGGTTGGCAACAGATATGATAAAAGTAGGTGGGCCTAGCTGTTTCTTTTTCTTTATCAATGCCATTGTGTATAGGAGATTCCAAAAGGGTGCTAGTGGTAGAAGTATAAAGAGTGTAAAAAAAGGATTAGCTCGTTATATTGGCTAATCCTTTTTTTCAATAGCGATAATAAAAGGGGGAGAATTGACTTGGTTGATAAAATCATATCGCAACACATCTGCTTTCTTTTGATCAATCGTTTTTACATATTGCAAAAGACTGTCCCGCTCACCTACTCCTCCTACATGACCATGGTAGATGACAATGACAATGATTCCTTCAGGAGCCATAATAGAAAGAAGTTGTTTAACGGCTGAAATCGTCGTTGCAGGCTTGGTAACGATTGATTTATCTCCACCTGGCAAATAACCAAGATTAAAGATAGCGGCTGTTATTTTTCCGTGATGTGAAGAAGGAATGCATTCACTTAGATGTTCATGTCCCTTTTTGAGTAGTGTTACGCGGTTTATTAATTGTGACTCTTCTAGGTGACGGTGACTGTTGATAAGAGACTTTTCTTGTATATCAAAGCTGAATACATGTCCATGTTCACCGACTAGATTTGCAAGAAATACTGAATCATGTCCATTTCCCAATGTAGCGTCTACCACGACATCTCCGGAGGTAATAGCTGTTTCTAAAAGTTTTTTTGCAAAAGGTAGAACTTTTTTTAACTTCATGCTTTTACTGCACTCCAGTATTTTCCCTGCCAGCTGTTACGACGTAAGAGCTCGTCATCAATGGCATTGAGAACCTCCCATTTATGAACACTCCACATCGGTCCAATCATTAAATCAATTGGTCCATCACCTGTAATACGGTGAACAATCATTTCAGGTGGTAATATTTCTAATTGGTCACAAACTAAGTTTACATAATCATCAAAGGATAAAAATTTAAGCATTCCTTTTTCATATTGCTTGACCATGGGTGTTCCTTTTAATAAATGAAGGAGATGAATTTTGATGCCTTGTACATCAAGCTTGGACACTTCACGAGCTGTTTCCATCATCATTTCAGGCGATTCAAGGGGCAGGCCGTTAATAATATGAGAACAAACTCGAATCCCATGCTTTCTCAATTTTTCCACACCTTCTACATAAGATGGGAAATCATGAGCTCTGTTAATTAAATTGGCTGTGCTTTCATGAACGGTCTGTAGTCCAAGCTCCACCCAAAGATAAGTTCGTTCATGAAGTTCTGCTAAATATTCCACTACATCATCTGGAAGGCAGTCAGGTCTTGTTGCAATCGATAGACCGATCACACCTTCTTCGTTTAAAACAGCTTCGTATTTTTCTCTTAAAACATCAACCGGTGCGTGAGTATTTGTGAATGCTTGAAAGTAGGCCATATACTTCCCATCTTTCCACTTTGAATGCATTTTCTCTTTGATCTCATCAAACTGTTTGATAAGATCATCCGCACGGTTTCCAGCAAAGTCTCCCGAACCAGCAGCACTACAAAAGGTACAGCCACCATGTGCGACCGTACCGTCACGATTCGGACAATCAAATCCGCCGTCTAAGGCAACTTTAAATACTTTATGGCCAAATTTATTTCGCAAATGGTAATTCCATGTATGATAACGTTTTTGATCGCTTGCATATGGAAAAGGGTTATTCTGATTCAAATCAGAGACCTCCTTTAAATTCGAATTTAATTATTTTATCACGAAGTACGCTTGTTTCCAATTACTAAAATGAGGCTGCATAGAACTGGAAGCCTTTTTGTGCGCGTAGAAAAAGAAGAATGGAGCAAAATAGGTACGTAAAGCTCTTATGAATAGATAGAGTTTTGCCTTGAAATGATTTTGTTTAGGAGGGGTTCTATGGCAACTCGACAATCGATTGATGAGCTGTTCCAGCAATGTGAAGATGCACTCAGGTTTGCGGACGATCAGTATAAAGAAAGTAGCCTCCAAGAACATTATAATGATGATAACTATACGCAAGCATTGCAACAATTAGAAGAGGCTTATAACGATTTAGCAAAGCTTGCACATAGCGCTAATAGTCAGCAACGAGAACAATTACATCGGATGCGTTTGCAACTGCAGCAAGCACAAAATCAAATGATACTTCTTAATCATTAGGGGGAGAAATGGTGAAAAAACGATCAAAGCAGCAAAACCCAGAACAGAAAACACGTAATGGTATAAACAACAATGATTTGGAACTCGGCACAGATCATGATCTTATCAAAGAAGCAAAAAAGAAATATGAACAAAGCGGTGGACAGCCTGTAAAATCTAAATTTCATCCAGAACAATAATGAAAAATCCTTGGGTTCTAGTATGGAATCCAAGGATTTTTAATGAAAAGTAGTAAAAAATGTTAAAACGCGGATATATTGGGTAAAATGACGGATATATTCACTCAAATAACGGATAAAGAGTTGAAAAATACGGATATGTTTACTAAATTTATGAATAAAGCAGATGTACTCTATAAATAAAGTCCAGATTTGAATGAAATCAGTACTGTGAATCAAAATTTATTCTCGTTTTATGGATAAATGTGTTTTTTTGATGCATGACATTGGATAGTTGCATATTATAGGGAAATTATATACAATATCACTATATATTTAATATTTAGAATAACATTGACAAGGATTAGTAGTGATGTTTAACTCGTTATAGAGAGCTGACGGTCGGTGAAAGTCAGTCGGGATCATCATGAACTCACCTTAGAGTTGCAGACGTGAACTTAAGTAAGGTCTGTCGTTTACCGCGTTAAGGTGTTAAATGAAGCGAGTGACTTGTGCACTAATGTGGGTGGTACCGCGGGAGATTGATACATAATCCTCTCGTCCCAATTATGGGATGAGGGGTTTTTTATATTTTTTTATAAGACATATGAGAACTTTATCATTACCTATATAGATTCATTATGAGTAATGTCTTTAAAGGATGTTTGACTGATATCTAACGCTAATTTAAATATGTAGGAGGAAAATGAGATGAGCTTCAATCATCATGAGATTGAAAAAAAATGGCAAAAATATTGGGAAGAAAATAAATCATTTAAAACAAGTGAGGACAAAGGCAAGCGTAAATTCTATGCCCTTGATATGTTTCCATATCCTTCAGGTGCAGGGCTCCATGTAGGACATCCAGAAGGTTATACAGCAACCGATATTCTTTCAAGATTGAAAAGAATGCAAGGATATAATGTTCTTCATCCAATGGGTTGGGACGCATTTGGACTTCCAGCTGAGCAATATGCCTTAGATACTGGAAATGACCCTGCTGAATTTACGGAACACAATATTAATAACTTTCGTCGTCAAATCAAAGCATTAGGATTTTCGTATGATTGGGACCGTGAAATTAATACAACCGACCCTAACTATTATAAATGGACACAATGGATTTTTCTTAAACTGTACGAAAAAGGGCTGGCTTATATTGATGAAGTAGCTGTTAACTGGTGTCCTGCACTAGGAACAGTACTGGCAAATGAAGAAGTCATTGATGGAAAAAGTGAGCGAGGAGATCATCCCGTTGTCCGTCGTCCGATGAAACAGTGGAATTTACGTATCACGGCTTATGCCGATCGTTTGCTTGAAGACCTTGAAGATTTAGATTGGCCAGAAAGTATTAAAGATATGCAGAGAAACTGGATTGGTCGTTCAGAAGGAGCGGAAGTCGATTTTCGCATCAATGGACATGAGGGAACCTTTACTGTTTTCACTACACGTCCTGACACGCTTTTTGGTGCAACTTATGCTGTACTTGCTCCTGAGCATGCTTTAGTGGAAAAAATAACAGCGCCTGAACAAAGGGAAGCAGTAGAAAATTATATTGATCAAATTAAAAGTAAAAGTGATTTAGAAAGAACAGATCTAGCAAAAGACAAAACAGGCGTCTTTACTGGGGCGTATGCAATTAACCCTGTAAATGATGAAAAGATGCCGATCTGGATTGCCGACTATGTATTAGCAAGCTACGGTACTGGAGCAATTATGGCAGTTCCAGCACATGATGAGCGTGACTATGAGTTCGCCAAGAAATTTAACCTTGACATTAAAGAAGTAGTTGCTGGTGGAGACGTAGAAAAAGAAGCTTATACGGGTGATGGATTACATGTGAACTCCGGCTTTTTAGATGGCTTAAATAAAGAAGATGCCATCAGTCAAATGATTGCATGGCTTGAGGAAAAAGAAATTGGTACGAAAAAAGTAACATACCGCCTTCGTGACTGGTTATTTAGCCGTCAACGTTATTGGGGTGAACCAATTCCGATTATTCACTGGGAAGATGGTACGACGACAGCTGTTCCTGAAGAAGAATTACCATTAATTCTTCCGGTTACAACAGAAATTAAACCTTCTGGTACAGGTGAATCACCTTTAGCCAACATTGCTGATTGGGTTAATGTAACTGACCCTGTAACAGGTAAAAAGGGACGTCGTGAAACGAATACAATGCCACAGTGGGGTGGAAGTTGCTGGTATTTCCTTCGTTTCATTGACCCACACAACAGTGAAGCCTTGGCCGCCCCTGAAAAACTAAAAGAATGGCTTCCAGTTGATATTTATATCGGTGGAGCAGAGCATGCGGTTCTTCACTTATTATATGCTCGTTTCTGGCATAAATTCTTGTATGATATCGGGGTTGTTCCAACGAAGGAACCATTCCAAAAGTTATTTAACCAAGGCATGATTCTTGGTGAAAATAATGAAAAAATGAGCAAATCAAAAGGTAATGTCGTGAATCCGGATGATATTGTGAAAAGTCATGGTGCGGATACATTGCGTTTATATGAAATGTTCATGGGACCACTTGATGGTTCTATTGCATGGTCTGAAAATGGGGTTGATGGTTCACGTCGTTTCTTAGATCGAATCTGGCGTCTATTTATCGAAGATAACGGTACTTTGAATGCAAAAATTCAAGAAAATGAACAAGGAAGTAGCCTTGAAAAGGTTTATCACCAAACCGTTAAAAAAGTAACAGAAGACTATGAAGGATTACGATTTAATACCGCTATCTCACAACTTATGGTATTTATTAACGAAGCTTATAAAGCATCTGTTCTACCTATTAGTTATGTGGAAGGGTTTGTGAAATTACTTGCACCAATTTGTCCGCATATTGCTGAAGAACTTTGGGAAAAACTTGGTCATAGCGGAAGTATTTCCTATGAAGCTTGGCCTGCCTATGATGAAGGTAAATTAATGGACGACAGTGTAGAGATCGTCATTCAAATTAACGGGAAAGTAAAAGCGAAGCTAATTGTGCCAGTTAATACGAATAAAGATGCACTTGAACAAATTGTGATGGATGACGATACAGTAAAAGAACAAATTGATGGAAAAACGATTCGTAAAGTGATTGCCGTTCCAGGAAAGCTTGTTAATATTGTGGCGAACTAAAAAAGTTGAAACGAAATAAGGGGTGTAAGAGATGAGTCAAATTGGTGTTATTACAACAGATGAATTAAACGAAAAGCTCGAAGCTGGAGAGAAGCTAGAGCTAGTCGATGTAAGAGAAGATGAAGAAGTTGCAGAAGGAATGATTCCGGGAGTCAAACATATTCGTATGATGGATATACCAGCTAAGCTAGACTATTTTGATAAAGATAAAGAATATATTTTTATTTGCCGGTCAGGTAGTCGAAGTGAAAACGTATGCTATTACTTACAGGAACAAGGCTACAAAGTATGTAATATGGTCGGTGGAATGCTTGATTGGAGAGGGAAAGTAGAATAACCATTTTAAGCGGTTGATTCATCATTAACTTTTCTTAGACTAGGAAAATAATCGATTTTTTTAAGTCAAATAGAAGGCTGTGATTTTAAAATCACAGCCTTCTATTTTTGTTTATATAAAATATTTAAAATATTCAAAGAATAACATACGTATATTTGGTCATAATAGAAATAAAACATGGATAAGTGAGGGGGAGACATGATCCAGGTTAAATTGTTTGATCAGGAACATGAGGAAGATTTAGAGTTTGAAATGAACCGTTTTCTAAAGAGCTTGGATGAAAAAAAGCTGCTTGATATTAAATATAATGTAGCTGCACTACCAGAAGATGATGAAGAAGAACAAATTTATTGCTTTTCTGCGATGATTATTTACCGAGCCTGACGATGGTTAGGCTCGGTTTTTAAATGATAGATTCTAGTGACTATACTTGAGCGGCGTTTTGACCAGCGAGTCGACCTGTGACAAAAGCGGCAGTAATATTAAAACCACCAGTATAGCCGTGGATATCAAGGATTTCTCCGCAAAAATATAATCCGTTCATTTTCTTTGAGGCCATTGTCTTCGGTTCGATTTCTTTGATAGATACACCGCCACCTGTGATAAAGGCTTTTTCAAGGGAAAGCGTACCGTTTACAGTAAAGCAGAATTTTTTACAGCTTTCAACAAAACTTCTGAGTTTTTCATTTGAAAGTGTAGCTGCTTGCATCATCGGATCAATCTCGTTATCCTCAAGGAGAAAAAGGAGATAGCGTTCAGGGAGTAAACCTTTCAATATGTTTTTTACACTTTTTTTAGGTTCTTCTTTTAGTAGTTTCAGTATTTCTTGATAGAGTACTTCTTCCTTTTTATTTGGAAAAACATCAAGATTAACTGTCACCTTTTTGGAAGGATCTTTTTTAAATTCCTTTACAATATACTGACTACATCTTAATACAGCCGGTCCACTAATCCCGAAATGAGTAAAAATCATGTCCATTTTGTGGGTAATGATCGGTTTACCTTTTTGATTTAATACACTTAACCCAACATCGCGTAGTGATAACCCTTGTAATGTTTTTTCTTTTATAAAGGGTTCATTTGACGTTACCGGTACTTCAGTTGGAAATAGATCAGTAATGGTGTGACCTGCTTTTTTTGCCCAGGCATAGCCATCCCCAGTTGATCCGGTTTGAGGGACCGATTTACCTCCAACAGCAAGAACAACAGCACGGGTTTCAACCGTTTTCCCATTTTGTAGGACAACGGACTTTACCTGATTTTGATGATACTCAATCGTTTTGACAGGGCTATTTGTTCTTATTTTGACATGAAGATCGGATAGTCTATTTAATAGAGCATCGACAACAGATTGGGCTTTGTTACTGACTGGAAACATTCGTCCATGATCTTCCTCCTTTAACTCGATCCCTAGTTTCTTGAAAAATTTAATAATATCTTCATTATTAAACAGGGAGAAGGCACTATGTAAAAATCGTCCATTTCCAGGAATATGTTTAATCAGTTCATCTATTGGGAGTCTGTTTGTTACATTGCAGCGGCCTCCACCTGAGATGGCTAGTTTTCTCCCCAGTTTATCCCCTTTATCAAGGAGCAGTACATGAGCTCCTTTTTCACCTGCTGCGATAGCCGCCATTAATCCAGCGGGACCGCCACCAATTACAATGACATCATACATATAGTTGAACACCTTTCTAAAAATTAATGAGTTTTTTGAAGTTTGACGCTTTTCTAGCTTCTCTATACAAGTATCTATGAGTTATAAGACTAAGGAATGACGAGTATAATAGATGTTCCTTAACGAAGATGCTTGTGCTTTCGCACTAGAAATCTTTATGAAAGAAGAGTAAACTACAAATAGTGTATTTTCAAGTGAAATTGTAAGATAAAAGTCAATTTTACTATCGCATCTCGACTGGGGAAGGTTTAAAATATTATATTGTCTAGATAAATCACCATAAGAAATTTGAATAAAAAATTCCTACTTTGATAAGGAGAAGCAATTCATGGCGTCAAAGCTTTTAAGAGGAACATTTATATTAACTCTAGGGACTATCATTTCTAAGATGCTTGGTTTATTTTATGTCATACCCTTTAATGCAATTGTTGGACAAGAAGGGACGACGCTTTATCAATACTCGTATGTACCATATACTATTTTCTTAAGTATAGCAATTGGTGGTATTCCTCTGGCTATTTCAAAATTCATTTCCAAATATAACGCACTTGAAGAGTATGCAGTCGGTAGAAAGTTGTTTAAATCAGGATTACTGATCATGCTAACAACAGGTATTGCCTCTTTTTTAGCTTTATATTTTTTAGCTCCTCTATTAGCGGATATGGTTATCAGGGATACTGACCAGGTGACGAGTGCAGAAGACGTGGTAACTGTTATTCGTGCTGTTAGTTTTGCCCTGATTGTTGTACCGTTTATGAGTTTAAACAGAGGGTTTTTTCAAGGCCATGAATCCATGGGACCAACAGCTGTTTCACAAGTAGTGGAACAAATCGTGCGCATCGTTTTTCTATTAGCTGGTGCCTTTGTTGTTCTATATGTGATGAAGGGCGAGATAGTAACCGCAGTTAGTGTGGCGACATTTGCGGCATTCGTTGGTGCCGTTGGGGGCCTCGCTGTTCTATTTTGGTATTGGTATAAACGAAAGCCCTATTTAGAAGAGTTGCTGCTGCGTGATAAAGGAACCGTTGATATTTCATTGAAAGATATGTATAAGGAAATCCTTGTTTATGCGGCACCATTTGTTTTTGTAGGTATTGCCAATCCATTATTTCAATTTATTGATCAAATTACCTTTAACAGGGCAATGGTTGAGATCGGATTAGCAAAGGAAGCGGATTTTTCCTTTAGTACCTTAAACTTTTATTCCCACAAGCTAGTGATCATACCTGTTTCCTTGGCAACAGCCTTTTCTTTAACATTGGTTCCAAATATCACAAAGACATATATTACACAGGACCATCTTGGATTGAACCGACAGATGAATCAAACATTTCAAGTGATCTTGTTTTTAGTATTACCGGCTGTTATTGGACTGTCGCTGCTTGCAGAACCTGCTTATACCGCATTTTATGGGCATGATTTATTTGGGACAGAGATATTACGACTTTATGCACCCGTAGCGATTTTATTTTCCTTATTTTCCGTTACCGCAGCTATTTTGCAAGGGATAAATGAACAACGATTTACGATTTTAAGTTTATTAGTAGGCCTGCTTATTAAATTAAGTTTAAACATCCCTTTTATTAAATTGATGGAAACGAAAGGCGCTATTTTAGCAACAGCCCTCGGGTATGGGGCTGCAGTTATCATAAACTTAGTGGTTATTAAGGTTTATACTAGTTATTCGTTCAAGCTCGTTTGGCGGAGAAGTCTTTTAATTATTTTCTTTACCATCCTAATGTCTGCAGGAGCATGGGGGACCTATAAATTGCTTTCTTTCTTCTTGACCCCTCAATCTATCTGGCAATCAGTATTGATGATTCTTATTTGTGCGATCGTTGGGATCCTTATTTATGGTTATTTAGGATTAAAATCAGGACTTGCGAACTCCTTGTTTGGTGATAGGGTTGAACGCTTGAAGCAAAAATTGCATCTTAAAGGATAAGAGAAAGGGTCTCCATATCAGGAGACCCTTGTTATTAGCTAAAAAAGAATAGATTAAAGTTGGAAAAGGCTTTAGCCTTAGTACTCGTTTGATTAATAATCTCTTCCTGGGCCGCCGAATCCAAGTCTTCTTTCAATTCGATCTACACGGCGATCTAGTCGAGTTAATTGACGTTCTAATCGATCTAACTGACGTTCAAGTCGATCAAGACGTTGACTCGTGCCTCCCCCTGGAAACCCCCCTGGAAACCCCCCTGGAAACCCTCCTGGGAATCCCCCTGGGAATCCCCCTGGACTTGGAAAGAATTGTCCTTGACCTTGTTGACGATAATCCACCTCTGGGGTTGGTAAAAGTTGATTGTGGTATGAATAATCCACCTCTGGGGTTGGTAAAAGTTGATTGTGGTATGAATAATCCATCATCATTGACATCTCCTCTTTCACTTTTTTATTGGTTTTATAGGGAATGTTGGTGAAAGAACTTTTTCAACAAAAAGGGGCCTATAAAACCTAGAAATAAAGGTGCTAGCTAAAAACGACAATAATGTAAAGACGTTCGTTTAGTAGCATGATAACAGTCTATGGATTTTTGCTAATTTGGAAATGGATAATAGCCTATAATAATACAAGAGGAGTGATCTTTTTATGCGGATCGATAAAATGTTGGCGAATTTAGGATATGGAAGTCGAAAGGAAGTAAAACAACTTTTAAAAGACGGGGGTGTCAAAGTTAATGAGAAGATGGTTAAAAATGCAAAAGAACAAGTTGACCCTGAAAAGGATACGGTCACTTTAAACGGAGAAGTTATCGAGTACAAAGAGTATATTTATTTGATGATGAATAAACCACAAGGGGTGATTTCCGCGACAGAGGATAATCATGATCAGACAGTGGTTGATTTACTTGAAATGGATGATGCCGTGTACGGTCCTTTTCCTGTAGGAAGACTTGATAAAGATACAGAGGGGTTATTATTGCTCACAAATGACGGGAAATTGGCCCATCGACTATTGTCCCCGAAAAAACATGTTCCGAAAACGTATTTTGCTGTGATTGATGGTGAGGTTACAGAAGAAGATATTGAGGCTTTTCAACAAGGCGTCGTTTTAGATGATGGATATATAACAAAACCTGGTGAGTTAAACATTATAAAATCAGGCATTCGATCAGACATTGAGTTAACAATTACGGAAGGGAAGTTCCATCAGGTGAAGAGAATGTTTCAAGCAGTAGGAAAAAAAGTGGTTTATTTACAAAGGATTTCAATGGGACCCCTCAAGCTTGATGAAAGCCTAGAGTTAGGTGAGTATCGCGGATTAACGGAGGAGGAAATCTTTCAATTACTAGAGCACAATCAGAAAGAATAAGTCACCGGCGACTTATTCTTTCTGGTTTGTTTAAAAGAAAGTATAGAATTTTAAACTTTGATTACTGTCTAGCTCAGGCGCCATCGGCTCGAGTCATAAGCCAATCCGTCAAGAAGGTTAAAGAACAACCTTCCTGCTGGCTCGTCTTATGCTTGCGGCCCGCAGGATGCGGATCATGCAGACGAAGACATACGGATGTGGCGTTCTTAGTCTACGTTCTTCATAGGCGGGCGCCTTGCGCTTTTCTTATGATGAAAGTTTTACTTTCTTCGTGGTTGTTGTCCATTTTCCACGACTTGGGCTTCTGACTAAATCGTTGTAAGCTAAGACATTTAAGTCTCTTTGAATCGTTCGAGGAGTGATTCCAAATTCTTCTACAAGCTCCTGTGTTGTTACAGTTCCTCGATTATTAATAAACATGTAGACGGATTTGATACGGTTTAACATCCGGTTAGTTGACGGTTTCAATAAACCACTCCCTATCCTTATTCACACCTTTGACAAATTCTAGCATCCAACATTTTAGTGAAGATCGTAATCTTCGAGAATTTTCGCTTCTTTTCCTCGGACAACCCCTTTTCTACAACATATAGTACATGTTGTGAAGTTTAACATCTACTTATATAATATCCATATTATCACAAAATTTCCACTATGGAGATCGAATTTACAAAAGATTAATTATATATATATATATTTTCTCCTTAATCTTTAATGGATACTATGGATATTTACACCAATATATGTTGGATATTCAGATAATATTAAAGGTATTTTTCTACTTATGATTGATTATCTCCTTTTGTATATTCCATGTTAGTTTGGAAATGCTGATTTAAGAGAAAAAAAGTAGAGTTTGTCTATGCTTGTCATAATAGAGAGTATGATATGATTTATTTAACTATTTTTTGCGCTTTTTAAGTTTGAGAAGGGTCTAGCTCAAGGCGTTAGCGACTCGATGTCATAAGCGGACACCTTGAGCTTTGCATATTGGAGGGTTTTTAAATGGAACAATTAAATTGGTTTGATGAAGTAATGAAAAGGAAAGCTGCACTGATTCTAGATACACAAAAATTATTACAAATTAAAAGTGTGTTGGACGAGGAGAATACCTCCCCAGATGCCCCGCTTGGTCATGGTGTGAAAGAAGCGCTACAATACATGCTTCAAATGGGTGAAAACGATGGATTTGTCTCGAAAAATGTTGACAATTTGGCGGGACATGTGGAGTTCGGACAAGGGGAGGAGTGCTTAGGGATTCTTTGTCATGTAGATGTTGTTCCTGAAGGAGACGGATGGTCTAGCGATCCCTATAAGGCAGAAATACGCAATGGGAAAATTTATGCTAGAGGGGCTATTGATGATAAAGGTCCTACGATGGCTGCATATTATGCCATGAAAATAGTAAAAGAATTAGGCCTGCCTTTAACGAAGCGTGTTCGGATGATTATTGGAACAGATGAAGAGAGTGATTGGAGATGTGTCGATCATTACTTTAAACATGAGGAAATGCCAACGCTGGGATTTGCACCGGACGCTGATTTCCCGATTATTTTTGCTGAAAAAGGAATTTCGGATTTCGATCTGGTTCAGGAAAAGGTAGTAGAAGATGATCCAATAGACGATATAAAAGTAGAAGTAGTTTATTTTCAATCTGGTAGAAGGTATAATATGGTTCCAGATTATGCTAAAGCTATATTACTTGTTCAAAAGGAAAAAACAGATGTTGTACAGAGGTATAATGAATTTTGGAAGCTTCATGGTTTAAAAGGAAAAAGTTATGTGGAGAATGGTGAGTTGATTCTTGAATTGGAGGGAGTTTCTGCCCACGGTATGGAACCTGATCATGGAAAGAATGCGGGTCTTTACTTAGCACAATTTATTGTGGAAAATAAAATCGATAAGCAAGCAGATGGTTTCTTTACCTTTACATCTCAATTCTTTTATCAAGACTCAAGAGGGAAGAAACTAGGTATTGATTATTCTGATGATATTTCTGGAGAGCTCACGATTAATATAGGTAAAATGGAATATGACCAGGTAAAAGGTGGCATGTTAGGACTTAACCTTCGTTATCCAGTGACAAATGATATGGCAAAGACAAAAGAGAAGATAACAGAAGTAGCAAAAGAAAAAGGCTTTAAAATGGAAAATTCCACTGATTCAAAGCCGCATCATGTTGATGAAAATAATGAGTTGATTCAAATATTAAAAAAAGTGTATGAAGAACAAACAGGAGAAAAAGCAGAGCTTTTGGCGATTGGCGGGGGGACATATGCACGTTCTTTAACATCTGGCGTAGCGTTCGGTCCTCTATTCCCAGGAAGAGAAGATATTGCTCATCAAAAAGATGAATACATGTATATCGATGATTTATTAAAAGCAACCGCTATTTATGCTCAAGCGATTTATGAATTGGCAAAATAACGAATAAAAATGAAATTGGATGTATGAAGGAGCACTCACTATTCTATTAGTTGGGTGCTTCTGAGCTACTATATAAATAAATGGAGTAAAAGAGTGAGGTGCGAAATGGAAAAGAATCCGCATTATTTCTGGGCCATCCGATTACCGGATTATACAAAACAGTCAATTCATACTCAGTTAACAAGTGTAAAAAAGTTTTTCCCTTTTAAACGCTGGGTTCATATGGAGGATTATCATATTACTCTTTCTTTTCTTGGTGCTATTGAGAAACAAAACCTTGATGGAGTAGTAGAGTTAGTCGACAGGGCAATAAAAGAAGTAAAAGCTTTTTCGTTACATATTCAAGGTCTAAATATCTTTGGAAATAAGAAGGCACCTCGGATCTTTTGGACTTCTGTTACACAAGAAAAGCAACTCGAGAGCCTCCAATCACTTGTTTTTAAGTCCTGTTTAGAGGCTGGCTTTTCATTAGAGACCCGTCCGTTTACCCCTCATATCACATTGGCGCGTAATTGGACGGGTTCCGAATTTGAACACAAATGGTTGGAACAATATAATCCCTTTAAGACTGAATCGCTGTCCTTTATAGCAGAAGAGGTTGTTTTATATAAGACAAACCTAGAAAAGACACCAAAATATGAACCGATTGCAACCATTTCGCTACTAGTTGAATAGACTATAAAAAAGCGGAAGCGCCTTGGGTACCCCCGAATAGCACAAGACGAGCCTCACGGAAAGGTGTTCTTTCCCTTTCTGGGAGGATTGGCTTGTGACCTCGAGGGGGTAGGCGCTGGAGCTAGACTATAAAAAAGCGGAAGCGCCTTTGGAACAAGGGATAATTAGACAGAGAGAAACGGAAGCCATAGTAAGGAAGATGATAATGGGACAGTTAATTAAATTACAAGATTATTCATCTCGGTATGAACAAAATATATTTCATTACCCTTCACGATTTGTGACACTTAAAAAGCAACAGTGGGAGAAATTACAAAAAAGTTGGGGGAATCCTGAAAAACAGACTTTTTCTCCACCAATGAACCAACCTAATATTGAATGGGAGGTAGAAGAAAAGCACCCGCTATTAAATAAAATTAAAACACTCTTTAACCGAAAATCTGCTAAAGAAACCGAGCAGGAACTAAGCCCTTCAGTTCATGATTTTGAAAAAGACTCAGTAGAACTTGATGTATTTCCTTCTTTCACTCATCAGGCTGAAACGATTGAAGAATTAAAACAGCAGTTTCTTAACCAACTTTTTGATTTCCAAATGAAATGGGCAACCTCAACATTAACAGAAAAATCGTTTGTGAATAAAAAGTTCTTTTTTGATGAAAACTTAAAGTTTTTTCTACAGCGTTTCCCTGACACGTATCTCGTGTTATATCAGCCTGTTTTTTTATTGAAAAAAGCAACGGTTGAGGTTGAGACGATTTTAATCAGCCCGACGGAGGTCTGGTGCATCACTTTTCTTGAAGATCAAAATTCGTCTGTATTCGTGGGTTCTAATAAAAAGTTCTGGAACGTAAGAAATGATCACAATGAAAAGATAATTGTAAACCCCGTGATTGCTATAAATCGAACAGAGACAATTGTCAAAAATATCTTTAAACATTTTGAAATCGATTTGCCGGTCCATAAAGTCTTACTTTCACGGAATGGATATATTGATTTCCCTGCAGTACCCCGAGATGTTCAATTGGTTGATCAGCGACAATATGGAGATTGGTTTCATTCATTACGTAGCTTAAAGTCACCGCTGAAAAACACGCAGCTTATGGGAGCCAAAGCATTATTGCAATTTTGTTCTACATCTTCTATCAAAAGAATTGAGTGGGAAGTAGTGGATAAGAAATAAGTTTTCTATCGTCATGCGTACGTGTTTTTGATCAACATTTATTACGTCTCTGTCTTCACCTAGGGACTCGCCAATCGACGAGTTTTCTTTATCGGGGGTAAGCGGGGCGTTTTCGCTTTTCTATTAAAGAAGTGAAGGAGTTGAATTCAAATGACTACGATTGAACGGGATTATCAAGCATACTTAGACGAGATGAATGTAATTACGATTCTAATCCCCCATGACTACAATCACGATGTTATGAGCTCCTTTCTATTAGAATGTGATGATGAAGAAATACCGCTAATGATTGTTGAGAAAATAGACCTAGATGAGTTTGTGAAATATGTTTGTCATACACAAGAAGAAGTGAGAATAGGTCGGCATTATTGGGTAAAAGATGCTTTACAAAGGAAAACCGACTTGCAAATGGGGGCCGTGACAAGAACCGATCGATTTGATGAAACATTCTATTATGATGGAGAGTTAGGGGTTTGTTATCAACCAAACGAAACCATCTTTACGTTATGGGCACCAACTGCAACGGAAGTAAAACTTAAGTTGACGTCCCCTGATGAAAGCAATCAAGAAACCATTGATTTAATAAAAGGGGATAAAGGAATTTGGACGGCAATAGTTAAGCGTGATGTTGAAAAATTTCGCTATACGTATTTAGTATGTGTGAATCTGCAATGGAAGGAAGCGGTCGACCCTTATGCTGTTGCGGTAACAGCTAATGGAACGGAAGGCGTTGTTATTGATTTAACAAAAACAACGTTTCCTAAACGGCCCTTGTCCCCGTTGGAGCATGCAGTTGATAGCGTTATTTACGAAACACATATAAGGGACTTGACGATACATCCAAACAGCGGTGTTTTGCATAAAGGAATGTATACAGGTGCCGCTGAAATCGATACAAAAGGCTCCAATGGGAGTCCAACTTCCCTCTCCTATATAAAAAGTCTCGGTATTACTCATATAGAATTCCTTCCACTTTATGATTTTGTGGGGGTGGATGAACTTGGTGAGAAGAATGATTATAACTGGGGCTACAACCCGCTACATTACAATGTTCCAGATGGAAGCTATAGTCTGGACCCTAATGACCCTTATAAACGAATAAACGAATTAAAATCATTGATTGATACCCTCCATCAAAATGAAATTCGCGTGATTTTAGATGTTGTCTACAATCATGTGTATGAAAGAGAAACCTCCTCTTTTGAAAAAATTATCCCTGGTTACTACTTCCGTCATGATAAACATGGAATGCCATCAAATGGAACCGGTGTAGGAAATGATATCGCTTCAGAGAAGAAAATGGTACGGAAGTTTATCGTTGATTCAGTTCTTTATTGGCTTAAAGAATATGATGTTGACGGCTTTCGTTTTGATTTAATGGGTATTTTGGATACGGTTACAATGAAAGAAATTAGAAACGTAGTTGACCAGATTGATCCCTCTATATTGATTATCGGGGAAGGGTGGGATTTAAACACCCCCTTGCCGCTTGAAAAAAAAGCTAATATTCACAATCAAACAGATTTACCACGAATCGGTCAGTTTAATGATTGGTTTCGCGATTGTATTAAAGGAAGTACGTTTAACCTTTATGACTTAGGCTATGCATTCGGAAATGAACATTATTATGGGTCAGCGATCCAAGTAATAGCAGGGAGTGTTGGACTTGGAAATCCAGCAGAAGGGTTATTTGATGAACCTAACCAAAGTGTGAATTATGTAGAGTCACACGATAACCATACATTATGGGATAAACTGGTTGTCTGTTTTCCGGATGAAGAAGAGGAAATTAGGAAAAAATATCATCGTCTCGCCACCACGATGGTTATCCTTGCACAAGGGACTCCATTTCTTCACAGCGGTCAGGAATTTTTTCGTACAAAAAAAGGTATCGGGAATAGTTATCAATCACCAAATGAAATTAATCAGCTTGATTGGGATCGGAAAAATGAATATGATCAACATGTAGAATATGTGAAAGGAATAATTGCTATTCGGAAATCTCATCGTGCTTTTCGCCTTCCGACAGCTGCTCTTATTCGGAAACATATTCGTTTTCTCCCTTTGAAAAAGCCACTCATTGGTTGGATTCTTCAAGATGTAGGGAAATATGGCCCGTGCCAATCTATTATCGTTCTCATTAATCCTATGAAGATGGAAGAAGAGATTGATTTACCTGATGGGAGCTGGAATGTACTAGCAAATGAAGATATAAGCGGGGTTTCGCCAATTTACCGAGTGAATAATCATAAAATCAGATTAAAAGCAGTTAGTTCATATGTGTTATTTGGGGAATGAATGTTAAAATGAATGCTGAAAACATGAGGATACTCTTGACGGACCTTCCATGTGACGATAGAATTTATAAGATGGCTATTGTAAAATATTATTGTTCAATAGCTGTCTTTTTTATCTAATATGAAAGTATACCTGTCTGAAGTTAGATAACAAGTCTAGCTTCGCCATATAGGATATATAAGTGCCGACGAAGATAATAAGGACGTAGCGACTTTTAGTTGGCGTTCTGTAGCCAAGGCGCTTGCGCTTTTCAAGCAGTAAACAGAAATTGCAGGTGAACAGCATTGGAACACTTTTTTGGACATGATTGGGAGATTGTTCCCGCAGGCGGAGCAACCGGGGAAGCCTTTTATGCACAGCACGAAGAAAATCAATATTTTCTAAAACGCAACACTTCTCCATTTTTGGCGAGCCTATCAGCGGAAGGAATCGTTCCTAAGCTTATATGGACAAAAAGATTGGAAACCGGTGATGTTTTTACAGCGCAGCAATGGTTGAATGGTCGGGAACTTCAGTCCTCAGAAATGAACCAGGAAAATGTGGCTAAGCTCCTCAAAAAAATCCATAATTCAAAGCCATTACTAAGTATGCTAAAACGTCTCGGAAAAACTCCTGTGCAGCCTGTAAAAATTCTGCAAAATTTAAAACAAGAATTAGATAAGAATATTCTTGAGTTGAATTCTGTAAAAGATTCACTCGTATTCCTTGAAGAAAATTTGGATGGAATTTACTATGAGGATACAGTCGTATGTCATTGTGACGTCAATCATAACAACTGGCTGCTAGATGAAAACAACCAGTTGTATTTAATTGATTGGGATGGTGCAGTGGTTGGGGACCCGGCCATTGATGTTGGTACTTTATTATATTGGTACATACCACGAAATGATTGGGAAAGTTGGCTAGAGCTTTATGGTATTCCATTAACTGATAGCTTGATCTTACGAATGAAATGGTATGTGTTGGCTGAGACGCTAAATTCGATCCAATGGCATAAAAATAAATCCCGTTTAGAGGAAATGAATAAATGGATTCTTATGTTGGATCAATATCTTTTATTATGAAAATTGATCAATGTTGTTAACCCATTGGGATAATTGCTGTTGATGGGATTCAATATGCTCATCTAAGTTGGCTGAACCAACACCATTATGACTATATGAATAAATTTGATCTAGAACTTGCTTACTATTTTGATCGATATTCGAATTAACCATTAATGATTTGATTATGCGTTCTAATTGTTCGCACTCAGACACAGAACCACAACAATCTGTCTGATGGTTAGTTAAAATATCCTTTAATAAATTTACTTGATCCTGATACTGAAGTGGCATGATAAAACATCCTTTCTGTTAAACTCCTCGGGCAAATATAAAAGGAGAATTCACGATTTATTTTGTGAGTTCTTTTTCAATTTATTCATGCTAAGTGGAATTATTTTAGACCTTGTTTAAGATAGTAGGGAATTAATAATAGTATTAATAAGGTTACTGAACAAAAAAGAAATATTTTATATAGGGGTGTTACCATGCGTTTAAGACACAAACCTTGGGCAAAGGATAAAATTCAGCAGTACCCGCAATATGTCATTTCTAATCCCGAACAGTTAAAAGGAAAGTGGGGATCCGTCTATGAAAAGGATCAACCTGTTCACATCGAAATTGGTATGGGAAAAGGTCGTTTTGTGACTGAAATGGCAAGATCAAATCCAGATATTAATTATTTAGGTGTTGAATTACAAGAGAGTGTTATTGTATCTGCTCTTGACCGACTGATTGAAGCAGAGCTTCCAAACGTAAAGTTACTAAATGCGGATGCAGCTAATTTGCCTTTGTATTTCTCAAAAGGAGAAGTTTCTAGAGTATACTTGAACTTTTCTGATCCATGGCCAAAAACACGTCATGAAAAACGTCGTTTGACGTATAGTAGCTTCTTGAAGCTGTATGAAGATATTCTTCCCAATCAGGGTGAAATTCATTTTAAAACCGATAATCAAGGTTTATTTGAATACTCATTAATGAGCTTTTCTGCCTATGGATTATTGTTGAAATATGTAAGTCTTGACTTGCATCAGAGTAATTTTGAAGGGAATATCATGACGGAATACGAAGAGAAGTTTTCAGAAAGAGGAAATCGAATCTATCGTTGTGAAGTTCAATATCAATAATAGAGAGAAAAGAGGCTGCTTTTGAGTCAGCCTCTTTTTTCTGGGTTCTAGCCGATTCAATAACATTGAGTAGAGCATGCTTAAAAATAGTTAGAAACGAGTAGAGATAAAAAGTAATGCGTATAAAATATTTGTAATTTTATAAATAGTTATATAAATTAAACATAAGAATAATTTCATTTGAATAATGGAGGTCTAATCGTGGAAACATTACAGTTACCCAATATAAAGTTGACATGGCTAAATGGTGGGGTCAATAATATGGACGGTGGAGCCATGTTTGGTGTTGTTCCAAAGCCATTATGGGAAAAGAAATATCCTTGTAATGAAAAAAATCAGATCGAACTAAGAACGGATCCAATTTTCATTCAAATGAAAGGGAAAAATTTTCTTGTTGATACAGGGATGGGTAATGGAAAGTTAACCGATAAACAAAAACGAAATTATGGTGTTCATGAGGAGCCAAACCTAGAGGAACAACTTGAAAAACTTGGTTTAACGACTAGGGACATTGATTATGTATTAATGACTCATTTGCATTTTGACCATGCTTGTGGACTGACAAAGTTTAAAGAAGATCAATATGTTTCCGTGTTTCCACATGCTAAAATTATCGTGAATGAAATTGAATGGAATGCGATGAGACAACCGAATATACGTTCTAAAAATACATATTGGAAGGAAAATTGGGAAGCCATTCAAGAGCAAGTCGAAGTGTTTAAGAACGAATGGGTATTGGAAGCCATAAAATTGATTCATACTGGTGGACATAGTGACGGGCATTGTATTTTAGTGATTGAGGATGAGGATGAAACGGTTATTCATATGGCAGATATTATGCCGACACATGCTCATCAAAATGTTTTATGGGTGCTTGCGTATGATGACTATCCAATGGATTCAATAGCTGCAAAACAAAAATGGCTTCAATATGGACTTGATCGAAAAGCATGGTTTGTATTTTATCATGATGCATTTTACCGTGCTATCAAGTGGGATCAAGAAGGAAATGTGACAGGTGAAATGAAGAGGGAATGATTTTAATAAAAGGCTGTGTTAATGATCATTACTGCTAAATGGCCACATACATCAAATTTATTAGACCATCAACCACATGGTTTAACAGAGCCTCATAAAAAAATCCCCTTGAATGGGGATTTTTTAAAGTAAATAAGCGTCAAGAATGGCTCCTGTTACGGTGTCAACGATAAATTCATACTGCTCTGTTTGGTCGTTAACAAGCCTTGAAATTCCTCCAATATAGACTTCATATTGAAGAAGTGACTTTGTATAGGGTTGTTTTTCCATTTGAATCCATGATCCTTGGATGGGACCATGTTTTTTAAATGCTGTTTTTGCATTCGCTAAAGCTTTTTCAGCCGTAATCCTCTGATTTTTAGCGATAGCATCCCGTAGGACAAGTCCAGCTACTAGACCTGTACCTATACCTGTGAGAAAGGTTTTCCAATTCATGATTGAACCTCCTTTTTAAAAATAACTATATATTCTTTTTAATATACTATCAGAAATATTGATCATTCGTAAGATATCGTGATTAGGGGAATACTTTCTTGTAGAAAAATGGAGAAGTTAGAGAAAGTTCTGTAATATGAAAGAGAGAAGTAGACTACATATAGATCAATAATAGAGGAGTGTGTTTGTATGAACGAAAAAACATTACAACTTTTTAAAACGTTAACAGAACTTCCAGGTACATCAGGGAATGAACATGTTGTTCGCAATTTTATGCGCGAGCAGTTAGGTCAGTATACAGACGAAATTATTCAAGATAAGTTAGGCAGTATCTTCGGTGTGAAAAGGGGAGACGAAAAGGGTCCAACTGTCATGGTTGCCGGTCATATGGATGAAGTTGGCTTTATGGTTACTTCGATTACAGACAACGGGATGATTCGCTTTCAAACGCTAGGCGGTTGGTGGAGCCAAGTTATGCTCGCACAAACAGTTGAAATTATGACAAATAACGGTCCAGTTCCAGGAGTTATTGGATCAATTCCTCCACATCTTCTTGATGAGGAACAACGAAAAAAGCCGATGGAAATCAAAAATATGTTGATTGATATTGGTGCGGATGATCGAGATGATGCAGTTAAGATCGGAATAAAGCCAGGACAACAAATTGTGCCAGTATGTTCTTTTACGCCGATGGCCAATAACAAGAAAATTATGGCAAAAGCGTGGGATAATCGGTATGGCTGTGGATTAGCAATTGAGCTCCTTGAAGAACTCCAAGGTGAAACATTGCCCAATATTCTTTATTCCGGTGCTACTGTTCAAGAAGAAGTTGGTTTAAGAGGAGCACAAACCGCGGCGGGCATGATTAAGCCTGATCTTTTCTATGCACTTGACGCTAGTCCAGCGAATGATGCATCAGGGAATAAGACTGAATTTGGACAACTGGGAAAAGGGACTTTATTAAGGATCTTTGATCGAACAATGGTCACTCATCGTGGGATGAGGGAATTTGTCCTCGACACTGCTGAGCAGAATGATATCCGCTATCAGTACTTTGTATCACAAGGGGGTACAGATGCAGGGCGTGTTCATCTATCGAATGAAGGTGTCCCAAGTGCGGTGATTGGAATCTGTTCTCGTTACATTCACACGCCTGCAAGCATTATTCATGTAGATGACTATGCCGCCGCAAAAGAATTAGTCATTAAATTAGTGAAGGCATCTGATCAAACCACATTAAATACGATTCTGCAAAATGGGTAATACGAAAAATGAAGCGATTACTACGGACATCGAGGATATTTTCCAACGATATCAAACTACTCAAGAAGCCACAAAGAAGATGATTGAAAAATGAGTAGCCGACTTTGATCGAGAAGGTACGATTGCTGGTTATACATTTAGTAGCATGGTTAGTGAAATGGCATCACTAAGTGAACCGGTCCGAAATGCTTGTTCGGATCTTTACATAAAGATTCAAGGGATTTATTCGAACAAGTTAGTAGAAGAAGGGTTTTCGAAAGAAAGTGTTCATTCCATTGCTCTCATGATGACCGCTTCTATTGAAGGTGGAATGATGCTTTGTTTAATACAAAAATCTAGTGAACCACTAAAAATTATTTCGCAAGTATTACCCAATTTATTGAAGGAGTTTAATAAATCAACACGCGTGTTAAAATAACTACATTGCGTTTTATTGGTCCAACTTGTTTAAGTCTGTTAAAATCAGAGTACCTTAATGAATAATTACTGGAGGAGAATGTATTGAAAAACCTTGAATCAATTGAACAATTTGCTGATCTACGTGATAATGGTAAACATATCTTTTTATTTTCTGCAGACTGGTGTGGTGATTGTCGGTTTATCGATCCATTTATGCCAGAAGTAGAAGAAAAATACGGTGACTATACATTCGTTCATGTAGATCGTGATCAATTTATTGATTTATGCATTGAACAGGACGTCTTTGGAATTCCAAGTTTTCTTGCTTTTGAAGATGGTCGTGAATTAGGTCGTTTTGTTAGTAAAGACCGAAAAACACAGGAACAAATCGAACAGTTTATTGAAAAATTGAACTAAAAGGGGGCTTCCCCATAAGGTGTCTGACATCCACAAAGTTGCATTTATCTAGCATCATGTTCAATCTATTGATACTAGATGTGTATTGAGGTGTCTGACACCTTTGCTATTGGAACAGTCCCGTGTAAAATAAGTGGACGTGTTAAGCGTTATGATTTAACAAAACCCCATAATAAAAGATCTTTAAAAGGGAGGGAAATAATATGAAAATGGACAGTATCAAAATGAAAAATGAACTTCAAAAACGCCTTGCCCATCCAGAGAGAACATTTGAATATGATCGTAAAAATGATCAACTCCGAATTGAACATAGTGAAACCGGAAAAGGGATTACGATCTCTCTTCCTGGTATCGTAGCTAAATGGCAGGAACAAAAGGAGAAGGCAATTGATGAAATTGTTTACTATGTAGAAGAGGGATTACAAGCATTGAAAGGGGATGCTGAACTTTCAGGGAAGGAAAAAAAGATCTTTCCTGTTATCCGTTCCACTTCTTTTCCGTTAAACACGAACGAGGAAGTGCCCTTTATATATGATGACCATACAGCAGAAACGAGAATTTATTACGCCCTTGATCTTGGAAATACATATCGGCTTATTGATGAACAACTGCTCAAAAAAGAACAATGGGATGAACAGCGCATAAAGGAGATAGCTTTATTTAATGTCCGATCCTTATCAACCGAAATGAAAACAGACCGAGTAGCTGGAAACACATTTTATTTTCTAAATAAAAATGATGGTTATGATGCTAGTCGAATTTTAAATGATGCTTTTTTAAAAGAAATGAATCAAAAAATAATAGGTAAGATGGCTGTTGCTGTTCCACATCAAGATGTTCTGATTATCGCTGATATTGAAAATGATACAGGATATGATATTCTTGCTCAAATGACGATGAGCTTTTTTGCTAGTGGACGAGTTCCCATAACAGCTCTATCCTTTTTATATGAAGAGGGAGAACTCGAACCAATCTTTATTTTAGGAAAAAATAAAAAAAGATAAATAATAGATGAAAAGAACCCTATGTGGTTCTTTTTTCATAAAAAAGAAATAGTAGTTCATGTGATGGTAAGTTTTATTATCTGAAAATAATAGGTATTTTGAAAAAACTTCCATTTCATCTTCCGTTTGTATCATTCTGCGAATTTATCTCGTAATTTTAAGAAATACTGCTAAAATAAGAATGATAGAATGATAGAAAGAGTGATAAAGCTTGAGTTGGATACAAAGGTTATTTCGATTTATAAAAGATAAAGAAGTGGAAAATATTGAAGAAGATTTAGAACGTACGCCCGAGGTTTCTAAAAATATTACTACAATTAGGCAAAAAGGGGATAGTGGAAGGGCAATGGAGGCGAAAATTGCCTATCATTACCCGAAAGGAGCTTTTCGCTTTCCTTTAATACCAGATGAAGATAAATCAGATGAAGATAAATCAGAAGAAAATCAAACGATTGCAAATAAGGAGCGGAAGAAGGAACCATATAAGGCATCGCAGAAGAAGGACTGGAATGAAAAGCGAAAAAGCCCTCAAAAAGACTGGAATGAGAAACGAGTAGTTCCTCAGCAAGAGTGGGGAAAGAAACGAGTAGTTCCTCAGCAAGAGTGGGGAAAGAAACGAGTAACCCCTCAAAAAGAATGGGGAAAGAAACGAGAGGTTCCGCAACAATCACCTGACATACAAGAGTCTGTTGTTAAGAAAAAGACTCCTGAAAAGGAAAAGAGAGGAACAAGGGCTTTTAAACCAACCAGAATTCCTTCTCCTATCTATGGGTTTAAGGAGCGGCCAGAGCATGTTAATGATGTTTCACAAGTTGAGTTTGAATTAAAACCACTTGAAAAAAAGGTCCCGTTTACCCAAGAACCTTTGCCGTTTCATGATCAGCAGAAGGATGAGGTTTCTGTATTAAAGAAAAATACCGTTATAACGAATGAGTCGAAACTTAGTGAAGATCAAGCAGTGGACCTTGATAGATTAGAAATAGTCGAAGTAAATAACGGATTACCAAAAGGAGCAACTGAAGGAATTCAAGTTGACCTAGTGACAGAGAAAGATTTTGAAGTCATTGAAAAATTACAAACAGCTGTAGTTAAGAAAGGCCAGTTTGAATTTCAATTAGAGGAAGTGGAGGACGTAGTTGAAGAAATTCAACTAGAGAAAACGAACGAAGATGATTCAGAAGTTACAATCGCGTCGGAACTCACCGTATTCTCAGAAGGTAAGATAGAGGAAGTTGAGGCAAATGGGGGACAACCTGGATTAGTCGATGATACACAAAACGTTGTACAGGAAAAAGAAGTAGAAAATCTTGAGAATGATACACAAACTGTTGTGCAGGAAGAAGAAGCTCTAAAGCTTGAGAACGTTATACAAACGGCTATACGGGAAGAGGAAGTAACCATTGAAGCGGATACACAAACAGTTATACAGGAAGAGTTAGTTGCTGAACAACTAGGGGACGATCAGACTATTGGAGAGCATGAAATAACAGAAAAAAGCATACAATCTGAACAAGAGACACCTCCTATTTCAAGTAATGAGAGTTCAAAAGGTCGATCCCCAATTCCATTCAATGTGATCATGCTTCAGCAGGACAAACGAATGATAGAACTGAAAAATCAAAAGACCGCTGTTTCTGAAAGCCTTGCTGAAGTTGTAAAAAAGGAATCTTTGCAGGTAGCAGAGACAGGACAAATGGAAGATATTAATTATCTGTTCCCTTCATTTCAGCTATTAACACCTCCAGTTGTTGTGGAGGAAAATAATCATTGGATAGAGGAACAAAAAGCACTATTGGATACAACCTTAAAGAATTTTAATGTAGGTGCTGGGGTCGTTAATGTCACGCAAGGTCCATCTGTCACTAGGTTCGAGGTTCAACCGGAGCCAGGTGTAAAAGTAAATAAAATTACAAACTTGTCTGACGATATTAAATTAAGTCTAGCTGCCCGAGATATTAGGGTTGAAGCACCAATTCCCGGTAAACATACGATTGGCATAGAGGTACCGAATGAAAAAAGCAGACCTGTTTTATTAAGTGAAATTGTCAATAGCCCTGAATTTAATCGTCAAGCCTCACCACTTACAGCGGCACTAGGCCTTGATATTTCGGGAAAACCAATTGTGACTGATTTACGAAAAATGCCCCATGGCTTAATTGCGGGTGCAACGGGTTCAGGAAAAAGTGTTTGTATTAATACGATTTTGGTCAGCCTGCTTTATAAAGCAACACCGGAAGAAGTAAAATTGTTATTAATTGATCCGAAAATGGTAGAATTAGCTCCTTATAATTATATTCCACATCTTGTCAGCCCTGTTATTACAGATGTTAAAGCGGCAACAGCTGCTTTAAAATGGGCTGTTGAGGAAATGGAGCGTCGTTATGAATTATTTGCTCATACAGGTGTCAGAGACATTAGCCGCTTTAATGAGTTAGCAGAAAAACATAAGCAATATGCTGATAAGTTACCGTATATGGTCATTGTAATTGATGAACTAGCTGATCTAATGATGATGTCCCCGGCAGATGTAGAGGAAGCAATTTGCCGTATTGCACAAAAGGCACGTGCTTGTGGCATTCATTTAATTATCGCAACGCAGAGACCTTCAGTAGATGTGATCACTGGATTAATTAAGGCAAACATACCAACAAGAATTGCTTTTTCAGTTTCCTCGCAAGTAGATTCTCGTACCATTATTGATATGAGTGGAGCAGAAAAGCTGCTTGGAAAAGGAGATATGCTGTTTTTAGAAAATGGTTCTTCAAAATCAGTACGTCTTCAAGGAACATTTGTTTCAGATGAAGAAATCGATGAAGTTGTTGCACATGTGAGGGAGCAGGGGGAACCAAACTATTTGTTTGAACAAGAGGAACTTCTTAAAAAGGCACAAATTAGCGAAGAAGAAGATGAACTTTTTTATGAAGCATGTGAGTTTGTCATCGAGCATGGCGGAGCATCCTCTTCCTTGCTACAAAGAAGATTCAAAATTGGCTACAACCGTGCTGCAAGACTGATTGATATGATGGAGCAACAAGGCTATATTTCTGAAGCGCGTGGTAGTAAACCGAGAGATGTATTCATTACTGATGCAGAGTTAGAAACTTTGCAATAAATAGACAAAATGAGTAAGTCATTTTACCCTATTTACCTTAGAGAACAAGAGGAATAATTTATTGCCATTTTTTTCGTAAATTATTCCTTCTATTCATGCTTATATACATATTTATATATGCTTTGTTCTAATGGAAAATTTGAAGTTTTCATTAGATGTCAAAGGTGTTATAATGTTTGAATATTGATCAGACCGAATAGAAATATAACTATTCTTGTGACGATAAGGAACTTAAGATTCAGAGTTTAGTTAGCAAAAATTAATAAATAATCATATACTGTTTTTACAGATTGACGATGGTTGGAGGTTCTTTAGATGACTAATTACCATTTTGTGGGTATTAAAGGGTCTGGAATGAGTGCTTTAGCACAAATTCTTCATGATATGAACTTTCAGGTTCAAGGATCCGACGTAGAAAAACATTTTTTTACGCAAATTGCTTTAGAGCAATCAGGAATAGAGATCCTTCCTTTTCAAAGAGAAAATATTAAGCCCGGCATGACGATTATTGCAGGGAATGCTTTTTCAGATACACATGAAGAAATTCAAGAAGCGATGAAGCTAGGGCTTCCGATCGTACGTTACCACCGTTTTTTAGGTGATTTTATGAAACGTTTTTCAAGTATTGCTGTTACGGGTGCTCATGGAAAAACATCCACAACGGGATTACTTGCTCATGTTATTGGAGGCGGAAAGCCGACCGCTTATTTAATTGGGGATGGTACGGGGAAGGGTAACGAGAAAGCCGAATATTTTGTGTTTGAAGCATGTGAATATCGGAGACATTTCTTATCCTACTTTCCGGATTATTCCATTATGACGAATATCGATTTCGATCATCCTGATTACTTTGCAAATATTGATGATGTTTGCTCAGCGTTCCAAGAAATGGCATTTCAAGTAAAAAAAGGGATTTTTGCATGTGGTGATGATGAACATTTGCAAAAAATACAAGCGAATGTTCCGGTTCTTTTTTATGGTTTCAATGAAGAAAATGATTTCCAAGCACGTAATATTGTCAAGACAACAGAAGGTACAACGTTTGATGTATTTATTCGGAATACTTTTTATGATACTTTCACGATTCGAAGTTTTGGCGATCATAATATTTTAAATTCTTTAGCGGTTATCGCTCTTTGTCATTATGAAGAGATTGATACTGAAGTGGTACGTAGCCAATTATTGAACTTTGAAGGAGTTAAAAGGCGGTTTTCAGAAAAAAGAGTAGACTCGCAAATATTAATTGATGATTACGCACACCATCCAACAGAGATTAAGGCGACGGTTGATGCGGCAAGACAAAAGTACCCTGAACGTGAAATTGTGGCTGTTTTTCAACCCCATACTTTTTCTCGAACACAAGCATTTCTAGGAGAATTTGCTGAAAGCTTAAATTTAGCTGATAAAACGTATTTATGTGAAATATTTGGTTCTGCTCGTGAAAATCATGGGAAATTGTCCATTAAAGATCTACAGAATAGGATACCTGGAGCAGAAATCATAAAAGAAGAAGACATGAATTCTCTTAAGAGCCATGATGATAGCGTGATTATTTTTATGGGTGCTGGAGATATTCAAAAGTTTCAGGCTGCGTATGAAAAAATTGTATAAAATCAATTGACAAAAAAAGAAGTACACTTGACTATCGGTCATTCGTTACTTCTTTTTTGTCTTTTTTGTAGCACCATATTATTCAATTCACAAAAATTTGAACAATAATAGAGGTTATGAATTGAAAGTCCTTATGAGTATGGTAAGATTTTAGATAGGGAAAACGAAAGATACATAGGAATATCTGGAATTGGTGGGTTTATATGCCATGATTACAGGGGAAAAATAAAATAGGAGGTGAATTCATTTTGATTTTGATCTTATATTTAAGTGTAGCTTTAATAGCGATCGCCTTTTTGATTTTGGTTATTTATTTATCCAAGACCTTAAAGTCACTACAGGGAACTCTTGATAATGTAGCTAAAACATTATCAGGTCTTGAAAGACAACTAGATGGTGTTACAAATGAAACAACGATCCTTTTGCATAAAACAAATGAACTCGCAAGTGACATTCAACAAAAGTCAGAAAACTTAAATAGTGTAGTAGATGCTGTAAAAGATGTAGGCGATTCAGTACGAAAATTTAATGGCTCCATTCAGTCGATTACGACTGTAATGAATAATCAATTTGAAGAAAATAAAGATAAAATGGCACAAGTAGTACAATGGAGTCATGTTTTTCTTGAATTGAAGGATAAATGGCAGAGTAGAAAAGAAAAGAAAGATGTTATACATTCATTTGAAGAAAGTTATGAACCGAAAAGAAAGAGAGCAAGGTATTAAAAAAATTAGGGGGGAATTAGGATGGCTGGAAATGAAAGAAATTATTACGAGTCCAATAAGGAAAGAGAAAATAATATTAATGCAAAGGATTTTTTAATAGGGACTCTAGTTGGCGGGATTGTCGGTTCACTTGCGGCATTACTTCTAGCTCCTAAGTCAGGGAAAGAATTGCGTGATGATTTGAATAATCAAGCCTATGTAGTACGAGAAAAAACGGATCATCTTCGTGAATCTGCCATGATAAAAGGCACTGAGTTAACGTCAACGGTAAAAGACAAAACAACGGCCATTTCTAAGAAGGTTTCTGAGCAGTCAGCTGATATTGTTAAAAAAGTAAAGGGATTAAAAGCTGATGGAGACGAACCTATAGACAGCACGAACCCTGTAGATGAATTATTTGACCAAAGTTCAAAGTCAGATATTCAGAAGGAGCTTGAGGAGACGAAAAAAGCATTTGATGAAACTGAGAGTAAAATCAATCAATAAATAGTGAAGCGCTTGCGCTTTTTAGAGGAGAATGAAGAAAATGAATCAACTGAATACGATAGAAGAATTTGATCAGGTTATTCAAAAAGAAAAGGCTGTTTTTGTATTAAAACACAGTACCACATGTCCAATAAGCCAAGCGGCATATGGAGAATATGAAAAATTCACTAGAGAAAATAACGAGATACCAGCTTATGTTTTGATTGTTCAAGATGCACGTCCTTTATCCAATCATATAGCTGAAAAATATCAAATCAAACATGAATCACCACAAGCGATTCTCTTTTCCGAAAATAATGTCATATGGAATGCATCGCATTGGAAAATAACAAATAAGTTATTAGCGGAAACAGTAGAGGAAAATAAATAAAGAAAAACATCCACGAGCCTCGTGGATGTTTTTCTTTATTTATTTTGTGACTGGCCAGACAATTTTTAAGTCGTCTCCAGGTTCAATTTTTCCAAAGAAGGTGGTTTGTTGGTTGTTTTTCAATAACATAAACCGACCGGTTGCCTTTTCTGGCATATTAATTTGAACATGATTAAATAAATCTTGAAAAATAAAAGGTTCCATTTTCTTTTGATCATACGTGATATGATCACCATCATAGATCAAATCCTCTTCAGATAAGGTTTCTTGATCACGAATAAATTCCGTTAATTTCTTCTTTATTACGATTTGTTTCCCATTAAAAGAGACAGGAATGCTTTGAGAAAGAGTGACTTGCTTTATTTCTGCCAATTCTTTAACAGTAGGTTGCTTTTTATTTTCAATGGTTAATTCATCTAAATGTTCATAGCTATTTGATAGTTTCACTTCAATTCCATTTCGATAGAGCTTCCCAGAAAAAGGAGGAATAAATGTTTCTTTTCCGTTAAGTTTTACCCGAAATGGACGACATTTTTCTAGCTCATCTTGTAAGTTTAACATAGTGAGCAATGCTTCTATCGATTCTGGAAATTTGTATTCAATTTTATCCCGATCAGAAATAAGCTTATCAGCAGTGGTAGGCAAGCCATTGCAGGTGATTTTGGCAGTGAATGTGTAGGGTTTTGCGTTAATATTGACTGTCTTTTCTGGTAAGTCGTCAAGCAAATCTTTTATATAGACTTTAGGTGATTTTCCATCTTTACCTTGAACGACCACAAGATGGTCTTCATTTTCAACAGGGTCATCTAGACTACATGGCACATCGTTTCTCGTAATCAAAGGTGCTTCACCATAACCGCCAGGAATGGTAATGGTTTGGTCATTAAGAGAGATGATCATAGCCATACCTGGCTTCCCATAGAGCTTATTCATTTTCATTCCACTTGCAAGTAAACAGTCACCAATGGTTAGTTTTTTAACCTCGAATAAGCGAACCGGTTGTTCATTCACATAAACTGTACGATATTGGACAGGAGACTTTTGTGCTGCAATAGCAATCCCAATAGGGGTGACAAGCTCAGGTCCTCTTTCAATATGATCAGCAATTGATACAGAAGAAATGGCGTTACTGTCTCTTATGGCAACCCGATTTTCTGGTAAATTCATCTTTTGAGCTATTCTATTCGTTATTTCTGGTGTTAAACTTCCACCGCCCACAAGCATAATCGCTTTCAGTGAATGATGATTATTTAATTGCATAATCTCATCACAAATTGATTGGGTTAGTTTTTCAAGAACCGGTGTAATTTTGGTGATGACTTCTTCTCTAGATACTTCGGTTTCAAAACCAAGAATATCTGTTAACCCGATGGTTTGATTCGTGAGGAGATCTCGTTTCGCTTTTTCTGCTAAGGGAAAATCAAGCAAATATTGATCACTAATGGCTTCAGTTACTTCATCACCGGCAATTGGTACCATCCCATAGGCAATGACTGTGCCCATATCCGTAATCGCAATATCGGACGTTCCAGCACCAATATCAACAAGGGCAACGTTTAATCTCCTCATCGATGGTGGAATTAGAACATTAATAGCGGCAATAGGCTCTAGCGTTAGTGCTTCCATTTCTAAATCAGATCTATGGAGTGCAGCAATTAATGATTCAACGACAACTCTTGGTAAAAAAGTAGCAATAATTTCAACTGAAGCTTCATCTCCTTGCTGATCAATTAAACTGCCAATCTCCTCATCATCAAGCCTGTAATAAAGAACAGAATAACCGACACAATAATAATATTGATGTTTTTCTCCTTTTTTGTGTTTTGCTGCAACAGAGGCTTGTGCTTGCTGAACAGCACTTAATTCAAAATGAAGAATATCTTCTTTTTGAATCATTGGTTTTCCAGCGATATTTACCGTCACTGTTGCACGTTCTGTCTTCAACGCTCGACCTGCAGCCGCAACATTCACTTTTTTAAGCGGCCCATGTTTTTTTTCTAGTTCTTCTTTAATTTCCGAAATAATGCTTGAAACAGCTAATACATCATGTATTTGACCGTCTAACATCGCTCGCTTCGAGTGTTCCTTTGATAAAATATCTGTAACATGGTAGCGTTCGTCACTCATTTCATCTATTATAATTCCGACGACAGAGCGGGTACCAATATCTAAAGCAAATAGCTTTTTTCGTCCTTCCAAATAGATGCACCTTCTTTAATAGGTTTTAATATTACTTTAGCGCTTAAAAGCGTTTAAGCGAAAAAGAAAAAAGACGTGACAATGACAGATAATTCATATATAATAACCGTAATCATAAAAAATGTATCATATTTTAGCATGTCGTTAAAGCATATATGTGTTTATCTTTTTTTATTGCTTTGCGGCAAACATAAAGGAGCGAAAAATGATGGGGAACAATGAACTGGATCAACTACGACAGAGAGTCGAAGAACTTAACTTAGAGTTGCTTACACTTATTAATGAGAGAGCACGTACTGTACAAGAGATTGGTCGCGTTAAGGAAACTCAAGGAGTTAATCGCTATGATCCAGTACGTGAACGTCATATGCTCGATTTAATAACGGATAATAATGATGGACCATTTGAAGATTCGACAATCCTACATCTTTTCAAGCAAATTTTTAAAGCGGGTCTTGAATTACAAGAAGATGACCATAGAAAAGCATTGCTTGTTTCACGTAAGAAAAAATCAGAAGATACTGTTATTAATTTAAAAGGCGAAATTATTGGTGAGGGAAATCCTAATTTTGTCTTTGGACCATGTTCTGTTGAATCATATGAGCAGGTTGCAGCGGTTGCAGCTTCTGTTAAAGCAAAAGGACTTAAACTTTTGCGTGGTGGAGCATATAAACCGAGAACTTCACCTTATGATTTCCAAGGTCTTGGTGTAGAAGGTTTGAAAATATTAAAAAGAGTCGCTGATGAATATGATTTAGCTGTTATTAGTGAAATTGTTACTCCAACGGATATTGAAACAGCCCTTGATTATATTGATGTGATTCAAATTGGTGCTCGTAATATGCAAAACTTCGAATTACTAAAAGCAGCTGGTTCGGTAAACAAACCGGTATTATTAAAACGAGGTATGTCTGCTACTATTGAAGAATTCATAAATGCTGCTGAATATATTATGTCACAAGGGAACGGGCAAATTATTCTTTGTGAACGTGGAATCCGAACATATGAAAAAGCTACAAGAAATACATTAGATATTTCAGCTGTTCCAATTCTTAAACAAGAAACGCATTTACCTGTATTCGTTGATGTGACGCATTCAACCGGCAGAAGAGACTTATTGCTTCCATGTGCGAAAGCAGCGTTAGCTATTGGTGCTGACGGTGTAATGGCTGAAGTTCATCCAGATCCAGCTGTTGCGCTTTCAGATTCAGCTCAGCAAATGGATTTGAATCAATTTGATGCATTCTACAATGAAATTCAGAAATCTGCTTACATTAAAGCATAAGTAATAGTCAAAGAACCTTTCACGATGAGTGGAAGGTTCTTTCTTTTACTAAGGCTGTGTTTATGATAATTGTTAATAAATGGCCTTTGGTGTATGTGCAGTATGTAATTTTTTATTCCATTGAATAACTTAATGTCTGCGTACACCGAAAGCTTGTAGAGTAGCAACACTATTATTTAACAAAGCTTTTGTTAAAAATATAAAATATGTGTTAAAATGTATAGTTCATATTGCGACTTTTGGTTGTCTAGCGTATGATTAAGTACATAAATCAGTAGAGAAGGATTGACTTGTGAGAGTCATTCGTTTGAGTTTTTTGGGAACTTGTGTAAAGAGAGAATTGTGGACAAAATAATACAAAGAAACTAGATGACGTAAATTTACTTTCCTATTTTAAAATAATGAAGGAGTGTTATAGATGAACATTACTATATATGATGTTGCTCGGGAAGCAAATGTCTCCATGGCAACTGTTTCACGAGTGGTAAATGGAAATCCGAATGTGAAACCTACAACAAGAAAAAAAGTATTAGAGGTTATCGAGCGACTTGGGTATCGACCAAATGCGGTTGCTCGAGGTTTAGCTAGTAAAAAAACAACAACAGTCGGGGTTATTATTCCTGATATTTCCAATGTATTCTTTGGCGAATTGGCAAGGGGAATTGAAGATATTGCGACGATGTACAAATACAATATTATTTTAAGTAATTCTGACCAAAATAAGGATAAGGAGTTACATCTTTTAAATACCATGCTTGGAAAGCAGGTTGATGGACTTGTCTTCATGGGTGGAAATATTACAAATGAACATGTTGAAGAGTTTGAAAAATCACCTGCTCCGATTGTATTAGCTGGATCGATTGAAGAAACGGGAACGATTCCTTCCGTTAATATTGATCATGAACAAGCCGTTTATGATGCTGTAACGACTTTCATTAATGAAGGACATAGAAAGATTGCGATTGTGATTGGTCCTTTACATGAGCCGATTAATGCGGTTAAAAAGATGGCTGGATATAAACGAGCATTAAGTGATGCTGGAATTGAGTACAATGAAGACTTGGTAGCTGAAGGTGATTATACGTATGACTCAGGTATTGAGGCTTTCGAAAAGTTTCTTGAATTAGAGAATAAGCCAAGTGCTATTTTTGTTGGTTCAGATGAAATGGCATTAGGAGTTATACATGGGGCTAAAGATAAAGGGTTTGTGGTTCCAGATGATTTTGAAGTAATCACATCTGATAATACAAGATTGTCCTTAATGGTGCGTCCACAATTAACAACCGTTGTTCAACCTTTATATGATATAGGAGCAGTAGCAATGCGACTATTAACAAAGCTAATGAATAAAGAAGAAGTACCTGAGCTTAAGGTCATTCTTCCACATCGAATTGAAAGAAGGAATTCAACGAAATAATAAGAGAATTGTGATTGGAAATTTGCCTTAGGGGTGTCTTTGCTATAAATGTGTAGCACTTTATAACGCACCCCTCCGTACAGGCACTAATTCCTACTTATAGAAGGAATAGAATTTTTAAAAATTGTTTATTCTGTTATTTTTGACGATTCTTTTCTATTTCGAATGGAATATAACGCTTTTTCAAGTGTTTGTTCGTTCTTTTCTGTGATTTCTGCTTTGCGCGGAATAGGTGGATAGATTTGATCTTCATCTTCCAATTTTAACGGGAGTGTATAAGACGTTTTTTCTTGCCATTCGGCAATCCAGTCTGATGGAAGAAAATCAAAGTTAGAGAAATTTTCTGTCATTTCAAGCCATATTAATGACCAGGCTCTAGGAACAACCCTCCAAATATCGTAACCACCACCCCCAACAGCAATCCATTTACCATCACAATATTGATGAGCAATTTCATGCGCAAGCTTTGGTATTTCCTTATAGGTTTTCATTGTAACAGAAAGGTGTGTTAACGGATCCCAAAAGTGCGAATCTGCCCCGTTTTGCGTCAAAATAATATCTGGTTTAAAGAATGCTGCTACTTCATGAATGGCCTTTTTATAGCAATCAAGCCATGATTCATCTTCTGTAAAGGCATCTACTGGAATATTAAAGGAGTATCCATACCCTTCTCCTTGTCCTCTTTCATTGATACTTCCTGTTCCCGGAAATAAATAACGTCCTGTTTCGTGAATCGATAGTGTACACACGTTAGGATCATCATAAAAGGACCATTGAACACCATCACCATGATGGGCGTCTGTATCAATATATAATACGCGGGCATGATATTTCTCTTGGATGTATTTCATCGCAACAGAGCAATCATTATAGATGCAAAAGCCAGATGCTTTCCCACTGAAACCATGGTGGAGACCGCCACCAAGATGTAATGCATGTTTTGCTTTTCCACTCATGACATAATCAACAGCGGTTAAACTACCTCCAACAAGTAATGAACTGACTTCATGCATATTTGGAAAAATAGGTGTATCTTCTGTGCCTAGGCCATAGCTTTCGGCTAGTTCTTTTGAAAGTTGTCCATGACCGGCTAACTTTACTGCATCAACATAGTGAGGATCATGGATGAGAAGCAATTCTTCTCTTGTTGCAGGACGTGGAGGAATCATACTTTTTGTTTCAATGGCATGGCTCTTTTCTAATAGATCAAGAGTTAGTTTTAAGCGTAATGGATTAAATGGATGATCTGAATTAAATTTATAGTTTAATAGTTCAGCTGAATAAATAAAGATGGATTCCTGTTTCATTTGTTTATCTCCGGTAAATTAGGCCAAAGGGTTTCAAAACCAGCCTGTTTTAAATCTATTATTAATCGAGTAGGATTAATAGTTTGTACTCTAATGACAACGATTTTGAATCGATTATCCTTTTTATTAGGGTAGATAAGTACGCTTAATATATTTGCTTTATGATCGCGAAAAACAGTAGTAATTTCATTTAGAACTCCTGCTCGATTTGGGGCTTTAATCTCCATTTGTGATCCAGGTTGATGGGCTCCAGTAAGTTCAATCAGTGTATGTAAAAGGTCTATTTCGGTTATAATCCCAACTAACTGGTGCTCTTGTACAATGGGTAAACAGCTAATATGATGTTCATAAAAAACAGTCCCAATTTCTTCAACAAAATCAAGGGGATGACCTGTAATAAGGTTGGTACTCATAATCGTTTTAACCGGGTTTCCAAGAACATGATTTTGTTCTGTAGGATTACTTAAAATAGAAGGGGCAGCATCTCGTATATCTCGATCAGACACAATTCCAATTAAGTGACTCTCTTCGTTGAGGACAGGTAGATGTCTGACTTTGTGTTGAAGCATAAGCTTATGCGCGTCATAGATAGACTGTTCCGGAGATAGAGTGATAATCTTTGTTTTCATGATTTCTTCAACAATCATGTAAATCCCCCTTGTTTAAAGAATTAATTGTATAAAATTTTTAAACTTAAATCATCATTTAACACAAGAGACTTACGCTTTTCCTTTAGTACATAAATCGGTTCATGAAGCGTATTTGGTCGAATTTTTGAACGGATTCAGGAGGAATTCGATTTCCGATTCTGACCATTAAGCAATTCGCGGGGTGTGAACAGATTTCAGGATCATCTGTTGCATACCATTCTAAACCAACGGTGTTCATCATTTTCTCCATGATTTTTCGATATTCCCATACATTTAATCCAGTACGCTTTAAATCCCAATGCCAATAATATTCAGTTGTGATAATAATATAATCTTCCATTGCGTCATCCATCATAGAAACAATTAAGAGGTTTTTTCCAACTCCTGCTCCGCGAAAAAGAGGGATAATTTCAATCGCGCCCAATTCGATTAAATGATCGATATTCCCTTCTGACCATCGTTCAAGTGGGTCTGGGTATAAGAAGGTAACATATCCGATAATGGTTTGACCAGATCTAGCAATGATGATTCTTCCTTCTGGTAAAAGGGCAATCTCTATAAGTGCTTGATGCTGTGTGCTGGCAGGACGAAAGGCAACAAGGTCGTTGTGAAATTCATATTGGGCTAATTGTTCAGCATGAACGGGACCCTCAATCAGTAAATGGCCAACTGGAGTTGTTAATTCTTTTTGATAATATGTTTTTTTATGTTCCATCTATTTTCCCCACCTCCTAGTAGCATCTTTTTATTGTTGTTACATTTGATTACACCGGTAATGAACTTTTTTCCTTGGTAGATCAGAAGGAGTGAAAGAAGTATTATTACCATTATACATAAAATTCTAACAATATAACTTATTCTTTATCAATTTTTACTAAAGATTACAATAAAAGGACAGAATAATATTTATTACTTGAATATTTTAAAAATTAGAAATATAATAGTTCTGTACTATAATAGATCAAATAGTAAATAAAGGAGGAAGTACTAAATGAAATTAGAAGCTGTACCCACAGTACAAGGAGATTATAATTTAACTAGTTATGAAGAAACATATAATAATTTTGATTGGAAAGAAACAGAGCAGGAGTTTTCTTGGTATACAACAGGACGAGTGAATATGGCTTATGAGGCAATTGATAGACATGCGGAAGGCTTCCGGAAAAATAAGGTCGCTCTTTATTATCATGATGGACTTAGGAAAGAGAAATATACTTTCAAAGAGATGAAAGAGCTTTCAAATAAAGCTGGGAATATTTTAAGAACATACGGAAATGTTGAAAAAGGTGATCGGGTTTTTATTTTTATGCCTCGTACCCCTGAATTGTATTTTTCAGTATTAGGTGCCATTAAACTGGGTGCAATCGTAGGTCCTTTATTTGAAGCGTTTATGGAGGGGGCGGTTCGTGATCGACTAGAAGACAGTGAGGCAAAAGTGCTTGTCACGACAAAAGAGCTTTTGAAACGAGTTCCCGTTCAAGAACTTCCCTTATTAAAACATATTATTGTCATTGGTGAAGATGTGGAAGAAAATGATTTATATATTGATTTTCACAAAAAAATGAATGAAGCAAGTTCAAAGCTTGATATTGAGTGGGTTGAACGAACAGACGGATTGATTCTTCATTATACTTCTGGTTCCACTGGAAAGCCGAAGGGCGTTTTACATATTCACAATGCCATGATTCAACAGTATCAAACCGCGAAATGGGTTCTTGATTTAAAAGAAGAGGATGTGTTTTGGTGTACAGCAGATCCAGGCTGGGTTACCGGTACGTCATATGGAATTTTTGGCCCGTGGTTAACTGGTACGTCAAATTTGATTGTAGGTGGACGCTTTAATCCAGAAACATGGTATAAAATGATTGAGGATTACGGTGTAACAGTATGGTACAGCGCTCCAACGGCATTTCGCATGTTAATGGGGGCAGGAGATGAAGTTGTGAAAAAGTTTGATTTAGCCGATCTACGTCATGTGGTAAGTGTTGGGGAACCGTTAAACCCTGAAGTCGTCCGGTGGGGCATGAAAGTATTTGATTTAAGAATTCATGATACATGGTGGATGACTGAAACAGGGGCACAGCTTATTTGTAATTACCCATGTATGGATGTAAAACCAGGTTCAATGGGAAAACCAATTCCAGGTGTACAAGCAGCGATTGTCGATGATCAAGGAAATGAGTTACCAGCTTATCGAATGGGGAACTTAGCGATTAAAAAAGGTTGGCCATCAATGATGCATACAATTTGGAAAAACGAACAGAAATATGAGTCTTACTTTATGCCAGGAGACTGGTATGTATCAGGAGATTCTGCTTATATGGATGAGGATGGTTATTTTTGGTTTCAAGGCAGAATCGATGATGTGATTATGACTTCAGGTGAACGGGTTGGTCCATTTGAGGTAGAAAGTAAGTTAGTGGAGCATCCTGCTGTAGCAGAGGCGGGGGTGATCGGAAAGCCAGACCCCGTTCGTGGTGAAATCATTAAAGCGTTTATTGCATTGCGTGATGGCTATGAGCCATCAAACGAATTAATTGAAGACATTCGTCAGTTTGTCAAAAATGGACTTGCTGCACATGCTGCACCAAGAGAAATGGAATTTCTTGATAAATTGCCGAAAACAAGAAGTGGTAAAATCATGCGTCGCGTTTTAAAAGCATGGGAACTAAAATTACCTACAGGTGACTTATCGTCAATGGAAGAATAAAGTAGGAAAATAAGTAAAAGAGGCTGACTTTGTCAGCCTCTTTTACTTATTAATGGGTTATATATTAGCTTTGACGTTTTGGTCTTAAGTGTTTTTTCTTATTTCCTTAACAGACTTATGACTCAGTTTCATTTGTAGGTGCAGAGGACGGTTGCGAATCTGGAGGTGAGTTTGCATCTGCATCTGCTTCCACTTCTGTTTTTGTTTTTGTTTCTGTTTCTGTTTGATCTTCAATTGAATCCTCAATTGGATCCTTAATTGGATCCTCATCAGGTTCCCCTACAGATATCGTATTGGACGGCGCTGACTCATTTCCGGCTATATCTACTGCTGTGACATAATAGGAGCTATTCTCAGCTTGGTATGATAGGCTTCCGCTTGCTTTTATGCTAGCAACCTTCTTACCTTCACTATATACTCTATAGCCGACAACGTCATTTTCAGGATGGTTTCCCCAATTCATGCTGCTACTCGAGAATGAAACATCAGGAGCAGAAGGTATTTTTCCATTGTCTTTCATAGTTGCATCTGGAATTGATGCATTAGCTAAGCCACTACTTTTTGGTAATAACTGATTTGCATTCGTTGTTATGCCAAATAGTTTCTTCATAGAATCAGGATTCACCATTAAGCCAGATTCGGTAAATTCTGCTGGTGTCGAATCAAGAGCAATGTATTTTTTATCTCCAATTTGGACATATTCTCCACTCGTTAAACTATCATCGACTTTTGTTGGTACGAATTTCTCGTTAAACAAGTCAGTTCGAACAAGGCCTGCCTCTGAACAGGCATCAGAAGGTAAAAGACCAGAACTAGCGCAGAATGAACGCCTAACGATCCCACTTGGCATTTTTAAAGTTTCACTTGGATCCACTAATTCAGGTGAAACATCGTATGCAGCATTCATGAAATCAGCCCATAAATAAATGTTGCGTATATAGTAGGATAAACCTTTATAGTTAACTTCCATTGGCTTTGGTTCATCATAGCCAATCCAGGTTCCGAATGATACATTCGGATTAGTTGCTACAAACCAAACATCTTTATAGTTTTGTCCAGTACCCGTTTTTCCAGCCCAATCTGAGCTGAATTTCAATCGTTTATTTAAGGGTGTTGCTGTACCATCCGTAATGACATCTCTTAACATGTCATAAGTTAAGTAGGCCGTTTGCGGACTAAATACATCGACTGGCTTGACTTCATGCTGAAACACAACATTTCCTTCTTTATCGGTAATTTTATCAATCAGATAGGCATCAATAAATTGCCCATTATTAGCAAAGGTACCAAACGCATTTGTATTTTCTTCAACAGATACACCGTTAGTCAAACCACCTAGGGCAGTCGAACGGTTGATATAATCACTTTCAGCTAAAGAACTAAAACCCATTTTTTCAAGGTATTGTGCTGGTCGTTGATCTAAAATATCAACATATGCTTTAACAGTAGGAACATTATAAGAATCAGCTAAAGCTTCTCTAGCTGTCATAAGACCATGATAACGTCCATCAAAATTGGAAGGCCATAGTCTGCTAGGAGATCCCGGATCTAAATTCAACGGTACATCAGGTAGGATACTGCCTGGAGAAAGGGTACCCAGTTCGATGGCTGGCGCATAAACAAGCAGCGGTTTTATCGTTGAACCATTTGACCGGACGGCATTCGTTGCGTGATTAAGTTGTTCCCTGTTATAATCACGTCCACCAACAAAGCTAATAATTTTACCTGTACGATTCTCGATTAGAATAGCACCGGTTTCAACTGGATTGGCAACACTTTCGGCCTTACCTGTTTCGGGGTTTATGACTGTTTTTGTTCGGTCACTCCCGTAATATTGAAAGTTTTCTGCTACTTCTTGCATGGTGTCATAAATATCCTTATTAATGGTACTGTGAATTCTATACCCATTTTGGCGGATATCTCGATCAGCAAGAGTGAGATACTTTTCTTTTAGTGCATCGTCCTGCTCTAGGTCTTCTTCTGTAAAGCCGTCTTTCTCAGCTAGAAGAACAGACATGACATTAGTTGCCCGTTTCTCAATTTCAAATGTGACCCATGGATATTCCTCAATTGGATTTTCATGTAGGGTAATAAAATCGTTTGTTATATCGTAAGCCAGGGCTTCTTCATATTGTTTTGTATTTATCTTTTCGTCATCGTACATCCTCTTTAAAACAGTTTTCATTCTATTTATGCCGGGTTCAAGATTTTGTTTAATTTCCCCTCTATTTGTAAAAGGCGTATAGCCAAATGGACTTTGGGGAAGTCCAGCAATAAAGGCTGCTTGCGGTAAGTTTAATTCTTTTGTGCTAACTCCGAAAATTCCTTTTGCTGCGGATTGAACGCCAGCAATATTTCTTCCTGATGAATTGCGTCCAAACGTCGATACATTTAAATAGGCTTCAAGAATTTCCTCTTTTTCAAAGAATTTTTCGAGTCGAAGTGCTAGTAAAATTTCTTTTGCTTTTCGTTCAAACGAAACTTCATTTGTTAAAATTTGATTTTTGATTAACTGCTGTGTAAGTGTACTTCCGCCTGATTGAATGGAGGAATTGGTTACCTCTTGAAAGATCGCACGAAAAATGGCTTTCGGTACGACACCGTCATGTTTGTAAAAATATTCATCTTCAGTCGAAATAACTGCGTTAATCAAATCCTGTGATACATCCTCAATTTTTACTTCTTCTCTTTCAAGATCTGTGTAAAGCTTACCTAAATAGACGTCATTGGCAAAATATAACTCAGATGTTTCTTCATAATTATAGATATCTTTTTTCATACTATCATAGGAACGAAGAGGTTCGTCTTTTACTAATGAAGCAAAGTAACCTGCACCAAGACCACCAGCAAAGGCAGCTCCAAGTACGATTACAATCATGAATAAGAGAGCAAGATTCCAAAGAATCTGATACGTAATGCGGACATTTTTAGCTGCTTTCTTATTGGTGAATATATTCAGTATCGATTTTAATTTTTTTTCCCAGTCTGATTTATCAAATTTCATGTAATCAATCCCTCCAAAATCATCATCTATTATAGCATAAACAAAGGGAAGGAAACGAAAATTATGTTGGAATTTGTAGAACCTATATGGTCATATTTGACAACGATATTTTATTATGGTAAAAATGCAATATTAAAGTTAAATATTTAAAAGCAAAGATGGGACCTAGTAGTGCTTTTATCCCTGCCAAAGAGAGCCAGCGGTCGCTGTAAGCTGGTGCAAATAGAAGAATGAATTACCTCCCTGAGCTTTCATTGTGAACGATAAGATAGGGTTTGATCTCTTTTTTTATATTGTCTAGCTTCGGTGTCTAGGGACTTGAACCCTTTAGTTGTGTCGTCCCTAAATGAGTCTCCTTAGCCTTTCAAGTAGCAATGACCGGTTAATCCGTTATCTTTTTGAGTGGAAGAAGAATCTATTCTTCAATTTTGGGTGGTACCGCGCATATTCTGCGTCCCTGCATATTCTGCAGGGGCGTTTTTTATTTTTTGACGATGTTAATGGTTATTGTTGATAAATAGCTTTTGGTGTATGTAGCCATGTGTTTTATTTAGCATGAATAACTTAATGGACGCGTACATCAAAGGCTATTAGAATATCAACACTATTGTTTAACATAACCAATTTTTAAAATAATCTAGTTTCAGCATTTTACCAAAGCATTTACGCTTTAATTTTAGGAGGATATTTATGAATTTACTTGAAGATTTACATTGGAGAGGAATTGTTTACCAACAAACAGATGAAGTAGGAATTCAAGAGACATTGGAGAAGGAAAAGATCTCCTTGTACTGTGGAGTAGATCCAACAGCAGATAGCATGCATATTGGTCATTTGCTTCCTTTTTTAACATTGCGTCGTTTTCAACAGCATGGTCATCGACCCATTGTACTTGTAGGTGGTGCAACGGGGATGATTGGTGATCCAAGTGGTAAAAGTGAAGAACGCAAGCTTCAAACTACTGAGACTATACAACATAATGTTGAATGTATCCAAAAACAGCTGAGCCATATTTTTGATTTTGAAGGCAATAACGGTGCTATGATGGTTAATAACTATGATTGGGCTGGCTCTATGGATATCGTTACTTTCCTTCGTGACTATGGAAAACATGTTGGTGTGAACTATATGTTGGCAAAAGATACGATTTCCACACGTCTTGATACCGGAATTTCATTCACGGAATTTACGTATACGATTTTACAAGCGATGGACTTTTTACATCTTTACGAAAAACATGATTGTAAAATTCAAATTGGTGGAAGTGATCAGTGGGGAAATATTACAACAGGACTTGAACTCATTCGTAAAATGATGCCTGAGGGTTCAAAAGCATATGGTTTAACGATTCCGCTAGTAACGAAAGCGGATGGAACCAAGTTTGGTAAAACAGAAAGTGGAGCTGTATGGTTAGATCCGGAAAAAACGTCACCATATGAGTTTTATCAATTCTGGATTAATACCGCAGATGCAGATGTTATCAAATACTTAAAGTTTTTTACTTTTTTAATAAAAGAGGAAATTGAAGTATTGGAACAGTCTATCGAGTCAGAACCACATTTACGGAAAGCACAAAAAGCGTTAGCCGAAGCAATGACCGAAATGATTCATGGAAAAGATTCACTTGAACAGGCAGTGAAGATTACTGAAGCGCTTTTCAATGGTGATATTCAAAAATTAACAGCTACTGAAATCAAACAAGGGTTTAAAGATGTGCCATCTTATGAACATACAACAGGGGAAGAAATAGGCATTGTTGACCTTCTGATTGCGGCAAAAATTGTTTCCTCTAAGAGGCAGGCTAGAGAAGATGTTTCAAACGGTGCTATTTACGTGAATGGAGAAAGAGTGACAGAAACAGGATACGTGATTTCTGAAAGTGATCGAATAGAAGGACAATTTACAGTCATTCGTCGTGGGAAAAAGAAATATTACTTGATTAAATACTAAGAAGAAAAGCGCAAGCGGCTTAAACGTGGACGTCAGCATATCCTGTGCAAGTCCAATAAGCACAGGATGCCCTCATGGAAAGGTGTTTTGACCTCGGGTAGCCGTTTACGCTAGAAAAAAAACCTTGCCAAAGCGGCAAGGTTTTTTTTAAGGCTATTATTAACGAGAATAGAATTCAACGATAAGTGATTCGTTAATTTCAGCTGGAAGTTCAGAACGCTCTGGTAAGCGAGTGAAAGATCCTTCTAAATTATCAGCATCAAAAGCTAAGTAATCAGGAACAAAATTGTTCACTTCGATTGCTTCTTTAATGATATCAAGGTTGCGTGATTTTTCACGAACACCAATTGTTTGACCAGCTTTTAAACGGTATGAAGGAATATCAACACGTTTTCCATCTACTAAAACATGACCGTGGTTAACAAGCTGACGAGCTTGGCGACGAGTACGCGCTAAACCTAAACGGTAAACAATATTATCTAAGCGAGATTCTAAAAGAATCATAAAGTTTTCACCATGGATACCAGTCATTTTACCCGCTCTATCAAAAAGATTGCGGAATTGACGTTCAGTTACACCATACATATGGCGAAGCTTTTGCTTTTCTTGTAATTGTAAACCATATTCTGATAGTTTTCTACGTTGATTTGGACCATGTTGTCCAGGAGCGTAAGGACGCTTTTCTAATTCTTTACCAGTGCCGTTCAAGGAAATACCAAGACGACGAGACAGTTTCCAACTTGGACCTGTATAACGAGCCATTAATGACTCCTCCTCTATGTTTTTATTTTGGTAAAATAAAAACAGATGTGATGATTCTTTCATGGACATTTTGTTTTCATGTACTTTCGCCCTAGCAGCAGAGGGTTACACAGTACCCCATCATTGAAATGCGTGAGGCACCTGCTTGTCGCAGATGGTGCTTGAAGCTAGACTATCTTCTAACTTCAAAAAGAAAAAAATTTCTTATAACACATTCGAGGAACAAAATGAAACCAAAAAAGTATTCACATAAGCTGCGATATTTTACACAAAGGATATTATATAATTATATGGAGGTTAATGTCAAGGAGATTTTAATTGAATAATTGAATGAAGAAGAGTAAAATGAGTTAAGTGTAAATATTAGTTAAAAAGTAGAATATACTAGTTTTCTGTTTTTTTGAAATAAGTCTGCTAGTACTGTCGATAACGCGTACAAAATTTGTAAAAAAGGAATTTATAGTAACAGTGATATTATGTTTGGTGAAATGAATTAAATAACTGTATAATAATTAATATTAACATAAGGAAAAAGTCCTGATTTTATATAGAAATTTCCATTAAGATTGAAAACTAGGTGATGTTTAAAATGGAATTGCTCGAAGAACGTTTTATGTTAGATTTGAAAAGTCGGTTCTTTGACATTATCTCTACAGATAATGGTCTATTTCAATATGATTCTATGGTAGAAAAAATGATTTTGACCATTAAAGCATTGATGAGTGCTAAAGAAGTAACTATATACCGATATAGTGAATGTAAACAACAAATATTTGTTGTGGCTTCAACAAATTCAGAGATGAAGTTGAAGCAGGGCACATTAGATATTTTTCCTGAAGAACTTGAAGAAATAGCTCAATGTACAAGGATTTTTCGTAAACCATCTCATATTCATACGTTTAAACAATATGATTTATTAATTCCTCTAGAGCTTAAGGGGGAAATTCAAAACTATCTTTTACTAAAAGAAGAAGGTCCTTTTATGACTCAGTTATCGGACTTTGTTCTTGAAAAGCTAAGTGAAGAATGTGAATGTCTTTTGCAAAGGATCCAGCAATTAGTCACATTGGTTTTGGAAGAGAAACGATATAAGCAGTTATTTCGTGTAACGGAGAAAGTTCATTCTTCAATGAACATGGAGTCAGTACTGGGTGAAATTATCGATACTTTACAAGCGGTTTATCCAAGTTTTACTTATTATCTTCTCTTATCCCAAGATCATAGAGGGTATGAAGGGTTGCCAATAAAAGAATTAGATTACGATGATAAAAATATGACGATTATGGAAGCTTATGTGACAGGTACCATTCAATTTGAAGATTCCATTTCTGATAAAAGATCTGTTCTGTATGCTCCTTTGAAAGGAAAGCAGGGTGTCTATGGCGTATTACAAGTGACTGCGCCTAATACACTTGTGTTTCCCACAAGTGAAGTGGAATTTATTACTTTACTTGCAAATACAGCAGGAGGAGCAATTGAAAATGCCCAACTGTATGAACAGTCTCAGCAATTAATTGCTGATTTACAGCTCATTAATGAGACAAGTCGTTGTTTGAATTCTAATCTTCGACTTTCAGAAACGATGGAATATATGTCTAAACAAATTGTGGAATCACTTAAAGCAGAGGAAGTTGGATTTATCCAATGCTCTTCCGATTATGAAAAGGCCAATGTCCATCCAGGGAGCACCCGTTTCTTTTTTACTGAAGATGCCAGAAAATACACAGATTATTTTAAAGAGAAAATTCTTTATGATCATGAACCTTTATTTATAGGTGATTGGAAATGGCCTCATGATCCAACACAATATACCCCTTTTAAATCTGTTATGGTTGTGCCAATGATCCAATCGAATGTACTTAATGGGTTTGTCCTTGTTTTACATCGTGAGCCATATGCTTTTTCATTTGAGACTTTTAAACTATTCTTGTCCTTAATCCACCATTCAACACTTGCTTTTACAAATACAATTCTGAGAGAAGAACTAGAAAAAATGGTTATAACCGACCATTTAACAAAATTGTATTCACGAAATTATCTTGATGAAAAAATTCAGCAATCGATGGAAGTAGATGGTGGAGGAACCTTCATCATGATCGATATTGATAATTTTAAGTCCATTAATGATACATATGGACATCAAATTGGGGATGAAGTGATCGTTCAGGTGGCAAATATTATTCAAGCGAATATTCGTGGAACTGATATTGGTGCTCGTTGGGGTGGAGAAGAATTAGCTATTTATTTACCACGAGTATCATTAGAAACGGGAGTGCAAATTGCTAATCGGCTTGTAACGAAGGTAAGTGAATCTTCAAATCCGCGTGTAACCATATCTTGTGGTGTTTCACATTGGAAAAAAGAAGAAAACGATAATTATAAATCTGTCTTTAAACGAGCGGATAAAGCATTGTACACGGCAAAAGAAACTGGAAAGAATCGAGTCGTGGTTCAAAATTAGTACAACAAATGAGAATGAAGTTTGTTCAAAAATCTCCTGAAGGCTATTGGGAGGTTTTTTATTTTGCTCAGTAAGGTGCTAATTTCCTGTTTAATGACAAATTTCAGCAGTAATAAAGTTGCTAAACTAATCAATTTGGCGGATAGACATGAAAAGAAAAAGTTTTTGTCGAGAATTTTTTAAAGGATTGTGAGAATAAAGACCGAATTGTAGTTTATAGATAGACCTGCCTTTTATCCTTTGAAATGTGAGGTACTAGTGATGAAGAAAAATTCGAAAGATGCTATTGTCCAAGCGGCCATTTCATTATTTAATACAAAAGGATTCCATGGGACGACAGTCCGAGATATAGCAGGAAAGGCAAATGTGAACATTGCTAATATTTCCTATTATTTCCAAAATAAAAATGGTTTATTAGAATATTGTTTTACCAATTATTATGAAAAATATATAAATGAATTAGAAAATGGAATATTGGAATTGGAATCGGGTGCTTATTCTAGTTTAAAAATGGTTATAGGTAATATTTTGAACTTTCAATGCGAAAATATTCATTTAACACGATTTATTTTACGAGAACTATCGCTTGATACTCAAATTGTCCGTGAAATGATGTCTACTTATTTAGTGAAAGAACGGTACTATCTTACTAAAATATTGGAAGTAGGAGTGGCAAGGCAAGAATTTAAAAAAGTCAATGCGAATTACTTTATTATTCAGTTGAAAGGCCTTTTGTCCATGCCTTTTCTAAATAGCCAATATCTTTCAGAAGTTCTTCATGTTTTCCCACATGAAAAGTATTTTGCCGATAAATATTTAAAGGAAATATTTGACTGGCTAGACGGCATGTTAATACCAAAGCAAATCCAGCCTAGCCAATATAGTGTTGCAACTCCATATACAATGAAAAGAGTCCCGCTATATAGAGCGAAGCGAGCACAATATGGAGAAGTGAGTGGGGGCAACCTTCGTTACATTTTAGAGAGAAACTAGTCCAGCATGGTAATTTAGTGGCTAACTGAACAAAATGAAATGTAGCGAAGACCCCTAACTGTATACAAAATAAGTGATTGACTAGCTATTTAAATGAAGGTGTAATTGTTCGAAAGCTTGTCCAATCTCTTTTGCTTGATGTGCATCAGATCCATAAACAAGGGGAATGTCTAATTTTAGAGCCTCCTCAATGACCCAATTAGGGGGATAAGGTTCGCGACACAATGGTTTGGCTGTACCAGCACCATTATAATCAAGGGAATAACCCTGTTCCTTTATTTCTTTTAATAGATGTAATAGAGGAACCCTCTCATCACCATCAAAAGGAAAACGATTTTGAAATTTATGAACAAGTGTAATATGTCCGATTCTTTTTGGTTTATAGGAACCTAACTCTGCTTGAACAGATAATTGCACTGTTTCGTAATATTTTTGGTAAATCTTTTGTATGGACCCGTAAACATGGATCATTTCAGCAAAGCCTTGTGGACTGTAATCAAGGCAATCGTATGTTTGATTATGTTTTAGAAAATGAACAGATAATATCGCATCATCAAGCTTTGGACCTATTTGGTTTAACGCTTTTTTTATTTCACTTTCAAATCCTTCGATGTAATCGACTTCAAGACCGGCATTTATTTTTATTTTTCCTTCATATATTTTTTTTACTCGATCTATTTCTTCAAAGTAGTGGTCTAGTTCTGAATAACTCATGCCACTATCTTTTGTTGGTGTTGTATCGATAAAACCTTCTGGCAGTGGAGCATGTTCGGTAAAGGAGATTTCCTTAAAACCAAGCGTAAGGGCTTTTTCAATATATTCCTCGAAGTGATCATTTGACCCGTGTGGACAAAACGGTGTATGTATATGGCCATCCTTTTTCAATTTGTTCCATCCTCCAATTCTCAATTAAATTTCTATGTGAAAAGTTCAATTCCTTAAAAAGGTTTTACTTTTATGATTTAATGAATATACGGACTTATATGATTTTAAGGCATTATTTTAAGTGAATTGGAAATAAATCTACAAAAAATTGAATTTAATAGTCAAAAATTGTCGTTTACATGGTATCATAAAAACATTGAAAAGAACATGTACGGAGCCTCTAATTGATTTGGGTTTTCATGGCCTCGGCTCTTCTATAGCTTCCTCCTCAATCCACTCCAATGCTAATCTTCAAGGGTGTAATCAATGATGGAAGTTTTTATTGGAAATCAATAGTAAACATGCTCTTAAAACTAATGATTGTTTTTGACTATATAATCGGCTCGTTATAGAACAAGGGGGCATATAATGAAATATATAATCGGGGGAATAGCAGTCTTATTTTGCATATTCCTAGCGGGGTTTTTTATGAAAAAAAAGTATTATAAGGAAATGGATCGGCTAGAAGAATGGAAATTAGATATTACCACTCGCCCTGTACTTGATGAGTTGCAAAAGGTTAAGCAACTAAATATGAATGGTGAGACGGAAGAGCGTTTTGAACGTTGGCGCAGTATATGGGATGAAATTGTAGCGGTTCAGTTACCGGATTTGGAAGAGCTCTTATTTGATGCGGAAGAGTATATTGATAAATATCGTTTTAAAAAAGCAAAAATAAATCAAATGAAGATCAGTAACGTATTAACGAATATAGAAGAACAAATTAAGGAATTGTTAAATGAATTACAAGAGCTTGTCGGTAGTGAGGAAAAGAATCGAATTGAAATAGAAGACTTGAAAGAGACTTATCGAGAAAGTAAGAAAATGCTGCTAGCTCATCGTCACTCATTTGGAAAAATGGAAAAGCACCTTGAGCAAAGGCTAGAGGATGTTTCACAGAGTTTTGTTCAATTTGATGAGAATACAACAAATGGAAATTATTTGGCTGCTCGAGAGATTGTCTTAAGAATTAAGGGAATATTAGAAAAGGCAAAAAAGGATATGGAAATGATTCCAAGTATTCTTATCGAATGCCAAGCAACGCTTCCTTCACAATTGTATGAGTTAAAGGAAGGGTATAAAGAAATGTATGCCGAGGGGTATATACTTGACCACATCCAAGTGGAAAAAGAAGCAGAAAGAATCTCGCAAGAAATAGTAGAATGTTTAAACCAGATCGAACAATCTGAAATGGAAGAAATCCAAGGTAAAATAGATCAGTGGAAAGAAAACATTGATGATTTATATGATTTGCTTGAAAAAGAAGTATTAGCTAAGCATGAGATTAAGCAGGGTGACCGAGAAATTTTAGAAATGCTACAGACAGCAACAGCGGTAAATAATGAATTAAATGATGAATTGATCCAAATTCAATCTAGTTATCATCTTCAGGAATCCGATATGGAAGTTGTTGGGGAATTATCGAAAAAGTTAGATCAGCTATTTTATCGATTTGAGTTAATAGAGATTAAAACAAATGAAAATCAAGCAGCTTATTCGCATTTAAGGGAAGAGATGTTAGCTGTTAAAGTGATTTTAGGAATGATTGCTGAAGAACAAGCTGATTTTGCGGAAAAATTACAGGATTTGCGGAAAGATGAATTAGTTGCTTGGGAACAAATAAACGAATTAAAGAAAAGTGTAGCTGAAACCATTCGTCTAATTTCTAAAAGCAATATACCAGGTGTACCACAAGAGTATAAATATTTAATAGAAGAGGCCCAGGAAAGTATTCAACAAGTCATGGAAAAGTTTGACGAAAAGCCTATCGATATTCCAGTGTTACAAGAATTCTTAGAAGTGGCTGTTCTGACAGTTGAAAGGGTAACCAAAAAAACAGCCGATCTTTTTGAGATGGTTAGGCTGGCTGAGAAATTGATTCAATATGGGAATCGTTACAGAAGCAAGTATGCTTCCGTTGACAAAGGATTAAAAGAAGCAGAAGAATCTTTTCGATCTTTTGATTATAAAGAAGCATATGAACAAGCGGCTGACACTATTGAAAAAGTAGAACCAGGTGCCTTAAAGAAGATAGAAGATTTATTAGAAGTATAGGGATACACAAAAGGTTTGCTCAAAAGGCAAACCTTTTGTGTGTGCTGAGAACTTTAAATATTTGAGTGTTTTTCAAATCACATTGATTGTGTTAATATCTTGAGTTAGCGGGAGAATGATCGCTAACAGGAAGGAGAAATGATGATTTATTTTGATAATAGTGCAACAACTAAACCATTTCCGGAAGTCATTGATTCTTTTGTAAAGGTTTCTACTGACTATTTTGGAAATCCCTCTTCACTGCATGGACTGGGAGGACAAGTGGAAAAATTATTGAGTCAAGCAAGAACTCAAACAGCAACACTCCTTTCTGTGAAACAAAACGAAATCCTTTTTACGTCAGGTGGAACGGAAGGTAACAACCTAGCGATAAAAGGAGTTGCTTTAGCCTATAAAGAAAGAGGGAAGCATCTTATTACAACGGCGGTTGAGCATGCTTCTGTTCGAGAGTCCTTTAAACAGTTGGAAGATATGGGATTTGACATCACAGCTGTTCCGGTTGATTCGAATGGACGAGTTCATGTAGATGATATTAGGAAGGCTATCCGGCCCGATACCATTTTTGTGTCCGTAATGCATGTAAATAATGAGGTTGGTACCATTCAACCAATAGAAGATATTGGTCAACTTTTGAAAAACTATCCGAAAATACGGTTTCATGTTGACTATGTACAGGGAGTTGGAAAAGTACCATTAGATTTGAATGAAAGTCAAATCGACCTCTGTACTATTTCAGCTCATAAGTTCCATGGCGTTAAAGGAATTGGTTTGCTATTTGTTCGAGAAGGAGTTAAACTTCATCCGTTATTTACTGGTGGCAGTCAAGAAAGAAAAGTAAGAAGTGGAACGGAAAACGTTGCGGGTGCTGTAAGTATGGCAAAAGCATTACGCTTGACTTTAGAAAAGATGGACAATGAAACCGATCATTTAAATAGAGTGTCGCATGAATTGCGAAAGGGATTGGAGAAAATTTCTGGGGTGATGCTGAATACCCCAGAAGAATTTTCAGCACCACATATTTTGAATTTTTCCATTCCACATATGAAATCAGAAGTAATTGTTCATGCTTTAGAAGAAAAAGAGATCTATGTGTCAACTACTTCCGCATGCTCTTCAAAACAAAAAACAATAAGTAACACACTTGTAGCAATGGGAATTCCTGAGGAACGTGCGGGTAGTGCTATTCGTGTTAGTTTGTCATATAATAATACAATGGATGAAGTAAAAAAGGTTCTTTTAGCTGTGGAAGAAACTATTTTTACGTTAAGAAAGGTTATGAAGTGATATGAACTATGATCAAATACTAATCCGCTATGGGGAGCTTTCGACAAAGGGGAGAAACCGAAGCAAATTCGTAGAAAAACTAGGAAATAGTGTAAGAAGAATTTTACATGATTTTCCTAAAGTAGGGATTAAATGTACACGTGACCGAACGTACGTAATTTTAAATGGTGAAGATGGAAGTCAAATTCTTGAACGGTTGAAGAACGTCTTTGGAATTCAGTCTTTTAGTCCGGTAATGAAGACGGGGAAAGATATAGAGGAAATGAAAGATGTGGCACTTCAACTGTTTAAAAAAGTTTATCAAGAAGGTCAGACATTTAAAATCACAACAAAGCGGGCCGATAAAACTTTTTTTATGGAAACAGATGAATTGAATCATACGTTTGGTGCTCATATGCTACAAAATGTCCCGAATTTAAAGGTAAATGTAAAACAGCCAGATATTAATATGCAAATTGAAATTCGAACAGAGGCGACATATATTTCTTGTGAAACAATCCAAGGTGCTGGGGGGCTTCCAGCTGGCTCAAGTGGAAAAGCAATGCTTATGCTTTCAGGAGGAATCGACAGTCCAGTGGCAGGACATTTATCGATGAAAAGAGGACTTGAAGTAGAAGGAGTTCACTTTTTTAGTCCACCTTTTACGAGTGAACGTGCGAAACAAAAAGTGCTTGATTTATCAGAAAAGCTAGCCTATATGAATGGACATTTTGTGTTACACATTGTCCCGTTTACTGACATTCAACAACTAATACAAAAACAAGTACCCGAAAATTATTCGATGACAACCACAAGGCGATTAATGCTGCGTATTACAGATGCGATTAGAGAAAAGCAGGAGGCGTTAGCCATTGTGACAGGTGAAAGTCTTGGACAAGTTGCAAGTCAGACACTTGAAAGTATGTATGCAATCAATGAAGTAACAAATACACCTATTTTAAGGCCACTTATTATGATGGATAAATCAGATATTGTCGACATTGCGCAGTCCATCGATACCCATGATATATCGATTAGGCCTTATGAAGATTGTTGTACGATTTTTGTTCCAGCATCTCCAAAAACAAAACCTAAGCGTGAAAAGGTCATGCGTTACGAAAGCTTTGTTGATTTCGAGCCGTATATCCAAGAGGCAGTTGAAAATATTGAGACGATTATCATTAAACCCCAAGCAAACAAAGCTGATTTATTCAACGAGCTTTTTTAGTACCTAACTAGCTTTAAGGTCTTACTCTTTTCTTACATTTCGTGAACAATTTACCAGCGTTGTTGCTGTATGAAGCGATGTGATTCTACACATTCTATACTCACAAGGAGGTGATATCACATGGCAAACAACAGCAACTCAAACCAATTATTAGTTCCTGGTGTAGAACAAGCTCTTCAACAAATGAAATATGAAATTGCTTCTGAGTTTGGTGTAAACCTTGGTGCTGAAACAACTTCTCGTGCTAACGGTTCCGTTGGTGGAGAAATTACTAAGCGTTTAGTTCAAATGGCTGAGCAACAAATGGGTGGAGCTTCAAGATAATAAAAAATATAAATAAAGATGGCTACAAGGAGTGGGACAAAAGTTCCCACTCCTTTTATGTGTTTTATTTAAAAGTCTGGAAATGAACCATCTAATTAGGATCTACTCATAATAACTGGTTAAAAGTTTGTACTAGAAAAATTACTGTAGTGTGGTATCATGAAAAGCAGATAATTTTGGAGGCGAAAAAAGATGAAACGAGAAGATTTGATTGCGCCATTACAGTACAATCTTGTTTCAGAAATGGAACGTTTTGCAAAACAAAAAGAGAAAATAGCAGTTAAATGGGAGAGTTATGAAGGCCAAACAGAAGAAATTACATATGAGACATTATTAAAAAAAGCTAATAAAATTGGAAATGTATTGTTAGAAAAAGGTTTGCAAAAAGGGGATGTTATCCTCATTATCATTCCCAGATTAATTGAAGCTTATGAAGTATACTTAGCGGCACTAAAGTTAGGCCTTGTTGTGATTCCAAGCTCTGAAATGCTGCGAACGAAGGATCTCCAATACCGAATTACACATGGGGATGTAAAAGGAGTTATTAGCTATTATCCATACACAGGTGAATTTGAACCTATTCATGAAATGGATTCTATCGTAAAGTTTGTTATTGGCGGAGAGGCAGAAGGCTGGGAACGTTTAGATGAAGAAATGAAAAAAGTATCTGAAGATCTAATATTAGCAGATACAAGTCGAGATGATATGGCATTCTTATCTTATACATCAGGTACAACGGGTAATCCGAAGGCAGTTGTTCATACACATGGCTGGGCTTACGCACATCTTCGGACGGCTGGATCCCACTGGCTTTGTATCAATGAAGGGGATACGGTTTGGGCAACAGCTGGACCTGGTTGGATGAAATGGATTTGGAGTCCATTTTTAGCTGTATTAGGTTCAGGTGCGACAGGGATCTCTTATCACGGGAAATTTGAACCGGAAAAATATTTACAATTACTTGAAAAATATCAGGTGAATGTTCTTTGTTGTACACCAACTGAATATCGTCTTATAGCAAAAGTAGATCATCTTCATGATTATAATCTTTCTGATATCCATAGTGCTGTTTCTGCCGGTGAGCCACTTAATCGGGAAGTCATCGATATCTTTAACAAACAGTTCAATCTCAAAGTTAGAGATGGCTATGGTCAAACGGAAAACACTCTGTTAGTGGGGATTACGAAGGAAATGGAGTTAAAACCTGGTTCGATGGGAAAACCTACACCAGGTAATCGAGTTGAAATTATCAACGATAAAGGCGAAATTTGTGATGTAGGAGAAGTCGGGGACATTGCTGTTCATAAAGATACTCCTGCCTTATTTAAAGAATATTATAAAGAACCAGAAAGAACAGCCAAACAATATCGTGGAGATTATTATGTGACAGGTGATCAAGCAAAGAAGGATGAAGAAGGTTATTTTTGGTTTGAAGGACGAAGCGATGATATTATCATTAGTTCAGGCTATACAATTGGACCATTTGAAGTAGAAGATGCCCTTGTTAAGCACCCGTATGTAAAAGAGTGTGCGGTTGTAGCCAGTCCAGATAGGGATCGTGGGAATGTTGTAAAAGCATTTATTATTCTAAAAGACGGAATTACAGAAAATGAAGCTGATCTAGTGAAAATGCTTCAAAGTCATGTAAAAGAGATGACGGCTCCGTATAAATATCCGCGAAGAATTGAATTTGTGGATGAACTTCCAAAAACATCTTCTGGAAAAATTCGACGTATCGAACTAAGGAATAAAGAGTTAGAGATCTTAAGCAAAGACTAAAAGTAGAAAAGAGAAAAGCGGACGATTTTGTCTGCTTTTCCGTTTTCTACTCTTGTTTGTTGCGCAATTCTATTTTAAATCCGCTAGAATTAAAGTTACACAAAGACTCGTTTTACTTTTTCCCAAAATGAGTTGTCTTTTAACTTTAGTGTATTAATCTTTTTGTCACTTAGTTTAATTTCTATTTTTTCAAGGTTATGGATACTGACGGCCTCGTTATCCATCGCCATTGTTGGATGTTCGTTTCCTTCTTTTACGATCTTTAATGTTAAAACCCGATCTTGGCTTAATATAAAAGGTGAACCAAGTGTACGGTAATGATTATTATTTAAAGAACCAAGCTCAGTAATTTGCATGCATGGAAGTAACGGGTCTACAACAGCTCCATTTACTGATTTATTATAAGCTGTACTACCAGTCGGGGTAGAGACAACTACTCCATCCCCTCTAAATGTTTCAAAATGTAAAGTATCAATAAAGACATCCATTATAAAGGTTTTTACAATATTAGATTGAATGCTAAATTCATTTAAACAATTGTAAGTAGTATGATTGTCAATGGTTACTTCAATAGTCGGTTTGCTCCGTACTTCCATTTGTTCTGATGTCATAGCATCCATTAGGTTTGATGCATCACGCAGGTGGAAATCACTATAAAGGCTTAAGGAATCAGTGGTTGAAATACCAACATACACGCAGTCTTCACGAAACCTGGTCTGGCGAACTGCTTGTAGGAAAGTCCCATCTCCACCAAGACTTGCAATAATATTTGCTTCTTTAGAATGATGAACAACTGTGAATCCATATTGGCTTGCCAGAGTATTAAGTGAATCAATTTCCTTTTGTATTTCTGGTTCATGTTTGTGATAAAAGTAAATGTTACGATCTTGAATCATATGTATATTCCCTCCTTAACTTAATAATACTAAAATTATTTAAAATTTTCAAAAATTTTGTTTTTTAGTAATTATAGATGTTTTGAAACAATTTTCCAGTTAAATCGTATAAAATAATAATACATAGAAAACAAAGGAGGACGATTATGTGAGTGGGAAACGTTGGGCAGCACTTGGCATTGCTGCGGCATTGCTTATTTTCTCCATCGTAATAAATACTTTTACGACTATTTTTAGCAAAGATTTTCAGGAGACGATGGGTGAGTTTATGAATCCAACAAGTGATTTAATGAATGAAGAGATAATTGAGGAAGGCAACGCTAGGAAAAAAATTGTCGTACTTGATGTAAATGGTACGATTCAAGACACAGGAGAGCCATCGTCAATTTTTGCCACAGTAGGTTATAACCATCAAGATTTTCTTGAAAATCTTGATGCTGCGAAAGAAGATTCTTCTGTAAAGGGAATGATTATTCGAGTGAACACTCCTGGCGGTGGTGTTGTGGAGAGTGCACAAATTCATGATAAGATTGTTGAAATTCAAGAAGAAACAAAAAAACCAGTCTATATTTCAATGGGCTCAATGGCGGCTTCAGGTGGTTATTACATATCAGCTCCGGCTAATAAAATTTTTGCAAGCCCAGAAACATTGACAGGCTCCCTCGGAGTTATTATGCAAGGGATTAATTATGCTGGGCTTGCTGAGAAATATGGTGTTAAGTTTGAAACGATTAAGAGCGGTGAGTTTAAAGATATCATGAGTCCATCAAGAGAAATGACAGAAGAAGAGAGAGCTATTTTACAAGATATGATCAATAATTCGTACGATGGTTTTGTAAAGGTGATTTCTGAGGGTAGGGATATGGATGAAGATAAAGTAAGGAGAATTGCTGATGGAAGAATCTATGATGGTCGACAGGCGAAGGAATTAAACTTAATTGATGGCTTTGGCTATTTTGAAACAGTGGTTGATGAAATGCAAAAGGATTATAAATTAGAGGATGCACAAGTCATTAAGTATACTGAGGATCTTGGATTTGGTTCACTTTTTGGCATGAGTGCTCGTCAATTGATAGGGCAGGATGATGTTGAACTCGCTGGATTACTTCAGTTGTTGTCACAACAAAATTCACCACGTTTGATGTACTTGTATGCAGAATAGGGGGGTGAAGAAATGGATTCAAAACAAGAAGATTTAGATAAAGTAGATAAAAAAAATGGTGATCATTTGATTTCACAATCAATGAAGGTTGAAGATGATGCAAATCAACATGTTGAAAGAGCGATGCTTCTAGAAGACACTTCTGTTTTTTTAGATGATAAAAGAGTGGAAGCACCCTATTATAAATATGCCGGCTTTTGGATGAGGTTTTGGGCTTATTTACTGGACTTGGTTGTTATTGGTAGTATCAATGGAATAACCGTTTATCCCATTTTTAGAGCATTGGATTTTTCTCGAAGTGATGCAAGTATGTTTGCCCCTATATCAATCGTAACGGCAGTGACCTTTTACGCTTATTTTGTATTTATGACAAAATTCTTTGGTCAAACAATAGGAAAGATGGTATTTGGTTTGAAGGTCATCTCTCTTCAAGGTCAAAAGCTAAACTGGTCAACCATTATATTTCGAGAATGGATTGGGCGTTTTATTTCGGGAACGATTCTGATTCTGTATGTTGTGGTTGGTTTTTTACCGAAAAAGCAAGGAATTCACGATTTGTTTGCAGACACTACTGTTGTTTATGAACGTTCATAGGATTTTGATATGTATGAAAATAAACCTGCCTTAACAAGGCAGGTTTATTTGTTCCTTTTTTTGCCAATAATAATATAAGCTGAAAGGTGTGAACAAAAGTGAAGTGGATCTTGTTCGGTTGTTTACTTATATTGATCTTGTTATTGATCATCATTATGACAAAAGTAAAAGTAGGGATCAATTATTTTCATGCTCAAGATAATGATTCTTTGAAAATTGAGTTTAGGGCATTATTTGGGCTTATCAAATATAAATTAGATGTGCCTCTCGTTAAAGTAGATGATAATTCGCCAACAATCGTTGTGGAAGAAGAGATTCAAAAGGGAGAGAAAGAAACAACGCAAAAAGGAACCAAGCAATTTTCTGCTGAAGACTTTTTAAATAGCTTCAAAGATATGAAAACCCTTTTGGAACATGTTGTATCGTTTCATCAGATTGTTCGTCATTTTTGTCATAAAGTAAATATTACACAAGTAGAGTGGCAAACGGTGATGGGGACAGGTGATGCTGCTTTAACAGGAATGTTGACAGGGGCTGTGTGGACAATTAAAGGAAGCATCATAGGGATAATTAGCCATTATTTTCGAATGAAAAACAGCCCCCATCTGTCTGTCCAACCACATTTTCAACTAGCAGTTACGCAAACTTCTTTTAAATGTATGCTTCAATTTAGAATCGGGCATGCTATGGTTGCAGGAATTAAACTGGTGAAATTCTGGAAAGGTGGATGGCCACAATTTACATCAAAGCCGTTATCCACTCTGTTTCAGAATAAGTCAAAACCAGTCTCATAAAGGAGGAAGTAAACAATGTCCGATCATCCAATTCAAGGATTAATGACAACCGCGATGGAAAATTTAAAGGAAATGATTGATGTAAATACCATTATTGGAGATCCGGTTGAAACCCCTGATGGAAGTGTCATTATAACCGTTTCAAAAGTTGGTTTTGGTTTTGCTGCTGGTGGCAGTGAATTTGTTATGGATAATCAATCTGGCGGGGGAAGTCAAGGGTCTGAAAAGCCAAAGGTTCCATTTGGTGGTGGTAGTGGTGGTGGTGTTTCAATCACACCAATCGCATTTCTAATTGTGAATGCTCATGGGGTAAAAATGGTTCATCTTGATGAAAACACTCATTTGTATGAACGGATTTTGGATTTAGCGCCACAAGCAGTGGATAAAATTCAACAAATGTTTGAGAACAAAGGAAACAGTCAATCAAGTTCACAAGATCCATCAAGCTCACAGGGGCAATCAAGTTCACAACAATCAAAAGAACCATATAACGGTCCAAAACAAGATTTAGACTTATAAAAAAGGTGCAGAGGTTAACTTTCGTGTTAGGGAGTTAACCTTTTTTGTCGTGCCACCTATTTTAATGTTAGGCACCACGTATAAACAATTTATCCTAATTTGTATTTTTTGGAGCTTGATATCGATTTTTGAATGCAAAATAATTGCAATAAAGGGGTCTAGACGATATAGTTTACACTGTACATAAATTGTTTAAGGAGGAAATTTATATGGCATCTGTAACATTTGGTGGAAACGCAGTAACTTTGTTAGGAAATGAAGTAAAAGTAGGGGACAAGGCTCCAAATTTCAGTGTGTTAGCGAATGATTTATCACCTGTTACTTTAGAGGACTCAAAAGGAAGTGTACGTATCATTAGTGTTGTTCCATCAATAGATACGGGCGTGTGTGATGCACAAACACGTCGTTTTAATGAAGAAGCTTCTAAACTTGAAAATGTTCAAATTTTAACGATTAGTGTTGATCTTCCTTTTGCTCAAGGTCGTTGGTGTGCAGCAGCAGGAATTGATAAAGTACAAACATTATCAGATCATCGTGATCTTTCTTTCGGTGAAGCTTATGGGGTAGCAATTCAAGAGTTACGCTTACTTGCTCGTTCAGTATTTGTTGTCGATTCAAATGATAATGTAACATATGCTGAATATGTAAGTGAAGTAACAGATCATCCTAATTATGAAGCGGCTATTGAAGCAGCTAAACAAGCAAAATAAACAACATACATGTTTAACAAGATAGAAATTATGTTAACACTGTAGAAAGTCGGCAATCTGTGCTGGCTTTCTTTTTTTCTGAGATTTCCAAATAAATATATATAGTCCTACACTTTTGTTATGAACTTGTATATCATGAAAAACCTCGATAGAATTAGGAAAAGAAATTAAATACAGGAGGAATTGCAGTGAAAACCACTCCGGTTGAAGAATTATTTACAGTTATAAACGAAACGGCAGTATTATTGCAAGAAGAGTTAAACGTAAGCTATATAGAGGCATTAGCAGAAACAGGGGAAAATATATTTCACCAATCCGTTTTACAGAAGGAACTTAGTGAACTGACTGTAAAAAGGCTTAAAAAGATCTACGAAGACATCCAAATCAATAAATTCACAAAAGAAGAGATTCGAAAGTCCTTTCAACTTGCCATCTTAAAAGGGATGAAGGAAAGTGCCCAACCCAATCATCAAATGACCCCTGATTCAATTGGCATGCTCGTAGGATACTTACTACATAAACTTGTGAAGAAAAATACTTATCGATTAATGGATCCTGCTGTTGGGACAGGGAATTTATTAACAGCTGCCATGAATCAAGAAATTGAGAAAACGATTGAAGGAGTCGGAATTGATATTGACGATCTTTTAATTAAGTTAGCTTATATGAATGCTAATTTACAAGAACACCCCATCGATTTTTTTAATCAAGATAGTCTAGAACCTCTTTTTGTTGAACCAGTTGATGCCGTTATAAGTGATTTGCCTGTTGGCTATTATCCCAATGATATAAGAGCAAATGATTATGAATTGAAGGCAGATGAAGGCCATTCTTACTCTCATCATTTGTTTATTGAGCAGAGTATTCGTCATGTGAAGCCAGGAGGCTATTTAATCTTTATTATTCCTAATGGACTTTTTGAAAGTGAGCAAGCGGAAAAACTCCATCAATATTTCAAAACAACGGTACTGATTCAAGGAATTATTCAATTGCCTGAAAGTATGTTTAAGAACAAACAGACTTCAAAGAGTATTTTGATCCTACAGAAAAAGGATGATGAGGTACAACCACCAAAACAAGTCCTGTTAGTAAACATGCCTAGCTTGTCTAAAGGGCAAGAAGTAGAAAATATACTTGGTAAAATTAACCAATGGATTATTGAAAATAAAGGGAAATAATGGAATAAAATGGGGATGTAAACGTTACCTTTTATATAATTTAATTAGTCTGAAAATCTGAATATAATTACTTTTTAATGATAGCTAGTTTTATGGAACTATCCCTTGAAAATCCATACAGACAGTGCTTAAATAAAAAATTAGAGATAGAAATAAAACCAGTTGGACAAACTATCGTAGTACGACTTGGTTTTTATTAATTCAGATATATATATATAAGGAGCGGGAGTACTTATGGCAAAAATTATTGCAATTAACGCCGGCAGCTCATCTTTGAAATTTCAACTATTTGATATGCCGAGTGAAGATGTTATTACAAAAGGATTAATCGAAAGAATTGGCTTAAATGATGCTGTTTTTAATATTACGGTAAACGGTGAAAAGCAAACAGAAACAACAGATATTCCAAATCATAACGTAGCAGTTGAGCTTTTACTAAGTAAATTAACAAACTTAGGTATTATTGAATCATTAAATGAGATTGAAGGAGTCGGACATCGTGTTGTTCACGGAGGCGAGGAGTTTTCAGATTCTGTTTTAATTAATGATGATGTTTTACAAAAAATTGAGAGCTTATGCGAAATTGCTCCACTGCATAATCCAGCCAATATAACTGGAATTAAGGCGTTTAAAGAAGTACTTCCTAATGTACCATCTATTGCTGTATTTGATACAGCATTTCACCAAACTATGCCTGAAAACTCATATTTATATAGCCTTCCTTATGAATACTATGAAAAATATGGGGTTCGTAAATATGGCTTCCACGGAACTTCTCATAAATACGTGTCAGAGCGTGCGGCAGAAATACTTGGAAGACCTTTAGATCAGCTTCGTCTGATTTCTTGTCATCTTGGTAACGGTGCAAGTATTGCCGCGATTGAAGGTGGAAAATCAATTGATACTTCAATGGGGTTCACTCCACTTGCGGGTGTTACAATGGGTACACGTTCTGGTGATATTGATCCTGCACTCATTCCGTATTTAATGGAAAAAACGAACACCAGTGCCGAGGAAGTTGTAGATGTATTGAATAAAAAGAGTGGTATGCTTGGTTTAACAGGATTTTCAAGCGACCTTCGTGATATTGAACTGCAAGCGGCAGAAGGCAATGAAAGAGCAGAAGTTGCGTTAGCCATTTTTGCTAGTCATATTCACAAATACATTGGTTCTTATGCAGCACGTATGTCTGGTGTTGATGCGATTATTTTCACAGCTGGAATCGGTGAAAATAGCGATGTCATTCGAGCTCGAGTGTTAAGTGGACTTGAATTTATGGGTGTCTATTGGGATCCAGCGCTTAACGCACTTCGTGGTGATGAGCGTTATATCAGCTATCCACATTCACCAGTAAAGGTTATGGTTATTCCAACAGATGAAGAAGTTATGATTGCAAGAGATGTTGTTCGGTTAAGTAAATAACAATATATAAGAAGACAAAGGTTTAATCGCCTTTGTCTTTTTTATGCTCATTAGGGTGATGGAGACAAGTATTTTGCTAATCGATTATGTTATACTGATAAAAAATAGTTATATGTACGAATAGGTTTCATCAAATATCAAGATGAACTGGAGGAGTGACAGTGACACTAACAGATCGGGAAAAAAAGATATTCCATGAAATCAGTGAATGGGAGAATAAAATATATGCTTACGAATCAAATGATTTTCAATTAGTATATGACAAGTATATTGAACACTCGTTTCAACTTTTGCCGCTGAAAAAAAGACAACAATTTCTTTCATCTCTTGATAATTGGTTATTCCATCTTCATGCTCTTATTCAAGGATCAGAATTACAAATTGATGCGAAAGAAAGAATTCTTGCGAGTGGAAGAATCTTTCAGGATGATATTCAAACAATTGAAGAAATGGGATCGCTTACGATTGATCAATTACAATACATAGCTGAGCAGCAAATAGCTCGTCATCGTCTATACTCTTTTGCTCAAGGAGGAATGTCAGGGACTGGAGGGACCATTTTACTCGGTGCCGATATTCCAGGAATGGCTGTTATTAATTTAAGAGTTGTACAATTGATTGCCATGACGTACGGTATTGAAGTGAATACACCGTATGAAATGATGACATCCTTAAAAGTCTTTAATGCATCCACACTTCCTCTAAGGTTACAAAGCCAGGGATGGGAAGAATTGATGAACGACCTTCAACATACGAGTGAACGCTATTTCTATGAAGGAAATGAGGATTTGGCCAATACGGTGTGGATTGATCAGCTATTGAAACAAGGGCTGAAAGGGCTAGCCATTGTGATATTTAGAAAAAAATTAATTCAAGGAATTCCTTTTATTAGTATGGCGATCGGTGCAGGGGCAAATTATCAATTAACGAGAAAAGTGACTGATTTTGCTCATAAATATTATCAAATGAGATTTCTTTTACAGAAAAAAGGAGAATTAGAATGAGTATTCAAGAACATAAACAAGAAGCTCAGAAAAGTGTAAAATGTAAAGTGATAACGGTTAGTGATACAAGAAATAAAGATAATGATAAAAGTGGACAATTAATGATGGAGCTTCTTAAGAGTTCGGGACACCTTATTGTTGATTATGTAATTGTGAAGGATGAGAAGGAGCCTATTCGAGAAGAAGTTCTGAAAGGCTGTAGTCATCCGGAAATCGATGTTATTTTAACAAACGGGGGAACAGGAATTGCGTTAAGAGATGTAACGATTGAAACGGTCCAATCATTATTTAATAAAGAAATTACGGGATTTGGAGAATTATTTAGAATGCTAAGTTATCAAGAAGATATCGGATCGGCCGCCATTCTTTCTCGTGCAATTGCTGGAGTCATCGGAAATAAAGCCATCTTTGCTACACCGGGATCAAGTGGTGCAGTCAAGTTAGCCATGAATAAATTAATATTACCTGAACTTGGCCATGTTGTGAGGGAGTTAAAGAAAGATTTTTCTTAATAAATAAAATTAGAACGGATCATAATAAAGAAAGAGTGACTTAAAGCAGATATACATCGTTTAGGTCACTCTTTCTTTATTTCAGATTAATTGCTAGAACCTTTTCATCTTTAAGAGCATAAAGTGTTATCTTAGTGATGCATTTTCTCAGAAATAACTTGGTTTGTTCGGAACCATAGCCATAAATCATTAATAATGGAAGCAAGTTCAGCGATTTCACTATTCAATTGACAAGAGAGTTTAAAATCGCCTTCATCCGATAGTTGTGCTTGTTTCTGATTAATTAATTTTTCGAGATCTTGGATACGATCAGGAATCGCACCTCTAATATTCTCCCAGTGAAGTAAAATGGATGCTTTTATCTCCTCAGGTAGATGACTCCATTCAAGATCTTCTGCTGGAAGGTAAATACCTAATCGATCGTTATAAAAAAAATATTCTTCCATTCAATGAACCTCCCCACACGATGTTGTATATCTATTTTTATTATACTCATTGTATACTTTACAATATCGTGTTACAACGTGAGTGTTTAATATACAGGATTATATTAGCTTCGATGAGTAGAACTAGGAATTATTGGACGGTGTAGGCGAAGACAAAATTAGTAAAATCTTTTAGTGGAATCAGCCTGTTTTTATATTCAATTTGGATAAACAGAGTCTAATATTCATGGTTCTATCTCTTTCTGTCATACAAAATGAATTATTTTTATGCAAAATGAAAAATACCTATTGAATTTTAGTGAAAAAGTTGTTAAAGTGTAAAAAAGAAGAAATGAATAAAAATATAAATATATGAATATTTATTCGTAAAATATATAGGGGGAAACATCATGTCAAATCCAAAAGTAGTTCTTGCATATTCAGGTGGTCTAGATACTTCAGTAGCCATTAACTGGTTAAAGGATCAGGGGTATGACGTTGTTGCATGCTGTCTAGATGTTGGTGAAGGTAAAGATTTAGATTTTATTAAGGAAAAGGCTCTTACGGTTGGAGCTACACAATCTATTGTCATTGATGCAAGAGAAGAATTCTCACGTGATTTTGCGTTAATTTCGCTACAAGCACATACACTATATGAAGGAAAGTATCCGCTTGTTTCTGCACTTTCAAGACCACTTATTTCTAAAAAGCTTGTGGAGGTTGCGGAAGAAGTTGGAGCTGTTGCTATTGCTCATGGATGTACGGGTAAAGGAAATGATCAAGTTCGTTTTGAAGTATCTATCCAAGCACTTAACCCAAATCTACAAGTATTAGCACCTGTTCGTGAATGGGCTTGGTCAAGAGAAGAAGAGATCGAATATGCAAAACAAAAGAATATTCCAATTCCAATTAATTTAGATAGTCCATTTTCTATTGACCAAAATTTATGGGGAAGAGCGAATGAATGTGGTATTTTAGAAGATCCTTGGGCTACACCACCTAAAGACGCTTATGAGTTAACGGCAGAACTTGAGGATACTCCTAATACAGCTGATTACGTTGAAATTAGTTTTGAAAAAGGTGTACCTGTAAGCTTAAATGGTCAGATCTATTCTTCTTTGGCACAGCTTATTCAAGATTTGAATATTGTTGCCGGTAAACATGGGGTTGGTAGAATTGACCATGTTGAAAATCGTCTTGTTGGGATTAAATCTCGTGAAGTATATGAATGTCCAGCTGCGATGACACTTATTACTGCTCACAAAGAATTAGAGGATTTAACTCAAGTGAAAGAAGTAGCACACTTCAAACCAGTAATTGAGAAAAAATTGACTGAACTTATTTATGAAGGTCTTTGGTTCTCACCATTAAAAACAGCTTTAACAGCATTCTTAGAAGAAACACAAAAATTTGTAACAGGTACAGTTAGAGTGAAGCTTTTCAAAGGCCATGCGATTGTGGAAGGCAGAAAATCTGAGTACTCTCTATATGATGAAAAATTAGCTACTTATACATCTGATGATGAATTTGATCATAGTGCTGCTGTAGGCTTTATCCAACTTTGGGGTCTGCCTACGAAAGTACAAAGCATTGTGCAAACAAATAAGAAGGTGAAAGTGTGAAAAAGCTTTGGGGCGGAAGATTTACAAAATCCGCAGAAGAATGGGTCGATGAATTTGGTGCATCCATTTCCTTTGACCAAGAATTAGTCCTTGAAGATATAACTGGCAGCATCGCCCATGTGACGATGCTTGCCAAAACAGGGATCTTAACTGAAGGAGAAGCTGAGCAAATTAAGAATGGCTTAGAGGCTCTAAAGAAAAAAGCATCTAATGATGAATTGGAATTCTCTGTAGCATTAGAAGATATCCATTTGAACTTAGAAAGTAAGCTGACAGAATTGGTTGGTCCAGTGGGTGGGAAACTGCATACTGGTCGCAGCCGTAATGATCAAGTGGCAACAGATATGCATTTATACTTAAGCAAGCAAGTTGCTGTGATTATTGAATTAGTAGCTGAAATGCAACAAGCAATACTTACGCAAGCTGAAGAACATATTGAAACGATTATGCCTGGATATACTCATTTACAAAGAGCACAGCCTATTTCATTTGCACATCATTTAATGGCTTATTTCTGGATGCTTGAACGTGATAAACAGCGTCTTAGTGAAAGCTTGAAAAGAATTAGTGTGTCACCACTTGGAGCAGGCGCTCTTGCGGGAACAACTTTTCCGATTGATCGTGCTTATAGTGCTGAACTGCTTGGTTTTGATGGAATATATGAGAACAGCATGGATGCTGTAAGTGATCGTGACTTTATTTTAGAGTTCCTTTCTACAAGCTCTATTTTAATGATGCACCTTTCACGTTTCAGTGAAGAAATTATTCTATGGTCAAGCCAAGAGTTTCGTTTCATCGAGCTTGATGATAGTTTTTCAACAGGAAGCAGCATTATGCCGCAAAAGAAAAATCCAGATATGGCAGAATTGATTCGTGGGAAGACCGGACGTGTCTATGGAAATCTGTTTGGCTTATTAACGGTTTTAAAAGGTTTACCGCTTGCTTACAATAAGGATATGCAAGAGGATAAAGAAGGTATGTTTGATACGGTTAAGACGGTTACAGGATCGTTAAAGATATTTGCTGGGATGATCCGGACGATGAAAGTTCATACCGAAAATATGGAAGCAGCAACGAAACAGGACTTCTCTAATGCGACAGAATTAGCTGATTATTTATCAGGCAAAGGTATGCCGTTTAGAGAAGCACATGAGGTTGTTGGAAAGCTTGTCCTTAAATGTGTTGAGCAGAAGTGTTTCTTGACAGACTTATCGATGGGTGAGTTTAAACAATCAAGTTCTCTTTTTGAAAACGATATTTATGAAGTGTTAGCTCCAGAAACAGCTGTTGCACGCCGTAACAGTGCTGGAGGGACAGGGTTCGAACAAATTAAAGTTGCTCTTGATAAAGCGAAAAGCTGTCTAGATGCTTAAGTAAAACATTCAATCAATCATTGGATAAAAAAGAAATCCCACTGTCTACAGACAGTGGGATTTCTTTTTATGTAGATAAGAAAGTATAACTTTTTAAACTTAGATAGTAGTCTAGCTCTAGTGTTTAGCCTCTCTTGGGTCTAGCTATTCCTGAATAGAAGAAAGGAAAAAAACGCCTTCTTCTATTCAGGAGCGTCTTATGCTATACCTAAGGTTGAGCAAGGCGCTTTCACTTTTCTTATTTATTCTTCATTTTCACTGCGTACAACTAATACATCACAGCGAGCGTGGCGAGTAATATGTTCGGAAACGCTTCCAATTAAGAAACGTTCAACGGCATTTAAACCTGTAGCTCCGCACATAATTAAGTCAATCTCATGTTTTTTAGCAATATCTTTTGGGATTTTTACTTTAGGAGAGCCGTAATCGATTACATACTCTACATCAGATACGCCTGCTTCATTTGCCTCTTTTTTATAATTTTCCATAAGTTCTTTTGCGAAAAGTTCAGCTCTTTCCGCAATTGTACGGTCATAAGCTTCGACAGTAGCGAATGTACGTGTGTCGATGATATGAGCAATCAAAATTTTAGCATTATTTCTTTTAGCTACTGCAATCGCTTTCTGATATGCCCACTCTGCTTCTTTTGAACCATCTACTGCTACGAGGATTTTCTTATATGATAGTGCCATTATATCCCCTCCTTTCCTATATTATATAATAAAACGACAGTATAATATAGTAGAATTTTGCAAAAATAAGAAGAATTTAATTTTATTGAAAAGAGGTAAACAAACATGAAAAGTAGTGAACCGAAAAGGCAATTGCATTCTTTCATCTATGATGAACAGGGAACAAAAGAAGTGAGTGAGCAAATCATGAATGCCTATAATAGTGGCGTTATTGATCAGGAGGATGGTTCTTTTCATTGGAATGATGGACAACAATTAGTCGATAGATAAAAGGTAAAGCTGTCGTTCTCCAATGGCACCTTTTTTCTATATGTTTTATTTGACTCTTACTGCCCGTAAAGGTCCGATAAGTGTGACAAGACTTTTATTTGTGGGCTTTAGCCCTTAGAAAAGTCAATCAGGCTTGCATGACTAACCATCAGTAGGAGATGAGGAAAACCCCGCTGATGGAAGCTTTCTTTATATGGGGATGAGGTTTCATTTCCTTCCTAATGTTCAAAGGTGTAATATTTAATATATAGATTAATACATAGAAATATACTTAATTGGGGGGCTTGATGATGCGTATTGGGGTGCCTAAGGAAGTAAAAAATAATGAAAGTCGTGTGGCTATGACACCGGCTGGCGTTGTGAATCTAGTTCGAGAGGGGCATCAAGTTTATATTGAAACAGGTGCTGGACTTGGTTCTGCTTTTATGGATGACGATTATGTGAACGCTGGTGCTACGATTGTGGCGAAAGCAGAAGAAGCTTGGTCAACCGATCTCGTGATGAAGGTTAAAGAGCCAATGCCTAGTGAATATTCTTATTTCAGGGAAAATTTAATCCTATTTACATACTTGCATCTTGCACCAGAGCCTGAACTCACGAAAGCCCTGTTAGATAAAAAGGTCGTTGGAATTGGCTATGAAACCGTTCAGCTCCCGAATAATTCTCTTCCACTGTTAACACCGATGAGCGAAGTAGCAGGCAGAATGGCTACACAGGTGGGAGCACAGTTTTTAGAAAAAATTTATGGTGGAAAAGGAATTCTTCTTTCAGGGGTGACTGGTGTAGAGAGAGGAAAGGTGACCATTATTGGTGGTGGCGTTGCGGGAACGAATGCTGCTAAAGCAGCTGTTGGGCTTGGTGCGAATGTGACCATTTTGGATGTAAATCCTGATCGCTTACGTCAATTAGATGATATCTTTGGCGCAAGGATTACAACTCTTATATCCAACCCATTCAATATGGCAGAATCGGTTAAGGAATCGGATCTTGTCATTGGGGCGGTATTAATTCCGGGAGCGAAAGCACCTACACTGGTGACAGAAGAGATGATTAAATCAATGAGTCCTGGTTCTGTTGTTGTGGATATTGCGATTGATCAAGGCGGTATTTTTGAAACAACAGATCATGTGACAACGCATGATAGCCCAACGTACGTTAAACATGGAGTGGTTCATTATGCAGTGGCCAATATGCCAGGTGCTGTTCCACGAACATCAACGATTGCCTTAACGAATGTAACGGTACCATATGCGATTCAGATTGCGAACAAAGGGTATAAACAAGCCTGTCTTGATAATGAAGCATTGCGAAAAGGGATCAATACTCTAAATGGACTTGTTACCTATCAAGCTGTGGCCGAAGCACTAAGCTTAGGATATCATGATGCGAAGAGCATTCTTGCCTCTATTTAAAGGAAAAACCTCCGGAACGTTCGCCGGAGGTTTTTCTTTTAAATAATTTGAAGTTCTTTCGGGAATTTTGTTAATATTTCTACTCCATTATCTGTGAGAAGCAGATCGTCTTCAATCCGAACACCTGCTACATTTGGAACGTATATTCCTGGTTCAATCGTGTAAACCATTCCTTGTTCTAATAATAATGAGTTGGTTTCTGTCAACGATGGATACTCATGAACACCTATTCCTAATCCGTGCCCAAGACGATGTGGGAAAAATTCTCCGTATCCAGCATCGTTTATTATTTTTCTAGCTATCAGATCTACATCCGCACATGCAACACCTGGTTTACTAGCCTCAATTGCGGCTAGCTGAGATTTTAAAACAGTATCATATATTTCCTTTTGTTTCTCATTGATCTCTCTAAAAGCTACCGTTCTTGTAATATCTGAGCAATAGCCATCAACAACGACACCTAAATCAAAAAGAACAAAATCACCTTTCCTCACTTTAGAGAGACCAGGAGTTCCATGGGGGGATGCCCCATTAGTTCCGGTCAAAACCATCGTAGAGAAAGACATTTGGGTTACGCCTTTTTTCTTTAATTCATATTCAATGGCTGCAAGTATTTCTAATTCTGTTTTACCCTCTTTTATTTCCGAGCAACCAACTTCAATCGCATAATCAGCCAATACACAGGCTTCACGAATTTTTGAGATTTCCGTTTCATCCTTAATCATCCGTAATTTACGTAAGTTTTCTTCTGCTGAAATAAATGATACATCTGTAAATAGAGAAGAAATAGCCTCAAAACGCTCCACATTCATATGCTCTTTTTCAATTGCAATCTTTGTTACTTTTGATATTCTCTTTTGAATGGATTTTTGGATAAGTTCCCAAGGGTTATCTATGTCATTGTATCCGATGATATCAAAATTCCAGCCTGCTTTTTTTGCATCTTCTACTTCCATACTCGGACAAACGAGAAAAGGTTCTGTGTCTTGAAATAATACAAGACAAAGCAATCTTTCATGTGGATCACTGTAAAATCCGCTTAAATAAAAAATGTTTTCTGTAGATGTAAGGAATGAAATATCGCATCCGTTTTGTTTCATCCATTGGGACATGTTTGTTACTTTCTGTTTCACATTGATGACCTCCATTTTGATAAACGCTCCTCAACCCTTTGTGGCGTTCATTTTCTGAGTAAAAAGTCATTTTTATTCTCTTATTTTCTATGCTACGATTGCTATTGTACCCTTTTAAATACATGTAGAAAAGGGAATATCAAAAATGGAATTTAGTGAGATGTGTGACTTTTTTGTTAGTCTATTCATCATTATCTATCAAGGGAGTGTTACCATTGTTATTTATCGATAATAAAGGGATTACAGATCCACGAATTAACTTGGCGATTGAAGAGCATGCTTTGAAAAATATTGATATAAATGAAACATATTTATTGTTTTACATAAATAAGCCTTCCATTATTATTGGTAAGAATCAAAATACAATTGAAGAAATTAATACTGAATATGTAGAGGAGAACGGGATTACGGTTGTACGGCGGTTGTCAGGGGGTGGGGCAGTTTACCACGATTTAGGTAACTTTAATTTCAGCTTTATTACAAAAGATGATGGTGAAAGCTTTCATAACTTCAAAAAGTTTACCGAGCCCGTTATAAATGCTTTGAAAAATCTTGGTGTGAACGCTGAACTGAGTGGTCGGAATGATCTTGTGGTAGAAGGTCGGAAAATTTCAGGAAATGCGCAGTTTTCAACAAGAGGAAGAATGTTCAGCCATGGAACATTGATGCTGGATTCGGAAATTGACCATGTCGTTTCCGCATTGCGAGTGAAAAAGGATAAAATTGAATCAAAAGGCATTAAATCGATTCGTAGTCGTGTGGCAAATATTTCTGAGTTTTTATCAGAAAAACTGACGATTGAAGAGTTTCGTCAGTTGTTGTTAACCAATATTTTTGAAGGTTTGGACGAGACTTCAGAATATGTATTAACAGAAGATGATTGGAAAAAAATACATCAATTATCAGAGGAACGTTATCAAACATGGGAGTGGAATTACGGAAAATCACCTAAATTCAATCTTCAGCATTCCCATCGTTTCCCGGTTGGAGGGATCGATGTGAGACTTGAAGTGAATAAAGGGATCCTTGAGAATTGTAAGATATATGGTGATTTCTTCGGTGTAGGTGATGTACAGGATATTGAAGGTCGTTTGAAAAATGTAAAATATGAAAGATCAGCACTTGAAAAAGCACTAGAAGATCTTGATATTAAACATTACTTTGGAAATATCACTAAGGAAGATTTTCTGCAATTAATTTATTAAAAAATATCATATAGTAAAAAAGGAAGCAGATGTAAATTTGTCTGTTTCTTTTTTTTGTAGAACAGCGTCGTTTGGCTATTTTTTATGTAAAATGAGAATATATTGAATCATTCTTTTAAAGGGGGCTATGGGATGGAGAATGTGACCTTTGAAATAAAAGGAAATATCGCGGTTGTGACATTAAATCGATCAGAGGCTTTTAATGCTTTTAATTTTACGACATTATCTGATCTTCATGAACTGGTCGATCAGATTAGAACGAATTCCCATATTTGCGTTGTTATTTTTACGGGATCGGGTGAGAAAGCGTTTAGTGTAGGTGCCGATTTAAAAGAGCGGAAAACACTGACCGAGGAAGAAGTAAAAAGAAATATCTATAAGATAGGAGAGGTATTTAACAGCATTGATCTACTTCCCCAACCAACAATTGCCGCTATTAACGGTTTTGCCTTTGGTGGAGGAATGGAGCTTGCATTGGCATGTGATTTTCGAATAGCTTCTTCTGAAGCGGTGATGGGGTTAACAGAGACAAGTCTAGCCATTATACCTGGTGCGGGTGGTACGCAACGGCTGCCAAGGCTCATTGGACAGGCAAAGGCACTCGAGCTTATTCTAACAGCAAAGCGGATAAAAGCAGAGGAAGCCTTATCTTATGGTCTTGTAAATGAAGTTTCAGAAAAGGATAAATTACTAGAAACAAGTTTTTCTTTTGCAGAAAAGATGCTTGCAAATGGACCGTTGGCTTTAATACAGGCGAAGTTTGCCATTAAGCAAGGAATGAATACGGATTTGCAAACAGGGCTTGCGATTGAGCATAAAGCGTATGAATTACTAATTCCAACGGAAGATCGAGTCGAAGCTTTAGTTGCTTTTACCGAGAAAAGAAAGCCTAATTTTAAGGCGAAATAATTAAGTAGTAAGCTTTACCGACCCGAAGGTTCTCTTGCTTGAGGAATGGTGATTGAGTGATATTCATTTTGGAGACTGACAATAAGTGTTAGCTCCTTTTTGTTTTGCCAAAATATGCTGGTCTTTGATTAATTCATGAGTTCTTGTTCTAAATTTTAGCATTTTTACTACACTATTAATAAGGTGGTTGTACATTTTGGGGAAGGGGGGAACTGTGTGGCAAGAAAGATTGGTCTGTATGGGATTTTAGCTTACTTCCTTTATGGCTTGTTTTTTTATTGGTATTTATTTTATTTTGCTGATACAAGTTTACCTTTTGAATATCAAGGGTCACAAGCAGATCCTGCTACATTTTTGAACGGTAGAGAGCTTATTTTGACAGAGGAATACTCAAAGGTACGAAATTTATTGTATTTTCTGTCAACCCCATTTGAATGGCTTTTTTATTTATTTATTTTATTACTAGGCTTATCAAAAGCGTTTAAGAATTGGGCAGAATCCTCATCAAAGTATAAGTGGATCCAAACAGCTATTTATTTAATTTGGTTATCCTTTTTCTCATTTATTGCCATGCTGCCGTTTAGCTATGTTAGCTATACATTGGCAAAAAGCTATCATATATCAACGCAGACCTTTGCATCATGGATGAAAGATGAGTTAATTGATTTTTGGGTGAACTATGGAATCCTGTTTATCCTGGTTTCTGTTCTTTATTGGTTAATGAAAAAGAGTGTAAAACGGTGGTGGTTGTATGCATGGTTGCTTTCTGTACCGTTTACATTGTTTATGATGTTTTTACAGCCTGTTGTGATTGATCCTCTTTACAATGATTTTTCCCCATTAAAGGATAAAGAATTAGAAACGGAGATTCTTGAGATAGCAAGCAAGGCTAATATCCCTGCTGAACATGTTTTTGAAGTGAATATGGCGGAGAAGACCAACGCTTTAAATGCCTATGTGACAGGGATAGGTTCAAATGCAAGAATTGTGCTTTGGGATACGACATTAAATCAATTATCTAATAAACAAATTCTGTTTATTATGGCTCATGAAATGGCTCATTACGTTGAAAAACATATTTATTTTGGTATTGCTACGTATTTACTTTCTTCATTAATTGGACTGTATGTAACGGCTAAACTAATGAATTGGGTTGTGCGACATTTTGGAGAAACACTGAAAGTTCCGGTTGTACATGATATTCGTTCTTTGCCTCTCTTTTTATTAATCATTTCATTGCTTCTTTTCCTGTCAAGTCCGATATCGAATTCGGTTTCTCGTTACCAAGAAACAAGAGCAGATCGGTATGCAATTGAGATAACCAAAGATGCAGAAGCAGGTATTAAAACTTTTCAAGAGTTAACACGTGCTGGACTGAGTCAAGTGAATCCGCCATTTCTTGTGAAAATTTTTCGGTATGGACATCCAACTATGCTAGAGAGGATTTCAATCCTTGAAGAATATGGAATTAAGCATAAGGATAATGAAGAATAATAAGAAATGAAAAATATCCTCCTGTTGAGAAAAAGGAGGATGTTTTTCGTTGGAATAAAGGGTGAGTCAGCTTGTTACATTCAGGTAGTCGACAGGCAAAAGGTGAAATGAAGAGGAAGGTAATGGCGTTACGCTATTGATCCTTAAGTTCCGAAGCGTTTGTTGAGTTCTCTGTATTGATTGGATAGTTCCTTAAATGTCTCTTGATTTCTCTCATCGATCGCTTGGTCTATACGGACTAATAGTTTGTCTTTTTCTGCCTTCAATAAGATTTCGACTAGAAACATTTCAATGTACAAGTCTTGAATGAAGTTTTCTTTTAATTTTTTTCTCATGGCACTTGATTTCATTAATTCTGTGTAAGAATTGTCTTTCATGGAAATCACCTCGGGTGCTTTTTTATAGTATATGAGATAATCCTTCATAAATCAACTGAATTTTGCAAATTTTTAGATAATATTTTTTGTTATTGTGAATAAATTAACAAAATTGTCTTAGTTTATTGATATAATATGGAAAGTATATGATATTATAGTACTTGATATTAGTTGAAGGAGATGAAGATGAAAATGAATAAAAGAGAAGTAATCGAGGAGTATGAGATTAACCCAATGACACTTGCGATCCTGCCGGTCCAATACGGAGGGAAGCTTTATTCACAAATTTATCAATTAGATGATGATGAATTATATTCTCCATTCAAACCACTTGAACTGATAAAAAGAAGTTGTCGATTATTTGCCTCGAGCTATGAAGGACGCAAAGAAGGGAGTCGGCAATTAATCGGTGTCACTCATAAAATTCCCATCACAATTGATTCCACTAATTTAATGTATTTTTTTCCGACTATTTCACCAAAAAAATCTCAATGTGCCTGGGTTTCTCATGAACATGTTTTACATTATGAAAAAGTTGATTCAACGAATACACTTGTTATCTTTAGAAATAAGGAATCCGTTATTATTCCGATATCTGTTTATTCTTTTGATAATCAAATGCTGAGAACAGCTTTATTACGTACAAAGTTAATGCAGAGGATCGGGGAATACGATCGAAAAACAATGATTGTCTATCGGAACTCTTCCAAGGCATCTGAGCGTAAGTCAACTTATGGCGATATTGAAAGATAATAGATGAAATAAAAGAAGATATTAATATTAGAAGGCAGAAGCATGGGAAAGATGAGACATGCTTCTGTTTTTCGATCATTTTTCGAGATCCTAATCATCGGTTCGCAAACTTCCTTATATCATGTATGAAACCACCAGTTATTTTAAGTTGCTTTCTGAAAATAACTTTTTTGATTTTCAGAAAAGTTTTCATTCATAAAGGATCTAATACTCTTATTAGATTGTGAATATATATTGTTATATTCAACAGTAATAGCCCAAATAATAGAAAATAGAACTAAAATGTGTGAAGCATAGGAGGTTCTTTTAAGGTAAAATAGAGAAAAGAATATTTTGTGAGAAATGGAAACGAAAGGCTCTTGTTTGCCGTCAAATATGATAGCAGATATAAGCTTTAGGAAGGGCTAATCGATATGAGATATGAAAAACATCAGCACGAAAAAAAATTAAAAAAGAAGCGAAAAAAAAGAAAGTTAAAAAATGTTGTTTTATTATTATTCTTTTTTATGCTTGTAACCTTTGGGTATGCGTATTTTCAGTATCAACAAGGTATTAAGCATTCACAGGAACAAGCATCTTTTGAACAGGAAAACTATGAATTTAATGGTGAAAAGGATCGTTATGGAGGGATAAACATTCTTTTAATTGGTAGTGATTCAAGAGGAGAAGAGAGTGCACGTTCAGATACGATTATGATTGCTCAATACCATCCTGATAAACACTCATACAAACTTATTTCTATAATGCGTGACACCTATGTAGATATTCCGAAACATGGAAAAAATAAAATTAATGCAGCTTTTGCATTAGGTGGACCTGAATTATTAAGGCAAACCATTAAAGAAAACTTTGATGTGGATACGAAATACTATGCGATTATCGACTTTGATGGGTTTGTCCATTTGATTGATGAAGCTTTTCCAAATGGTGTCAAAATAGATGTAGAAAAGGCGATGTCAGCCTATATTGGTGTAAAGTTAGAACCAGGTCTGCAACGTCTTGATGGGAAACATTTATTAGGATATGTACGCTTTCGACATGATGCTATGGGAGATTTTGATCGTGTAAAACGACAACAAAAGGCAATGAAAGAGGTAGCAGATCAATTTGCTTCTCTACAAACTTTATCGAAACTACCTAAATTAGTAGGAGTTATGAAACCTTTTGTGAATACAAATATGGATACGTCAGATATTATATACATTGGAAAAGATTATTTATCAAAGAATAACCGTGATATTAGCACGCTTCGTGTTCCCATTGATGGGGAGTTTGAACCGCAAAGAATTAGTCATATAGGAGAAGTTTTACGTTTGGATCTTGGTGCTCATAAAGAAGCCATTGGAGATTTTTTAGCAGAATAGTTGCAATAAATGTTAATTTTATTTAATAGGTGTAAAATGATGAAGAAGGGTATTTTTATGAAATATTTATATTTTGGAGGTACCCTAGTTTCTTTATAAAAGCACCAAGTTATACTAGGGGAAATAGGTGGGAATGTCAAATTGAAGATTATGCTTTTCACAGAACTAGGAGAAATCATTCATGGACTTTGAAACGTTGAAAGACTGGGCAACTCTTGAAAATATTATGGAACTCATTAAAGAATATCGATCTTTTGGTCCGCTTCCTGGCATATTACTCCCTATGCTTGAGGCTTTTTTTCCCTTTCTGCCACTTTTTTTGTTTGTCATGGCGAATGCGAATGCATTTGGACTTTGGTTTGGATTCTTATTTTCATGGATCGGTGCCTGTGCTGGAGCGGTGCTCGTTTTTTTGCTGATTAGGAAATTTGGACAAAAAAGAGTTTTTCAATTTATTAAGAAGCATCCTCAAGTTCAGAAGCTTATGAATTGGGTGGAACGACATGGTTTTGGTCCGCTATTTCTTCTTCTTTGTTTTCCTTTTACGCCATCCGCAGTCGTTAATATTGTGGCAGGGTTATCAAAAATTAATATATATCAATATATGCTTGCCGTAATGACTGGGAAATTAGTAATGATTTTTACCATCAGCTTTGTCGGACATGATATCCGTTCGCTCATGACGCAGCCAATGAGGACAGCTATTGTTGCCGTGGTTATTTTTATTCTTTGGTATGTTGGGAAGAGAATTGAAGTAAAATTAAATAAAAGTATGGAAAAAGAAAAAGGTGGCCATGAAGGGTAGAAGAATAGAAAGATCCTATTTTAGATGGAGGGAGTGGTGCTTATGAACGAGAAAATAAAAAAAGAGGGTATCGAATGGTTGAAAGCATTTGCCATTGGAATCATTATTTTTTCGGTTATTCGTATGTTTTTCTTCTCAAATTATGTTGTTGAAGGCGAATCCATGATGCCGACTCTCCAAGATGGTAATAAACTTGTCGTTAATAAAATTGGCTATCAAATTGGTGAACTAGATCGATTCGATGTGATTGTATTTCATGCGAATGAAGAGGAAGACTATGTAAAACGTGTGATTGGATTACCAGGAGATCAAATTGAATATCGTGAGGATCAACTATACATTAACGGAAAGAAGTATGATGAACCGTACCTAGAAAAATACCGTGAACAAGTATTTGGCGGAAGGTTGACAGGTAATTTTAATCTAATGGAGTTAACAGGGGGAGAAATAGTACCAGAAAACAAAATCTTTGTATTAGGAGATAATCGCCTAGGTAGTCGAGATAGTCGTGAATTTGGTTTTGTATCTGTAGATCAAATCGTTGGAAAAGTAGACCTGCGTTATTGGCCAATGGAAGAAATAGCTGTCTCTTTTTAAAAAACTATATTGACCATGATTAAAAAAAGACTCCATTATAAGTCTTTTTTTTGTGTGTAAAAATAAATTATTGGTTCGCTTACTTGAACAAGCCTTTATGTATGTAGTAAAACATAAGCAGTGAAAGTGGGTAAACCGATATTTGCATACTGGGTTAAGAGTAGATACTCATGAAAATTTTATATAAAAAAATCGGGGAATTCACCTCCGATGATGGGGAAATTCCCCGATAGGTAAAACACTAACTGTTTCTTACAATAGAACTAAGGTTAGTGTTTTTTAGGATTTGTTCATAATGATTGACTGCAGTATTATTTTCAGCTAAATAAGGTATTTAAACTTTTGAAATTGGGAGGTATCACGATGGAAACAAATCTTTCAGCAAACAAAAAGACAGAGCGTTCACTTAATCAGGCGTTTGCGTCTCAGTTTGCCAAGTCTGTGTTCTTAACGGTGCTTGGACTTCTTGTATTAGTGTTTATTGGAACGAGAATGTTTACACATATTGATTTGAATCTTTATGGATATATGATGGGGACGTTAGTGTTTATCGGAGGATTCTTTTATCGCTTTATTGCTTGGGGAGAACGTCCACCAACAAAAATCATCATTAAAAAAGGCTTAAAGTTATTATTTCGTAAATCAACAGCAAAAACATCTGTTGAGCATTTAGCTGCGTACCGTTTTATTTGGAATAGGGGAATTTACCGATGGACACAGCATGCGTTAATTGGCTGGGGTTGTGTACTCGCTTGTTTAGTTACGTTTCCCCTCGTATTTGGCTGGATGTATTTCACGATGGATGAGAACGGTTACTACAACATTGTGCTTATGGGGATGAACGTGCTGGAAATCAAGGCTAATGGATTTATTGCGTACGTATCTTATAATGCGCTGAATATTAGTGCGGCAATGGTCATTGCTGGAGTTAGTATGTCGCTATACCGTCGCTTGAAAAATATGCAAGCAAGAGCTGAGCAAAAGTTTATCTATGATTTCTTACCACTATACTTGCTTTTATTCGTAAGTATTACAGGACTTGCGTTAACGTTTATAAATATGTTTTTAGAGGGAAAAGGTCACTCGGTTATGTCATTGATTCATCAATATTCCGTTATTATTACACTAATTTATCTACCGTTCGGCAAGCTTGCCCATATTCCGTTCCGCCCAATGAGTGTGTTAGCAAGAAATTACCGTGAACATTATGGAGAGCAATCGATGAAGGAATGTAAGGTTTGCGGAGACCAGTTTGTTTCAACTGAACAATCGAAAGATGTTGTCGAAGTGCTCGGTGTGAATGATATTGAGTTTCAAACGAAGGAAGGACATCATCTTGCTGAAATGTGCCTACCTTGCCGTAGGAAATATCGAATTGCTCAATTTTCTGGATTTCCCACTCACGAAGTAAAAGTCAAGGAGGCTAACCAGAATGCAAATGGATCATTATAAGAATCCAAGAGATACGTTTTTTAAAGAAGTCGAAAACTTGAACCATCCAAATGAAACACTTGTTAAAACACATTGTAGTTACTGTGGCATGCAATGTGGTATGAATTTACGGGTCAATACAGTGACAAATAAAATTATTGGTGTGGAGCCTCGTTACGATTGGCCTGTTACATTAGGGAAAATGTGTCCTAAAGGGGTTACTGCCTATCAACAAACGAATCACGATGATCGAATTCTAAAACCGTTAATTCGTGATGATGCCTCATTAAAAGGAACAAAAGAAGGGTTTCGAGAAGCAAGCTGGGAAGAAGCTTACGACTTAATTGTAAAAAAATTCACTAAACTGCAAACAGAATATGGGAAAGATTCATTATCCGTATTCAGCGGTGTTTCCATGACAAATGAGAAATGTTATTTAACAGGTAAATTTGCCCGCGTTGGTCTTGGCACAAGATACATCGATTATAATGGACGCTTTTGTATGTCAAGTGCTGCTGGTGGCTTTCTTCGTTCTTTTGGAGTAGATAGAGGTTCAACATTGCCGTGGACGGATATACATGAAACGGATTGTCTATTTATTGCCGGGAGCAATATTGCAGAATGTCATCCTACCTCTATGTTCCGTGTTTGGAATGTTCAAGAGCGAGGCGGCTATATAATCGTTGTGGATCCACGCGAAACAGCACTAGCAAGAAGAGCTGATGTGCATCTTGATTTAAAACCGGGTACAGACTTGGCGCTAGCAAATGGTATTTTAAACTTATTGATTACAAATGGTCATGTTGATGAACAATTTGTAAAAAGCCATACAAATGGCTTTGAAGAAACGAAGGAACTTGTGAAAGAATTTACACCTGAATATACGAGTGAGCTTACAGGTGTGGCTCCAGAAAAAATTATTCGTGCTGCTGAACTTTATGGGAAAGCACCAAATGCGATTGTTATGTTTGCTCGTGGAATTGAGCAACAAATTAAAGGTGTTGATAATGTATCAGGCTATACAAATATGGCGCTGATTACAGGTAAAATTGGCCGTCCAAAAGCAGGAGTAGCAACCTTAACAGGGCAAGGAAATGGTCAAGGTGGACGTGAACATGGTCAAAAGTCCGATTTGCTTCCAGGTTATCGTAAAATTACAAATCCAAAACATGTTGAAGAAGTGTGTAAAGTGTGGGGAATCACACCAGAAGAAATGCCAAAGCCAGGAGTGTCCGCATTTGAAATGTTTGAACTAATGGAACAAAAGACCATTCGTGCGCTTTATCTTCTTTGTTCCAATCCTGCTGTATCCGCACCAAACTTAAACTATGTTAGAAAACAATTAAAGGACTTGGATTTCATGGTTTGTGTTGACTTCTATCTTTCTGAATCAGCTGAATTTGCGGATGTTATTCTTCCTACAACAACATGGTCAGAGGATGAAGGAACGACTACAAACTTAGAAGGAAGAATTATCAAAATTAATGCAGCCCAAGCACCAGTTGGCGAGTCAAAACCTGACTGGTTGATTCAAGTCGAACTGTCAGAACGATTAAGTCGGGGAGAATATTTCTCCCATTTAAAAACAGCTAAAGATGTTTCAGATGAATTGCGTTTAGCATCAAAGGGTGGATACGCAGACTATTATGGTGCCACATGGGAAAAAATTGATCAACAGGACGGCGTGTTCTGGCCTTGTAAGGATGAAGAGGATACGGGAACACCTCATATGTTTTTAGATAAAAAATTCTATCATCAGGATGGGAAAGCAAAAATTTGCGCACTTCCATATCGCCCACCTGCTGAAGAACCGGACGTAAATTATCCATTGCGTCTCACAACAGGGCGTGTTGTTTTCCATTATTTATCAGGAAACCAAACAAGAAGAATTCCATTTTTACGCGATATGTGTCCAGAACCATATGTGGAAGTACATCCGGAAACAGCGGAAAAATACCAGATTGTCCATGGAGAAAGAGTTCGTCTTTTTACCCGACGTGGTGAAAGTGTGTACAAAGTAAAAATTACTGAAGCTATTCGAAAAGATACCGCTTTTGTGCCATATCATTTTGGTCATGATCAATCTATTAATCTCTTAACGATTGCTGCTCTTGACCCGATGTCAAGAATGCCAGAGTTTAAAGCTTGTGCAGCCCAAATGGAAAAATTAGAAGGAAAGAAGGTGCAATAAATGAAAAAAAGGCTTTATCTTGAGTTGGAGAATTGTATCGGATGCCGCTCCTGTCTTGCTGCATGTACACAATGTGGAGGACACGAGGAACGAAACCGAAACTATGTATACGATGTAAACCCACTTGTCGACCGGCAGACAATGCCTTTAATGTGCCTTCATTGTGTGAATCCAGCATGTGCAAGAAGCTGTCCAGCACAAGCGATTCAAATCCATGAAACAGGTGCAGTGTTATCTGCATTAGTAGAAAAATGTATTGGTTGTCAAAACTGTACGATTGCTTGTCCGTATGGGATTCCGAAGTTTGATACCGAACAAAATTTAATGTACAAATGTGACCTATGTATTGACCGGACAAAAGATGGGATCCCACCGATGTGTGCGAGCGTTTGTCCATCTAACACGCTTCAATGGCTAACAGATGAAGAAATTGAAGCGAAGCAAAAGCAATATAATTTGGATAATGGTAAATGGGTAACAAGTCAACCGTATCTTGAAGGTGAAACAAATGTAAAAGTCAATCTTCCTGGGATTTTACAGGGAATTGCGAAGCTGTATTAGGAGGGATATACCATGACAGACAAAAACAATAAAATCCCATTTAATGAAGATAACTACACACATAATATCAATCGTAATAATGAAAGAAAGCTAGATAGAAGGGGCTTTATGAAGACTCTTGTAGGAGCTGCGGGCGTATTTGCCGTTTCCTCCCTACCATGGGGAGCAGTAGCCGCAAAAGAATTAAGTAGATTAGGAGAAAAAGAATATCCACATAAGAAAATTACTGATGTAGATTCCATTGCGATTGGCGATGCGGTGGAATTTAAATTTCCTGGTGAACACGATGATGCCCTTCTCATTCGTCTAGCGGAAAATAACTATGTTGCTTACCAAAATGCCTGTACTCATCTTCGTTGCCCAGTCTTTTGGGAAAAAGAAAAGCAGGAAATGATCTGCCCGTGTCATCACGGCAAGTTTGATGTAGAGACAGGAGATCCAACTGCGGGACCACCGAGACGTCCACTGCCAGCTATTCAAGTGAAAGTGGAGAAAGGTACGGTATATGCTGTAAAGGTGAAACGTTATGAAGTCTAAACATATATATTTTGCCGCTCTATGTATCATCTTGCTTTTGAACGTGATCTTTACGCAGAAAATGGTGCATCAATTTTATTATGAACAATACACAAATACAATTATTTTAGGGTTGTTAAATATTGTCTTATTTCCATTAGCCTTTTTGATTTATAAATGGGATCGAAAGGCGGAAGGAAAAGATGAATAATGAAACCTATCTTGACTTTTGCTTTGTTAGAAAGACGCAAGGTAACTTTAGTAACGAAATAAATGATCTGTTTTCAGCTCTTTTTACCGGGGTGAAATTGAATTGGTTTTTAGAAGAGAAGGTAGAACAAGGGGCAGAAATTGTGATTGCCCAAGTAAAAGGTATGAGTAAATGGCGCTCTGAAGAGGAAACGATTCAGTTTCTCGAAGATCAAGCGGGAGAGACCTTTTGGAAGTATCTGCAAGGCTACCAAATGTACATCTACCCAGCAAGTATGAGGGGGTGCACAAGCTGTGGAACTCATTAAACTTGAAGATCTAAATCGATTTTTGGCTGTTCCAGTTCAAGTGGGTATACAAGATATACAAGGAGAAGAAAGAGCCCCATTTTTACAAAAAACAATCAAGAAGCTGCAAATCTGCCCTGATCATACTCATTTGCGTATTTATTTTGATGACGTAAAGTTTTTTGCGATTCCACTCGATGCAGCCATTACGGAATCAGCAAATGAGTGGACAGCATATGATCATCATTCGGGTTTGAATTATATAATTAAAAGGGAGAATGGATACTATGATTAAAAAATTGCAACTTCCCTTGCAAACATTAAATTTAACAGTAGGTTTTATGATTTGGGTGATTCTTTCATCGTTACTTCCATTTATTAAAGAGGATATTAATATAACAGCAGATCAGCTTGCATGGGTCACCGCAATTCCGGTAGTACTCGGATCTATATTGCGTGTCCCTATTGGCTATTATACGAATCTATTCGGAGCAAGAAAGATTTTTATGATCAGCTTTGTACTTTGTATCTTTCCAGTGTATTATATTAGTAACGCAAATTCTGTGACGGACTTATTGATCGGGGGATTATTCTTAGGTGTTGGAGGAGCTATATTTTCAGTTGGTGTTACCTCTTTGCCGAAGTATTACCCAAAGGAACGTCATGGATTTGTTAATGGAATTTATGGTGCGGGAAATCTCGGTACAGCCATTTCGACGTTTGCTGCACCTGTCCTTGCAACGAAATTTGGTTGGGAAACAACCGTACAATTATATATGGTTCTATTGGGAATCTTTATCATAGCTAACTTTTTTATCGGAGATAAAAAAGAAACAAAAGTGAAAACATCAATGATTGAACAAATCAAAGGTGTGTATAAAAATGAAAAATTATGGCTTTTTAGTTTATTTTATTTTGTTACATTTGGTTCATTTGTAGCCTTTACTGTGTATTTACCAAACTTTTTAGTTGCACACTTTGAACTAGAAAAAGTAGATGCAGGAATAAGAACCGCTGGCTTTATTGCTCTTGCAACAGCTATGAGACCAATCGGTGGTTGGTTGGCTGATCGTTTACATCCATTAAAGATGTTGATGTTTGTCTTTATCGGCTTTACTATTTCCGCGTTGATCTTATCTTTTTCACCGACAATTGGCTTATACACAGTTGGTTGCTTAGCGATTGCCACTTGTTCAGGGATAGGGAATGGCGTTATCTTTAAATTAGTCCCAACTTATTTCCAAGAACAAGCAGGAATTGTGAACGGATTGGTTTCTGCGTTTGGTGGATTGGGAGGCTTTTTTCCACCGCTTATTTTAAGCTTATTATTCAAGTTTACCGGACATTATGCGATCGGGTTTATGGCATTGTCTGAAATTGCCCTTGCTAGTTGTATTCTGGTAATGTGGATGTATTACCAAGATAAACAGAAAAACCAACCATTTTCTGATCAAAAAACAGTTATGAATCAAAACTAAACCTAATACAATTCATAAATAGGAGAGCAGGAGCTGGAGAGGATGGAAAAGAGACCGGAGAATTATATTAGCTCTTATATTATTCAAACTCAAGAAGAAGAAATCAAACGAATTGCTTTGGAGCTACATGAAGGTGTCGGTCAAACCCTTTACAGTCTGTTTACGGGTTTACAAATGATTGAAAACAGTATTGAAAAACCGGCTATTAAAAGTTATGTAAAGGAAATGGCTCAGGGACTAGAAAAAACGATTCAGGAAATCAGACTGTTATCTGTTGAACTACATCCGCCGACTTTGGCTACGCTTGGTCTTGTTCCTGCCATCAAAAGTTATGTAAAGCTTTATATGTCAACTTTTGGCATTGTTGTAAATATGGAAAGTTTTGGGAAGGAAACCTTGATTTCTGAACATCAGAGCATTGCTTTATTTCGTGTTTGCCAAGAGGCATTAGCAAATATTGCGAAATATGCGGATACATGTGAAGCATCCATCATCTTTATATGGGGAGATCATGATTTGCAGATGTTAATTGAAGATGGTGGTAAAGGTTTTGATTATGATGAGCAATGGAAACAATCATCGGGTTTAGCAGCCATGAAAGAAAGAATGTATTTGGTAGGTGGAACGTGTCGGGTATCTTCTACAATGGGGGAAGGTACAATGATACGTGTATCCCTACCCTTAAAAATAGTCTAATGAATCATCATAATGGTGTCGTCGACTGTTCCTGCATGATTGTAGTTTCAGCATCTGTTACGTTAAGTAAAGAAGCTGTCTGCATATTATGCAGGATTTTTCAATATGAACAAGGGGGATAAATATGATAAACATTTTGCTTTGTGATGATCATGCTGTCGTGAGGATGGGTCTGACTATGCTATTGAATAACCATCCAGATATGGAAGTGATTGGGGAAGCGTCGGAAGGAAATGAAGCGATTCAAAAAGCACATGAGCTTAAGCCAGATGTAATTGTCATGGATTTAAGTATGCCACATGGGAAAGATGGACTTTCTGCCACGATAGAATTAAAAAAACAAATGCCGGATGTATCTATTTTAATCTTGACGATGCACGATGATGAAGAGTATTTATTTCGCTCTATTCAAGCAGGTGCATCGGGTTGTATTTTAAAAAGTGCCCCCCATGATGAGCTGATTTCTGCAATCCAATCGGTAGCGAGTGGTAATGCGTATCTTCATCCTTCGGCTACGAAGCGGTTAATGGAAGAATATTTAGGGAATGTCAAACAAGGGAATACGGATACTTATGATCTTCTTTCTGATAGGGAAAGAGAGGTTTTGACGTTAGTTGCAAAGGGATTTTCGAATAAAGAAATTGCTGAACAGCTTGTGATTAGTGTGAAAACGGTTGAAACTCACAAAGGGAATGTAATGGTGAAACTGCAAATGAAAACTAGACATGAACTTGTAGCCTATGCGTTAAAGAAGGGGCTACTTGGATTGGGATTGTAGAGGATATGATACTTTATGAATGAAATCAAACAATATGAACCACTTATAAGTATTTGCCAAAACCTTCTTGCCCAGCTCCCTTGTGACTTTGTCGGAGTTGCGATTCAAAATCAAAAGGGACCTGATGTAAGGTGGCATTATGCAGTTGGAAACGGAAATGACAAATATAAACGAATTACCGTCCGTTATGGAAAAGGGATTGCTGGTAAGGTTATTTCAACGGGAAGAGCGATGGAAGTGACTAATTTCCCAAATGGAATTCTAGGTAAAGCGCTTGAGTATCCAATCATGCTAGCAGAAAAGCTAGTTTCCTCTTATGCAGTCCCAGTCTTTTTTCAAGGGGGCCCAAAGGGTGTACTTCTAGTTGGACGAAGAGTATACAGGCCGTTTCAAGATCATGAGCAGATATCTGTTCAGCAATTTGTCCAATCATTAGAAGTACTGTTAAACAATGATATCAAACCATAGATGGAGTGACTATATGGATGAATTTCAAAAGCAGAAAATACCTTCATTTACAGTGGGTTCACATGATGAAACAATACTAATAGATTTGTCCGGAACCATTTGTTATATGAGTCAAGAAGCTTGCAAATTGTTCGGTTATCAGGAAGAAGAGACCAATAAATTAAATTTATCTGATCTATTTATTGATATAAACTTAGCTGAGTTGGATGAAGGAACAATTATTCAGAAATATGGAAAATGTAAAAGCGGAAAAACATTTCCGATTTTTTTCCGTTTCAGCCTATTTCTTTTTGGTGAACAACCCTTCTGTTTGCTAATGCTTCAAGATGTTAGGAACCATTCTAAATTAAGGAAAGAACTTGTTCAGCCATTCAATGAGCTGATTGACTTAAAGACTGCCATTGATAAATCAACTATTTTTGCCTTTACAGATCATAAAGGAATCATTAAATATGTCAATGAGCAATTTTGTAGGGTATCAAAGTATTCTCATGAGGAATTAATTGGTCAGGACCATCGGATTGTGAATTCCGGCTTCCATTCTAAGGAGTTTTTTAAAAATATGTGGCGTACGATTGCCTCTGGAGAAGTATGGAAGGGTGAAATAAAAAATAGAGCAAAGGATGGATCGACTTATTGGGTTGATACGACGGTTGTTCCGTTTTTAAATCATGAGGGAAAGCCTTATCAATATTTGGCAATTCGGTACGAAATAACAAAGCTAAAAGAGGCAGAAGAAGAACTGCAGCGAATGACAAAAAGAATCATTGATGTACAAGAAGATGAACGAAAGAGTCTGTCGCGAAATCTTCATGATGGCATTGGACAAAATTTATACAGTCATTTGATTACCCTAAGTCGCTTACAGGCGGAGGTTGATCACCCATTATTAGAGCAGATGCAGAATGAAGCCAGACAATTAATTGAGGAAGTAAGAGAGATTTCGTGGGAGCTGCGACCTTCTGTATTAGATGATCTCGGACTGTTACCTGCGATTCGTTCATTTCTTGTCCGTTACTCGAACCACAATCAAATCGATGTGGCGTTTGATTGTGTTTTAAATAGACGGCTTGACTCTAATAAAGAAATTTCCATTTATCGAATGATTCAAGAAGCGTTAACGAACACGTGTAAATATGCGGATACTACAAAAGCTACCGTTACAATTAGAGAGCTAGAAACGGTCGTACGGGTAATGGTAGAGGATAAGGGTAAAGGCTTTGATCCACTCCATGTTACTCGGGGTGTTGGTTTATTTAGCATGGATGAAAGAGCAAGTGCAGTTGGAGGAACGCTGGAGATTATTTCAGAGAGCGGAAAGGGAACGAAAATTATTCTTGAAGTGCCAATTGAATAGCTGTTTTTTTGTAAGGATGAGTCAAAATGAGTTGACCAATGTGTTATTATGCATGTTGGTCTTTTTTCTGTTCACTTTAAGAAGGAGTAATAGGAGTGGAATGGAGATCATTATATAAATAGGTATAATACGGCAAACCTTTTTGAAAGAAACGGACAATCTTCACTGTGAAAATTTTATTGTCTTATTGTGATAAAATATAAATTAGAAAAGTACTGGAAGGGGAATTGCAAATGTCAGTCCGTTTGTTAATCGGTCGATCGGGCAGTGGGAAAACGACTATATGTCTAAATGAAATAAGATCAAAATTGGCGGAAAATCCAGAAGGAAATCCGATCATTTACTTAGTACCAGAACAAATGACTTTTTTATCGGAATATCAATTAATCAACACACCAGGACTTGGTGGGATGATCCGGGCACAAGTCTTTTCCTTTACCCGACTGGCCTGGAGAATTCTTCAGGAGACAGGTGGAATGAGTCGTTACCATTTGAACAGTACAGGGATCAGTATGTTGATTCAAAAAATTATTGAAGATAAAAAAGAGGATCTAAAACTCTTTGAGCGCGCCACTGATAAGGCTGGTTTTATCAACCAAATGGAGCAGATGTTGATTGAATTTAAGCGGTATTGTGTTCATCCGTCAGAACTGGCAGAAACGCAGAATGACTTATCTGAAAAGGTACTGAAAGATAAACTCCATGACTTACAGTTAATTTATGAAAGCTTTGAAGAGGCATTATTGAATAAATATATTGATACAGAAGATTATTTCCGTTTGCTATCTGAAAAAATAGCACAGTCTTCTTATTTAAAATCAGCAGAAATCTATATTGACGGGTTTTATAGTTTCACACCACAAGAATATATGATTATTGAGCAATTAATGAAGCATTGTGTGAATGTCACGATTACCTTAACACAGGATCGTTCTTTTCGCGGCGTTGGCCCTGATGAATTATATTTATTTCGCCTTTCAGGAGAAAACTCTCGGACATTATATGAGATCGCTTCTGTCAATGGGTTGAAAGTAGAAGAAGTTAGCTTAAACGAGCAAACAAGATGGAGTGATGAATCTTTACAACATTTAGAGGCTAATTTCGATTCACGTCCTGCACATAGCTATGAGGGGAAAAATTCGATCTATCTTGCGCAGGCTGTTAATAGAAGGGCTGAGATAGAAGGCGTTGCCAGAAACATTAAACAACTTGTTCTTGAAAAAAAATATCGCTATCGGGATATCGCTTTGCTTATGCGAAATGGTCAGGATTACCATGAATTGATTGAAACGATTTTTCGTGATTATGATATTCCTTATTTTATTGATCAGAAAAGAACGATGCTACACCATCCCTTAGTGGAGCTAATTCGATCTGTTCTCGAAATCATAAACGGGAACTGGCGTTATGAACCAGTTTTTCGAGCGATTAAAACCGAGCTTTTATTTCCGGTTGGTCAGCAAACAGAAAAACTCAGAGAACAAATGGATAGCCTTGAAAACTATGTGTTGGCTTATGGGATCAAAGGAGATAAATGGACGAAGAGAGAACGCTGGAATTATCGTCGTTTCCGTGGGTTAGAATTAGAAAATGTAGCCCAAACCGATGCGGAAAGAGAGAAAGAGCAGGAATTGAATGAACTTCGTCTTATGGTGACAGCCCCCATTTTACGATTATCACGCCGATTGAAAAAAGCAGCTAGTGGCCGGGAACTAGGAGAGGCTCTTTATTTATTCCTTGAAGAACTTGATATTCCAACACAACTGGAGAAATGGAAACTAGCTGAAGAAGAGAAAGGCAATCTTGTAAAAGCTAGGGAGCATGACCAAGCTTGGAATGCTATCATGGATATTCTTGACCAATTTGTTGAAATTCTCGGCGATCAAAAGATTTCTCTCAAGTCATTTTCAAAGGTCTTGGACGCTGGTTTAGAAGCACTTCGTTTCTCTCTTGTTCCGCCAGCGATTGATCAAGTTCTGGCAGGTGATTTAGAGAAGTCGCGACTTTCAGATGTAAAGGTTGCTTTTATTATTGGACTTAATGAGGGTGTGTTACCAGCGAAATTTACGGAAGATGGAATTCTAGCTGATGAAGATCGTGAAAGAATGCTGATCAATGGGTTGAAAATGGCTCCTTCAAGCAGAACGAGACTATTAGATGAAGAATTTATCGCCTATAAAGCATTTGTTACGCCATCGGAAGCCTTATATATCAGCTACCCGCTTGCGAATGAAGAAGGACGAGCATTAATGCCTTCTCTTTATATAAAAAGAATGCAGGATTTATTTCCTAATCATACTGAACTTTTTTATATGACAGATCCTGCTGAGTTGTCAGCGGAAGAACAGTTTGACTATATATCACATTCAAACAGAAGTTTATCGTACTTAACGACCCAACTCCAGTTAAAAAAGAGGAACTATCCACTAGCTGATTTCTGGTGGGATGTATATAACTGGTATGTGACAGGAGCGAATAAGGAAACAGCTACCCGTGTGCTATCGAGCTTGGATTACAAAAATCCAGTGAAACAGCTTTCAGGACAAGTTAGTCATGATTTGTATGGTGATATGATCCAAGCGAGTGTGTCTAGGATGGAGCTTTTTCATAGCTGTCCATTTTCTCACTTTGCTCAGCATGGTCTGAAGCTAAGAGATCGACAAGTCTTCCGGCTTGAAGCACCTGATATTGGTGAGTTATTCCATGCAGCATTAAAATATATTGCTGAAATGGTGATGACCAACGATCTATCATGGCCATCGCTTACAAGAGAACAATCAGAAAGGTTAGCTAAGGATGCGGTAGAAGCACTGGCACCAAAGCTACAAAATGAAATATTACTGAGCTCGAATCGTCATACGTATATTAAAAGAAAGCTCGAGCAAATCATTAGCCGTGCATCGATCATTTTAAGTGAACATGCGAAAGTAAGTGGATTTTCACCAGTTGGTTTAGAATTAGCCTTCGGACCGAAACGTGAGTTACCACCATTGTCTTTTCAGTTGCGAAACGGAACGAAAATGGAGCTTGTTGGTCGGATTGATCGTGTAGACAAAGCGGAGGATGAGAGTGGTGTTTATTTACGGATCATTGATTATAAATCAAGCGCAAAAGAGTTAAATCTTGGTGAAGTGTATTATGGTATGGCACTGCAAATGTTAACGTATTTAGATATTATTATAAGTCATTCAACAAGTTTAATCGGTTCTGAAGCCAATCCAGCTGGGGTTCTTTATTTTCATGTCCATAATCCAATGATTAACGCTAAGAAAATCATGACGATGGAAGACATTGAACAGGAAATGATGAAAAAATTCAAAATGAATGGATTAATGCTTGGTGAAGAAAATGCCATTAAATTGATGGATCATACCATTGAGACAGGGAAATCAATCGTTATTCCAGCAGAAATCAAAAAAGATGGAACATTGTCTAAGCGCTCCAAGGTGGCGAGCATGCAAGAATTTAATGATATCCGTCACTATGTACGTCAAATGTATGTGAAAACAGGAAATGCCATTACAGAGGGAAATATTCAAATTTCTCCTTATAAAATGAAGGATCAATCTCCATGTACATTTTGTTCATATAAATCGGTTTGTCAATTTGATGAATCAATGGAAGACAACCAATATCGTATGCTTGCATCTCATTCGAAAGATCAAGCCCTTGAATTAATGAGAAAGGAGGCAGGGAACAATGGGGAAGAACATGATACCTCCAAAGCCTGAATCTGTAACATGGACGGATGACCAATGGAAAGCCATTATGGCCAGTGGACAAGATATTTTAATTGCCGCGGCCGCGGGTTCTGGTAAGACAGCTGTTCTAGTTGAGCGGATGATTAATAAGGTGTTGAACAAAGAGGAACCGATCAATGTGGACGAGCTTTTGGTTGTCACATTTACTAATGCATCTGCAGCTGAAATGCGTCACCGAATTAGTGAAGCATTGGAAAGGGCAATTGATGATGACCCGGCTTCCAATCATTTACGAAAACAGCTTGGTTTGTTAAATCGGGCATCTATTTCAACGATTCATTCCTTTTGTCTTGAGGTCATTCGAAAATATTATTATTTAATCGATGTTGATCCAGGCTTTCGAATTGCAGATGAAACAGAAGGTCAGTTGTTAAGGGACGAAGTGTTAGAAGAGTTATTTGAGGAAGAGTATGGGAAACCAAATAACGAAAATTTCTTTCGTCTTGTTGATAGCTTCACAAATGATCGTAGTGATAGTGCACTAATGGAGATCATTCATGATTTATATGATTTTGCCCGCTCGAACCCAGCACCAGAAAACTATTTACAAGAGATCGTCGATATGTATGAAGTGGATTCGGTTTCAATGATAGACGAACTTCCTTTTATGACATCATTGACATTTGATATCGGACTTCAGCTTGACGGTGTAAAAGACATGCTTGAAAAAGGACTTTCTTTAACGAAAATTCCAGGTGGACCTACACCAAGGGCAGAGAATTTTTTAGATGATATTCGTATTGTGGACACGATGATCGCTGCAAGCAAAGATTCGTGGAATACGTTATATCAGGCTATGCAAAGCTGGTCCTTCTCACGGGCAAAGATTTGTAAGGGTGACGAGTTTGATAAAGGCTTAATAGAGAAGGCTCAAAAATTACGAGATGGGGCAAAGAAAAAGCTTCAAGATCTACAAGCGGAATTATTTACACGGAAGCCGGAAAGTTACTTAAAAGACATGAAAGAAATGAAGCCGGTTATTGAAACACTCACTCATCTTGTGCAAAGCTTTTCTGATCGTTTTAGTAGAGTGAAAAGTGAGAAAGGGATTGTGGATTTTGCTGATTTAGAGCATTACTGCCTTGATATCTTACTAGATCCAACGGCTAAGAAGGATGGTGTACTCTCTCCATCTGAAGCAGCCCACACGTTTCGTCATGCATTTAAGGAAGTGCTCGTCGATGAATATCAGGACGTGAATATGGTCCAAGAAGCGATTATTCAGCTTGTCACGAAAGAAGGAGAACAAACAGGTAACCTTTTTATGGTAGGTGACGTAAAACAATCCATCTATCGTTTCCGGCTTGCTGAACCAAATCTTTTTCTTGGCAAGTATAATCGCTTTACAAGTGAAGGACAAGATGGTGGTTTAAAAATTGATTTAGCAAGGAATTTCCGCAGTCGCAAGGAAGTTCTTTCTGGAACCAATTATTTATTTAAGCAAATCATGGGTGTGAAAGTCGGGGAAATTGAATATAACGAATCGGCCGAGCTTGTAAAAGGAGCTTCCTATCCAGAGGAAGATAACTATCCAATTGAATTGCTACTTGTTGACCTTGAGAACGATCAAAGGAATGAGCCTAAAGAGGATAGCTATGAAGAGGAACAAGCTGTTTTTGATGCCGTTGATCTTGAACAGTCACAGCTTGAAGCACGAGTGATGGCGCAAAAAATTAAAGAAATGATCAAAGAGCAGACTTCTGTCTATAATCCAAAGACGAATAGCAGTAGCCCTGTGATGTACAGGGATATTGTGATTTTACTTCGCTCAATGACATGGGCTCCGCAAATTATGGAGGAGTTTAAGCAGCAAGGAATTCCTGTTTATGCGAACCTTTCAACTGGATATTTTCAAGCAACTGAAATCACCATTATGATGTCACTCTTAAAGGTGATTGATAACCCGTATCAGGATATACCGCTTGCGTCTGTTCTTCGATCTCCTATTGTTGGTCTAAATGAAGAGGAGCTAGCAAATATCCGCATTCACGAAAAGAATGGAACCTTTTATGAGGCTTTGTCTTCTTTCTGCCGTCAAAAGCCAATAGGTGAAATTGAAAATGTATATGATAAAGTTAAACCATTTGTCCTGATGTTAGACGGATGGAGATCAATGGCAAGACAAGGCTCCTTATCCGCGTTAATTTGGCAGTTGTATCGTGATACTCATTTTTATGATTTTGCTGGAGGGCTTCCAGGTGGTAAACAACGACAGGCTAATTTAAGGGCCCTTTATGATCGGGCACGACAATATGAGGCGACTTCCTTCCGTGGTTTATTCCGATTCCTTCGCTTTATTGAAAGAATGCAAGAACGAGGAGATGATCTTGGGGCTGCTCGTGCGCTTGGTGAGCAGGAGGATGTGGTTCGTGTCATGACCATCCATAGTAGTAAAGGTCTAGAGTTTCCCATTGTATTTGTAGCTGGTTTAGGTCGGAACTTCAACATGATGGATTTGAAAAAGTCTTATTTACTTGATAAGGAATATGGTTTTGCTGCGAAATATGTCAATGTAGAGAAACGAATCACCTATTCCTCACTTCCACAGCTTGCGTTTAAACGAAAAAAGAAAATGGAAATGCTTGCGGAAGAAATGCGTGTCTTGTATGTGGCGTTGACACGAGCAAAAGAGAAACTGTACTTACTTGCTTCTGTAAAAAACTTGCAAAAAAAGCTGACGAAATGGGAGCAAACTCTTGATCATAGGGACTGGTTATTAAAGGATTATGAACGTGCTTCTGCAATCAGTTACCTTGACTGGGTGGGACCTTCGCTTATCAGACATCGTGACAGTCAAACTCTATTGGATGAAGGTATTCATGACGCTTCCCAGCTCCCAAAACACTTGATTGAACATCCGTCCTGTTGGAAGGTAGATGTGATTCAGGCAGATAAAGCGGCTATTCTTGATGAAGATTCACAAACAGAGGATGTGGAATGGCTTGAGAACGTCATTCAAGGTAAGCAAATTCCGATCAAATCCGTCTATAAAGAAGAGGTTGAAGCAAAGCTATCATGGGCGTATCCTTTTATTAGCTCATCGTCCCATCGATCAAAACAGTCTGTCTCAGAAATAAAAAGACAGAAGGATACAGCTGATGAATCAAGTGGAACAGATTTATTGCGTAAGTTTAAAAAGCCCTTAATGAATCGACCACGTTTTATGCAGGAAAAAGCATTATCACCAGCAGAAATAGGGACTGCTATGCATATGGTGATGCAGCATATCAATCTTTCAAAGCCTACTGATCGTGAAACGATCGTGAACCTTTTAGAGGAAATGGTTTGTAAAGAACTCTTAACAGAGGAACAGAAATTAGTGGTTGATCCTGATGGATTACGGGCGTTTTTCCAAACAGATTTAGGTAAACGAATGGTCACTGCACAGAAACTTCAACGAGAAGTTCCATTCAGTTTATCCATGAAAGCATCTGAAGCCTATGATCATTGGATAGGGGAGGATGAACCGGTCTTTGTTCAAGGAATCATTGATTGTTTGTTCGAGGATAAGGAAGAATTGGTCCTTGTTGATTACAAAACGGATGGAATCACAGATCGGTTTAAAGGAGGTTTTGAAGAAGCAAAACCAATCCTTGAAAATCGTTACCGGATTCAAATTGATCTTTATACAAAAGCAGTGGAGCAAATTTATAAACGACCTGTTGCCGAACGATATTTGTTTTTTTTCGATGGAGCTCATATTTTAAAGTTAGAAAGATAACCGAAACACCGGCAGGAAAATGGTTTCCTGCCGGTGTTAATGATGATTGTTGATAAATGGCCATTGGAGCATCAACACGATTGTTTAACACAGCCTTCCTATAAAGATAATTTCATTTTTTACACGTTAACACAAGGATCTTTTAGCTTTACGATTAATTATTGCCGACATTCGGTTGATCGATTAAATTATTATCGATATGATTGGTAGCGCTTACCCCATTATTTGTCATGATAAATGCACCAGTATTCCCTGCTCCTGAACCTAAATTCGACTTTGAGTTGCTTTTTGGTGCAATATTTAACGCGTCACCAAATTGAACAGTGCCTCCACCAACGTTAGAAATTTGTACGGGTCCAATAAATGCAGGCATCTTTAATCCTCCTCTGTAGCGTTGTCACTATTATTCTCTGTGGACTCCAATTGTCTAATATGCAAGACTCGGGCTTCTGTTTGAACATGTTCAGAGTTCCCAATATGCAAAATAGCCGAGGAACTGATCCCAATAACATCAATCATACCCACCTTTATAATTGGATTTAATGATGTTGTTTGAGTGGTAATTGCTTCATCTATGGATGGAAGAGGGAGTGATTTAGAAAAAAGATCAAATAAATGAAAATCTGCTTCATGAGAATAAAAGAGTTCTTTCTGTCTTTGTACGGCGATGGCACGGGTAAAAGCATTTACTACGTTTGAATCACCAATCTGAATCACAGAGGAAATTCCGGCTGATTTTACTTTAAGAGCGTCTACTTTTGCTGTCCGTTTCAACATAGCATTAACCTTGTGGAACTAGTGGGACAAATGGACCGATAATTAAGGATTCGGGTGGGGTATCAAATAGAGAAGTAAGCTGGACTGTATTGGTATCTCCAACCATTAACAGCGAAGAGCTTGAAACCCCAAGTACCCGAATACTGCCGACACAAAGTTCACGATTAACGACTTCAAAATTCATTCTGATTTCGTTCCTTTCATATTTTCTGGTAAATGTTGAAGAAAAGTTAAAACACCATAGTGAATTTCTTTCTTCAGCTGTTCTAGAATCCATTCTTTTTGTTGTTCAGGCGATTCGTTTGCCTTTCTATGAGGCTGGTTTAAATAATACTCAATTCTGTTTGGAAGTTGTTTTTTAATATCTTGAAGAATAAATTCACGATAAGAATCATCCACTTGAAAGTTTATTTGTTGTCCTACATCCTGAACAATGGCTGATAAGTTTGTATCAAGATATTGATCGATATAGTTTTCAATTTCTGTGAACATCGACATTCTTTCTTTCGGAGAGGCAGGTCCCTTTTGATTTGGAACAGAAAAGTCCTCGATTCCCTGTAAGTCCGTTGGATTTAAACCAATGTTTAATGTTCCCTCTAGTGTTTCAACTTTCAATTGATCAAATTTGTATTCCATCCGTTCGACATGAACAGGAGGGCGATTTTGTAATTCAGTTACGGTATTCTCCAAGGAGTTTACCTTCTGTTGGAGACTACGTATTTTTTTATCTTGTTTAGCTAGGTATGCTTGCATCGATTGGAGTATCGGATAGATATTTTGGTTCATTCTTCACACCTCACAATACTCTGTCTACGACAATCAAAAACATGATGCGAAACATGGTCGTTCAAGTAAGAATTAAGAAGTGGGAGATGTCAATGGAACAGCTGGTGCTTCGATTACTGAACTGGGTGTTTCTGCTTCAGGGGCAGGTTCTATATATCCGCCTGTATTATACAAATGAGAAGCAGGTTTAATGATCCCAGCACTCCCGATTTGGAGTACAGATGAGTTTGTAATCCCATCAATTTTCAAAAATTGAATAGATATGGATTGTTGAACATAGAAATTCATATATTTCACCACTTTATTTAGTCACTTTAGGAATGAGACTGCTAAACATTAAAGAAATTCCCTTGGTCGGTTCCATCTTGATCAAAAGTATTTGTTGAGCTTTGCTGATTTTTCACATGAAGCGTCTCACCTGTATTAAAAGATCCTGCTCCAGCGAACGTCTTTGCGTTGGATATGGTTGATATTTTGTAGACATCCCCAATATGGAAAACGGCAGCTGATCCGATCGATATAACTTGAACAGCACCTACAATGGCTGGCATAGTGTAACACCCTTTAATATTTTTTATGGGGCTGAATAAAAGTGATTCTTGCCCAGCTTTTGATATTGTATGTTACGAATGACGAAAGGTGATTCGGTAGCTTAATGCTTTTAAATATTTTGTGTTATTTACAAATTTTTAAAGTATTATATTCTATAATAGAAATAGAATGGTTACTAATTAGTGAGGAGTTGAAATATGGAATCATTAATATCCCCTTTGCAAGAAAAGAATCGGATTGTATCCTTAGACATGATGAGAGGATTTGCAATATTAGGTATTTTTCTTGTGAATATGCTGTCATTTCACTCGCCATTTTTGTACATTGATCCATTGCAATGGTGGCAGAATCCGCTTGATCAAGGAGTCTATATTTTTATTGATATCTTTGTCCAAGCGAGCTTTTATCCGCTGTTTTCGATGCTATTTGGGTATGGACTCGTGTTATTAAGGGAAAGAGCACAATTGAAAAAGATTTCTTTTATACCTATTGCGTTAAGAAGGCTTTCGCTTTTGTTAGTTATTGGCCTAGCCCATGCTTTTTTTATTTGGCATGGTGATATTTTATTTAATTATGCTCTCTTAGGCTTTATCTTTCTTTTGTTTATTCGTCTGAGTGGACGAAGTATGATGATCATCGGTAACTTATTGTATATTTTGCCAAATTTATTTTTTATCGTTATGCTATTTTTGACTATTTTATTTCTTCCAGGGGAAAAGTTTTCTATTAACAATCCATTCTTATCCTCACAATCATTAGATATCTATCAGAATGGATCTTTTTTTGAGATTACAGCACAGCGTATGGATGACTGGACTTATACGAATAATGTGTTTGGGCTGGTGATGATGCTTTTTTCATTGTTACCTCTTTTTTTAATTGGTGGTAGTGCTGCGAAGTATAGATGGCTTGAACAGGTTGATAAACATCGAAAAGGGTTAACAATCACACTTATTCTAACAAGCATATTTGGTTTCGTTTTTAAGTTGTTTCCATATATGTTGGCAACCAATTGGGCTACCACATATGTTCAGGATATTCTCGGTGGACCGCTTCTTGCTATTTCATACGGTTTGACCATTGCTTTGTTTGCTGAAAAAAAATACTTGAATAAGCTACTCACTTCTATCTCATATGTTGGAAGAATGTCCTTTAGTAATTATTTACTTCAATCCATTGTGGCAACGCTCATATTCTATAGTTATGGTTTGGGGGTATATGGAAAAGTATCTGTTGCTATGGGAACCCTGCTTGTTCTGGTCATTTATACTTGTCAAATTTTCTTGAGTAGACTATGGCTTAAATCTTTTTACTATGGTCCGGCAGAATGGGCATGGCGAAACTTTACGTATTTTAAAAAGCAAAAACTCGTGCGAAAACCAAAAGGTCTTTCTTAAGTGTCTAATGAAATTCATGGATAAGAATATAATGTTTATTAATTCTTTGATGAGAATAATTCAATAGGAAAATGAGGATTGTTAACATCATATAAGTAGGTTTTTCTTTTTCTATGTGATATGATAATTTTGAATTTTAATAGAGAGGAATTGAAAGAATGACACATGCACATATTACAACATGGTTATTAGCATTGATTTTGTTTTTTATTGCAATCGGACTACATAAAGCTGGAAAATCTCGTGGTTTGAAAGTCGTTCAAATGATCTTACGATTATTTTATCTATTAATTATTGCTACGGGTGTTGTGATGCTCTTTGATCTAGGTCCAATTACTTCCATGTATTGGATTAAGGCCATTTTGGGAGTGCTTGTGATTGGTTTCTTTGAAATGGTTCTTACTTTTACAATCAAAGGAAAACCAACAGGTGCTGTTTGGGCTTTGTTTGCTGTTTTATTTGTTGTTGTAGTCTACTTAGGATTAACGCTTCCATTAGGATTTTATATTTAGATAATATGTGAAAAAACTGCCAATTGGCAGTTTTTTTTGCGTTGATAGACAGAATAAAAAATCATCCTATTTTTTCAATGACCATTCTTTTTCCTGTATTTAGTGTAAATTCGAAGCGGTCGCTTGTTTTTTCATAGTAGACGAAATGATGATGAACGCTGCAAATAGATTCACCGTTATCAAAAATAATAAAGTTAACTCCACTTTTTTGCTTCGTTTCACTTAAGAAGGTTAGATGATTATAGCAATAAATACAATCGTAAATTGAAAAATTCATGCTGTTTAAATTGGTGATAAATTGACAAAAAGCATCATCATTTACTTCTTTTAGTAATTGTTCTAATGCAAATACTAGGTGTTTACGGATTCGGATCGTTTCTTGGTTTTTTAAGTGAATGACATCATTGCCTTGTTTCATTTTACCTTCTTTATTTAATACCCCTTTTCTCCAGCGATTTAAGCGAAATACTTCAATTTCTTCATGAAGCCATACATCTAAAAGTGTAGCTTCCTCTGTCTCATCATCAAAAAAAACCCATTGATCGTTTATACACTCAATTGTTCCCTCTGTGAAGGCACGCTGTTGATATTCAATTAATTTTGTACGCTGTTGTTTATTCATGATCTATAAAACCTCCATATAGAACCCCTTATTATAGAAGGGATGATTTCTCTTTTCTCTATTATCTAGATGTGGCGTACAGGACATACAAGTTCTGGCATTGCTCCTTTAGTAGGCCATCGGTTAGGGACTTGGATCATAAGCTGATTTCGTTTTTCTATTTGTAGACAGATTCCCTCTGTTTTAAACACATTTTTTGTTTTTTAGGACAAATAACCATTTTTACACATGTTGCATAGGCTAGGTAAAGAAATGGTAGCTATCAAGGTTCCGTAAAGAAAGGATGAGTATAGATGTGTGGGATAACGGGTTGGATTGATTATGACAAGAATTTAAACAATGAAAAGACTACGATTGGAAAGATGACGGAAACTTTGGCGAAAAGAGGACCGGATGATACAAATATTTGGACAGATCTGCATGTTGGATTTGGGCACAAAAGATTAGTCGTTGTTGACCCTGTGAGCGGTAAGCAGCCTATGGTAAAAACAAAACAGGATCGTAGGTATACGATTTGTTATAACGGTGAGCTATATAATACAGAAGATATCCGAAAAGAGTTGTTATTAAAAGGATATTCATTTAATGGTCATTCTGATACTGAAGTCCTGTTAGCTGCCTATATGGAATGGAAAGAAAAATGTGTTGATTATTTAAATGGAATCTTTGCTTTTGCCGTTTGGGATCAGGAGCGAGATTTGCTGTTCATTGGTCGTGATCGACTAGGTGTAAAACCATTATTTTACTATGAAACAGCGAAAGGGATTATCTTTGGTTCAGAATTAAAGGCGATTTTGGCACACCCTAATGTGAACCGAGCGCTCGATCGGGAAGGGTTGGCAGAAGTTTTTGGATTAGGCCCATCAAGAACACCAAGTTCCGGTGTATTTAAAGGAATTAAAGAGTTACGACCCGCTCATGCGTTAACCTTTTCTCGTGACGGATTAAAGATTTGGCGTTATTGGAATGTGAAAAGTGAACAACACCATGACTCACTTGATGAAACTACTGAAAAGATCGGTTCTTTATTTACGGATGCTGTCACAAGGCAACTCGTCTCAGATGTTCCTCTTTGTACCTTTCTTTCCGGAGGTGTCGATTCAAGTGCAATAACAGCCATTACCGCAAACGCTTTTCAAAAAGAAGGCAAAGGTCAGCTTCATACGTATTCAATTGATTATGAAGAAAATGGTCAGTTTTTCAAAGCCAATGAATTTCAACCAAATTCAGATGGTGAATATATAAAAAAAATGTCAGACACGTTTAATACGGTTCATCATTATTGTGTGATTTCCCAAGAACAGTTGGCTGAGGACTTGATTGAGGCCGTTCATGTTAGGGATTTACCAGGAATGGCTGATGTGGACTCTTCCTTACTTTGGTTTTGCCGTGAAATAAAAAAGGATTTTGTCGTAGGTTTATCCGGAGAATGTGCGGATGAAATTTTTGGTGGTTATCCATGGTTTAAGCGTGCAGAGGATTTAAATCGACCAGGATTCCCGTGGATGAGATCAGTTGATGAAAGACAAGGCTTATTAAAGGACCATTGGCAAGAGCGGTTAAATCTTCGTGAATATTCATTAGCGAAGTATCAGGAAATGGTAGATGAGACTCCATTACTTGATGGAGAAAGTATAGAGGAAGCGAAGAGAAGAGAATTGTTTTATATCAATATGCTTTCGTTCATGACGACTTTACTTGATCGGAAGGATAGAATGAGTATGGGGGCAAGTCTTGAAGTACGTGTTCCATTTGCTGATCATCGCTTAGTAGAATATGTGTGGAATGTCCCGTGGGAAATGAAAATGGTTGGAAATAAGGAAAAAGGAATTTTACGAAAGTCATTAGAAGGACTGCTTCCAGATGAAGTATTATATCGGAAAAAAAGTCCTTATCCAAAGACACATCATCCTGCCTATCGAAAAATTGTCAAAGGGATGTTAGAAAGTATTTTACAAGAACGCAGCTCGGTTTTATATGAGTTATTTGATAGTGAGAAGCTACGTCAAATCGTTGAGACAGAAGGAGATTCGTTTAAAGAACCATGGTTTGGTCAATTGATGACAGGCCCACAGTTGTTAGCCCATTTAGTGCAAATCCATTATTGGTTTAACGATTATAAAATTAATATTGTGGACTAAAAAGGATGAAGAGATAAAGTTAAAAAACCAGAGAAATTCTGGATTTTTAACTTTATTTATTATTTTCTATAATAGAAAATGAATATTTCAAATGTTTCAGAATAAAAAGGTTTTTCGTTGACGATGTAGAAACGAAAAGCTAATCTTAAAGAATGAGTATAAATTTTTTAAGATAATGATAGAACAGCAGGGGGGAGAAAGGGGAATTTTGGATGAAAAAAGGAGCTATCATACTCTTGTTCATTTCGTTACTGTTTTTTAACATCCTATCAGTAGGTGCAGATGAACATGGAGATCGTAAATGGCAAGATGAAACTGTGTATTTAATAATGATTGATCGTTTTAATAATGGTGATCAGAGTAACGATATGGGTGTCGATCTAGATGACCCTATTGGTTACCATGGTGGTGACTTTCAAGGAGTAATCGATCAATTAGATTACATAAAAGATATGGGTTTTACGACGATATCACTTACACCTATTTTTGACAATATGGAGGGAGGATATCACGGGTATTGGGTAAATGATTACTACAAAACAGATGAACATTTTGGATCAATCAAGTTATTTAAGAAACTAGTAGATGAAGTACATAAGCGGGATATGAAAGTAATCCTTGATTTTGTTGTGAATTCTATAGGGCCCAATCATCCATGGTTAAATGATCCGACTAAAGAAGACTGGTTCCATCCCGAGCAACAGGAAGTGAGTCAAGAAAAGAGTCTTTTGCCAAAATTAAATCAAGAAAACGTGGAAGTTAAGAAATATTTAATAGATGTGGCTAAATGGTGGATTGAAGAGACGGATATTGACGGCTATCGTTTAGATTCAGTTAATGAAGTACCGGAAAGTTTTTTGCTAGATTTTTCGAAGGAAGTAAAAAGTATGAAAAATAATTTCTATCTTCTTGGAGAAGCCATGACCAATGATCCGGATGAACTTGCTTCATATATGGAGACTGGAATTGATGGTTTTGTTGATTATTCTTTGAATGAAGAGTTAAGAAAGGTTTTCCCGGAGCCTGATCAGTCCTTCGCATCCTTGTTTGCGATGCAGGAGCAAAAAGAAGAACTCTATCCTAATCCTTATGTAATGGCTACTTTTATGGACAATCACCATACTGTTCGATTTACAAGAGATACAGTGAGTATCAATGAGCATCCAGGTCCGCGCTGGAGACAAGCCTTAACGTTTCTTTATACAACACCAGGGATTCCATTTGTCTATTATGGAAGTGAAATTGCATTGGATGGAGGAGAAGCACCTGATAACCATAGGCAAATGAATTTCAGAGCTGATAATGACTTAGTCGAATATGTAGCAAAAATTGGGAGAGTAAGATCATCATTTCCTTCTCTCACAAGAGGTACGATGGAAATGCTATACGAAAACAATGGAATGGCTGTATTCAAACGTGTCTACGAAAATGAAACGGTTGTTGTGGCGATCAATAATACAACGCAAACAGAAACCGTTAGGATCCCAGCTAAAGAGCTTGCTGTTGATAAAGAATTGAGGGGGATACTAAACGGAGACTTGGTCCGCAGCAGGGACGATCAATTTACGATTACAATCGATCGTGATGAGTCCGAAGTCTATGTGCTAAGTAATAAATCAGGTGTAAATTACCCTTATATACTAGCGCTGGCAGTTGTACTAATTTCATTTACTGTTTTCATCATTCTTGTTAGGAAAAGATCACGCAGACAACGAACATAAAGGATAGAGATAAGTCTATAACCGATGGATCCTTTCTCTTTATTTTTCAACAAGTTAAGAAACTATTTCTTAGTAGGAGTGGCTGATTTTCGAACAGCCACTCTCTTTTTGATGAGTGAAACCGGAAGAACAGGGTGAATTGGTGACCATGGATAAATCTTATTATCCGTTTACTATCTTGCCACCATTAATATGAATGACTTGTCCGCTCATATAGGATGAATCATTGCTAGCAAGATACACATATCCAGGAGCGAGCTCGAATGGTTGGCCTGCACGTCCAAGCGGTGTATTGGTCCCAAAGCTTGCTACTTGATTTTCAGAAAAGGTTGATGGAATTAATGGTGTCCAAATAGGACCTGGAGCCACGCCATTTACCCGAATTTCTTGTGGAGCAAGTGATTTTGCTAATGATCTTGTAAAGGAAACAATCGCTCCTTTTGTTGCAGAATAGTCAATCAACTGTTCGTGACCTTCATAGGCAGTGATCGAAGCTGTATTAATAATGGAACTTCCTTTTTGAAGGTAGGGAAGAGCTGCTTTTGTTAAATAAAAATAAGAAAAAATATTTGTTTTAAATGTTTTTTCTAATTGTTCGGTGCTGATGTCTAGCAAGCTATTTTGTGGGTGCTGTTCTGCTGCATTATTAACGAGTATATCAATTTTTCCAAAGTGATGAATTGTTTGTTTAATCACTTCTTGGCAGAAGGAGTTGTCACCAATATCTCCAGCAAGGAGTAAACATTTTTTTCCTTCTGCTTCGACTTTTTTCTTTGTTTCTTCTGCATCCTGATGTTCATCTAAATAAACGATGACAACATCGGCACCTTCTTTAGCAAAGTAAATGCTGACGGATTTGCCAATTCCACTATCACCACCCGTAATAATAGCGGTTTTGTTGTTTAATTTACCGGAGCCTTTATAGTTTGGATCGATTGAGACAGGCTGCGGATTCATTTCAGTCTCTAGCCCAGGCTGTTTGTTCTGATGCTGTGGTGGAAAAGCATTTTTGTTTTGCTTCATCATACTGCCCCCTTGATATAGTCATTTTTGGTTTAGTATGTGTAAAAAGAAGAGGATTATTTGAAGGGATAGAAGAGGAGCTTATTTGCATAAAGAAAAGAGGATGGAATATCAATTTCCAACCTCTTTAAGAAAGTAACGTATTTTTGAAATTAGGTAACTGTCTAGCTTCAGCGCCTACCCTCGAAAGGTGTTTACGCTTTTCTGATTAACGATAGTTTACAAATTGAACATCGATGCTTAGGTCAGCTTCTTTTACTGCGTGAATAATTTGCTGTAAGTCATCGCGGCTTTTTGCGGTTACTCTTATTTGGTCATCTTGTATTTGGCTTTTTACTTTCAGGCCACTGTTTTTAATTAATGTATTAATTTTTTTTGCATTTTCTTTATCAATACCTTGAACGAGTTTCGCTCTTTGTCTGACCGTACCACCACTCGCTTTTTCTATTTTTCCATAATCAAGGTTTTTGACAGGGACACCACGTTTAAATAATTTACTAAAAAGGACATCTTTTACTTGTTCTAATTTGTATTCATCATCTGAAACAAGAACTAGATCTTCTTTGTCGAGAGAAATTTCGCTTTTGCTGCCTTTAAAATCGTAGCGTGTTTGAATTTCCTTCATTGCAATTTGGATCGCATTTGTCACTTCTGCAAAATCGACGTCTGATACGATATCAAATGAACTTTCTTTTGCCATATTAACCCTCCACAAAATACATTTTTTCTACTGAACCGTTTGATAGCCTGATCGAAGCTGTTTACGGAAAGAAGTTTCCCTTTATAAATTAATTATAGTAAAATATAGCAGTTGATACAACTTTAGGAATGGAGATGTGCTGACAGTATCTATTGTTTAACACCCAATCAAAAGGTGTCTATTTGGTTTTAAGGAGGAATTTTTTTGTCATTACATGAACAGATTGGACATGTCGTTGAATTAAAGGTAGCAAGACAAGCTGATTTCGGCTACTTTTTAACAGATGGAACAGAAGAAGAAGATGTTCTTTTACATAGTAGGGAAGCAGATCGTAATTTGGAACTAGATGAGAAGGTTGAAGTGTTTTTATATACTGATTCAAAAGGAAGAATAACAGCAACCACTACGATTCCCAAAATAACCGTCGGTGTATATGACTGGGCTACGGTCAGTGATGTAAAGCCTGGGATTGGTATTTTCTTAAATATTGGGATTCAGAAGGATATGCTGTTAGGAGAAGAGGATTTGCCCGCTCATAAAAGTATCTGGCCAGAAATCGGTGATTTACTGTTTATCACATTAAGAGTCAATAAAAATAATCGTATTTATGTGAGGCTAGCGACAGATCCGATTATTGAAGAGAAGTCAGTAAAAGCCACGCGAGCTGATTTTAATAAAAGCATCCACGGATATATTTATCGGACGGCAAAAGTGGGGAGCTGGATTTTTACAGCAGAAGGATTTAAAGGCTTTATTCACGAGTCACAAAGAAATGTAGAACCTCGTCTTGGGGAAAAAGTTGAAGGTAGAATCATCGATGTAAAAGAGGATGGTACCATTAATGTGTCATTGTTACCAAGAAAAGAAGAGGCTCTTGACGATGATGCTGAAAAGATTTTGGCTGTATTAAATATTAGAAATGGTGCGATGCCTTACTGGGATAAAAGTTTGCCAGAAGAGATTCAAGAACGATTTCAAATGAGTAAAGCTTCGTTTAAACGGGCATTAGGACGGTTGATGAAAGAAGGAAAAGTTTATCAAGAGGAAGGTTGGACTTATACAAAGAAAGATCAGTAGGGCGGGAGAAGTCCGCCCTTAATGATTAATATAACTATGGTGGCTAGGGGTCGGTGGGGCTTCCACAGTGTCAACGAGAAGGTTAAAGAGTAACCTTCTCTCCTCCCATTTTAAGCATATCATCTTTGAACAAGTCTTTTTGGCTTGTGATTAGTCTAGCTATGGACAACTTGATCAAGCCATCTTCGCTTTTCATTAAAGATGATCGGTTTTCGTGGAGTATTGGCGTTTTCCAGCTTTGCGATTTTTTTCGCGCATCATATTTTTTTCATGGCGTAGGGCGTTATTGTCTTTCGCTTTTTTGTCATTATCAGATGTATGTGGCATAAAAAAACTCCTTTCCATCAGTAGCGTTCAAAAATAGTGTCTGCTACGGGGAAAGGGAGTATGTAAGAGAGTTTTTACCATTCAAATTATGCTGGAGGTAATTCATTTAAGAAAAAAATAGCAATCGTTCCAGGACCTGTATGGGAACCGATGACGGCTCCAATATCAGTAATAACTACTTCTTTTGCATGAAGTTCATTTTCAAATCTTTTTTTCATGTCTAGTGCGGTTTGTTCAGCATCAGCATGACTAATACCCACAGTCTGTTGTTCAAAGTCAATGCCTCGTTCTGACATGATCTCGATTATTCGGCTTAAAACCTTCTTTTTACCACGAACTTTTTCAATGGGAACTAGTTTGCCATCTTCTACATTCAATAGCGGCTTAATGTTTAACAGCCCACCTAAAAAGGCAGATGCCTTTGACACACGCCCACCCTTTGCTAAATATTCTAAATCATCGACTGTAAATAAATGCTCTGTATGTGCGGCGAGGAACTCAGCTCTGTTGACGATTTGTTCAAATGAGGCACCTTCATTTGCTAAGCGGACAGAGTCCATTACAATGAGCCCATAGCCAAGCGAAGCACATCTCGTATCTATAATTGTTAAGTTGAAATCAGGATATTCTTCTTTTACTTGTTCACGGATCATAACAGCTGTTTGATACGTACCAGATAATTGTGATGAAAAGGCAATGTAAATACCCTCTTCGTGATTTTGAGCCATTCCTGTAAATATCTTTTCAAATGCTAGTGGGGAAACTTGAGAAGTCTTCGGCACGTGCCCATTTCGAATGGTCTCGTATATCGTTTTAGGCTCAATCGTGAGTAGATCTTCATATTCCTGATCGATCAAATGAACTTTTAACGGAAAAAGTGTAACATGATTGTCTTCATAAAAATGTAAGGGTAAGTCACTCGCACTGTCAGTTAAAATTTTTACTGGCATCGAGATCACCTGCTTTCCATTAATCTCATTTAGGTAGAGGTACATTTATTAACGACGCCTTGTTCTAAAATCTTCATTTTTACCATTTATTATTAGTATACATATTCATGAGTGTACCATTTAATGTACTTCCTTAAAAGATATAGTCTTTTGAAAGCTTTTAGAGGAAATCTTCTATTTTAGGTAAAAAAAAGGCATAAATGGACAAAAATTATTGAAAGCTATAAAAGTCATGTAGGATCTTATGCTTTACTATTTTCCACAAAGGAAAAGGACTACAAGAGAAGGGAGGGAATCTAGTGATTCAGGTTATTTTGTTGCTTTCGTCTATGCTGATCTTTCAAGCAGGAAATGAAATGGAGACGGAAAAGATAGCTGGTACGAATCATTTACAAGTTACAGTAGTAGATGAACAATCAGAAAATCCGATATTCAAGGATATAGTAGCGAGTGGGAAAAAGGGAGTATACCTGGTTACAGGCCAGGTAAATCTTGAAAAAGATGAGTTCTTCTATACGGTGGAGGACGGTCATAATGAGTATATTTCGGAAACACCAGTAAAAGTAAGTTCTAACGGTCCGACCGGGAATTCATTCGAATTGGCGGTTACCATACCAGCTGAGAAGTTGCCCCAAAATGGTACGCTTATATTAAACCTATATGAAAAAAGCAAATCTGGACAAATCCTTAATAACTTTCCAGTTGTGTTAGAAACGTTCAATAACAAACAAAGCTGACAAATTTCTGTCAGCTTTGTTTGTTGCTAAGGTGGATATTATTTTGTGATTAAGACAAGCCACCAGAGATGTTTTATTGTAATCCTTCTAACTCTTTTTGTAGATCCTGGAGTTGCTCTTTTTCAGCAGTAGAAGAATTGGCGTAAGCAGATGATAGTGCATTTTTTGCTTGGGAGATAACTACTGGTTGTTCCCCAGGTTCGCAATTTTTAGCCAAGTCGACAAATTTCCGCGCATCTTGGAACAATCTGTTACCCATAACTATATTCCTCCAAGTGAAGATTCTTTCACATTGCTCATTTTATATGCTTCAGCTTCAGCATATGTCATGTGATAAGGGATACGTTCATCATGTTTCGAAACCGTGTCTACACCTTGCTGTACAAAACGTTTCGATTTGTTACGTTTACCCATTCGAATCCCCTCCAAAAAGAGTTTTGAAGCTTTCGTGAGCTTCATTCTATAGTATGTTCTTTTCTGGAAAGAATAAAATGGTAAAAATTAGCGGTTTTATATTGCTTTTAAATTTAATAAATCGTTTAAATAATGGCCAATTCCATCTTCCTCATTGGATAGAGTGACCTCATTGGCTACGTTTTTCACTTCTTCAATTCCATTCCCCATTGCAACGCCGCGACCAGCAAATTCAAGCATTTCCAAATCATTATCTTCATCACCAAAAGCAATCACTCTTTCCGGTGGGATGTGATAATAATCGGAAGCACGCTTTAATCCAATCGCTTTATTAAGACCATTTTTGATGATTTCAATGATAGGGAAAGGAGCACCCCAGCTACGATGTTCAATCACTTCTGCATGTACGTCAGATAAATGCTGGCGAATTATTTTCACTTGTTCTTCAGTTGAATGGATTAACATACTTGTCGGGGAGGCATTCAAAAACTCCCGCAAATCACCGGTTGTTATATGTGGATTACCAAAGCCGAATATATCAAGAAGCTTCTCATCATGATAATGAAAGTAGACATCGTCAATCACTTCAGCAATAATATTATGGAAGTGGAAAGAATTACAAGCTTCTACAATATCTTTTGCCACGGAAATGTCAAGAGGGGAATGATGTATACCCCAATTTGTATCTTTAGGGTGGTGTATAAAAGCTCCGTTAAAATTGACAATCGGTGTGTCTAATTCAAGCTCTCGATAATACATTTCTGAAGAACGGAAGGGTCTCCCTGTTGCGATCATGACAACATGACCAGCTTCTTTTGCTTTATTTAATACCTGTTTTGTTTTATATGAGATTGTTTTATCATCTTTTAATAATGTACCGTCTAAATCAAGTGCAATTAAATGTTTTTTTGCCATTTTAACTCCCCTTTTTGATTGTGATTCGGTTATTTAACAGTGTAATCCTTTTGGAAAACAAAAGTCCACATGTTACACTTAAGTAATAAAAGTTTTTAAACATAGTATCTTACATATGCATTCAGTTGAATCAATCTTTTTGTTTATAATGGACGATATATCTATCTTAAAATGATTTTGTAAACAGCTTAATCTTTCATTGTAAAATTTTTATTATCTTTCAATGGATTGGGGGATTTTGATTTTGATTTTAGTTGAAAATAAGCATATCGATCGTATTCCTGTTTTACATTTAGCAGAGAAGAATCATTTTGATGAGAAACTTCCTTTTGTCTTATTTGCTCACGGTTTTTCAAGTGCGAAAGAGCATAATCTTCATTATGCATACCTTCTTGCTGAAAGAGGTTTTCGTGTTGTATTACCGGAAGCTGCTTATCATGGAGAAAGACAATCTGGCTTAAGTTCGGAACAGTTAGCCATGCATTTTTGGGAAATTATTCTACAATCCATTGATGAATTAGATTTAATACGGCAATCGTTTCAAGAAAATCATTTAATCGACTCTAGGCGAATCGGCTTAGTGGGTACATCAATGGGTGGAATGGTTACACTAGGCTCATTAACGCGTTATAAATGGATTAAAGCAGCTGTAAGTTTAATGGGCATGCCTTATTATGAAAAGTATGCTCTTTGGCAAATAGAAGAACTGAAAAAGCGTGGGGGTGAGTTGCCTTTAAAAAAGGAAAAAATAGCTGAGTTACTTGGTAAATTGGAAGTTGTTGATCTAAGCAAGCAGCCTGAGAAACTTGAACAACGACCTCTTCTTTTTTGGCATGGAAAACAGGATCCCATTGTCCCGTTTTCTTATACGTATGATTTTTATGAAACGATTAAACCTCTTTATAAAGATATACCAGAAAAGTTGCATTTTATTACGGATGAAAAGTCAGGTCATAAAGTGAGCAGAGATGGGTTATTGAAGACAGTTGAATGGTTTGATCGGTATCTTGCTTAGGGATTATGATAGAAATGGGTGCGGAACGTTTTCAGTATGACTAGATTTCTGTTACGATGGATAAGTCACAATATTTTAGCAAGGAGTTGAGCAAAAATGGATCAAGATTTAAAAGATAGTATTATGGGCGCTTTGGAGCTTGTAGAAGACCCTGAAATTGGGATTGATATTGTTAATCTAGGTTTAGTATATGATACGAAAATAGATGAAGAAGGTGTTGTTACAATTGATATGACCTTAACTTCAATGGGATGCCCGCTTGCAGGTGAGATCGTGGAACAAGTGAAGTCGGCATTAAGCGATATCCCAGAGGTCAAGGATACAATCGTAAACATTGTTTGGAACCCACCATGGTCAAAAGATATGATGTCTAGATATGCAAAAATTGCCTTAGGAATTAAGTAAGTTAGAAGAGCAACTCGTAACAGGTAAAATCAGTGGAATGGATCATTTCATTGATCTAGCAACTAAATATGAAGTAGTAACCATCTCATAACCGGCAGAAGATTGCCGGTTATTTTTATTAATAAGGCTGTGTTAAAGGTTATGGCTGATAAATGTTCGTTGGTGTATGTGGCATGTGTTTTATTCAGAATGGATCAAGGGGAAAATTTTAAATTATGAATATTCTTCCTATAATTACGGATAATACTCAATTTAATTCTATAAATATGCTAATAAATGGTTCTGAAATTCGTTAATGTGAGTAACCTCACTATATTGAATAATAAAGTTCTTTATAATGTTAATAAGGAAATCTTCAATAATGATTATTTGCTAAGAAATAATGGGAGGGGTACGAACCGTGTTTAATAGAGATTTTAATAAAAATCCATTTATTGTCATTTGGGAATTAACGAGAGCCTGTCAGCTCCATTGTTTACATTGCCGTGCAGAAGCACAACATTTGAGGGATCCAAGAGAATTAACATTTTCAGAAGGAAAGAAATTGATCGATCAAATATATGAAATGAATAATCCAATGCTCGTTTTTACGGGTGGAGATCCATTAATGAGAGAAGATGTTTTTGAGATTGCGTCCTACGCGGTTCAAAAGGGTATTCGTGTGTCTATGACCCCAAGTGCAACGCCAAATGTGACAAAAGAAGCGATTGAAAAAGCAAAAGCAGTAGGACTATCACGATGGGCATTTAGCTTAGATGGGCATAATGCTGAAATTCATGATCACTTTCGAGGGACAGAGGGTTCATTTGATTTAACAATGGAGCGAATACAGTATTTACATGAGCTTGAAATCCCTATTCAAATTAATACTGTGATTTCGCGTTATAATGTAGATTATTTAGAGGAAATGGCCGCATTAGTTAAAAAATTAGATTGTGTACTTTGGAGTGTGTTTTTTCTTGTCCCGACTGGAAGAGGTTCGGAAAAAGATATGATTTCTCCTGTCGAGCATGAACAAGTATTTACATGGTTATATCAATTAAGTAAAACGGTATCATTTGATATTAAAACGACAGCAGCGCAGCATTATCGCCGTGTCGTGATTCAACAGAAAAAAAGAGAAGTGAAACAGCAGTCTGAGAGCATTCAATATTTGGATGCACTAACACAAAAAGGCCTTACAGGTTCAATTGATGGCTTAGGTAGAGCACCAAAAGGGGTAAATGATGGAAATGGCTTTATCTTTATTTCTCATATTGGAGACGTTTACCCGAGTGGTCTTCTACCAATTAAGGTAGGCAATGTTCGTGAGCACCCGCTTGCTGATATTTATCGTGAATCACCTGTTTTACAAGATTTACGAAATCCGGATAAGTATAAAGGGAAATGTGGAGTTTGTGAATTTAGGAATGTTTGTGGTGGATCGAGGTCACGTGCCTATGCTATAACAGGTGATTACATGGAAAGTGAGCCATTCTGTGTATATATACCAAAGGCGTTAAGGAAGAAGTAAGATAGTAGCGTCGAACGCTTTTCTTTTCTTAGGGGTCCTCGCTGTAGTAAACTATTAACAATAGTAGCAATAAGTTTGTCTTCACTGCTTAGGATGTGAGATAATTAATTTTATTCAATGGTTTGAGCTGTTACAATAATGCAAGGACTCTTTAAGGGGAGGTTGAACACTAAAATGGATACACGCAAGGTTAAAGATAAATTAAATCGGCCTCTAAGAGATCTACGTATATCTGTTATTGACCGTTGTAACTTTCGTTGCCAATATTGTATGCCAGCAGATCTTTTTGGACCTGATTTTGTTTTTTTGCCAAAAAGTGAGTTGCTTTCATATGAGGAAATTGAAAGGTTAGCACATATTTTTGTGGGACTTGGTGTGGAGAAAATTCGCTTAACGGGTGGAGAGCCTTTATTACGAAAAGATCTTCCTATCCTAGTAAAAAAAATAGCCTCAATTAAAGAATTAAAGGATATTGGTTTAACAACAAATGGGATATTATTACCAAAATATGCTCATGAATTAAAGGCAGCTGGATTGCAGCGTGTAAATATCAGTTTAGATACGTTAAATGATGAATTATTTGGGCAAATTAACGGTCGTGGTGTCGGTACAGAGCCTGTTCTTGATGGCATAAAAGCTGCAAGAGAAGCAGGCCTTGGCGTAAAAATAAATATGGTTGTGAAAAAAGGTCTTAATGATTCTGAAATTATTCCGATGGCCCAATTTTGTAAAGATAATGGGCTCCAACTTCGTTTTATTGAGTATATGGATGTGGGGAGTACAAACGGTTGGAAAATGGATGAAGTTATAACAAAAAAGGAAATTTACTCCATTTTAAACAAAAAGTTTTCATTGCAGCCAGTTGATCCGGATTATTATGGAGAAGTGGCAAAACGTTATAAATATGAAGATAACGAGGTTGAAGTTGGTTTTATCACATCTGTTTCTGAATCTTTTTGTTCAAGTTGTACGCGCTCACGTCTCTCGGCTAATGGGCAAATGTTCACTTGCCTCTTTAACGGAAATGGACATGATATTCGTGACTTTATGAGAACGGGTGTAAGTGATGAAGAGATCACTGAGCGGATTACTAGCATTTGGGAAGGTCGCAGTGATCGTTATTCTGATGAACGAACAGCTGAAACGGCTGCAAATCGTAAAAAAATTGAAATGTCTTATATTGGCGGATAAAAAAACTCCTTTTAGGGGTTTTTTATTTATCGGAAATAAAGTTCTCTAAATAATAAAACCAGCTATGAATTATTCTCATAGCTGGTTTAATGCTCAAATGTAACGAGGAAATAAAATATTATTTTCTAAATGTACATGCATGAATGTGTGTGCTTCTAACATTTCAAGACGTTTATAGACTAAGCGATAGGTTCCGCATGCATCAAGTGGTGGTGTAAAGTCTCCTGTGATTTCACGCAGTTCTTTTAAAATATTTCCAGCATGATCGTGCTCTTTTTCTAGTTCACGAATGGCTTCGATAATCTCAGCTTTATTTTCAATCTCTGGGTTAGCTTCAAGTGCTAAAATATAAGGGAAGCTCATTGCTTCTTCTTTTGCTGTGTGTTCAAGTAGCTCTTGCTTTAACTCGTAAAACAGTTTGAATACTTGTAGCAGTTCAGGATGGTTATCACCATGAACTTTTGAAACCTTTGTTACATATGGACTTAACTGTGTCAGTTCTTCCTCAAGTGGGCGATGATATTGTTCGATCACATGTTGTATGATTTCTTCTGATGTACTGTTTGTCCAAACATCCATATTATCACTTTGATCTGATTTTTCATAAACAGCGATAAGCTCATTCATCAGTTCGTCGAGATTAACGTCATTTTCAATAGCTGCTGTTTGAATGGGAGTATTCCCTCCACAACAAAAGTCAATCCGGTATTTTTTAAACACATCACTTGTTTTAGGTACTTCATTCACGATATCTCTTACTAAGCTTGTATTTGAAAAAGGTATAGTAGTCATTTTATATCCTCCTAAAGTTGTTGTATGAACTAATACATTAAGCATATACGAATTAGGTTTTTAATAAGGTGACATAAATCACAGCTCGAAAGATATAAATATTTTTTTAAAAGGTGACGTGAATCATTACAAAGAGAAGAGATTATTGTTATATTGAAAGAAAAGGTTAAGGACGGTCCTACTATATGTTACAGAAAAGTAAACAAATAAAAACGTTAGAAGCTGAAAAAGAAATTCTTCAGGATGAGTTAAATAAAGTTCGACATCAATTAGATCAGAAGGATGAAGAAGTATCGTTATTTGTAAAGAATCTACAGGAACAGTTGCTAACAACCATTGAGCAGCATGAAACGGTGAACGGACAGCATGGTCAATTAGGAGGCTTAGTAGGTACAATAAAACGGCATTTTGAGAAGGCCAGTGAATTGGTCCATGAATCTGTACAATGTGCCACTATAATGGATCAGGGTGGAGAAGAACTGATTACATCTGCTAGAGTGATGGGAATAAAAGGGGAGGAAAGTAGAAATACTGTGAGCAAAATGGAGGAGAATATTACAACGCTCGGTAAAACAATGGAAGTGAATGTACGCTTAATAAAAACAGTAGGGGAAGAATCAATGGAAATAGATCGAATTGTTCACTTGATTAAAGGAATTGCTGAGCAAACGAATTTACTTGCTCTTAATGCAAGTATTGAGGCTGCTAGAGCAGGTGAGCATGGAAAAGGGTTTTCCGTTGTTGCAGAAAAAGTAAGAGATTTAGCAGAAGAGACGGCAGAAAGTACAAAAGGGATTATGGATTTGACTAGTCATTTTCAGCAGGATATTAAAGCAGCGATCAATAGTAATCAACAATGCTTTGATCTTGTTCATTCTAGTATTAACTTAAGCTCTCAAACGACAGAGAAAATAAATGAAATGGAACAAGAAATGCTTAACGTTCAAAATCAAGTGCAAAATGTACGTCAGATTATCATGCAACAAAATCATTACTGTAAGGATACACTTAAAGAAATCAATCGAACAAATGCAATTTTTCAAGAAGTAAATAACTTAATTGTTCATCATATAGAAGCAGCACAGGTGGTCGATTTAAAACTTGAAACAGGTGTAGATGCATTAAAAAAACAGATGAATTAAAGAAAGCTTTTAAGTAGTAAGAAGTCTTATCATACTTTGAATATTAAACGGTTAGCAATTAGGATGGTTAGACGTTATGATTATATTAATTCATTGTAAGTAAACAGGAGTTGATGAAATGCTAGAAAAAAGAACCCCGCTTCCAATTGAAGAGGCTGTAAGTAAAATCATGAAATATGGAGTCGTTGGTAGTACTGAATATATATCCATTAATGACAGCTTTGGACGGTACTTATCAGACGAATTAGTTGCGACCAATAACGTTCCCCCATTTGATAAATCACCTTACGATGGGTTTGCTGTTCGATCAGTTGATACGAAAGAGGCGTCTCTATCCAACCCGGTAGAATTTGAAGTAATTGACCATATTGGAGCAGGGGTCGTGAGTAGTAAAACATTGGGTTCTTTTCAGGCCATAAGAATTATGACGGGTGCTCAAATGCCTGTAGGTAGTGATGCGGTTGTTATGCTTGAATTAGCAAAAACAACTGAACGTGATGAAAAACACTATATGACGATCAAGCGCTCTTATAATAAAGGGGATAATATTTCGTACTGTGGAGAAGATGCAAGGGAAGGAGATATTCTCGTTCCAAAAGGTACTTTCATTAATCCAGGCATCCAGGCAATGCTGGCAACATTTGGGTATGCAAAAGTACCTGTTGCGAGAAAACCGATCGTTGGTCTTTTTGCTACAGGCACCGAATTGTTAGAAGTGGGTGATCCGCTCGAACCAGGAAAAATTCGGAATAGTAACTCGCATATGATCATGGCGCAAATTGAACGAGCAGGGGCTGAAGTGAGATTTTTTGGAAATCTCCCGGATGAGCTAGATACCTGCTTTGAATCTATTTCTAAAGCCATACCTCAAGTTGATCTATTAATCACGACAGGTGGGGTGTCTGTTGGAGATTTTGATTTGTTACCAGACATTTATGAAAAGCTAGGTGCTGAAATATTATTTAATAAAGTCGCGATGCGTCCTGGAAGTGTAACAACGGTAGCTCAATATAAGGGAAAGCTTCTATTTGGTCTCTCAGGAAATCCATCCGCTTGTTATGTTGGCTTTGAGTTATTTGCTCGACCGATTATTAGAATAAGGCTTTTTTCTGATAAGCCACATCTGAGAAAGGAAAAAGCGATTCTACAAGAGGATTTTCCAAAAGCCAATCCATTTACTCGTTTTGTTAGAAGTGCTTTATCGGTTTTAGATGGTCGTCTAGTTGTAGAACCAAGTGGGTTAGATAAATCCAATGTTGTTATGAGTCTTTCTGGTGCTAATTCATTTATCATTTTACCTGGTGGGACAAGAGGATTTACATCAGGCGAAGAGGTTGATGTATTATTGCTGGAAGATAAAATTGGGAGCACATGGCCTTGGTAAAACCGTTTGTCTTTCAAATTGTCGGTTACCAAAATAGTGGAAAAACGACATTTATGAATACACTATTAGCTCAATTAAAGTTAAAAGGGTTAAAAGTGGTAACGATAAAGCATCATGGACATGGAGGGAAACCGACTGTTAGTAAAGAAAAGGATTCTGCCAGCCATATTCGGGCTGGTGCAGTTGCGTCTCTCGTTGAAGGTGGAGGACGACTGATTCTACAAGTTGAGAATATGGACTGGTCATTAGAGGATAAACTTAGGTTTATATCTGAGCTTAAACCAGACTTAATTATTGTCGAAGGGCATAAGTATGAAAGGTATCCTAAATTAGTCTTTATTCGAAACGAGGATGACCAGCATCTTCTCCATGAATTGGATAGGATTGAACTCATACTGTATCAAGAACCATTAGAAGCAGATGAAAATGTTCAATCCTTTCAGCGAAATGATCAAAAAGCAGTTCAATGGTTAATGAATTATTTCCATGATCAAATGGAAAATTAAAAAAGAAACCCTGTTCGTTTGATTCAAATAGGGTTTCTCTAGTCATTACTCAATATTACATATATCAATTGGACAGTTTTCACAGTTAATCTCTTCTTTTAAGTAGTTAAGGTCATGGATGGTGATAATTCCTTTATGAACGGATAAGGCATCGTTTTTTCGTAATTCACTTAGCATACGGTTGACAACTTCTCTAGATGTACCGCAAAAATTAGCTAATTCTTGGTTGGTCATTGGCAAGTCAATCATAATACCAGTATCTGTTTGTTTACCATAACTATTAGAGAGGCGAATGAGAGTGGAATATAGTGCCCCTTTTTTTCCATTAAGGACAAGGTCACGGAATTTTGTTTGTGCTTTTCGATTTTGTAGGCTTTCCCATTTCATGAATTCTAGGGCGAGTGCACTATCCATTTCAAGTCGTCTTTCTAGCTCATCTTTATAAATAACGGCTACTTCTCCACTTTCAATGACCTTTGCATTTAGTATATATTTTGATGCAGGACAGAACATGGATAATTCTCCGATTAATTCTCCTGTAGAGCATAATCTTAAGGTGAGCTCACGACCATCTGGTGTCATTTTACTAATTTGTATTTTGCCGCTTTGAATAATGAAAACCTCTTTTGCTTCCATGCCTTCCTGATATAAAAAAGTTCCTTTTTGGACTTGACGAATATGTTGAACAGATTGTAGTAATTGTTCAAAGTTTGAAGAAAGTTTTGTTAATGGTTGCATGTAATAACCACCTTTTACTATATAGACAGTAGTTCATGGAACGTATCTATTAATTATTAGGAATATGTTAAAAAATTTTCTAATAAGAAAGGAATACAACAAATAGTATTATTTATGAGGAATGATATGCTTTATCTATCAATCCCTCCATGTTATATTAGAAAAATTCAATATATTCGCAGATGATAGTGACTTAAAGATAAAGGTTGCATATCTGCTATTTCGCTATAATACTATCATTATATTGTTAACGCCGTAAAGTTGTAATAAAAAAAATGATTGCTTTTATAGAGTGGAATTTTTATAATGAGAGAAACGTATCTTATAAATATTAAATATAATGATTAAATATTCATTAACCATTACGCGGAGGTGGAAGGAAATGAAGGTTGCAGTAATAGGAACGACAGGGTATGGTGGAGTTGAATTACTACGGATTCTGCATACACACCCTGCTTTTCAGATTCAGTCCATCCACTCGACAAGAGGAGAAGCGCCGATTTGGGAGGAATATCCTCATTTATTTGCCATTAATAATCAGGTGCTTGAGGGTATTCAGCCAAAGGAAATAGCAGAAAAAGCAGATATTGTATTTTTGGCGACACCATCGGGTGTATCAGGACAGCTTGCAACTCAATTTGCCGAGTTAAATATAAAAGTGATTGACTTATCAGGAGACTTACGATTGAAGAATCCTGATGAATATACAAAATGGTATAAACATGAAGCAGCTCCACAGAATGTGATCAATAAAGCTGTTTATGGATTAACAGAATGGAATCGAGAAAAAATTTCGAACGCCGAATGGATTTCCAATCCTGGATGTTATTCAACCGCTTCATTGCTTGGATTGGCGCCAGTTGTAAAGGGAAATCTGGTAGATCCGACATCGATTATTATTGATGCAAAGTCCGGAACTTCAGGAGCGGGAAGAAAGCCATCAAGAATGAATATGCATGCTGAAATGAGCGAGAATTTTAAAATATATAAAGTAAATGAACATCAACATATTCCAGAGATTGAACAGCAACTTAAAGTTTGGAATGAGGAAATAAAACCAATTACATTTTCAACACATTTATTGCCGATTGCAAGAGGAATTATGGCAACGATCTATGTTCAATTACAGAAAGATATGAGTCAATCTGAATTATATGAGCTTTACCAAGAACATTATCAGAATGCTCCATTTGTAAGGGTTCGACCAGAGGGGTATTATCCATCAGTCAAAGAAGTATGTGGATCTAATTATTGTGACATCGGCTTGCATCTTGATGAAAGAACGGGTAGGCTGACGATTGTATCTGTCATTGATAACTTAATGAAGGGTGCTGCCGGTCAGGCAGTTCAAAATGCAAACATCATGAATGGACTTGATGAAAAAACAGGACTTGATTTCATCCCTATGTATCCATAAAAGGAGGAACCACTTGTGCAGGCAGTTTCAAATAAAATGATTAAAGAAATAAAGAATGGCGGTATATTATCTCCCAAAGGTTTTTTAGCGGATGGAGTAGAGGCCGGGTTTAAACAGTCAAATAAAGATGTTGGTTTAATTATAAGTGAAGTACCAGCAAATTGTGCCGCTGTTTATACAACGAATCAGTTTCAGGCTGCACCAATAAAAGTAAGTCAAGATAGTATTTCTCAAGAAGGACGTATTCAAGCTGTTATCGTGAACAGTGGCTGTGCAAATGCCTGTACAGGTGAACAAGGACTTCAGGATGCGTATGAGACAAGAAAGTTGATCTCTCAAAAGTTTAATATTGACGAACATTTAGTAGCAGTAGCTTCAACAGGTACGATTGGTGTCAATCTATCCATGGAGAAAATAATAAAAGGGATTGAACAATTAAATCCTAGTAATGGTGCTGAGGATGCAGTTGCTTTTCAAACATCTATTTTAACGACGGATATTGTGATGAAAACTTGTTGCTACTCTGCAGAAATAAATGGAAAGACCGTTACAATGGGTGGAACAGCAAAAGGGTCAGGAATGATTCATCCTAATATGGCGACCATGCTTGGCTTTATTACAACAGATGTCAATGTTGACCAGGACGTACTTCAAACAGCATTAAGAGAAGTGACAGAAAAGTCGTTTAACCAAATAACGGTTGATGGGGATACTTCAACAAATGATACTGTTTTTGTGTTAGCAAACGGAAAAGCTGAGAATGATTCTTTGACTAAGGATCATCCAGATTGGCCCGTATTCGTAAAAATGTTGCAGCTGACGAGTGAAAGTCTTGCCAAGCAAATTGCGAAGGATGGCGAAGGAGCTACAAAACTAATTGAAGTCGAAGTAAAAGGTGCCAAAAATGAATTAGATGCAAGAATGATGGCGAAGCAAATTGTTGGTTCAAATTTAGTGAAAACGGCAGTTTATGGTGCGGATGCCAATTGGGGAAGAATTATTAGTGCGATTGGCCAAACAAGTGCGTTTGTGAATCCTGACAATGTTGATATTTCAATTGGATCTATTGAAATGTTAAAAAACAGTGTGCCTGTTGCTTTTTCAGAAGAAGTAGCGCTTCAATATTTAAAAGGGGATTTTATTCAAATATTTGTTGATTTACATTGTGGAGAAGCAGTAGGAAAGGCCTGGGGTTGCGACTTATCCTACGATTATATAAAAATTAATGCTAGCTATCGGACATAGGGGAGATCATGTATGAAAAAGATTGTAATTAAATGTGGAGGCAGTATTCTTGATGAATTAACTTCTGACTTTTTTTCATCATTGAAGCATTTACAGGAACATGGATATCAATTGATTTTTGTCCATGGTGGTGGTCCGGATATTAACAAAATGCTCTCCATGTATCAAGTAGAACCTGAATTTTATAATGGCTTACGAAAAACAACTGACAAGACACTTGAAGTTGTTGAACTCGTCCTCTCAGGACAAACGAACCGCAAGCTCGTTCAAAAATTAACAGAAAATGGATTTCAGACAATTGGCTTAAACGGAAGTGATGGCGGTTGTTTGCAGGCTGACTTCATTGATCAAGAGTCATTAGGATTTGTCGGTGAAATTACAGAAGTGAATGATAGGCTCATTACGATTCTTTTACAAGAGGGACTTATTCCAGTTGTTACACCTATTGCAGTCAATAAGAGCGGACAAAAATTGAATATCAATGCCGACTATGCAGCGGCAGCGGTTGCCAATGCTGTGGCTGCTGAACAATGTATATTTGTAACCGATGTAGCAGGAATTATGATAGGTGGAAAAGTTGCTGATCAGGTAGAGAAAAAAGAGGTTGAACACTATATTGAAGATGGTACTATATACGGAGGAATGATCCCAAAGGTAACTTCAGCCTTGTCAGCCCTTGATAAAGGACTGTCTAGTGTAATGATCGTGTCTGGAAAAACACCGTTTTTTAACGGTGAAGAATGGAAGGGTACAAAAATTATCGGAAAAGAGTGAGGAATCATGAGTAATCTGTTTCCAACATATAGTAGGTGGGAAATTGAGCCTGATTGGGCAGAAGGAAGTTTTCTATATGGAAAAGACGGAAATAAATATTTAGATTTTACATCAGGTATCGGAGTTTGTAACCTCGGACATCGTCCTAAAGTGGTAGAAGAAGCAGTCCAAGAACAACTTAAAAAGTTTTGGCATGTATCTAACTTATTTCCAGTTGAAAACCAAGAGGTAGCAGCTGGTAAATTAGCAGCGGCAGCGGAAATGGATGTCGTCTTTTTTGCAAACAGTGGTGCAGAAGCAAATGAAGCGGCAATCAAACTAGCAAGAAAAGCAACAGGTCGTAAAAAAATCATTACTTTTTATCAATCATTTCATGGTCGTACTTTTGCAACCATGTCTGCTACAGGTCAAGAGAAAATCAAACAAGGTTTTGGTCCAATGCTCGAAACCTTCACATATGTTCCATATAATGATCTCCAAGCTTTAAAATCGGAAATGAGTGACGAAGTAGCAGCTGTCATGCTAGAAGTCATTCAGGGCGAAGGAGGCATCCACCCAGCTAGTGAGGAGTTTTTAAAGGGTGTTGAATCCTTGTGTAAACAGTATGGATCATTGTTCATCATTGATGAGATTCAGACTGGTATCGGAAGGACTGGAAAACCATTTGCTTTTCAACATTATGGATTGAAGCCCGATATTGTTTCTGTTGCCAAAGGATTGGGAAGTGGCTTTCCGATCGGTGCTATTATCGGAAAAAGCAACTTAGAGAATGTGCTTAGTCCAGGAAGCCATGGTACGACATTTGGTGGAAATCCAATTGCCGTTGCATCAGCAATTGCGACAATGAATACTATTTTTCAAGAAAGTTTTCAAACAGAGGTACAGGAAAAAGCTAACTTTTTAAAGAATACTCTAGAAGAGAAGTTATTGGAGTTGCCCAATGTAAAGGAAATCAGAGGAATTGGTTTCATGATTGGAATTGAAGTGAATGGAAATGTACCGGACATTCTGAAAAGCTTAAGATCCGGTGGTTTGATCGCTCTTTCAGCTGGTGAAAAGGTCATTCGATTATTGCCTCCACTAACGTCAACAAAAGAAGAATTGGACGCAGGGATCGGAATCATTCAGAGCGTGTTAAAAAAATATATTAGATCAGCCGTCTAGGCTGAATATTTTTTCGATTGACTGTATAAATATTAGTCTAGTAAAATAAATATACAATATTCATGGGGTGTGAGCGATGAAAGGATATTTACAGCTGAACAGTGGGGATTGTTTTCAAGGCCAATGGCTGACAAGTACACCTCCTAATGATATCAAAGGTGAAATTGTATTTTTTACCGGAATGACTGGATATCAGGAAGTACTAACAGATCCATCTTATAAAGGTCAAATTATTGTCTTTACCTATCCACTAATTGGAAATTATGGAATTAATGAAATGAATTTTGAAAGTAAGAAACCTCATGTGGCCGGTGTTATTGTTTATGAAGCAAAACAAATGGCCTATCATTATGAAGCAAAATATACATTAGTGGATTATTTGGAAAAATGGGGAATTCCTATGCTCGGTTCTGTTGATACAAGGGCAGTGGTGAAGAAAATTCGTAGTGAGGGTACAATGCCTGCAGTATTATCAAATACGACGGTCACAGGGGAACAAAGCTTTGAGTTGTTAGAGGATAAAAAAGTGAGCAAAGTGACAGTCTCTAAACCTGAAAGTTATGGAAGTGGAGATCATCATATTGTTTTATTGGATTACGGAACCAAAAAGTCAATTATAAGCAGTTTAGTAAAACGCGGTTGTAAAGTGACTGTTGTTCCCTACCAGACGTCATATGAAGAGATCCAAATGTTGAAGCCAGATGGAATCTTACTTTCTAATGGTCCAGGAGATCCAAAAGACATACAACCAATACTGTCAACAGTGAAGCAGTTGATTAAGCAATATCCTACATTAGGGATATGCCTAGGACATCAACTAGCAGCCTTAGCACTTGGAGCAAATACAGAAAAATTAGCTTTTGGACATCGAGGAGCCAATCATCCTATTGTCGATTTAAAGACGAGAAAAGTATTTATGTCTTCTCAAAACCATAGCTACGTGGTTGATCAAAATACGCTAGAAGATACTGGGTTGATATTAAGGTTCTCTAATCTTCATGATCAGTCTGTTGAAGGACTTGTCCATGAATTTTATCCATTACAAACGGTCCAATTTCATCCAGAAGCAAATCCTGGACCAACTGAAAGCGAATATATTTTTGATGAATTTATCGAAACAGTAAAAGCAAACAATGGGAGAGTATTTGCATATGCCTAAAGACACAACGATCCATTCCATCCTTGTTATTGGCTCCGGGCCGATTGTCATCGGTCAGGCAGCCGAATTTGATTATGCGGGAACACAAGCTTGTATGTCTCTAAAAGAAGATGGCTACGAGGTGATCCTAGTCAATGATAATCCAGCAACGATTATGACGGATCACAGTTTCGCTGATCGAATTTATTTTGAGCCGTTAACGGTTGATGTATTAGAAAAAATTATCGCAAAGGAAAAACCAGATGGTCTACTCGCTACACTAGGTGGTCAGACTGGATTAAATTTGGCTTTTCAGTTACATGAAAATGGAATACTAACGAAATATGGGGTGAAATTGCTCGGTAGTTCAATTGAATCAATCAAAAAAGGGGAAGATCGGGAAGCTTTCCGTCAATTAATGCATGAACTAAATGAACCTGTTCCAGAAAGCAGAATTGTACATGAATTGAATGAAGCTCTTGATTTTGCACAAATTATTGGATTTCCGATCATTGTTCGCCCTGCCTATACTTTAGGTGGAACAGGCGGGGGAATTGCTGACTCAATGGAAGAACTGACAAAATTAGTGTCAGGTGGGTTAAAAGAAAGTGCCATTAATCAATGTTTGATCGAAAAAAGTATTGCAGGATTTAAAGAAGTTGAATATGAGGTTATGCGAGATGCTAACAATACCTGTATTACGATCTGTAATATGGAGAATATTGACCCTGTCGGGATCCACACAGGTGATTCTATTGTGGTTGCTCCATCGCAAACCCTTACGGACCAAGAATATCAAATGCTGCGTGCAGCATCGATTAAGATTATTTCGGCATTAGAGATTATCGGTGGCTGCAATATTCAATTTGCACTTGACCCGAATAGTAAGCAATATTATTTAATCGAAGTGAATCCGAGGGTGAGTCGTTCATCAGCACTTGCTTCAAAAGCCACTGGGTATCCGATTGCCCGTATGGCAGCAAAATTATCGACTGGATATTTATTAAATGAAATTATTAATCCTGTTACAGGAGATACGTTTGCAAGTTTTGAACCTGCGCTTGATTATGTGGTTGCAAAGATTCCAAAATGGCCGTTTGATAAATTTCCTTCTCTTGACCGTAAACTAGGTACGCAAATGAAAGCAACAGGAGAAGTTATGGGAATTGATCGTACTTTAGAACGTGCTCTATTAAAAGCCATTCATTCACTTGAAATAGACGTTCATGACTTAAAGCTTCCAGCTTTGGCACAGTTAAGTTTGGATGATTTAAAAAAGGCTGTACTTGAGCAAACAGATAAGCGTTTCTTTTTGTTATTGGAGCTTTTGAGAAGAGGAGTAACGATTGAAGAGCTACATGAACAAACGAAAATTGATTTATTTTTCCTTCATTGCTTTAAAATGATGGTTGAGCAAGAACAGGAAATTTCTCGTTCATCGCTTAACACAGTCACAATGGATCAACTTCAAATTTGGAAAGAAAAAGGCTTCAGTGACCAATTTATTGCTTCGGAGTGGAATGTAGAAGAGCAGGATATTCGGAATAAAAGAAAAGAATGGTCCATTCAGCCTGTTTACAAGATGGTTGATACTTGTGCAGCTGAGTTTGAGGCGAAGTCAAATTACTACTATTCGAGTTATTTTGGTGAAAACGAGCAAATTCCGAGCAGTAAAAGAAAAGTAGCTATTATAGGCAGTGGTCCAATTCGAATTGGGCAAGGAATTGAATTTGATTATTGCTCTGTACATGGCGTACTTGCTTTAAAAAAGGAAAATGTAGAAACGATCTTAATTAATAATAATCCGGAAACGGTTAGTACGGATTTTGCTACAGCTGACCGCTTATATTTTGAACCACTGATTTTAGAAACCATCTTGAATGTAATTGAGAGTGAAGGTATTTCAGAAGTCATTGTCCAGCTTGGCGGACAAACGGCTCTTAATTTAGCTAAACAATTAGAGCAGTATGGTGTAACGATTCTTGGTACAAATTCACAGACGATTGATGTTCTAGAGGATCGTGATTTGTTCTATCAATTACTTGATGATCTGCAAATTCCTCGTATTCAAGGTGATATGGCAAATGATTCTAACCAGATACAAAGTTTAGTGGAGAAAATCGGTTTCCCTGTATTGATTAGACCGTCATATGTCATTGGTGGAAAAGGGATGGAGATCATTAAAAATGAAGAGGATCTAGTTTCTTATTTACAGACCGACGATATTCCTTATCCTGTTCTTATCGATCAATTTATGCAGGCTTCTGAGGCGGAACTTGATCTTGTAGCTGATGGTGAAAATATTTGTGTACCAACTATGATGGAACATATTGAAAGAACAGGCGTTCATTCTGGTGACAGTCTTTCTGTTTTACCTCCTCAAACATTAACAGTAGATGCAAAAGTAAAAATGAAACAATATGCAGAAAAAATAGTTAGAAAACTAGGTTATAAAGGACTTATGAATATTCAATATATCGTAAACGGAGAGGATGTTTATCTCCTTGAAGTAAATCCGCGTGCAAGCCGTACAGTTCCGATTGTTAGTAAAGTAACGGGAGTTCCACTCGTGCAATTAGCGACAAAAATATTACTTGGGAAATATTCCTTGTCGAAAAATGAGATCGAAAGTAAAGTGGATATTCCTTACGTTTGTGTGAAATATCCCGTATTCTCAAACTATGCATTAAAAGGTCTTGATTCAAAATTAAGTCCGGAAATGCGATCAACTGGTGAAGGTATTTCCATTGCAGGAAGCTTACAAGAGGCTTTACGTAAAGCATTCCATGTTGCATTGAAGAAAAAGGGTGGAAAGACAATTGTCGTAAGTACATTTGATGAACTTGAACACATAAGTGGGCTTGCAACTCAATCCGGTGTACAATTAGTATTGTCAGAAGATGTAGAAACCATGTTGCGTGACCAAGATACGGTTGCCTACTATAATCCAGACGGAAATGATGAAGACAAAAGACTTCGTTCGGTAGCGACAATAAGCCGAGTCATTACGTTTACGGAAAAAGAAAGCCTAGAAGCTTTCATATCAGCTCTAGCTATAAAAGACTTTAGTGTTAATTCGATTGAAGAATGGCACAATATGATGAAAGAGGACGTGAGTGCATTATGACATCAGTTGAAACAACCATTTTAGAGCAAGACCTAAATTTAAAAGGAAAGGATTTCTTAACATTAGCTGATTTTAGTTCAGAAGAAATTCTAGGGTTATTAGCGAAAGCGAGAAAAATAAAAGAACTGCACTTAGCAGGGGAAGAATACACTCCATTAAAAGGAAAGAATTTAGGGATGATATTTGAAAAGTCTTCAACAAGAACTCGTGTTTCTTTTGAAGCTGGAATGCTCCAATTAGGTGGGAACGCTCTTTTTCTAAGTAGCAATGATTTACAAATTGGTAGAGGCGAACCAATTTCCGATACAGCACAAGTATTGTCACAATATTTGGATGGAATTATGATCCGCACATTTGAACATGAAAAAGTAGAAGAACTTGCGAAGTATGCTACGATTCCAGTCATTAATGGATTAACGGATACATTCCACCCTTGTCAAATTCTGGCTGACTTATTGACGATTCAAGAGCTTAAAGGAGAGCTTAAAGGATTGAAAATGGCCTATATCGGTGATGGTAATAATGTTACTCATTCACTCATGATCGGTGCTGCCAAAGTGGGACTCAACATTTCAATTGCTTCACCAACAGGATATAAGCCTGATGAAAAAGTTGTGAAAATGGTGGAAGAGTTTGCTAAGGAAAGTGGAGCTGAAATTGTGATAACAGAGGATCCAGTTGAAGCGGTAAATGGGGCTGATGTTATTTATACAGATGTATGGGCGAGTATGGGTCAAGAAGAAGAAAATGAAGTTCGTTTTAAAGCATTTGCTTCCACCTATCAAGTAAATGAAGAGCTTGTAAAGCATGCGAAGAGCAACTATACTTTCTTACATTGTTTACCAGCTCATCGTGGTGAAGAGGTAAGTGCTGAAGTGATCGATGGAAGCCACTCTGCTGTTTTCCAAGAAGCCGGAAACAGACTACACGCACAAAAAGCACTGCTGGCAGAATTATTATAATTTGAAATGTCGAGGTGGCTTGACTAGGCGGAGCGCAGACTAAGATCGTTACATTCGAATGTCTTCGTTCGGTGTGAAGATTTCTTTATCTTGCGGCTAGCGAAGCCTTTATCCTTAATTTCCCTACATGAATGCCTCCCGAAAAAGTCATAATAAAAGGGACAAAGGATAAAGGGGGATCAAGAATGGGGCAAAATCGTCAATTTCATGCTGGACAAAAAGCACCAAACAATGGGATCTATATAGAAATTGGTGAAACAGGTAGTAATGTAAACAATCCGCAAAGACTGAAGATGAAGGCTGGAGATGCTTTTCCGGAAAACTCCAATCATAATCGTGTCTGGACATATCAAAGAAAACCGTAAAACAAATATCGTCAGGGAAAGGCTTTACTGACGACAAAGGCCATCCTTAATTGGATGGTCTTTTATTGTTCATTCATACCAAGGCTTTTATTTTTTGAAAAAGAGGTTTATAATAAATTTAAAGGTCAAAAAAGGTCAAATAAGGAGGTATTATGATGGATATTAATCAAATGACTGAAAAAGTGCAGAAAGCAATTATGAACGCCCAATCGATTTCGATTAGAGAAGAGCATCAAGAAGTGGATGAAGTTCATTTATTTCTCGCATTATTCGAAGATGATGATAGCCTTATTACTTCTATTTTAGAGAAAGCCAATGTCCAAGTCGTAGAAATAAAAGGTGAACTCCAACAAAACCTGTTAAAAAAACCACGAGTTTCTGGTAGTGGTGTTGAGCAAGGGAAACTTTATATCACTAATTCATTACAACGAGTATTGGCAGAATCAGAAAAGTTCATGAAACAATTTAATGATGATTATCTTTCCGTTGAACATATTTTGTTAGCAGTTGTTTCCCTATCATCTGAGGTGGGGAAAATGTTAATGGAAAAAGGAATCAAATTAAAAACCCTACTATTAATAATAAAAGAGATTAGGGGGGATCAAAGAGTGACTTCACAAAATCCAGAAGGAACGTACGAAGCCTTGAAGAAGTACGGAAGAGATTTAGTCGCAGAAGTTAAAAAAGGGAAAGTAGATCCGGTGATTGGCAGGGACGGTGAAATTCGTCATGTCATTCGTATTCTATCAAGAAAAACAAAAAATAATCCTGTTTTAATCGGGGAACCGGGTGTGGGAAAAACCGCAATTGTGGAAGGGCTAGCCCATCGAATTGTTCGTAAAGATGTTCCGGAGGGCTTGAAGGATAAGACGATTTTCTCTCTTGATATGAGTTCATTAATAGCTGGAGCAAAATTTCGTGGAGAATTTGAGGAACGCTTAAAAGCGGTTTTAAACGAAGTGAAGAAAAGCAACGGAAGAATTCTCCTTTTTATTGATGAACTCCATACCATTGTAGGAGCAGGGAAAACAGAAGGTGCGATGGATGCAGGAAATATGTTGAAACCGATGTTAGCCCGTGGTGAGCTTCATTGTATTGGGGCAACCACACTTGATGAACATCGGAAATATATTGAAAAAGATCCTGCTTTAGAACGCCGTTTTCAACAAGTTCTTGTTCAAGAACCTGATGTGGAAGATACCATTTCGATTCTAAGAGGATTGAAGGAACGGTTTGAAATTCATCATGGAGTTAATATTCATGATCGGGCATTAGTGGCGTCTGCTACACTTTCTGATCGCTATATTACGGATCGATTTTTGCCGGATAAAGCGATTGATTTAATGGATGAGGCGTGTGCGATGATTCGGACAGAAATTGACTCCATGCCATCTGAATTGGATGAAGTAACAAGAAGAGTGATGCAGTTAGAAATTGAAGAGGCTGCATTAGCGAAAGAAAGTGATGAAGCAAGTAAAGATCGACTCCTTACGTTACAAAAAGAATTGGCTGAATTTCGTGACCAAGCCAATACGATGAGAGCAAAGTGGCAGCTTGAAAAAGAAGGGATTCAAAAGGTACAAGAAAAGCGTGAATTACTTGAAAAACGGCGTCGTGAATTAGAAAAGGCTGAAAATGAGTATGATCTAAATAAAGCAGCCGAATTAAGACATGGTCAAATACCAGCCTTAGAAAAAGAACTTAAACAGATGGAAGCAGAAGTAAATGAGAAACAAGGAGAAAGACTGTTAAGAGAAGAAGTAACAGAAGATGAGATTGCTGATATTGTCGCTCGTTGGACAGGGATTCCGGTGACGAAGCTTGTTGAAGGGGAACGAGAAAAGTTGCTTCGTCTTGAAAGTATTCTACATGAACGAGTAATCGGACAAAATGAAGCGGTTGAACTTGTTTCAGATGCTGTTTTGAGGGCAAGAGCAGGGATCAAGGATCCAAAACGTCCAATTGGTTCGTTTATTTTCCTCGGACCAACAGGGGTAGGTAAAACAGAGCTTGCCAAGGCGTTGGCACAAAGTTTGTTTGATAGTGAAGAACAGATCATTCGGATTGATATGTCCGAATATATGGAGAAACATGCAGTATCAAGATTAATCGGAGCTCCACCGGGATATGTAGGATATGAAGAAGGTGGACAACTCACAGAAGCAGTGAGAAGGAGTCCATATTCTGTCATCTTACTTGATGAAATTGAAAAAGCACATCCAGAAGTTTTTAATATTCTCCTGCAGATGCTTGATGATGGAAGGATAACCGATTCGCAAGGTCGAATAGTGGATTGTAAAAATACGGTGATTATTATGACATCTAATATCGGTTCACAGTTTTTACTTGATCGTCAAGAAGGGGAAGAGGAAATTAAGGAAGAAACAAGAGATCTGGTTATGGGACAATTACGAAGTCACTTTCGACCTGAGTTTTTGAATAGAGTGGATGAACTCATTTTATTTAAACCATTATCATTACAAAACATTAAAGAAATTGTAAAGAAGCTTGTTAAAGAACTACAGAATCGACTTTCAGAACAACAAATTCGATTAAGTATAAATGATGAAGCAAAAGAATATATTGCAGAAAACGGCTTTGATCCGGTGTATGGAGCCCGTCCACTTAAACGGTTTATTCAAAGAAAGCTTGAGACAAAGCTGGCTAGAGCCATCATAGCTGGGGACATTCGTGAAATGCAACAAGTCAAAATTGTTGTTGAGAATAATGAAATTGGTCTAGAAGTAAATTGAGAATTAGAAATTCAATTGATCAAGTTGAACAAAAAGTGGACTTAAAAGCAAATAAAAAGTCATCCTAACTTGCTATTAGGATGACTTACTTTCTTTCAATATTCACTTGACCATCCAATTAATGGACTCCATTTTTTTCATTTGGTGGGGCTGGGAGAATGGCAGGAAGGATATAAATCAAAATTGTTACAACCACACCTAGGATAAGGCCAGTTACATAATTGAAAGAATCGCCTACCATTGAACTTACCACGTAAGTGAGCATCTCCATAAGAGCAATCGTCCAGAACAATGTCCAAAAATAGCGCACAAAATTCACCTCTAACCTTTTCAATATCTTTCTATATCTTAGCACAATAATTCAGAATAATAAACATGATATTCTTCAGGGTTTTCTCTTTCTACTTTCTCCACTTTAAATGAAATTATGATTTCACTGCATGGTAAAAATCATATAGTACAAACTAGGCTGACTCCTATTCATTTTTGCTATAGTTACATACATTAAGGAGAGAGACATTGAGAAAGAGATATTTTTTATTGTTTAGATTATTTAAGGTCACAAATAATGCCGGATAAATGTAAAAATAAAAAAGGAGAGATATGCGATGGAGAGCCGGAACTTCCAATTGGAGACCGAATGGAATATTATTCATTATCCTGAACAGCCTCAAGGTTTCGGTATTCTTATCATTGGAGATGAGAGACACTTTGTTGATGAAAAAACAAGCTATTGGATGCAAAATGAAGGGAAAGATATGTTATTAAAGTCGCTTCAAAAGGCTGGATATACCATATTTTATAGTAACTTATATGGGCGAAATTGGGGAAGTGATAAAGCTGTGAAGTTGGCAAAGCGACTATATGAACATATGATCCGTTCAGAAATTATGAACGATAAAATCCATATAATAGCAGAAGGCATGGGAGCGTTAGTGGGACTTAAACTACTAGGCCAAATGGAATCATCGATTCGATCAATGGTTCTTATTAACCCTATATTATCCTTAAGACATCATCTTGAATTAGAAAAGGATAGGAAATTTTTTTATAAAAAATTAGTAAGAGAATTGTCTTGTTCGTATGAGCAGGATGAAAAGAAAATAATTGAACAGCTAGCAGAAGTAGATGCTCCTCTACCTTTAAATCCAACGATCCCATTGAAAATTATTCAGGTTTTATCAGACAGTCGTGCCTATAAACAATCCCATTTATTAAATCAATTATCGGTTAAATGGGAAGATGAAAAGGCATCCATTTCAGTTCGCTACATGGTTTCGGAAAAAAGGTTACAAGTGGCTAACCAAATCATTCGTTTCTTTAAAAGCCATGAAGAAGTATTGTGATATATTTCAGACGTATGAAAATATTGTGTTCCGATGTTTCTTCTTTATGTTCGATTCTACAAAATAGAAATAATTGATTCTCCCTGCGCATATGATGATGGTAATGATCACATGTATAAATAGGGAGGATTTTATTTTATGGACAAGGCAATCGTTATTGGTGCTTTTGAGTTTATCGGGTTTCATCTTTGTTTGTCTTTGCTTGAACAAGGAACTGAAGTGATTGGAATCCATTTCCCAACTGAAGATGATGATATATATTTGGAGGAAAAGCGATTAGAAATCGGAAGGAATAGTAATTTTATCGAAAAGGATGAAACGTACTTCAGTTCGTTAGAAGCATTGCCAAGTAATGATATTATTTTTCTAGATTATTACAGTTATTATATGAATAGACAAGAACATAAGCTGAAAATGTTTTTAGATACTCGACAATCGCTTGAAAATAAATCTCGTGTTGCTTTATTGTTGCCTATTCATTTCTGTGAAGAAAAGACTGAACAGAATTTGTTTCTTTTTCAAAAAGGAGATAAAGAGGAATATCATTCTATATTTTTTTTACCTACGATATATGGACCTTGGCAACCATCCAGTCATGCCTTTCACCAAGCACTTCTTTATCCTACTCTACCTATTCATGTTGATGATCGAGAATGGCAAGGAGACGCACTCTATATTGAAGATGCAATTAAAACGATTATGCTTCATCTAGAGGATAAAGAAAATAACTTGTTCCTATTAAGGAGTAAAATAAAGGATCACTGGAGAAAAGTAGCTATGAAGTTATTAATAGATCCACTTAGTGACCGATATAATGAAAGTATCCAGGTAAGTAGGACTGTAACTGTCTTAAATGTAAAGGGAAAAGAAATAAACGATGGAATTGACAGACAAAAAAGACACCTGGAAAGGTTTAAGTAGTAAAGACAGTAGATCCTAAAAAGATTCTTTCAACAGGGGGGTTTTAAGGTTAAAATGTAAGTGAACGAAAGAGAATGATTCACGACAGCAAAGCAAAAAAGAGTGATCAAAAGGGAGTTGCATAGTATTGAAACGGTTTAAGATTCTTCTTTTGTGCCTTCTCTTTTTATTGACATCATGTGGACAAGCGGGGAATCAAGACGGGCTGAAAAAGGTTGGACTATTAGTACCTGATACGATTAATGATCAAGCTTGGGGTACAAAAGGGTACAGAGGCATATTAAAAATTCAAGACCGCTATCATATTGATGTTTATTATAAAGAAAGTATGAATTCACAAACAGTTGTGGAAAGGGCAGTAAAGGAATTTGTTCAAAAAGAAGTTAACTTGATATTTGGACACGGTCATGAATTCGCTGAATATTTTACCGAAATTTCACAAAAATACCCCGATATCCATTTTATTACCTTTAATGGTGATGCAAAAAATGCAAATGTAACTAGTTTGAATTTTGAATCTTATGCGATGGGCTTTTTTGCTGGAATGATGGCAGGTCATATGACAAAAACAAATCATATTGGTATTCTCCCAGCTTTTGAATGGCAGCCAGAGATAAAGGGGTTTTATGATGGTGCCAAATATCAAAATGATCAAGTTCAGGTTGAAATCAATTATGTACATGATTTTGATGATGAGGAGAGGGCACTTCAGTTGCTTGATAAAATGATTGCAAACGATGCTGATGTCATTTATCCTGCCGGGGATCGTTATAGTGTGCCAGCAATTGAAAAGATAAAGGAAAAAGGATTGTATGCGATTGGCTATGTGTCAGATCAATCAGATTTAGGCAATAATACCGTTTTAACAAGTACGATTCAACATGTTGATGCATTATACGAAGTGGTTGCTGAAAAGTTTAATAAGGGAAATTTGGAATCAGGGAATTTATCATATGATTTTCAAGATAATGTTGTCTCACTAGGGCCATTTAGTCCAATCGTTAATCAAAATTTTATAGATGAGATAAATGAAGCTGTTAAAAAATATAAAGAAACAGGGCAACTTCCTAATCAATGACATTTAAGACAATGAAGTTTTACTTTGGAAAAGCTGACCCAAAAAAATACATTCATCGAAGGGTCAGCAACAGTTCTATTCTTATTTGATCCATTTGTCGATAAGAGGGGTAACCTTTTTCAACAGGGGCTTAAACTGGGAAGCTGAATTTATGATAGTATCCATATTTTTTAATAGTTCTTCCATGTTTACATTAGTTAATAAATGATTTAATTGTGTAGATTCGCTTCTTTCTTCCGCTACATTCTTTTTGTTATGATCTCTGTTTTGGCTACCAAACAGCCATTCATTAGCACCGAGAAATTCCTGCTGATTTTCCATCTGTCCCTCTCGGATACTTTGTTTGCCACCAAACATGAATGATGTAAATGGATCATGCTCATCATAAAAAGACTGGCTATCTTTCTTCTCCTCTTGATTCATCCCAAAAACTCCTTCCGTGTATCTTTATTAATAAAATATGAAAAAAGGCAAAAAATGAGTGGACGTTTTTATATTTCATGATGAAATAAGTGAGCTGGTTCAACTTGTTCATATATTATGTTGCGAACTGTCTATATTATTTGATAAAATTAGTACCAAGTCATAATAATTGATAATAAACGAAGCGAGAATGTTCTTTGACGATAATAGAGTGTGAAATTAAAAAAGGAGTTGGCATGATGAACGCTGGGATATTAGGATTGGGTAGATGTTTACCTGAGAAAATATTAACGAACCATGATTTAGAAAAAATTGTTGATACAAATGATGAATGGATTCGAACAAGAACAGGAATTGAAGAACGCCGAATTGCTGAGGATGGCACAGATACTTCAGATTTGGCCTATGAAGCAGCTGTTCAGGCACTGGAAGATGCGAAGATCAAACCTGAAGACATTGGTCTAATTTTAGTTGCAACGGTCACACCTGATCATCCATTTCCATCGATTTCATGTATGTTACAAGAACGGTTAGGAGCCAAAAATGCTGCTGCAATGGATGTAAGTGCTGCATGTGCAGGTTTTATGTATGGTGTGATAACGGCGAAACAGTTTATTGAAAGTGATGCGTACAAGTATGTGCTTGTTGTAGGTGCAGAAAAGCTTTCAAAAGTCACGGATTGGAACGACCGCAACACAGCTGTATTGTTTGGAGATGGTGCAGGTGCTGTTGTGATGGGACGCGTTTCTGAAGGAAGAGGTATTCTTTCATTTGAACTTGGAGCAGATGGTACAGGAGCCAAACATTTATATCAAGATGAATACATCATCATGAATGGCAGGGAAGTATTTAAGTTTGCGGTTCGTCAAATGGCTGAAAGTAGTGTACATGTGATTGAAAAAGCGGGTCTTTCAAAAGAAGATGTTGATTTCCTTATTCCTCACCAAGCCAATATTCGAATTATGGAAGCATCGAGACAACGTTTAGGTTTATCAGAAGAAAAAATGGCGAAAACCATTCATAAGTACGGAAATACATCATCAGCTTCCATTCCAATGGCCATGGCTGAAGAGTTGGAAGCGGGTAAGATCAAGGATGATGATGTAGTCGTAATGGTCGGATTCGGTGGTGGCCTAACCTGGGGTGCCATTTGTATGCGATGGGGCAATTAAGCATAAAAGAATTATAAGTACTTATTCAAATAGAGAATTAGAATAAAGGAGATGTTTAAAAAGATGGATAAACGCAGAGTCGTAGTAACCGGAGTAGGTGCCGTAACACCGCTGGGAAATGATGCAGAAACAACATGGAATAATCTTATTACGGGAGTATCAGGGATTGGTCCATTAACAAGAGTAAATGCTGATGATTTTCCAGCAAAAGTAGCTGCAGAGGTGAAGGAGTTTGACCCTACCGATTTTATGGAGAAAAAAGATGCTCGAAAAATGGATCGCTTTGCACAATTTGCAGTAGCTGCTTCAATTATGGCTGTAAAGGATTCAGGTCTTGATATAAATGAAGAAAATTCAGAACAGGTTGGGGTTTGGATTGGATCTGGAATTGGCGGGATGGAGACATTTGAAAACCAATACCAAAACTTTTTAAATAAAGGGTATCGTAGGGTCAGTCCTTTTTTTGTTCCTATGCTCATTCCAGATATGGCTGCTGGACAAGTATCGATTACCCTTGGAGCACGAGGCGTTAATTCATGTACAGTAACAGCTTGTGCAACAGGGACAAATTCAATTGGTGACGCCTTTAAAGTAATTCAGCGTGGTGATGCACTTGCGATGGTTACCGGTGGAGCGGAAGCACCGATTACAAATATGTCAGTTGCTGGTTTTTGTGCTAATACAGCACTTAGTACAAACCCGGATCCCAAAACAGCATGCCGTCCATTTGATGCAGACAGAGATGGATTTATCCTTGGAGAAGGTGCAGGAATTGTTGTATTAGAGGAATTGGAGCATGCTTTAGCACGTGGTGCCCATATCTATGCAGAAATTGTTGGTTATGGTTCAACAGGTGATGCTTATCATATAACAGCACCTGCACCGGGTGGTGAAGGTGGTGCTCGTGCCATGAAAATGGCCATTAATGATGGTGGATTAAAGCCAGAAGAAATTGATTATATTAATGCGCATGGAACAAGCACAGCATATAATGACAAGTTTGAAACGGCAGCGATTAAAGAAATCTTTGCAGATCATGCAACAAGGTTGGCTATTAGTTCAACAAAATCGATGACAGGCCACTTATTGGGAGCGGCTGGTGGTATAGAAGCTATTATATCTGTTCTTTCCATTAAAGAAGGAATTATCCCACCAACGATTAATTATGTAACATCTGATCCAGAATGTGATTTGGATTATGTACCAAATGAAGCAAGGAAGCAAGATGTTACTGCCGCCATGAGTAATTCATTAGGTTTTGGTGGACATAATGCAACGATTGTGTTTAAAAAGTATAATTAAATATCAGAAGCAGACTATAAATTGTGGTCTGCTTTTTAATTTTGGTTATGTTAATGGCTCTTGCCTGAAAATTGGCCTTTGGTGTACGCGGGCATGTGTTTTATTCCGTGAATAACTTATGCCCGTATACACCAAAGGCTTTTAAAGCAGCAATAAGATTGTTTAGCAAAACCTTAATTTTACAATAAGGTCAAAATAATAATTATTATAAATTGATATTGACTATAATTAAAAAAAGTGTATAATGAAATTATATAGAAATAGTTTACCCGGTATAAACAACAGTATTCCAACAGCGGCAGCATAATTTAAAAGAAAGTTGTTGATGGAAAGTGGAAAATATCATGGCTATCTTAAAAAGGGAAAATATCCGCATAACACCACAAAGGCAAGAAATGATATCCATTTTAAAAAACACAAAGCAGCATCTGACTGCGGAAGAAATCTTCACTGAGTTAGGAAAGCAGTTTTCATCTGTGAGTATTACGACAGTTTATAATAATCTCAAGTTATTTGTAAAATTGGGCTTTGTTAAAGAGCTACAATTCGGTGAAGGTTTAAGTAAATTTGAATGGAAAGATGAAGAACATTATCATATTATTTGCTCTAGTTGTGGTAAAATTGAAGACTTTCATTATCCGCGTCTAAAAGAAGTAGAAGCGTTTGCCCAAGATTTGTCCAAATTTAAAATCAAGAATCATCAGCTTCAGTTTTATGGGATCTGTATAGATTGTAAAGATGAGGAAAAATAAATAAAGCAGGTGAAGAAGAATCAAATGATTTGTCCAGTTTGTAAAAAAATGCAATTTGAACTTAAGCATTCCGTTAAATGTGGATGTGGGTTTCGAATTAAACATACAAAAGATACACAAACAAAAAAACAACTAGCGTCTCTAAAAGTGAGCTCAATATAAAAATCGCATCTTTCTATGGATGTGTTTTTTTCTTTATCTATACATTTTGAGAATTATGCATACTATAGCTAAATAAATATCCAAATTAAACAAAATATGGGTGTATTATGTAGTTTAAGGAATAATTTAACTCCTATTTGCCTATACTGAATGACAAACAGTTAGATGAAGTGAGGGGTTAAAATATGATGTATCTTCATGATGTATGGGTTAACTGGTTTGAAGGGGAAGAGAACGGCTATAATGTTTGTCATTTTCACGAATGGCGCAAAGATGACAGCGTTGAACTGCTTGATCAAGTACCTTTAATAAAAATAGACAGTGTGCTTTTTAACTGCATTGAAAACGACATGGCAGAGATTCCACAGCAACTATTAGACGATATTTATCAAAAAGCCTTTTTAAGGAAAAACCATGAACGGTGTCAGCTTGATTATTGTTTTGTTGTCTCAGATGGGATAGGGATTTTGGCAGTTGATACGATTGGGTATAGTATCCCAATTCGAAAAAGCAGACTGATCCCACGGCAAGAGCAACTTGCTTTTGAAATGTTGGAATCGAATGAAACAACTCATTATTCTTTTATCCCTGTTCAGACGCAAAGGAAAGAATTCCATATTTTATCTCCGCAGCCTGAGCTAATGAAAGGTCTTACACGAAAAGAACGACAACTCAAGCAACTTTTATTTATGGCTTTGGATCAGTTATATTCTTCTCAAAATGTTGCCGAGGTTCGTTATTGGTATACAGAGTGGCGCCCTGATTTATATCAAGCAATTCAACATCTTGAATTTGATGAGGCTTGGGATCAATTATTTGACCAGACAAAATGTGGTTGGACAAGTAAGCATGAACAATTTTGTGAGAACTTAATAAAGGGTCAACCGTTTTTTGAAAAACTGTGGGATATGGAACAAGGGCATAAAGTAAACTAAAAAAGAGCTGAAAATTCAGCTCTTTTTTATGTAAAAATAAACATGTATATACTTTTATACTTGGAATAGGATCTAGCTTCGCCTTATAGGATGTACAAGTGTCGATTCTAGCCGTGGCCAGCGCCTTTGTGACCTTGCAGGGATGGGATGATCAAGGTGCTTTCGCTTTTCTTTTTATCTGCGTTTTCGACCTAACCCCATGGCATTTTCCATTTTATTAACCATTTTATTTGCGACAAATCTGGCTTTTTCCGCTCCTCTATCAAGGATATCGTCTAATTCAGTGGAGTTCATTAATTCATTGTATTTTTGTTGAATTGGAGCAAGAGCGTTAATGACTACTTCCGCAAGGTCACCTTTGAAGTCTCCATAGCCTTTTCCTTCATATAGCATTTCTATTTCATTAATGGTTTTCCCAGATAAAATAGAATAAATAGAAAGAAGATTAGAAACACCTGGCTTATTTTCTTTATCAAATCGTACGATTCCATCTGAATCGGTCACCGCACTTTTTATTTTCTTTTCAACTTGTTTGGGATCATCTAGCATCGAAATAAAGGACTTTTGATTCGGGTCTGATTTGCTCATTTTTTTCGATGGCTCTTGTAAGGACATAATACGGGCCCCAACCTTTGGAATACGAACTTCCGGTATGGTAAAAATATCGTTATATTTTTTATTAAAACGTTCTGCCAAATCTCGCGTTAACTCAAGATGTTGCTTCTGGTCTTCACCTACAGGAACTAAATCTGCACTATATAACAAAATATCAGCAACCATAAGTGGCGGATATGTTAATAATGCGGCAGTGACGGCATCTTTTCCTGCTGACTTATCTTTAAACTGCGTCATCCGTTCAAGCTCACCAATATAGGAGATACATTGCATCATCCAAGCAGCTTGTGCATGTGCTGGTACTTCAGACTGAATAAATAAGGTTGCTTTATCAGGATTGATTCCAACAGCGATATATAATGCTGCGAGAGATCGAATATTATTCCGTAATACGAGTCGATCTTGTGGCACCGTAATAGCATGTTGGTCCACAATGCAAAAATAACAATTATATTCATCCTGTAGTTCGACAAATTGTTTTAAGGCACCGATATAATTGCCGAGGGTGATGGTTCCACTCGGTTGGATACCAGAAAAAATGGTTTTCATTCGTTTTTCCTCCTTTAAATAAGTGCTTTACTATTGAATGCAACTGAGAAGAGCCTCTAGTATGTAAGTGCCCTATGTATGTGTAGCAAAATCGACAAATAAAAGGTAAATTCATCGTATATGTATCAATCATAATGTTTCACAGAGTCAAAATCAATAACGAGTGGGAGCATTCATATCATATTATTTTTTAAAATAAATGTAATTTTACTAGCGTTTTAATATTTTAAGTAGGCTGTGTTAATGATGCTTGTAGATAAATGGCCTTTGGTGTATGTGGTCATGTGTTTGATTCAGTATGAGTCCACTTAATGGACGCGTATACGAAAGGCTATTAGAGCATCAACACGATTGTTTAACAGATCTTTTAATTAAAATATACGCTCATCCGTGAAACGTGACTGAATTTTTTCTGTAAGAACATTCACCTTAGGGTGCAAAAAAACTATAATAAAAAAGTGACTGACGATGATGTCAGCCACGTAATCATAAAATTGATTATTTGTTTCCGCCTACATGTTTCCATCCGTTTTGCATTCTAGTGGATTGATTAACAAATTCCGCTTTTCTTTTTCTACTAAACAGTTTATTACCAATTCCATTAGCTAAAACACCATTTGTCGCTGTAATACCGATAACAAGCAGGGCAACAAGGAGAAAATCTACAAAATAAGCAACCATCGTGGACCTCCATTTCACGGATTTTCTAAAAATTAATTGAAGAATGAAAATAATCTTCTGCTTCTATTGTATATAATTCTTTATTCAATTAAAAGAAAAAAGGAGGCTTTTTTCAGATTCTATCAATTCTTTATTCATTCAAAATATAAGTAAATAGGATGGAAATATTGAAAATAACCTGCTTGTTTTCAGTTCTGCTTCTTTAATTGAGAATAAAAAGGTATTCTTATATATATATTAATGATTGTATAGACAGGGGAGTATAAGTGAAGTGAGCAATGACTTGATTCTTAACTAGAATGAAAAAAACTTGGAGGTGTCGATTATTTTACAGAAGATGCTCTTGTTCGACAATAAGCAACATTTTCTGCTAAAGTGCGCTATTTCTATTCGTTTTGGTAATGAAAAGTTTCATTTTTTATGAAAAAATGAAACTTTTTTCTTTCTCAAACGTTTTACTATAATAGATTTTAATTAAGAGATAAAATATGCAATTATTTCGTTAATTTAAAATCTTTTTTTCGAAAAAAGGATACCAAAACGATATTTAATGGTGTATAATAAACAATATAAATTACTTTATTAAAGTTATTTTAATCTAAGAATAGTGAATAAAAATTTTTCGTAAAATAGATCTTATGTCTAATGATAAGGGAGTGGTTTGAAATGGTAACGTTATATACTTCACCAAGTTGTACTTCTTGTAGAAAAGCTAAATCATGGTTAGAAGAACACGATATTCCTTATACGGAAAGAAACATTTTTTCAGAGCCATTATCCATTGAGGAGATTAAAGAAATCCTTCGTATGACAGAAGACGGTACGGATGAAATTATTTCTACTCGTTCAAAATCTTTTCAAAAGCTAGATGTAAATCTTGAAACAATGCCTTTACATGAACTGTTTCAATTGATAAAAGATAATCCTGGATTACTACGTAGACCGATTATTATTGACGAAAAAAGATTACAAGTAGGATATAACGAAGATGAAATTAGAAGGTTTCTCCCACGTAGAGTTCGTACCTTCCAATTGCTTGAAGCACAACGACTTGTTAATTAAAAAGCTGGCTCAGTAAAATGAGCCGGTTTTTTTGTAAATAAAGATATAAAACACGAGGTATTTTAGCATCATAATAAAAATTTAACTTCATTCAGCAGAAGTCCTCCACTTCTGTAAGTGGGGATGAATGCAAAAAGCTCTCTGATTCAGTGGGGGTTCAAACCCCGACTGAATGAAGTTAAGCCTCCGGCGGATGCCTCGGATTTTTTAAAGGTCATTGATCGAGAGAGCTCGACGACGGACAGGACGTCCTAGTCAGGCGAAAGCCACAGGATGTGGCTTTCTGAAGCGTGATAAAAATCCGGGCGCAAATTCGGCGGGGCGAATTTGATTTAATACATAGAAGGGGTCGAATAAAGTGCAAGTAAAGGTCTTTGCAAATCTCCGAGCTATATGCGGGGGAGTGACAGTAGAAGTTCATCCAGATGGAGACCGGGTTATTGATGTGTTAGAGAAAATGATTGTGATGTTTCCCGACTTAGAAGAAGAAATTTTTACAGGTGAAAGAAAGTTGAAGCAATTTGTAGCGGTGTATTTGAATGGAAGGAATATCATTCATGCTGATGACTTGCAAACAAAAGTATTAGAAACAGATCAGTTTGCTCTTTTTCCTCCTGTGGCAGGTGGTTAAGATGGAGATAAAGGAGCTTGAATTTCGTGGAATACATCTTGAACATCTTAAGATGTATTTTCAGGAGTTAGGTGGAGAACTGGTAACCGATTCATTCCCGTTTATATATGAGGGCGATGGCTGGAGTACTTATATCCTACGTGAAGAGGAAATTGCATTTACAAATGTATTTAAAGTAAATGCGGTTTTTATTCGATTTGCGGCTAAGAATGAGGAAATTCTAGAAAAGATTATGAAAAGTTATCGAATGAAGACATTTAGAGCAGGAGGGTGAAGTGAAACTTCCATTCATGATTCTGTAAAATATAAACGAGAAGTTACGAGGTTCAGCTGCACTAATATAGACGTTTTCATAAGTGTTATTAATAAATTTCTCATTTTTATGTAGGATCACAGTGTGTCATAATAAATAAGAGACTAGTCCCTTTAAAGGGACTAGCCTCTTATTTATCGAAAAGAGATTTGATTTACTTGAGTTAGCCAATGATTTCAAGCTCACGAAGCTTTTCTTCTGGAACAATTCCATCTTTCCAGCCACGAACATCATAGTATTCTTGAAGCATAATATCCATGCGACTCACAAGTCCAGCACTGTTTCCTGAAGCTGCTTCTCCAGTAAAGCGTTTAGGCAAGAAGTCATCTTCAGCCTTATCAAAGCCTGCAAGGTTATTATAATAACGTTCTAGATTGTAAATACGTTCTCCTGCTTTCAGTACATCATCTGCTGTCATTGGAATACCTGTCATTGAGCTATACTGCTCAGCATAATGATCAGCATTTTCAGAGAAAGATGAGAATTTACAAATATCCATGGAGTCACCGAAGGAATGTAAATCTTGGAATATTGCTAATAATTGACCTTTACCTTCTGCTTGAAGACGATCGGTCGGTTCTGGAATTCCAGCGATTTCACTAGCAATTGTATAACCACGTAAATGACATGCACCACGGTTACTTGTTGCATAGCCAAGACCAATTCCTTGAATACCACGTGGGTCATAGGCAGGGATTGACTGTCCTTTCACAGACATCGAAAGTTCAGGAGCTCCCCACAATGCAGTTGCACGGGTAGGACCTTCTGCAAGTGCGTCTCCTAGGCCTTCACGGAAGACAATTTTCTTTGTTAGCTCAATCATAGCATCCGCATCGCCCCAATCGAGTTTTTCGTTGATTAGACCTTTTTCGTAGGCTTCCATTGTTACAGAGAACGCATGTCCAAGTTCAATGGTATCCATTCCATATTCGTTACACATATCAATTAAGTAAGAAATGGCTTCAGCATCGCTTACTAAACAGTTTGAACCGAGTGCAAAAGCAGATTCAAATTCAACGCTTTCCACTCTTGTTTTGTATTTTCCTTCTTTAACTTCTACTTCGATTTTGCAACCAACTGGACATGCATGGCATGTGTTATTAGAAACAAGAAGATTTTCGTTCACAAACTCGCCACTGATTTTATCTGCTTGATCCCATTGTGAAATTTGAGAGTTTTTCGTTGGCAAAGACCCTACTTCATTGATTAGGTTCATCAATACGTTTGTACCATAAACAGATAAACCACCTTTGTTTGGTGCTGTCAATCCACCTTCAAGAATGGCTTTTACTGCTTTTTTATTTGCTTGCTTATAATCATCTGCATTTTTTGGTTGTGGCATATTTCCTTTTTGGGCAGCTTTTATAACAATGGCTTTTAAATTTTTATAGCCCGCAACAGCACCTGTACCACCACGGCCTGCAGCGCGGTCATTTTCATTCATGAATCCTGCATAGCGGACTACATTTTCTCCAGCTTGACCAATTGTCATAACGCTCAAGTCTTTTTCACCATATTTTTCTTGCATCGCTTTAACGGTTGCTCTTGTACTTGTTCCCCAAACAGCTGAAGCATCACGAAGTTCAGCTTGGCCATCTTCAATATAAAGGTAAACAGGGCGGTCACTTTTTCCTTTGAAAATAAGGTTGTCGACTCCTGCCCATTTTAAGCGAGCTGCTGTCCAACCACCCATATGGGAATCTGTTACGGTTCCTGTTAAAGGTGACTTTGTCACGACACAAAGACGTCCACTCATGGACGTGCGTGAACCAGTGACAGGACCTGTCATAATACATAAAATATTTTCTTCTGATAGTGGCTCCACCTGTGGTCCATTATCGAGTACATACTTTACTCCAAGACCACGTCCTCCGATGTACTTTTTAGCATCCTCTTCATTTATGCTTCTGTAATCGACTGTACCGGTTGTTAAATCCACAAAAACTTCCTTGTTCATAAAGCCGCCAAGGTTCATTGTTTTCGCCACCCCTTTTTCATTTTTCTAAATTAACTAGCTACTATAGCTTTTATTATATTAAACTTATTCTTATTCCTAGATCCTATTTTACATGCTTTTACTAGAATTTTAAATAATTATAATTATAATTTATACTATTTAAAGAAAAGAGGGATATTAATGAAAGAAAATGGGCAACGTTATTCTCGGCAAGTTCTTTTTCCGCCGATTGGGATAGAGGGTCAAAAGAAATTATTAAATAGTCGTGCTGTTATTGTCGGAATGGGTGCACTTGGTACTGTGATTGCAGGTCATCTTATTCGTTCAGGAGTAGGGTTTGTGCGGATGATTGATCGCGATCTTGTGGAATTATCAAATTTACAACGTCAAACCCTTTTTGACGAAGAAGATGCAGCAAATCACCTTCCTAAAGTAATAGCAGCTAAGAAAAAACTAGAAAAGATTAATTCTACTATTACGATTGAAGCCATTATTGCTGATTTGAATCTAGATAATGCAGAAGATTTATTAGTGGATTTTGATGTTATTGTCGATGGAACAGATAATTTTTTAACTCGTTATTTAATGAATGATGTAGCCGTCAAATATGGGATTCCGTGGGTTCATGGAGCGGCCGTGAGTTCAAGAGGAATGTTTTCAGTGATTGTCCCAGGGAAGACACCGTGTTATCGATGTCTTTTTCCAAATGTACCTGTGGGGCTTGGCGAAACATGTGATACAGTAGGTGTTTTATCACCCCTAACCGATATTATCGGCTCGTTTCAATCGATGGAGGCTTTGAAACTATTAGTTGGGGCTGAAACAAATCCGAACCTGGAGCAAATTGATATTTGGTATAATTCGAACTTGCAGATGGATGTTACGGATGGACGTGATCAGGAATGTCCGACATGTGTACATCATCAATTTGATTTTTTAGACCGATCTTCCCATCATCAAGTTGTTTTTTCTACTTTATGTGGAAGGAATACAGTTCAAATTAATCCGCGGAATGGCTATGAGCTTAATATGAGTGAAACAGCCCAGCGGTTAAAGAAAAATGGTAAAGTGATTGGGAACCCTTATTTGCTGCGGTTTTTCCCTGATAATGAAATTACGATGGTACTCTTTAAGGATGGAAGGGTTCTTGTGCATGGTACAAATGATACGGTAAAAGCTAAGTCGTATTATGCCAAGTACATTGGGACATAACATATAAGTTACCGCTGGTCGACCCCCTTTTGCTAGCTACGAGGCTTAGTGGCTTGAGTATAAGCTAATTATTTTTGAAGGTAAAGGAACCTTCTGGCAGTGCTTGTCTTATACTAGTTGCAGTTGGTCGAAGCCCCTTCGCTTTTCAAAACCAATGGTTTTTGTTACAATATAGGTTAAGATATATAGGCACATAATGGTTTTTAAAAACTTATGGTTTTTTAATTCCCTTTGTTGTCTTTTTATCATAAAATATCCGTACAAGGTTTAAAATAAGATAGATCTTGTCTATATTCATTATAAAAAAGGGAAGCCATGGTTTTCTGTCTGTATGGGGGTATTTTGTCCCTTCAACCAAAGCAGGAAGGGAGAGTTGCTATATGGAAATTGAGCGTATTAATGATCATACCGTTAAGTTCTACATCTCTTATGTGGATATTGAAGAGAGAGGCTTTGACCGTGAAGAAATCTGGTATAATCGTGATCGTAGTGAAGAACTTTTCTGGGAAATGATGGATGAGGTGCACCGCGAAGAGGAATTTACGGTGGAAGGTCCTCTTTGGATTCAAGTTCAGGCTCTTGATAAAGGGTTAGAAATTTTAGTGACAAAAGCTCAGCTTTCAAAAGATGGTCATAAACTAGAGCTCCCAATATCTGAAGACAAGCTCAGAGATTTACCTGTTGATACAGGAATTGAAGATCTGCTTGATCATCACTTTAATCCAATAGAAGATGAAGATGATTCCGATTACGAAGATCGTATGGATTTTATGATACAGTTTCAAGATTTTGAAGATCTTATTTCTCTTTCAAAACGAAATAATTTAGACGAATTAAAAACAAAGCTTTTCTTCTTTGAAGGAAATTACTACTTATATACTGAATTTGATGAGGATGAATATGAAGACAATCATATCGATAATGTACTAAGTATTTTACTTGAGTATGGCATTGAAACAAGTATGACGATTCATAGACTTGAAGAGTATGGGAAACGAATCATCGATTCAAATGTTTTTTCCGAAATAAGAACGTATTTTATGTAATCATACCGATTTCCATTGTGGAATCGGTTTTTTTAAACAGAAAAATAGAAGCAGCTTATATAGATGTCCAGTTCCATGCACCATCGGCGACAAGCATAAGCGGGCGCTTTGCGCTTTTCTTATTGGAGGTCGGAATGAAAAATACAGTTAAAGTCCTTCTTTTCCTCATCATAATAGCCACTTTTCTTTATTTTGTTAATACGTACGTGAATATTACAAGTGGCTTACTCGGTTTTGTAAGTCTTTTAATTACACTGACTGTCATTGTAATTGGTTTTGTCATATTTCTTGAAAATCGACATCCTACTCAAACATTAACGTGGCTTGTGGTCCTAGGCGGTTTTCCATTAGTTGGTTTTATTTTTTATCTTTTGTTTGGTCGTAATTACCGAAAGGAAAAAATGTTTCGAAAAAAGTATTTCCTTGATAAACAGGCATTCCTAAAGCATGAGGGACAGGATCCGGTGAGTGAAGAGAAACTAAATCAAGCAGGTACACATCAAAAAAAGTTGTTCTATTTGGCACAAAGGTTAGGAAACAGTCCAATTTCTTTTGGAACACATACAAAAGTCTTAACGAATGGTGAGGAAACGTATCATCATATACTAGAGGAATTGATGAAAGCTGTTCACCATATTCACCTTGAATATTATATTGTTAGAGATGATGAAATTGGTGAAAAACTCAAATCTGTCCTGATTCAAAAGGCTCGTGAAGGAGTAAAAGTGCGTTTTTTATATGATGCTGTTGGTTCGTGGAAACTCTCTAAAAAATATATTCTTGATTTAAAAAATGAAGGAATTGAAATGGTTCTGTTCGGTCCAGTAAGAATTCCAGTTTTGAATAGTAAATTTAATTTTCGTAATCACCGGAAAATTATTGTCATCGATGGAAGTATTGGTTTTGTCGGGGGATTGAATATTGGAGACGAATATTTAGGCCGTAATGAGAATTTTGGTTTTTGGCGTGACACTCATTTAATGTTAAGGGGTGAAGCTGTTCGATCCCTGCAATTAATTTTTTTACAGGATTGGTATTACATGACCAATTATAGTTTATTAACGTCAGAGTACCTATCCCCGATGCTTGAAGAAAATAAACATGGTGGAGTTCAGTTGATTGCTGGTGGACCTGATAACGAGTGGAGTGCCATCAAAAATATCTTTTTCGCGATGATCACGTCTGCAAAAGATTCTGTTTGGATAGCTTCACCGTATTTTATACCGGATGAAGATGTTTTTACTGCTTTGAAAGTTTCTGCTTTAAGTGGGATCGATGTTCGCTTGCTCGTACCGAAGAAGCCTGATAAACGAATTGTGTTTCATGCTTCACGTTCTTATTTCCCTGATTTATTAGGGGCAGGTGTAAAAATATACGAATATGAAAAAGGATTTATGCATAGTAAAATCGTTATTGTTGATCACGAACTGGCTTCTATTGGTACATCAAATATGGATATGAGAAGTTTTCATTTGAATTTTGAAGTGAATGCCTTTTTGTATCGAACGCAGAGTACAGAAAAGCTAGTAATTGAATATTTGAATGATCTACAAGATTCAAGGGAAATAGATGTTACTATTTTTCGAAAAAGACATCTTGGCTATCGTTTGCTTGAATCTACATCCCGACTCCTATCTCCATTATTATAAGAAAAGTGAAAGTCGCCTCCCTATCGGCTTATAACCTCGAGCCAATAGCGTTTGGAGGTAGATCACTATTTTAGTTCGGAAAAGTTATAAATCTTTATACTAGAAAGAATCCATTCAATTTGATGGATTTTTTCTTTTTTAGAAGGGATATGATTATTTTTAACGAATGTAAACAGGGAAAGGAGGAGTGTGTATATGTTAACAGCGATGCGAAGAGATGGGACACCTTTTCATTTATTACCAAGACTTTCAAAAGAAGTTTTACGGTGCGAAAGAAAAGAGGGAGAATTTTATTGTCCGGAGTGCAAAGAACAAGTGTTGATGAAAGTGGGAACACACCGAATCGAGCATTTTGCTCATCAAAAAGGCTCACGATGTGTGGAAAGTTATGAGCGAGAATCGGATTATCATTTAAACGGGAAATTACAATTATTTCACTGGCTTGAGGCACAAAGTTTTCATCCAGAGATTGAACCCTTTTATGATTCCATTCGGCAACGCCCGGATATAGGAGTTTCCATCTGTAATCAGAATATTGTATTTGAATTTCAATGCTCCGTAATTCCCCCAGAGCTTATGATGAAAAGAACAAAACAGTATGTACTAAAAAATTATAAACCAATTTGGATCATGGGAGGAAAGAATATCAAACGGAAAGGAGAAAAGAAAATTTCGCTTTCAAACTTTGATTATTTATTTCTTACAAAAAACCCCTCAGGTTCATGGAATCTTCCTGCTTATTGTGCCACTTCAAAAAAATTTATCCTTTTAAAGAACATAACTCCCATCACTTCAAAAAATGCCCTTGCCCATATTTCCGTCATTCCGATTCAACAATATCTTTTTCGTGAACTTCTTGATCCTTCAGTTATTGCGTCGTTTACTAAGGATGATTGGAAAAAAGAAATTCGAACACAAAAAATAAACTTCCATTTACAGGGGCCTCGACAAAATGGCTTTTTAAAGGAACTGTATCAATGCTCTTTGAATAGTTCTCTCTTACCTCCTATCATTGGTTTACCCGTTCAAAATGCACCTGTTATTGAAACCGCACCTCTAATTTGGCAGTCCTATTTGTTTATCGATCATTTTAATAAAAGAAAGGAAGGCGAGGTTATTACATTTGGTGAAGTTTATCGAAGTTTTATGAATCGGGTCAACAAAAAACAAATTAAATTGCGTCAACTTCCTTTAGCCCCTAATAGCAATCCGACGAGTCCCCTCTCTGAATATCTTCATTTATTAGTTCAATTAGATGTACTAGAAGGGTTGAATCGAAATACATTTCGGATTAGAGAAAAAGTAGTAGTTCCCGAACATTTTGTGTACCAACAGCAAATTGAAGATGATTTTTATCAAAATTATGGGGAATGTCTTTTTAAATGAACATAAATGAAATCCATATTACCAGCATACACTAGAAATGGTTAATTTTTTTTAATGGAAGGATATTGGGGTAAACTAAGAGAAGATATTATTTAGTGAAACGAATGAATGGGGGATTATGATGGCAAATCAAGTAGGAGTAAGTAAACTTCCGGCAAGAAACGAAATTGCAGTAGAAGATACATGGAGACTAGAGGATATTTTTGCAAGTGATGATGCCTGGGAAAAGGAATTTCAAGAAGTGAAATCACTGATTCCAACTGCTAAAGAGTTTCAAGGAAAGTTAGGAGAGAGTGCAGACACCCTTTATAATGCTTTGCAATATCAGGATCAGCTATTAGAACGACTTGGTAAGCTGTATACCTATTCCCATATGCGTTATGATCAGGATACGACGAATTCTTTTTATCAAGGTCTAGATGACCGTATGAAAAATTTATATGCACAGGCAGCTAGTAGTCTGGCCTTTGTTGTTCCAGAACTATTGTCTATTGAGGAAGCAAGATTAAATGGTTTTTTAGCTGAGAAAGAAGAATTGAAGCTTTACGAACATTCACTTGAAGAAATTAATCTACAAAGACCACATATTTTATCTGCTGAGCAGGAGGCATTATTGGCTGAAGCCTCTGAAGTGTTAGGTGCTGCAGGAAATACATTTAGCATGTTAAACAATGCGGATCTTGAGTTCCCTTCCATAAAGGATGAAAATGGCGAAGAAGTGGAAGTGACACACGGTCGTTTTAGTCGCTTTCTTGAAAGTGCGGATCGAAGAGTGCGTCGTGATGCCTTTAAAGCAGTTTATGAAACATATGGGAAATTCCGTAATACGTTTTCAACTACATTAAGTGGTAATGTTAAGAAAGACAATTTCTATGCAAGAGTAAGAAATTATTCGTCTGCCCGTCATGCGGCACTTTCTGATAATAATATCCCGGAGAGTGTGTACGAAAATCTTGTGACGACCATTAATGATCATTTGCCTTTATTACATCGTTATATAAAACTTCGTAAAAAAGTGTTAGGTCTTGATGAGTTACATATGTATGATTTATACACACCACTTGTAAAAGATGTAAAAATGGAAATTAGTTATGAAGAAGCAAAGGACATCATTCTAAATGGATTAGCACCACTAGGTGAAGAGTATATTGGCGTTTTGAAGGAAGGTTTTGAAAATCGTTGGGTTGATGTTCATGAGAATAAAGGAAAAAGAAGTGGTGCTTATTCGTCTGGTGCCTATGGTACGAATCCTTATGTTTTAATGAACTGGCAAAATAATGTGAACAATTTATTTACACTTGCTCATGAATTTGGTCATTCGGTACACAGTTATTATACGAGAAAAACGCAGCCTTATCCTTATGGAAATTACTCCATTTTTGTTGCTGAAGTAGCCTCCACTTGTAATGAAGCGTTGTTGAATGACTATTTATTAAAAACGATTGATGATGAGCAAAAACGTATTTATTTATTGAATCATTATTTGGAAGGGTTTCGAGGAACTGTTTTCCGACAGACGATGTTTGCTGAGTTTGAGCATCTCATTCATCAAAAAGCACAAAATAATGAGGCGTTAACAGCTGAAAGCTTAACAAAGGATTATTATGAGTTGAATAAAAAATACTATGGAACAGAAGACATTGTCATTGATGAGGAAATTGGCTTAGAATGGTCCCGTATTCCTCATTTTTATTACAATTATTATGTATATCAGTATTCAACAGGGTATAGTGCTGCGACAGCTTTAAGTAAGGGGATATTAACGGAAGGAGCACCAGCCGTTGAGCGTTATATTGATTTCTTAAAAGCGGGTAGTTCGGATTATCCAATTGAAGTATTGAAAAAAGCTGGTGTTGATATGACAAGCAATAAACCAATTGAAGAGGCTTGCAAAGTATTTGAAGAGAAATTAACAGAGTTAGAGCAGTTATTATAGACATAAAAAGGAGCTGATCATAGTGATCAGCTCCTTCTAAAAGGAAAATGTAGTAAATTCATAGTCCTTTAAATCGTTTTCGATTATTAAGGGTAATAACAAGTAAAAGAAAGGAAATAAATAAAACAGGTGAGGTAAGATAAAATGGAAGAAGCTTCATTAAACCTAATAATTGCAAAAAAAAGGAAGATATAATGAATAGAACTAAGAAAACCATATAAATTTTTTTCATAATCCCTTTTCCCCCTTTGTGAATATATTTGAAAATTTTGCTATTTAAATAACAGTATGATTTATTTTTATTCACTGTGTTGTTAAAATAGGACTTATTTTTGACAATTGTGTGAAAGTAAACACAAACGACTTGTCACGACAAATTTCGCGTGATATATTAATGGTGTGAAGTTGATCACAAGCAAACATATACCCCTTTGTTTGACCGTGAAAAATTTCTCCCATCCCCTTTGTTCGTATTTAATTGAAAAAGACCTTGCGAGAGCAAGGTCTTTTTTCGTTGTCTGACAACCCCAAAAAAGAAGATATAGCAGAGAGTCATTATTTTTGAGAGGTATATCTCCAAAATGTTCCGTATTTTGCAGGAACTTTTTCGACAAGTTGTTTTAATTGTAGCTTCTTTAATTCGCGATCCACTTCTGGAATCGATTTATTATAGACAACCGCAATTTCTTGTGAAGCAACTAAATGAAAATGCTTTAGGAATGTTTCTAGTGGTGGAGGGTTTGAACGTACGGGCTCCTCTTGTAACATTTCCATAATGATTTGAACATACACTTCATATGAATAATGTCCAGTAATCTTAATTCCTTCATCTTCAATATTTTCATTAAAGAAAACAAGAGTAGGAATTTCTGATACATCCATTTCAGATGTGATTTTTAAATCACATTGAAATGCTTTTGCTGCACTATTTGAATGAATATCGGAAATAAACTCATTAACGTCTAAACCGGAATTTTCTGCGCAGTTTTGTAACACCTCGAGAGTGGAGATGTTCTGCTTTTCAAGAAACAACATTTCCTGTAACTTACGAAGAAAACGAATTCCTGCTTTTCTACCTTGAAGCTCGGCTGCTTTAATGGCAACAGATGCTAGGTAAGGAGCGGATATTGGATTTTCAAGCCAAAGACTTCCATCACATGACATTCCAAACCGACTTCCTGTTTTATCCCAAAGTTCTGCAATATTTTCATATTTTTGTTTCCTACCCAAATTTAGCGAAGCCAAACGCCCACTCACGACATGTTTAACTGTAAAGTACTTGCCATATTCAATTTGCAGCTTTTTCATGAGAGGTTCAAGAGCCCAGCATTCAGGGCAGAGTGGGTCAATGAACATGTATATTTCAATCGGCTTTTTTTCATTGCAGTAACAGGGGGAGGAAGCAGACTTGAATTCTAATGCTTCTTGGTTTGCCACATTCTCTCACCTTTCATGTCTTGGTTTTCATCCGTGTTAATCATATGCTGAGCGGTCTGAATGAGTCTTGAAAAGAAAAAATCTCGAATAGATCCTGTTAGACCGACCTCATCCATTGCTTCTTCCATACAATGTAGCCATGCCTTTGCTCTTGTGTGCGTAATTTCGAATGGCATGTGCCGAGCACGAAGCATCGGATGTCCATGCTCAGAAGTATATAGAGGTGGTCCACCTAAGAATTGAGTCAGAAATTGTTTTTGTTTTCGAACGGTCTCTGTTAAATCGTCAGGAAAAATGGGTACGAGATCAGGATGATTTGCGACACGACGATAAAAAGCATCAATCAGACGGTGCAACATTTCCTCACCAATTGTGTCGAATGGTGTAGGCGCGTTCTCGACCATAAATAAAAACCCCTTTATCTTGTAGTATGATCAATTTTGTCATAAACAAAAGGTTCATCCATTAATTGGATATTATATAAGACAAAATAAATACTCTTCTATTTTACCCTGCTAAATTTTATATCTCAAACAAATAGCTTAAAGGATATTAAAATAAATAAAAAAACCCGCTACTGCTGACGGGTTTTGAGGTACTGATTTAAGCTAAGTAATGGTTCTTTACTTTTTGAACATAGTTTTGTGTTTCCTTAAATGGAGGGATTCCTTGATATTTATCTACATTTCCAGGTCCCGCATTGTAAGCTGCGAGTGCAAGATCGGTATCTCCGTTATATTTATTTAGCATCTGGCTTAAATACCTACTACCACCCATAATATTTTGATAAGGGTCAAAAACATTTTCGATACCAAGAGATTTTGCCGTTTTTGGCATTAATTGCATAAGGCCACCTGCTCCAGCGGAACTGACAGCATTTGGATTAAAGTTAGACTCTTGTTGGATGACGGACTGAATCAGTTTAGCTGGAACATTGTAACGTTCAGCAGCCTCGACAATCATTTCTTCATAGTTTTCTCCAGAACTTGATAACTTTGTTAATTGGATTGGTAATACACTCATTGTATTTATAGCTGCTTTAGAGGAGTCACTTTCCTTACTTAAGGAGAGCCTAGCTTTTGTTGATAGGACACTGCTAAGTAAATCCGAAAATAAAGTGCTTTGTTTAGATTCATTGGTATTTTTAACATCAAAATTTTGCAATGCCTGTAGTTCTAGCATTGCTTTTAACTGAGTAACATTCATTGCCATTTCTCCTCATGATAAAAACTATTGAAGACCTATTATTTTTTTTCGATCATAGAATCGTTTGACTTTATTTTCAGTTTTTCGAATCGGAATATTTAATTCCGCTAGTAGGTGTAGGAAAATAGATTTTCCATTATCTCGATTACTTACCTCATATTCTACCTCATAATCTTTTATGTTTAAATAGGAACTACAATCCAATACAAGTAACCCACCTTGATAGGTAAATTCTGTTCTTTCGGTCACAAGCGAACCAAAATAGAGTAAATCGTCTGTATTTATATTCAAAGCTGAAATCTGACCTTTAATGATTCCATCCTTAATATGACTGCCATTAAGTAATTGCCTAGCATATTCATCATCAAGGTTTTCATTCGTTTCAAGTAAACCATCCTGATGGGGTTCTTTAAGTGTCATCTCAAAATGATCTTTTTTTTCTCGGATTCTAAGAGCACACCTGTGTTGTTTTAAGGCAAAATCCTTTGTATCGAAATAATGATTCTCTTGTTTAAAAAAGTCAGTGGCTGTTAGATGAAAATGGTTTACTATTTTGTTGAACTCATCTTCCGATAACATATTTTTAAATTCAATTTCAATATTTTGCGACATCTAAACACGTTTCCTTTCTCCTATAATTGCATTTTTATTAATTATCTTACTTTAAACAGAAGAAGGCAATTTTTAGTATAATAGGTGTTCATATGGTAGAATGAAAAAGACTATGGGAGGGAGCAAAATCATGAATGAACGACTAATTATAAAGAATGCATTAATTAAAAACGATACGGAGTTACAACTGGAAATAGACAGCAGTCATAAACTAATTGACTTAAGGGCAAGTGGGCAAATTCTAGTTGACTCAGATGGCTTTTCATTTATTTATTTATTGGAGAATGATAATACGTATACATATATTTCGATACCTGAAACCGTTTGGCATGATCTAAAAACCGCTGTTTCAAATAATCTTCCTGTAATTGTAACAAATGGTAGTGATCAAATATTACTTACTGGGTTTCAAGAAGAATTGACTTATTTAGTAGAAAATATTAAAGGAAACAGCAATTATGGTGAAGAAATGGTCAATAAAGTAGAGGCTGTATTTGCATAAGGTGGTGTTTTTGTGGAAGACTGGAAAGAATTTTTATCTCCATACAAACAGGCAGTCGAGGAGTTGAAGGTAAAATTAAAGGGAATGCGTGGTCAGTTTGAGTTACAATCGAATCATTCCCCCATTGAGTTTGTGACAGGTAGGGTAAAGCCGATTGCTAGTATATTGGATAAAGCTAAACACAAAGGGATTCCACTTAATAAGCTTGAATTAGAAATGCAGGATATTGCGGGATTACGAATGATGTGCCAGTTTGTTGACGATATTAATAGAGTAGTTGAGCTGATCCGAAAACGAAATGATTTTGAAATTGTGGAAGAAAGGAATTATATTTCACACAAAAAATCGAGTGGTTATCGTTCTTATCATATGGTCATTCGCTATCCGGTTCAGACCATTGAAGGAGAAAAGAAAATATTAGTTGAAATCCAAATTCGAACGCTAGCCATGAACTTTTGGGCAACAATTGAACATTCCCTTAATTATAAGTATAAAGGACAGTTTCCTGAAGATATTCGAATGAGACTTCAGCGAGCAGCGGAAGCAGCTTTTCGTCTTGATGAAGAAATGTCATTAATTAGAGGGGAAATTCAAGAGGCACAAGCATTTTTTAGTAGTAAGAAGGAAGCCCAGCAAAAGGGGGAAGTAAATAAAAGTTGATAAAAAGGGAGCTTGAACCGATGAAATTCGCAATTACTTCTAAAGGCGATTCCAATTCCAATACCCTCATGCATCGAATTAAAATGTATCTACTTGATTTTAATCTCATATATGACGAAGATCAGCCAGATATTGTGGTATCGGTTGGTGGAGATGGAACGTTGCTTTATGCCTTTCACCGTTACAGTAGCCGGCTAGATAAAACGGCTTTTGTTGGTGTTCATACTGGACATCTTGGTTTCTATGCTGACTGGGTTCCAGAAGAAATTGAGAAGCTTGTCATTGCGATTGCGAAGACACCTTTTCAGATTGTCGAATATCCTTTACTCGAAGTTATTATTAGGTACCTTAATGGTGGACAGGAATCAACCTATTTAGCTTTAAATGAGTCTACCGTCAAAAGCGTTGAAGGAACACTTGTCATGGATGTAGAAATTCGAGGTCAACATTTTGAACGCTTTCGTGGTGATGGATTATGCATGTCAACACCGTCAGGTAGCACGGCTTACAATAAAGCATTAGGGGGAGCGATCATTCACCCTTCCATCTCAGCTGTACAGTTAACGGAGATTGCATCGATCAACAACCGGGTGTTTCGAACAGTTGGAGCCCCCCTTATACTCCCAGGTCATCATACATGTATGTTAAAGCCAGTAAATCAGACTGATTTTTATGTTACGATCGATCATTTAACTTTATTACATAAAGACGTTAAATCCATTCAGTTTAGGGTGCCAGATAAGAAAATGCGTTTTGCTCGTTTTCGTCCATTTCCATTTTGGAAAAGGGTGCATGATTCGTTTATTTCCAATTAAATTGGATGGAACAGGGAATAGGAGTGACTTTTATGTCACGGTTTAATCTACAATGGGTAATAAAACCTGATGATGCAGGAAAAATAGTCAGAGAGTTTTTAAAAGAAAAGAAAATCTCAAGAACCGCTTTAACGGATATTAAGTTTAATGGAGGTAATATTAGCGTCAATGGACAAGAGGTGACTGTTCGTTATTGTTTGGAGACAAGTGATCATTTAACCGTTCAATTTCCAATGGAAGAACCAAGTGCTGGTTTGATTGGCGAGGATATCCCTTTAGAGATTGTGTATGAAGATGATTATATTCTTGTTATTAACAAACCAGCTGGAATGAATACAATTCCTTCGAGGGAGCATCGAACAGGAAGTCTTGCCAACGCATTGATTGGATATTTTCAAAAGATTGGTTTGCAGGTCACGACTCATATTGTGACAAGGCTTGATTGTCATACATCGGGACTCGTATTGGTTGCTAAACATCGTCATACTCATCATCTGTTAAGCGAACAGCAAAAGGTAGGTACGGTTAAAAGAATATATGAAGCATTTGCGGAAGGTGAATTTACTGAGGCAAGTGGTAGCATTGAGAAACCGATTGGACGAAAAGAGGATAGCATTATTGAACGGGAAGTCCGTCAAGATGGTCAGTACGCCTTGACCCATTATCGGGTTATTCAATCATTTTCAAGGTTTACATGGCTAGAACTTCGTTTGGAAACAGGGAGAACACATCAAATTCGTGTCCACCTTTCATCTAGGGGACATCCACTATTGGGGGATGTCTTATATGGAGGTAAGCTTGATAGGATAAAAAGACAAGCTCTTCATTGTCGACAACTTACTTTCCTTCACCCCATTTTGCAACAGACGTTGGAACTTAAAGCGGAGTTACCAAAGGATATGGAACGTTTAAAATCGGAAACTCAGCAATCATAAAATAACCCATTCTCTTTTAAAAATAGGCTGTGTTAAACAATTGTGTGATGCTCCAATGACCTTTGGTGTATGCGGCCATTTATCCCACTTTTAACGGGCAGTAAAGCCCCTGCCTCAAGATTCAGAGTATAACAAAGAAGATAGATGGGAGATCAACTGCCCGTAAAGGTCCGATAAGTGTGACTAACGATCAGTGGGGATGAAGAAAAACCCTCACTGATGGAAGTCTTCTTTATCAACAATAATTATTAACGCAGACTAAAAATAAAAAAAGCCGGCCACGAACCGGCTTTTTTTATTCCAACTCACGAAACTTTTCAGCTGTAAATGGCATGGTTGATGGAACAGACTGGACCTCTAGTTCAGGATAACGGAGGGAAGAAAGTTTACCGCCAAAAACGGCCCCGGTGTCAATGTTATATGTATTGCCTACTTGTCTGACATTTCTCACTGGTGTATGCCCATAAACAATATAGGCATTTCCTTTGTAATCTAAGGCCCAATCTTTTCTTACGGGTGAACCATCTGCATGTTTTTCTCCCGTTATGTCGCCGTAAAGGACAAATGTTTTGACTCGTGAACTTTGTTTTCCAATTAATTCTTCACTAATACCTGCATGAGCAATAATCAGCTTTCCTCCATCAAGTACGTGATACAATGGAGCGTTTTCGTATAAATGAATAAAAGATCTACGTACTTTTTGCTGATCTTTTTTGTTAAGTGCTTCAAACTCAGCAACAGTCGTTTCTAAACCATGCTTGATTTGCACCTTATTTCCTTGAAAATAGCGATAAAGTTTATTGCAATGGTTTCCTGGTACATAATACCCTAAATCTTTTTGAATGAGCATGAACACGATTTCAATGATTTTCAGTGATTGCGGTCCTCGGTCTGTTAAGTCCCCGACAAAAGCAAGTTTTCTCTTTTCTGGGTGAATGGGAATCCCTTGTGCCCAATCATATCCCAATTCAATCGATAGCTCATGAAATTCATGAAAGCAGCCGTGGATATCACCAATGATATCTAATTTCATTATTTAAACCCTCCTTTTTAATTCGAGGAAAACTAGAAAATATAATATTTCCATTTTTCATAGATGTGCATTCTATTGGTGAGAAGTATCTGTTAATAAAAGTAGTAATAGTAGGATTTAAGCCTGTTTTTTCTGAATTAAAATATTTGAATGATGATTTCCTATTATTATAACGCTTGTCAATCCTTTTTCCTAAATAGTGGCGTTCTTTATCTCTTTATGTTACAAGATAAAGAGATGTTTTTAATGCATAACTGCAAAGTACCTGTAAATATCTAAATTAGAAATAAAATAAGCGAGGAGAAGAAATATGGAACATGGTGCATCTGTCACATCTTTATTGATTGTTATTTTGGTTGCCTTTTTGACACCTATTATTCTACACAGATTGAAGCTAAATATTATTCCTGTTGTAGTTGCGGAAATATTAATGGGCCTTATTATTGGAAGAAGTGGATTGAATCTTGTTGAAGCGGATATGTGGCTAGAAACATTATCTTCTCTAGGGTTTATTTTTTTAATGTTTTTAAGTGGACTTGAAATTGATTTTAAGGCATTTTCAGGTAGTAAAAAACGAGGGAAGTTGCCAAATGGAAAGATTGAACCAAACACCTTTTCTGTAGCGACAATTATTTTTGTTGGCATATTTATTGTTTCACTAGGTTTATCTTATTTATTCGTCATGGCTGGATTTATTGATAATGCCTTTCTTATGACGTTAATCATCTCCACCATATCTCTTGGGGTGGTCGTTCCTACTTTAAAAGAAGCCCATCTTATGAAAACAGCCATTGGGCAAATCATTTTGCTTGTTGCTGTTATAGCCGATCTTGTCACCATGATCCTTCTAGCGGTGTTTGTTTCTCTTTATGATGGTGGACAAGGAAATACATGGTTATTACTTATTTTATTTGCTGCAGGGGTTCTCATCTATTTTCTTGCAAAAGGGTTTCAGAATCGAACCTTTTTGGAATCAATGGCAACGGGAACCGTTCAAATTGGTACAAGAGGTGTCTTCACCTTAATTATTGTACTTGTTGCTATTTCTGAGACTGTTGGGGCGGAAAATATACTTGGTGCTTTCCTGGCCGGTGTTTTAGTTTCTCTTTTATCACCAAATCCTGACTTAGTTCACAAGCTAGATTCATTTGGTTATGGGTTTTTAATTCCTATTTTCTTTGTGATGATTGGCGTTGATTTGGATGTTTGGTCATTATTTGGAGATAAGAAATTATTACTTCTTATTCCACTGTTGTTAATCGGTTTACTAGTATCCAAGCTTCTACCTGTCTATTTATTAAAGATTTGGTATGACAAAAACACTGTAATCGCCTCTTCCTTTTTACTGACATCTACTTTGTCACTTGTGATTGCGGCAGCGACAATTGGAGAAAGAATGGGTGTGATCACAAAGGAAATGAGTGGGACATTTATTTTAGTGGCCGTCATTACGTCTGTTTTTACGCCGATTGTGTTTAAAAAACTGTTTCCCTTTGAGGCTGAACAAACGAAAAAAACAAAGGTGGCTATTATTGGGGCAAACCAGTTTACTTTACCTGTCTATCGTGAGTTAAAATTAGGTTTATATGAACCGATTCTTTATCATAAAAAGCAGGAGAAAGCTGATAGTCAAACAACGAATTCAATGTTTGATATTGTTGAGTTAGTTGATTTTTCCATCGATGCTTTAAATGAAACCGATGTATATGAAGCGGAAGTGGTCGTGATTTCAAGTGGTGATGAAAAGGTCAATGCGACTCTGGGGACCATGCTGAAAAAGAACGGAATCGAGCGGGTAATTTGCCGCGCAGAGAGCCCTGAGATTGAAACTGAATTAAAGAACAGTGGAATAGAAGTATTTTCAACTCTTCTATCAACTAAAACATTGTTGCGTGCATTGATTGAGTCACCGAGTGTCATGAATATTTTAACAAACCAAGAGTCTTCATTATATGAAATTCACTTATCAAACAGCCGGTATGAAGGAATGACGTTACGCGAATTTCCTTTTACAGGTGATGTAATCTTTGTTCGTATATTTCGTGGGAATGACTCCATTGTTCCTCATGGAGATACTGAGCTTCACTTACATGATCGATTAATTGTGACGGGAACGAAGGAATATGTAGAAGAATTGATACAAGAACTTCAATATGGAAGTATTTTTGATAGATAAAGTACCTGTATTTCTTAAACGGGATAACAGCGGTAGCTTAGTGATTTTTTAGATGTTCTTTGCTTTCTTTTCTGAGTGAATTGTAGTAGTATTAGGACTAGGTACTAATAACTTGTGGTAATTATGGAGGTTAATAGAATGACGCTAAGTTTAGCTGGTAAAACATTTGTTATTATGGGAGTCGCAAACAAACGAAGTATTGCCTGGGGAATCGCTCGTTCGTTGGATAAAGCAGGTGCAAGATTAATTTTTACATTTGCAGGTGAACGTCTTGAAAAAAATGTTCAGGAGTTAGCTAGTTCTTTAGAAGGCAATGACTCACTTGTTTTACCTTGTGATGTCACAAATGATGAAGAGATTTCCAAATGTTTTAATGAAATAAAAGAAAAAGTTGGTACGATTCATGGTGTAGCTCACTGTATTGCATTCGCTAATAAAGAAGAACTTGATGGTGAATACATGAATACGACACGTGATGGATTCCTTTTAGCGCAAAATATTAGCTCATATTCTTTGACTGCCGTTGCGAAGGAAGCGAGAGCATTAATGACAGAAGGTGGCAGTATTGTCACTCTCACGTATATTGGTGGTGAGCGTGTGATGCAAAATTACAATGTCATGGGTGTAGCAAAAGCTTCACTTGATGCAAGTGTTAAATATTTAGCAGCTGATCTTGGCAAGGATGGCATCCGGGTTAACTCAATTTCTGCAGGACCTATTCGTACATTATCTGCAAAAGGCATTAGTGATTTCAATTTGATCCTGAATATTATTGAAGAGCGTGCTCCATTACGCAGAGCGACGACACCAGAAGAGGTTGGAGATACAGCTGTATTCTTATTCAGTGACATGGCAAGGGGTATTACAGGGGAAAATATTCATGTTGATTCTGGCTATCATATTTTAGGATAGACTATGTTAATGATTCATGTTGAAAATTTGTCTTTGGTGTATGCGGCCATGTGTGTTATTCCATGGAATAACACTTAATGGACGCGTATACCAAAGGCCTTTAAAGCAGTTTAACAAAGCCTTAGGATAAGAAAAAATAAAACCAAAAATTCAAAAAAGACTCACTTTCTAAAGATAAAGAAGAAAGTGAGTCTTTCTTTATGAGAATAGATGTGATAGATGATGGATGTGGGAAGCTCATACTTATTTAGGTTTTCTTCATAACTTTATAATAATCAAGAAACTAAAAAGTAATGATTGCATACATATATAGGTAGATTCCCTAAAAGGAGGAGAGCAATTTTGAGTAATAATAAATCACGTGATCCGCTCCTTTATATACAACAGCCTAATTTTACATTTCCAAAAGCTAATATGCAGCAAACTTATTTGGTGAAAAAAGAGGAGGAAACAAAGAAGTCAACACCTACTCCATTATCAGACGTGGAAAACAAAACTCAAATAAGGTCAGAGTCTGAGCGTAGTCATAAGAGCTCAAGCCGAGGTCAAGAAGCAAAAGTAAAAAAGGGAGAAGGAAATAAAATAGCAGAACTGAACCCTGAGAGAGAAGAACGTGCTGATAGTCAAGCTGACGAATCTAAGCAGGAGCTAAATTCCACAGTGGTTCAAGAAGTGATTGATCAATATCACGAAAAAGAGCAGAAGGAAGATAAAGCTTCAGCAAATAAACAAAAACAACATTCTTATTCATTTAAACGAGTGAAAAGTTTTAAGGAGATGAGCACCACAGAAAAACTGAATTATTTAGTGCATTTTCCTAAGTTGCTACCACCTGTGCCTTGTATTTTCATTACTGGTAACAGTTCAGTTAGAGGCTTTTTAATGAATCGAACAGAGGAGTCTGTTGAAATTAAACAGTTTAATGAAACAATAATGCACATTCCGATTGAAAATCTAACAGATGTTAAAATGATTGGTCTTCAATAGGGTTGAACGACGTGTATTTTATTCATAACCTCTCTAAGTAAAGAAGGGAATAAGGGAAACAGATGGTAAAATCGATTGGATAACTGAGGTAAAAGAGTGAAAATCTGATCGTTTTTCTTATCTTAGTATGTAGAGAAGCCAGCATAAAGGGCTGGCCTCTATTTATTTCGATTTTATTTTTATTCACAAATACCAAGGTCTACGTCAGCGATACATTGGATAGCACAGAAGCAGTTTAGGTCAACGGTAATACAGTCATTTGTGCTTTCAAAGCCACATAAATTACAAAACGATGATAAGTCGATGCAACAGTTGTCGACCATATCTAGAGTTGTCATTGTTCCTGCTTCTTTTGTGATTGGACGAATAACGCGTAGCGTAGCACAGCAGTTATCAAAAATTTCTTCTACTCTAAAGAAGATGGATACACAAGCACAGTCTTTATTAGTAATAAATGCATGGAACGGGGATCCATCAGCTGTTTTTAAAACGAATACCCTTGTGTCAACATTCTGTTTTTTCCCTGGGGATACTAGTGATCCAAGTGGTTCTAAAAAACAATTTGTTGGGCATTCGCACACATCTTCAGCACTATCTTGGATATCTTTAATCGCACGGACTACTTCACATACACACCCTGTAGGCCGCCTTGTAGTATCTAATACATCGTCGTTTTTTCCACAACCCATTATATTTTCCTCCTTATATACCTTATATATGGTTCTACACTTATAACATATTGCTAGAAGTTTATTTGGGTAACGGACAAACGCCCTTATTTTCTAAAATTAGGCTAAAAATGAAGGGACTAATGAGTGGAAGGATACTCCATGTGATCGGTTTCTATTTCATCGGGACTATGGCAGAAGAAATGATTAAGGGGAGATTAAACTATGAATATAACCTTTCTTGAATTGCTCATTTTGGCATTATCGTCATTTCGACTGACTCGATTAGTTGTTTTTGATAAAATAACTGCTTTTATTCGAAATTTTTTTATAGATGAAGTAGAAGAAAAGGATGAAAATGGGGAAATGGAAATCTATTTAGTACCGAAAAAGGGAGTTGTGAAGGGTTTCTTAGGAGAATTATTAAGCTGTTATTGGTGTACAGGGGTGTGGTCTTCGATTGCTTTATGTGCTTTGTACTTGATTTATCCGACTATTGCTATACCTGTTTTGCTGGTCCTAGCTGTGAGTGGATTGGCTGCTATCATTGAAACAATTATACAATTATGGATTTGATGTAACAAATGATTAACGCTAGGCAACTGATTTACACAAGCTCTTCTAATCTGCATAAACTATTAATAGAAATCATATGATTGGAGGAGTGAATCGTGAATCAATTACGGAAAAAAATGGTGTCATCAACGAATGTAAAAAGTGGAAGTAAAAAATCATCTGCTGTTAAGAAAAAAGGCTGTGGGTGCGGAAAAAAATCATCACGATAAGTATATAAATACACGTTCCATAAAATAGGAACTATAGAAAGGTATAGTATCTGATGAGACCAGGTACTATTTTTTTATGTAAAATTTGAATCCTTCCATCTACTATTCTTTTTAGTTGGAAAAATTTAGTGTGAGGGAAAAATTCATAAATTGGCCTATTAGGAAGAAAATAATAATAGCGTAATAAGTAATTATTTACATAAGAAAGGAATGAACGTAAGAAAGGAGAATCACCATGAGCAATCAGAAGCAAAAAAAGACTCCGGAGCAACAGAAATATGAACAACTCCAGCAAAAGCATGAAACAAAACGCCCTGTTATGCAAAATTGTTTAAGAGCATTCTTAGTTGGTGGATTTATTTGTATGCTTGGACAAGCAATTAGTTATTTTTATATTTATTTTTTTAATTTTACAGAACAAACTGCGAGTAATCCGACAGTTGCAACGCTTATCTTTATTTCTATGCTGTTAACTGGTTTCGGTGTCTATGATCGGATTGGACAATTTGGGGGAGCTGGGAGTGCTATCCCAATTACTGGATTTGGGAATGCGGTGATTTCTGCGGCAATTGAACATCGTACAGAAGGATTTGTTCTTGGGGTTGGCGGTAACATGTTCAAGCTTGCTGGTTCGGTTATCCTATTTGGAGTCTTCTCGGCGTTTGTTGTAGCCTTAATCAAAACGCTTCTTGGAATGTGGGGGGTCATCTAATGTTGGTCGGGAAACAGACATGGGTATTTGAACAGCATCCTGTGATTACAGCAACCGGTGTTTCTGGAGGGCCATTTGAGGCGAATGGGAAGTTAGCTAAAGATTTTGATATTCTACATGATGATTTATGGATGAGGCAAGATTCATATGAAAAGGCACAACGTATCCTGCTAGAGGAAGCGATTCAAACAGCGATGCAAAAAGGAAATATCGAAAAAGAGGATGTTCAATTTTTAATAGCAGGTGATTTGATCAATCAGGTTACGCCTTCGAGTTTTGCAGCACGAACTGCTGGGATCCCATACTTTGGTATTTTTGGTGCTTGCTCCACTTCAATGGAAGGTCTTGCCCTCGCTTCTTTTATGGTTAACTATCAGGGAGCAAAGAATGTATTAACAGGGGCATCGAGTCATAATGCAGCGACAGAAAAACAATTTCGTTACCCTACTGAATATGGAGGACAAAAACCACCAACTGCTCAATGGACCGTAACAGGTGGAGGGGTTGCACTTGTAACGGAAAATAAGAATCAACACAATTTACCTTTTACAACCTCGGCAACAATTGGGAAGGTAGTTGATATGGGGTTAACCGATCCATTTAATATGGGGGGGGCTATGGCACCAGCAGCGGCTGACACAATTACAGCTCATTTTAAAGACCGACAAATAGGTCCTTCTTATTATGATTTAATTGTGACAGGAGATTTAGCAAAAATTGGCCGTGAAACGGCACTCGAATTATTGAAAAATAGTGGGTTAGAAATAAATCCTGAACGGTTTCTTGATTGTGGACTTATGATTTATAAAGAGGACCAGCCTGTCCAAGCAGGTGGAAGTGGTGCGGGATGTTCAGCCGTTGTTTTATATGGACATCTATTAAATCAAATGAAGCAAGGTGCTTATAAACGGATCCTTCTCGTTGCAACTGGGGCGTTGTTATCACCGCTCAGTTTTCAACAAAATGACAGTATTCCTTGTATCGCGCATGCGGTTTCGATTGAAATTTAGAATACGCATAGGAAAGTACGGCTTTAGATAGGAATCAAACATATTGTTTATGTAAAACGATTCAAAGAAAGGGGGATTACGATGTTGCCAATGTTTTTTTGGGCATTTGTTGTAGGAGGCCTCATTTGTGTAGTTGGTCAACTATTATTTGACATAGCAAAGTTAACTCCTGCTCATACATTAAGTCTATTCGTTGTCATTGGAGCTGTTTTAGATGGTTTTGGTTTGTATGAGCCATTTATGGATTTTGCTGGTGCAGGGGCAACGGTACCGATCTTAAGTTTTGGAAATTCCCTTGTTCATGGTGCTTTGCAGGAAGCGGAACAACATGGAATCATTGGGGTGTTGACGGGAATGTTTGAAGTAACCAGTGCAGGGATTTCAGCAGCTATCGTCTTTGGCTTTGTTGGTGCCCTTGTTTTTAAACCAAAAGGATAACAACAGTTGCCTGTAGCCTCTCAATAATGAAATAAGTATAGCCTGCCTTCACATACTCCTTTGCTGGTACATATATTATAAATGACTCAATATATAAGTGAGGTGAAGGTGCATGTACTGCGGATTTGGCGGTGGCTATGGTTACGGTGGTGCTGGCTACGGTGGCTATGGTGGCAACACATTTGTTTTGATCGTTGTGTTGTTTATTTTATTAATTGTCGTTGGTGCTAGCTTCTATTAATTAATACGTGATAGAAGGAACGAAGAGTCGCTCGAATTTTGAGCGACTTTTTATAATGAGAAAATTAATTTGATTATGACACTAAATTTCTGGCTCCTCATAGTATATAAAGAAAACTTCCATCAGTAGTGTTTTTTGACGTATAGGAAGTGCTAGTGCAGACGCTGCAACAGGACGTCGTGTATTTAGTTTGCCACTGATGGTTAGTCAAGCAAGGCCTGATTGGCTTTTCTAAGGGCTAAAGCCGAAAGAAAAGACCTTATCGCGTTTATCGGACCTTTACGGGCAGTTAATCCCCAACAATCCTTCCTTGATTATCTCCAAGTTTTTAGGTAGGGGTTTTACTGCCCATTTAGGTGGGGAAAAGGAATTAAGGGGAGGTATTACTAGGTATGGATAATCATTTCTTTAAAAATGTTGAGAAGAAAACAGGTGTTAATATGCAAGATATTTTGGAATTAGCGAACTCATTACAAAATGCGGATTTTAAAGATGAAAATACTGTTCGTCATGTAGTGAGACGTGTTTCGCAAATTGCCAATAAACCTGTTGCAAAGGAAACAGAAGATAAAATTGTCGAATCTATTGTAAAAGATGGTAAACAACTTGATATTAACACAATTTCAAATATGATTAATAAGAAATAAAGATAGGGTTGCTTCAACAGAAAGGGGGCTGTCACATAAGGTGTCTGACATCCGCAAAATTGCATTCATCTAGCATCATGTTCAATCTATTGATACTAGATAGTGTATTGTCGTGTCTGACACCTTTGCTTTTGGAACAGCCCTTTTTAATAACGGATTGTTGTCAAGAAACGGGACGAATTTGCTTTTTTTCCACGACTGTTTTGGGGAACCGATAGATATAATTCTTCTTGGGCTCTTGTGATGGCTACATATAACAAACGTCTTTCTTCTTCAAGGGGCTCACTATCGCCTGTACGTAGGGATTCGAGCGCATAATCATGAGGAATACTGCCATCGACTGTACCAATAATATAGACAATCTTATATTCTAATCCTTTTGCTCGATGAATGGTACTTAATGTAATCGCGTCTTTTCTCTGTTTGCTTTGTAATTTTATTTCCTTATTCATCGCTGCCATGTGATCCGTATGATCAAGAAAATCACGAATCGAAGTGAAGTGTTTTGCTGCCACCTTCAGATCGCGAATATCATCAGAACCTTTATCCCACTGATTTCCTTCATTCCCACGTTTTTTCAGGAATTCTTGAAAACCTAACTCTTTCTCAACCTTTTCGATCGCTTGCAGTGGAGTTAGGGGTGAAAGTGATCGAATAACAGGGACGACTTTCTTTAGTTTTCGTTCTTGAAAGGAAAAGTTCGTCTTTATGTGACTAAGACATTCAAGTAGGGTACAATCCTTTAAAATACTGTCTGCTTTCATATCGTTGAGTATACTTTGTTTAAGGAACAGGGCAGGGAGAATGCCTGCAATTGCCTTTTGGTCTTCTTCATTTATTGTTAGTTTTAAAAAGGAAAGCATACTTCTAACGATAAACCGTTCATAAAATGATTCTATGTCTTGTTCAATTGTAAACGGTAGATTCGAATTTGTGAGCCTTTCAAAAACAGCCCGGCTTGCCGTATTTGTACGGAATAAAATCGCGAAATCTTCTGGATTTGCACCTGCCGTTATTTTTTCACTAATGTCGGTAATAATCATTGTCGCTTCTTCTTCTTCTTCATCCGGAAAAAATAATATAGGTTTATGATCATTCACAAACTGTGCATGCATGTTTTTAGGACGTCGTTGTTTGTTTGCCACAATTATTTTATTCGCTGTTTCGACAATAGAGTGGGAGGATCGATAATTTTCATTTAATATAACAACATCTGCCTGTGGAAAATCTTTCTCAAAAACCCGTATATACTGTGGATCACTACCACGAAACGCATAGATGGATTGGTCATCATCCCCAACAACACAGACATTTTTCTTTTTTGCTGATAGCAATTTAATGAGTTCGTACTGCACTTTATTCACATCTTGAAACTCATCAATGAGAAAATAATCAAATCGATTTTGATAACGTTCAAGCAATTCAGGTTCTTGCTGAAATAATTCATAACAGCCTGTTAGCATATCATCAAAATCAAAAAGCTCGTGTTTTTCTTTATACTGTTCGTATTGTTGATATAAGAAGACTACTTTTTCTTCCCAGCTTGTACTTGGTTTTACTTGATCAGGAGTGACTAATGAATTTTTCCAGAATCCAATTTGTTGTAGAGCAGAATCATATGCAAACTCTTTATCATCAAGTTCACGCTCCTTACCAGCTTCTTTTAAGATTTGTCGGCGTTGCCATTCTTTATTTAATAGTAGATTACTATTCCATTTTCGCGGAACATGATGTGCTAGAATACGATAAAAAAGACTATGAAATGTACCTGTGACCAGTCGGTTAATCTGATTCCGCATGATATTCGGATAGTTTAGTATTCTTTCTTTCATTTCTGCTGCTGCTTTTGCTGTAAAAGTAACGAGCATGATTCGATTTGCTTGAACTTCTTTTTCAGAGAGAAGAAAAGCCGTTCTTGCTGTCAAGACTCTTGTTTTTCCACTTCCAGCTCCTGAGAGAACCAGTAGTGCCCCATTTGGATGGACAACTGCTTCAACTTGATTGGCATCTAAATAAATATGGGCATCCTGAAGAGCTTGGATATATGGAGAATGGATGGAAGATAGGGTCTTTTCTTTTGTATGAAATGGAGGGAGTTGGCTGATCATTTGAGCTGATTTAAAACGTTTGCTATGTTCTTTTGTTGTTGTAATGGTCCTTGACTGAGGGAGACGAAACCCATTTATTTCCGTATCATTTTCTATGGTAATAGCCGATTCCATCATGCCCTTTGGATCTTGACAGGCTGGGCTTTTAATCGTGGTATGTTGAAAGTAAGGCGCCTTTTCAATCCCCAAAATAAGTCGAACTTTGTCCGAACATACCGGGCATTGTAAGAGTCCCTTTTTTCCTTCAGCATACAGTTGTTGATAGGATGATCGAGTGATTTGATCTAGATAGATTAATTGATTCTCTTTTATGGCTATTTTCATTGTTATTTCTCATCCTTTATCAAAGCTTTAAAATAAGACAAACTTAATCATAACAAAAATTATCGGTGTACAAAAGGATTGGTAATAAATTTTGAGTTTGTGATGTTGGAAGACTTTATCATAAACGACAAAAAACTCCTAAGTTTTGTCTTAGGAGTTTTTTCTTATTTAAATGGTTTTCAACATTGTTTTATGAGGGATACCCGCATCGAGAAATTCCTCTGATACTATCTTATAACCTAATTTGCTATAAAATGGGATTGCTTGTGTTTGTGCATTTAGCTTCAATTTATGGATTTCTTGTTTTTTTGCGTAGGATTCAATTTTATTCATCAATGCTTTACCTACACCGCTCTTACGAAACTTTTTTAATACACATATACGCTCTACTTTTCCATATCCATCAACAAAACGAAAGCGTCCAGCTCCAGCGGGTTCTTGATCAGAGTACAAAATAAAATGAGTAGCTTCAGATTCGAGTTGATCGATTTCTTCTTCGACTGGAACGTGTTGTTCATCGACAAAAACTTGTTTTCGTACGGCATAAGCAGTCTTTAGTTGTTGGTTATTGCTGACAATTTGTACATCAATTGATTTTACATTCATTCTTATTATTCCTTTCCAAAAAGAAATGTTTCATAGACTGTCCATGAGTCGTTTTCAAGCTGGTAGAGGAGATGAAAACGGTCAATGGTATCTTGCATATTTACTTGTAGCATATTTAATGAACCGTATACATCTGTATGTTCATCATTGGAGAGCGCTTGCCCGATTGTAATATGGGGAACATATAGATAGTCAGGAACATGGTCAGGGAATCGAGCATAAATGTCACTGTGTAAGTTTTCCAAATCTTCTTTTGGATTGATTTTTAAATAAATAACATTATTAACGGGTTTGAAAGAGCTGAATTTTGTGACAGTAATATCAAAAGGACTGGTCTTTTTAGCAACATCATGAAGTTTTTGAACGATTTCATTTATATGTCCATCGTCCGCTTCAAACCCTGATTTTAAGGTAATATGTGGAGGGATGTGTGTGTAATATGGATCATATCGTTTTCGATAAGAGTTGACAAAGTCTTGTAAAGATTTTGTTGGGAAAATCACAACACTATATTTCATCACCTTACCTCCAATAAGAAAGATTGTTTAACATAGTGAAAGGAAAAAGCCATACAATCATATGATACCCATTATAACAAATATTAAAATCATGCTGAAATAATAGTACTCTAGTTAAATATATGTTTTAGTGCACGTGTTAAATCAGGTTGCCAATATTTCCAAGTGTGATTTCCAGCGAATTCTTCATAAAAATAGGGAGAATTCTTCTTTTTTAAAAGATTAAATAGTTTCCGATTAGGTGTTAAAAAATCCTTCATAATCCCCTCTGTTGTTTTCACTTCTATCTCATGAACACCGATTATATGATAAATATTCAATTCGGAAATCTTTGTCTGTGCGACAACTTTCAATACATCGTTGTTTACAAAGGGTGACTGCATGATTACATGTCCGAATGTGTGTGGATATTGGATGGCGGCCATGAATGAAACCGTTGCTGCAAGGGAATCCCCGATAAGAGAACGGCTAAATCCCATTTGATAGGTTGAATATTCTCGGTCTAAATAAGGAATCAGCTCATGAGCAAGAAAACGAATATATTCTTTTTGTTGCTCACCGTTTGGGTGATACTTTTCCCATCGATCCTCTACATTTTTATATGGAATACCAACGATGATTAAGTTATCTATTTCCTGATTAAATAATAATTCATCAGCGACTCGACCGATTCTTCCAAGTTGAAAATAATCAAGACCATCTTGAGCAATTAACAAATGATATTTATACAAGGGAGAATAAGAAGCCGGTAAATAAATAAGTAAATTTATATCTTCTCCAAGTTCTTTACTATAAAAAGGAATATCTTGAATAGAACCTCTCGGAAAATTCATGGGAGCACCTCACTTTTAAAAATCATCTTTGATTGTAGCATGAAGAAACTGAAAAGATTGCTGAAATAATGCAAAAAGAGAGAAATATTTGATGAAGTTTGAAAATATCTACATTGCTTGACCCAAAAATAAGAATATATGGTAAAATTAATTTTAGAAAATTATGATTATGCTAATTAAAGGTAATTTTCTAAAAAAAGGGGGAAATTTTTTGAAGAGAAAAGGTTACTTTTTTGTGTTATTAGTGATGCTGTCGATGATTTTGGCTGCCTGTGGAGGAAGTTCTAGTGAAGAGACTGGGGGTTCTGCTGATAAGAATAGTAGTAATGGAGAATCTGATAAGCCCAAATTCATTAGTATCTTGACTGGTGGAACAGGCGGTACATATTATCCACTAGGTGGGGCTTTTGCCAATATTGTTTCAGGGGAAACCGGAATTGAAACAAACGCTGAAACGTCAGGGGCGTCTGTAGAAAACATGACAACATTAAAAGATGGTAATGCTGAAATTGCCTTTTCACAAACAGATATTGCTGCCTATGCAACAGAAGGAAAACTCATGTTTGAGGGTGCGGAAATTGACAACGTACAAGCGATTGGAACTCTTTACCCAGAGACAATCCAAATCGTAACAACTGAAAAATCAGGAATCAAGTCAGTTGAAGATTTGAAAGGGAAAAAGGTATCGGTCGGGGCACCAGGTTCCGGAACGAATTCAAATGCTGAACAAATTCTTGAAATGTACGGCTTAACGTTTGATGATCTTGATAAAAAAGACCTCTCATTTGATGAATCAACAGCTGGAATTCAGGATGGAACTATTGATGCTGCATTCGTTACAGCGGGAACCCCAACAGGAGCAGTGGAAGGTTTAGCGGCAACAGAAGATATTGTTATCGTGCCAGTTGAACAAGAAAAAATCGACGCTCTAATCGAAAAATACCCATACTATGTACAAGATGAAGTACCAGAAGGAACTTACGGATTAGCTGAGGCTGTTCCAACAGTTGCTGTTCAAGCAATGCTTGTTGTAAGAGACGATCTTTCTGAAGATGTGGTTTACGACGTTACAAAGGCAATTTTTGAAAACCTCGATAAGGTAACACATGCAAAGGCAAAATTAATCAAAGCAGAAAATGCATTAAATGGTGTAGGCATTGAGGTACACCCTGGAGCGCAAAAATACTTTGATGAAAAAGGGGTAACGGCAGAATAAATCTGAAATAGTAACCTATTCTTCTCGTTTTATCGCGATCTACTTGTTGTCTATAGCAATACTGCTAAAAATTATAGATGGCCGGCCTGTAAACTTTCGGTTAAAGGCCGGTTATTTATATTCTATTAGACTAGGGAAGGGGAAATAAATGATAAAGAGAAAATATATTTACAAGCTCTTTTTATTGTCCTGTTGCCTAATTCTAATTCTTCTTGTATTGCTCATCCCTACTAAAGATGCCTTAGTTTTTCAATATCAAAATAGCGGGAAGATCCTTGCCTATATCCCTATATCTAAAGGGGAAATATTTAAAGTGAAATACACACACTCAATTCATTTATCGGATGTGGTTGAAAGTTATGTTGTTACAAGTGATCATCAAATTAAACAATTTGAATTGATGTATGAAAATTTTGCGATTGGCATGCCAGAAAATGCTTCAGACGGGGAGACGTTTGAGCAGAAAGATGGCAAATACTATTTGAAAAATATGAATAGGTTATTTCCCTCATTTGATTTGCGGATTGGAAAAGTACATGCCAATCATACCGTGATTTTTGAAAGTAATGAATATCCACTCTCCTTTTTGATAGAGCCGGGGACATGGGTACGGCTTAAAATAGAACGAATGAATGTATGGCAACAATGGAGAGGAGTGAACATCCTTGAGTAATCAATTTGAGACACTTTCGGAAGGTCAACAGCAGAAATTACTGGAAAAATATGATCCCGAGGCAAGGACGAGGAAACTAAAGGGAATCATGGGCTGGGTAATCTTTTTCGGCCTTTTAGCGTTTTCTCTTTTTCAAATTTATACATCGGTATTTGGTGTTTTAACAGCACAATTGCAACGGTCGATTCACTTAGGTTTTGCATTGGCCTTAATTTTTTTACTTTTCCCAGCGAGAAAAAAGGATCTTGGGAAAAAACATAAAATAGCTTGGTATGATATGATCCTTGCTGCTGCGTCCATTGTCGTAGGATCGTATTGGCCGTTAATGATTGATGATTTGGTCAATCGAGTGGGGCGATTAACAGATATTGACTTTTTGGTCGGCTTATTAGCGATTCTTTTAGTATTAGAGGCAACTCGTCGTGCAGTTGGATTACCGATTACAATTATTGCTGTTCTTTTTCTCACTTATGCCTTGTTTGGTCCATATATGCCTGGGTTTCTTGCACATCGTGGTTTAGCACTTGATCGATTAGTCCAAGCGATGTTTTATACGACAGAAGGAATTCTGGGTACGCCTTTAGGGGTTTCATCTACGTTTATCTTTCTCTTTTTATTGTTTGGAGCCTTTCTAGTCAAAACAGGTGTCGGACAATATTTTAATGACTTAGCTGTTTCACTGGCAGGAAAAAGTATTGGTGGACCAGCAAAGGTTGCTGTTTTTTCCAGTGCTCTTCAAGGTACAATTAGCGGAAGTTCAGTAGCCAATGTGGTAACATCTGGTTCCTTCACGATTCCAATGATGAAAAAGCTTGGTTATAAAAAGGAATTTGCTGGTGCCGTGGAGGCTGCTGCTTCAACTGGTGGACAGCTAATGCCACCGATCATGGGAGCGGCTGCATTCCTAATGGTGGAATTTATCGGTGGTGGAATCACCTATTGGGAGATTGCAAAAGCCGCTGCTATTCCAGCCCTGCTTTATTTTTCCGGTATTTGGATTATGACTCATTTTGAAGCCAAAAGAGTGGGTTTGCGTGGCTTAACAAAAGAAGAGATGCCGAATAGAAAAGAAGTTTTAAAGGAAATTTATCTATTATTGCCAATCGTAGCTGTTATTGTGTTGTTGATGAGTGGGATGAGTGTTATGTATGCAGCACTTTACTCAATCGTCATTACAATACTTGTCAGTGCCATTAAAAAGAAAACACGGATTACCTTTAAAGGGTTTATTGAGGCCTTGGTTGATGGAGCACGAACAGCGTTAGGTGTAGCGGCTGCAACGGCTGCAGCGGGGATTATTGTGGGAGTAGTGACAAAAACGGGTCTTGGTCTTAAACTTGCCAATGGCTTGCTAGATCTTGCTGGTGGATCTTTAATTCCCACATTAATGCTTACAATGGTAGCTGCTATTATTCTGGGAATGGGTTCACCGACGACTGCTAACTATGTCATTACATCAACGATCGCGGCTCCAGCTATTATTTTACTAGGTGTACCAGATTTATCGGCTCATTTATTTGTCTTCTATTTTGGAATTGTTGCGGATATAACACCTCCAGTTGCGCTTGCTGCTTTTGCCGCATCTGCTGTTTCAGGAGGGGAACCACTAAGGACGGGTGTCAATGCTTCAAAGCTTGCGATAGGTGCCTTTATTATCCCCTATATGTTTGTCCTTTCACCAGAATTATTGATGATTGATACAACGTGGACCTATTTAATATGGGTTGTTTTTACTGCTTTAGCAGGAATGACTACGATAGGTGCCGGGGTTATTGGATTTTGGTTCCGGAAATTATCGTGGGTTGAACGTCTTCTTGGAATTGTAGGTGGATTATGTCTTATTTACCCAGAAGGCTATTCAGACATAATCGGTCTTGCTATTTTCGCAGGTCTGATTGCCATTCAATTTATTTTTAAAGGACACGATACACCGAAAACACAAGTTTCGGGATAAGACTCCCACTTCAATTTTGTGCAGGGTGAAGCCCAAAAATAAGTGGGAGATGAATCGCCTTTTTGCGTAGCAAAACACTTGTTTGCATGGTATAATACTCCTATAAGTTGCTCTTTGAAAACTGAAGATATGACGTTCTAGCAGGAAAAATATCTGCTAGGTAAAATCTTCAACGTTCTAATCGCCTCCAGACGACCCGAAGTTGCGAAAATCAAGCTAAAGTAGGGAGTGTGGCGAGTCAACGTGATATTAAGCACTAACCGTCGGGGCGACGGGGTTAGCCTGCTAAAGAACTGGTGGATACACTGGTGTTCGCAGGAATCTCCCACTTCAAATTTCGTTGGAAATTAAGTGGTGAGTAGTTCAAGGTATCCACTTTATCTTAAACTTCTGGAAAACGGTCACGATAAAGAGTTCAGGGTGCCCGATAACTGTGTAAAAAAGAATTTATTTTGGCTTATAGGTGGATAACGCTTCTTTATTGGTATCAGTGAAGGAATAGTAGATTGTCTGCAAATCCTTGTTTGCTTCCGCAGAAGGTAACGAGCTTAAATATAGTCACGATTAAGTTGTCTGACACCGAATGCTTTTTTCTTTTTGAAACATACTAGTGTGAGGTGAAAAAGGAGGTTAAGCAGATGAAAAAAGAAGAGCTTTTTGATGCAGAAGCGAATGAAGCGAATATGGAATTGAGTGAGAAAATGAATGGTGACAGTCCTGTCCCACATGGATCAGCAGTGGGAGAAGAGAATTCTACGACGGAAGCGAACCTTAAAATCCAAGAAGCTTTTTATGGTGAGAAGAACCAAGATGAGGTTGCACCAACTTATTTAAACCACAACACTCCAGCGATTAAGATTACAGGTAATAATGAGTAGATATCGTTCAGCACAAAGGGAAAACCGGTCGGATTTGGACCGGTTTTTGTGCGCTAATATAAGAGAGTATAACTTTTCTGAACTGAGATAGCGCTCTAGCTCTAGACGCCCTGCGCTTTTCTTATTTAAACAATGCCATCTGTTTTATCGCTTTTGTCTTTATTCCGTTTATTCCCTTTGCTGTTGTCCCCACTAAAAGGAACTTCACCATGTGCTTGTGGAGAATTTTGATTTTTGCTACCTTTATTGAACTTTTTTGTCATGATTATCACACCTTTCTTGTTTTCAAATACAGTTTGCCACTTTTTCAGTAAACTTATGACAATCTATTTCTGAAACTGCTGTTGCTCGATTACCTCTAATTGTGTAATTTTCTCTTCATGAATGACAATAGTTAGCTCATGTATTTAAAGAAAGTAATAAAGCTGACCTCACAATGTATAGATTCTAGAGTGCTTTTTTATCTGTCCCTTCTTTTGGTGATATCGAAAGAAGATATTGATTCAATGCTTTCCAACTTAGAGAACGTACTTGAAAATATCATGAATCACATAGCCGTCCTAGTAAAATAACTTTACCAACAATATTGCTAGGTTATCTTTGATAAGATAACGAATTCCATTATTGCAAAATATAAGTGTCTTAACACTGTTTATAAAAAATAGAGATTCCTAAATAATGAATAATAAAACGACGTTCCGAAAATGGAACGGCGTTTTATTATTCATTTTAATTTAAAGAGATTGAGAACTCACTTTTGAAGTACTCGATTTTTTAGTTGATGAAAAAATCGGAGCAGTAATCAATAAGCCCACTGTCAGAATACAGCCAAAAACGATAAATGGAAGGGTAGTATTGCCTGTTTTTAAGATTAAAGTTGCCATAAGTGGACCGATACTTGCTCCGATAAATAAAATAAACGTATAAATGGAGGTGGCGATTCCTTTCTCATTTCCACCTAATTGTCCGACTAAAGCTAGCATAGATGGTACAACGATCGCAATTCCACATACATAGAGAACACTCATCACAATCGTGATAACTAAATGATTGCTAAATCCCATCGAAAATAAACCGATAATGGAACAAAATAGTCCCATACGAAGAACCTTTTTCATGCCGAATTTTTGAACGAATCTTCCTGTTAGAGGAGATAAGATCATACCCAATATTCCAGCAGCCCGCACATAAAAAATTTCCTGATCGTTGAATCCAAAATTGGCTTGTAGATAATGACCGAGTGATGTATACATGCCAACAAATGAAAGGAGGACCATAATAGAAATACAGTTACATAAGATAAGTGTTTTCTTCGTGAAAGGTATTTTGAATTTTTTAATAACAGCAAAAATACTTTTGTTTTCTTGCTTTATGCTATCATTCGGTAAAATGATGAATAGAAAAAACGTTGTTATGATATAGATGATGCCTAAAAGGTAAAAGACCATATTCCAATTGAACACGGATTCAATGAAACTACTAAGCAATTGCCCAACAATTCCAGCCATTAAAAACCCTGAACTGATAATTCCAATCGTGGTTACTTTCTTCTTGTCAGGAAACATGATTCCTACATAGGTAAGTGCTACAGGTGAAAATGTTGCGGCTGCGGCTCCTTGAATCCCTCTGAGAATAAGAAGTTGGTTGAAACTAGTGGATAAACCAATGGTAAATGTCACAATCGAAAAGCAAAGTAAACCGAAGACCATCACTTTTTTTCGCCCATACCGATCAGAAATTACACCGAAAAATAAACAGCCCACTGCGAAAAAAATGGAAAATATGCTTCCTGCCCATGCAGCTTGACTAGCTGAAAGGTCAAAGGTTGAAGCAAATATAGATAATAAAGGAATCGTCGCATATAAAGAACATAAAACGACGAGACCCGTCCAAAATAGAATAAAGGTAATATAATTGATGTTTTTTAATCTAAGCAATCCTGTATCGTTCACGTTGTTCATGGTCATGTCCCTTCAAAATAAGATGAAATACATATTTTATTATGACCTAATTCGGATATTTTGTAAAATTCTAATATCAATAAAAATAATTAAATAATCTTTGTAGGTATGATTAGCAAGACTTATCTGAATGAAAAAAAAACTTGCGGAAATAGACTAGATCATATAACCTTAAACTTAATTCATTTTTAACGTACATATACAAAAAAATAATGTTCGAGCAATAGGTGTTAAAAGCAACAAGTATCATGCTTTTCGCTTAAAAGGGAAGTTCGGTGTAAATCCGACACGGTCGCGCCACTGTTATGGGAAGCCTCCTATCATGAACCACTATTTCATTAGGAAATGGGAAGGGGATAGGAAGTGATGAACCTAAGTCAGGAGACCTGCCTATTGTTTTGCGCTTATTACCTACGCGAAAATAGGGAGGAGTGGTGGTCATATGTTGAAACTCATTTTGAGTCTCAATTCTAGTTAACTATGTCTATCATTAGTCTCTCTTTCTTGTAAAGAGAGACTTTTTTTATTGGGATCAATCATAATGAAATGGAGGAAACACTATGAGTATCAAAAGTTCAAATTTAGGTTATCCGAGAATTGGTGAAAATAGAGAATGGAAGAAAACATTAGAATTATTTTGGGGAGGAGACATAACGAAAGCACAATTCGACAGCGAGATGGAAAAGATTCGCTTATCTCATTTGCAGAAACAACAAGAAAAAGGAATTGATCTTATTCCCGTTGGTGATTTTAGTTATTATGATCATGTCTTAGATACAGCCGTTATGTTTGGTCTCATTCCTACACGATTTAAGACAGATGAGAATAAATTATCCATACAAACCTATTTTGAAATGGCAAGAGGGAGTAAAGGAAAAGTCGCTTCAGAAATGACAAAATGGTTCAATACGAACTATCACTATATTGTACCAGAGCTTGAAGATGTACAGCCTATGTTAGTCGAGAATCGTCCATTAACATTGTATAAAGAAGCAAAAGAGAAATTAGGGATTGATGGTAAACCTGTTATTTTAGGCCCCATTACCTTGTTAGCCTTGTCAAAAGGATCTAGTGAACAAAAACGCAGTGAATTATTAAAAGAACTTGTGCCACTTTACATTGAAGTATTACAGCAACTAGTAGAAGCTGGTGCTGAGTGGATACAAATCGATGAGCCTATTTTAGTGGAATCGATTGATAATGAACAATTACATCAGTTCACTGAAGTGTATGAGGCATTTAATCAAGAAGTTCCAAATGCAAAGCTCATTCTACAAACTTATTTTGAAAGCATTGAACGTTACGAAGCCATCGTTCAGCTTCCAGTTGCAGGAATTGGCCTTGATTTTGTTCATGATGATGGTTTGAATTTAGCTCATTTACAATCAATTGGTTTCCCAGAAGATAAAATATTGGCAGCAGGAGTCATTGATGGACGAAATATTTGGAAAGCTCCTTTACGAGAAAAAGCAACACTTATTGAAACATTAACGAATATCGTGGATGCCGACCGTCTCATTATTCAGCCGTCAAGCAGTTTACTTCATGTTCCTGTGACGGTGGAAAATGAACAAAACCTTGAATCGATTGTAAAAGATGCGCTATCTTTTGCAGATGAAAAATTAAGGGAAGTCGTTTTGTTAACAAAGTTTGCAAAACAGGAATGTGCTATTGAAGAGCTTATAAAGTGCGATCAAGCAGTTAACGTATTAAATCACTCTCCTCTTCGAAATGTGAAAGAAGTACAAGAGGCATTAATCCACTTATTGAACTATTCAACAACTCGTGTCGAAGCAAGTAAACGAAAAACATTACATGATAAACGCTGGAATTTACCCTTTCTTCCAACAACAACGATAGGGAGCTTTCCACAAACAAAAGAAGTACGCAGGGAGCGTCTTAAATGGAAAAAAGGTGAACTCTCGAACGAACAATACGAGCAATATATTAACAAGGAAATCAAAAAGTGGATCGGCATTCAAGAAGAAATTGGTTTGGATGTACTCGTTCATGGTGAATTTGAGCGAACAGACATGGTCGAATTTTTTGGTGAGAAATTAGCTGGATTTGCGATTACGACATATGGTTGGGTACAATCATACGGTTCACGTTGTGTGAAACCACCTATCATTTTTGGTGATGTCTTCTTAAGGGAACCGATGACAGTAAAAGAAACTGTTTATGCTCAAAACTTGACCACAAAACCTGTAAAAGGAATGCTAACAGGTCCTGTGACCATTTTAAACTGGTCATTTGTGCGTGATGATATCGGTCGCACGGATGTCTTAAACCAATTGGCCCTTTCGATCCGTCAAGAGGTTGAAGCATTAGAAGCAAATGGCATCGGTATGATTCAAGTCGATGAGCCTGCTTTACGAGAAGGATTACCATTAAAACAAGAAAAAACAGAGGCCTATTTAAATACAGCTGTCTATGCGTTTAAATTATCCACATCGTCTGTGAAAGAAGAGACACAAATTCATACACATATGTGCTATGCAAACTTTGAGGATATTATTGAAGCGATCGATGCCCTTGATGCAGATGTCATCTCCATTGAGACATCCAGAAGTCACGGTGAATTAATCGGCTCATTTGAAGCTTATCATTACCATAAAGGAATTGGACTTGGTGTGTATGATATTCATAGTCCTCGTGTACCGACATTTGAAGAGTTATCACAAAATATAGAACGTGCCTTAAAAGTACTAGATTACCGTTTATTCTGGGTCAATCCTGACTGCGGATTAAAAACACGTGGTATTGAGGAAACCATTACAGCTTTAAAAGTAATGGTTGAAGTAGCGAAAACAAAAAGAAGCGTTTTGAACTACACTCACTTTATGGCTTAATAGAAAAAGCGTATCGTGAAAAGATTAAAAAAGAACAAATGATATAGTATATAAATGGGGAACTAGCTTGGTTAGCATATTAGTTGAGTAAGATGAAAAAATATTCAATATACCGTCAAATGTATATTTTGAAAAAAGCAGACCTTTCGAGGTTTGCTTTTTCATATGTGCCTCAAAGGCTGGGACAGCTTTTAGTTTGGAAGTGTAAAGGTAGTAGTAATCAATACGAAATTCAATAGTACTTGTAAAATAAACCTAAATGATTTACTATTAATAATAGTTATTTCTACATATAGATTGAATAATTAATTTTAACAACTATATATTGTATAAACTTAAAATAAGATGCGATTTTCGCTTAAAAGGGAATTCGGTTAAAAGCCGAAACTGCCCCCGCAACTGTAAATGCTGACGAAATAAATGGACCACTGTATAAGACGGCTTAATGTTTAGGTACTTATACGGGAAGGGTTTAGAGTAGGATGAAGCATGAGTCAGGAGACCTGTCTTATTTTAATAGATTTTCAACTTCTTCGGGGATTGAGAAGATGAAATGAGGGGTCCTAGAAGAATTCTCATTCTCTTATTTTTGAATGTTCTTTTTTGACATTATCATTTCATCCGCTCAAATCCCTGAGCGGATTTTTTTATGAGACAAAAGAGAATACGAAATCAATTTAGGGGGAAATGAAAAGATGGGATCATTTGTACAAAAAGAACTATCTCACGTTTTAGAAGCGATTCAGGAAGCAGCAGAGAAATATGATTTAGATGCGACGGAGATCAAGGAACGAATAGCACTTTTAAAAGGAACTGAAAAGGAAGCAAACGAACAGATTCTTTTTTACGCATTAAATAACATCTCGATAGATCAGCCAAATTGGACATTTGTGGCTGCGCAGGCTTATTTGAATGAATTATATGATCAGGCTGCTACAAATAGGGGATATGATCCTTCTCAAAAATACGGAGATTTCTATGAGTTGATAAAAATATTGACGGAAAAGGGAATCTATTCAAAGGTTTTATTAAACTCGTATTCGAAACAAGAAATAGAAGAATTAGAGGCAGAAATGACTCCTGATCGAGATCATCTTTTTAATTACATAGGATTATTTTTACTTACGGATCGTTATTTGGCGAGGGATCACGATCGGAATGTATATGAGTTGCCACAAGAACGATTTATGATTATTGCGCTGCATTTAATGAAGGATGAAAAACAAATAAATCGTTTAGAACGAGTAAAGGAAGCCTATTGGGCATTGAGTCACTTGTATATGACGGTAGCCACACCGACACTAGCGAATGCAGGGAAAAGCTTTGGTCAACTCTCCTCCTGTTTTATTGATACAGTAGAAGATTCACTTGATGGCATTTATTTAAATAATTGGGATATTGCTAGACTAAGTAAAGATGGTGGCGGAATCGGGATCTATTATGGAAAAGTGCGTGCACTCGGTTCAGATATTAAGAAGTTCAAAGGGAATTCCTCTGGTGTTGTGCCATGGATTCGGTTAATTAATGATACCGCCGTTAGTGTGGATCAGCTTGGACAGCGACAAGGTGCAATTGCCATCTATCTTGATCTATTCCATAAAGATATTATGAATGGTTTTCTTGATTTGAAAACAAATAATGGAGATGAGCGTCGGAAAGCACATGACATTTTCACGGGAGTAACTGTTCCAGATCTTTTTATGGAAACCTTACAGCAAGTGGATGAGAATGGGAGAAGTATTGGGCAGTGGCATACGTTTTGTCCGCATGAAGTGAAACAGATCATGGGTTGGAGTGATGAGAACGGGAATCCGCTGGGACTTGAAGATTATTATGATGAAAGTGATAAAAAATATTTCACCGAAAAATATAACGAGGCAGTAAATCATCCACTTCTTCCACGTAAAACGTATCGTGCTATGGACATCATGGCTCGAATCATGGTTGCCCAGTTAGAAACAGGCACACCATATATGTTTTATCGTGATGAAGTCAATCGGCAAAATCCAAACAAACATGTACGGGGCGAAGGCCGTACGTCGGTTTATTCTAGTAATCTATGCACGGAGATTGCCCAAAATATGTCTGCCACAACGATTGTAAAAGAATATGAGGATGAAGAAGGAAACTTGGTTATCGTTCGGAAGCCAGGAGACTTCGTTGTCTGTAATTTATCGTCTATTAATCTGGCAAAAGCAGTAACAGACAATGTGCTCAAACGATTAATACCAATTCAAGTAAGAATGTTAGATAATGTGATTGATTTAAATACGATAGCCGTTGGACAAGCTGAAAAAACAAATAAAAAATTTCGAGCGATAGGATTAGGGACATTTGGTTGGCATCATCTTTTAGCACTAAAAGGCATTCATTGGGAATCAGAAGAGGCTGTCCAATTTACAGATACATTATATGAAGAGATTGCGTTTTATACGATTCAGTCTTCCAAGGAGCTCGCGGCTGAAAAAGGTGTTTACAGTCAATTTGTCGGTTCTGAATGGGAAACAGGTCAGTATTTTGAACGAAAGGGCTATTCATCAGAACATTGGAAAATGTTAAGAGAAGAAGTAGCAGAAAAGGGTATTCGTAATGGCTGGCTAATGGCAGTCGCTCCTAATTCCTCAACAGCTAAAATTGGGGGCTCGACTGACGGAATCGATCCGATTTATTCGGTGGAATACGCAGAAGAAAAGAAAAACTTCAAATTTAAAGTGACCGCTCCAGACTTGAATCATATTACGTATAACTATTACCGCCGAGCAAGACATGCATTGGATCAAGTATGGAGCATTAAGCAAAATGCAGCAAGACAACGTCATATCGACCAAGCGATTAGCTTCAATTTATATGTAAAACACGATATTAAGGCCAAAGACTTGTTGAATCTTCATATGGAAGCTTGGAAAAATAGCCTAAAGACGACCTATTATGTTCGCAGTACATCTCAAGCAGAGGTCGCAGAATGCGAAGCCTGTCATAGCTGATCTGCTTTGTACGTTGAAAAAATAGGCAATAATCAATTTCATAGGGGGATTTTTTTATGAATCAAGTTTTAACAAAAATCAAGTTGCTGAATCCAGCGTTTCCTAATAAATCAACAGGCATTATTAACGGGCAATCTTCCGGACTCTTAAACTGGAATGATATTGCGTATCCACAAATGTATGATTACTATCAAACCCTGTTATCGAATTTTTGGAAAGCACAAGAGATTAATATGCAGGATGATATTAAACAATGGGATCTCCTGAGCCCTGTCGAACAAGATGTTTTTTTGCGAGTCAATACCCAACTTGCTTCACTTGATAGTTTACAAACGCCAACGATGAGTCAATTGATGGATTATGTGACAGATTCGAGTTTCAAAGCAATTTTTGCCGTTATTTCTCAGCAAGAGGCGGTCCATAATGAATCGTATTCGTATATTTTAAGCTCACTTGTCCCGTTAAGTGAGCAAAATGCACGCTTTAATCAAGCGAAAAGTGATCCAATCGTTCAAAAACGGAATTCGCTTATTTTAGATGCGTATGAAAGTTTTCGGAATCATCCAACACCACAAAATTTATTTAAGCTTGCGGTCAATTCAATCAATCTAGAAGGCATTTATTTTTATGCTGGTTTTGCCTTCTTTTATAATCTAGCCCGCAGGCAAAAAATGTTGAAAACAAGCACAATGATTAGCTATATACAACGGGATGAAATGCAGCATGCGTACTTTATTTCGCAATTTATTCGCATCCTGTTAACGGAAAATCCAGAAATGAATTCGAAAGAGAATATTGATTATATTCACCAAAGCATTAGCCAAGCAGTTGAACTTGAAAAAGAATGGGCATATGTTATTTTGCAAGAGATCGAAGGAATTGATTTGCAAGAGTTTAATGGATATGTAGAGTATCTTGCAAATAAACGGTTACGGCAGCTTGGACTCCAAAATCTGTATGAAGATCGGGATAATCCAATGCCATGGATTCACGTTTTTAGTGATGAAATGATCAATGACACAAAATCAGACTTCTTTGAGCAAAAGTCACGTACCTATTCAAAGGTGACGCAATCAAATGGATTTGATGAATTATAATGAAAATAGCCATCATTTATTCGTCAAGAACTGGGAACACAGAGGAGCTTGTAAACTATGTTTACGAGCTTTTCCTCATCCATTTTGTAAAGGTGGACTTGTATCAAGTAGAACAGTTTCCACTCTCTAGGCTAATGGACTATGATCTGGTAGTCATTGGTACGTATACATGGGGAGACGGGGAAATCCCACAAGAAATGATCCCTTTATATGAAGCCTTTGAAAATCAGGAAGTGAAACATATGCTAACAGGTATTGTAGGCACAGGAGATCGTTTTTACCCACAGTTTTGTGGAGCTGTTAATAGATTTAGGGATATGCTGTATGTTCAAACCGATCTTGTAGTCACGTTAAAGGTAGAACTCTCGCTACAAAGGAGCGACATGGAGCGGTGTCACAAATTTATAGAGTTAATGCTAAAACGTGCAAGTAGAAAAAGGGTTGGTCTAGAATTGCGAGGGAAATAGCTTTTATTTTGTGTGAAAGCGCGCAATTTTCAAGTGTGATACTAAAATACATATTTAATTATCATCATTTAGAAAAGTGAAACAGATGAACGTTGAACAGTGGATCATTGAAGAATAAAAGAAATTGCTTGAAATGCATGGATTAATAAATTAGAAAGATAATAATTTGAAAAGGGGAATTGTTTATGGAGGTTACTGTAAATAAAATTCTGGACGCTAAAGAGACAAATATTGCCTGATCTAAAACGAATAGAACTTATTACAATTAACCTGAAATAAAATGAAAAGGAGCTACAATATGTTTGATTATACGGTTAAAACGGATAAAAGTATTGAAGAAGCAATCCAAAGCTTGGAAGCAAGCTTAAAAGAAGAAAAATTTGGCGTCTTATGGATGTTTGATATTAAAGAAAAACTTCAAGAAAAGGGGCTTGAGTTTGAAAAAGAGTTTAAAGTGCTTGAAGTATGTAATCCACATGAAGCACAAAGAGTATTAAATGAAAATGAACTCGCTGGATACTTTTTACCTTGTAAAATCGTTGTTTACGAAAATAATGGACAAACCAAAATGGGAATGCCAAAACCAACGGCTCTTATTAGTATGTTAAATAATGATAAAATGAAACAGTTTGCTAAAGACATTGAAGACCGCTTGGTTCATTGCATTGATAAAAGTATTTAATCAGATTCGTTATAAAAGAATCGTATAAATAAGGTTGACTTAAAGATCATTGAAAGATGATTTTAGAGTCAGCTTTTTTTATGATCAAAATTATGATATTGACAATATACCTATATGGGTATATTATAATCCTTGTTAGTAAGTTTCTTTAAGCGTGATGAAGGAGGTTTCAATGTTTTATTCAATAACGATATTACTAAGTATAATCTTTGTTTTTATTTATAGAAGATATGTTCCTGTTTTGGGAGTTCCATGCATACGTTCACTAAACAAGGACGGTGATCTAATAAAAGTTGTGGATGTACGAGACTATAATTTATCCTATAAAGATCCGATTCAAGGATCTATTAATATTCCAGTAGCCTATTTAAAAAGAAATTTTCACGAGGTGTCCAATTCAAAAATTATTGTAGTGGCTTCAAATCGTCTAGAGAAAAACATCAGTATTCGTTTTCTTAAAAATAAAGGGTGTAAGGTAATGGGCTATACGTTAACGGACTGTATATGTACACAAGAAGTAAAACAAAAAACAGCATAATAGAAAGGAGATTTCTAATGGAATACCATGATCCGATTAAAAATAGAGTGAAGCGAATGGAAGGCCAACTTAGAGGGATTTTAAAAATGATAGAAGAAAATAAAGAGTGTAAAGATGTCATTACCAGTTGTCAGCTGTTCGCTCAGCAGTAGATCGAACAATAGGTGTAATTGTAAGTTCAAACTTAGTTGAATGTGCTCTAGATGTTGAAAAAAATGGAAAAAAACGAATGAATTAATTAAAGAAGCTGTCAGCCTACTGGTAAAAAGTAGATAAAAAACTTATGGGTTGACATTCTTTTAATCTTTTATTAATATACCTATAGGGGTAATGGTAAACAATATTTATATGGGGGAATTACAATGACTGTAGATAAACTATTAGATGCAAAAGGATTGGCATGTCCAATGCCAATCGTCAAAACAAAAAAAGCGATCAATGAATTACAATCAGGTCAAATATTAGAGATTCATACAACCGATAAAGGTGCTGTAAACGACCTTACTGCATGGGCTAAATCGGGCGGACATGAGCTTTTGAAACATGAAGAAGAAAATGATGTATTAAAGTTTTGGATTAAAAAAGGTTAATTTTTTTAGCAGATTATATACCTATATGGGTAATAGTAAAAAATATTCATTCAGGAGGAAATTATGGCAGATAAGAAAAGAACAACAATTGTATTATTTAGTGGTGATTATGATAAAGCAATGGCGGCCTATATTATTGCAAATGGTGCAGCTGCCTATGATCATGAAGTAACGATCTTTCACACGTTTTGGGGGTTAAATGCCTTACGTAAAGACGAAAATATTCTCGTTAAAAAAGGATTTATGGAAAAAATGTTCGGTAAAATGATGCCAAGAGGGGCAGATAAAATGGGACTTTCAAAGATGCACTTTGCTGGTTTCGGTCCTAAGATGATTAAAGGTGTGATGAAAAAGTATAATGCGATGACTCTACCTCAGTTAATTGAAATGGCACAAGAACAAGAAGTTAAATTAGTAGCATGTACGATGACAATGGATTTATTAGGTCTGCAACAAGAAGAACTGTTGGATCAGATTGAATACGCTGGTGTCGCAGCCTATTTAGCTGATGCGGAAGATGGAAATGTAAACTTATTTATCTAATTTCTTAAGGGGAGCTTCCCCCACATAAAAATTCAGGAGGTTCTAAAATGGGGAACATGAAAGCAAATAGAGTGTTAGACGCAAAAGGATTAGCATGTCCAATGCCTATCGTGAAAACAAAGAAAGCGATGAATGATTTAGAGGCGGGTCACGTTTTAGAAGTTCAAGCAACAGATAAAGGATCAAAGGCTGATATGCAAGCATGGGCTGAAAGAACTGGACATCACTATTTAGGGACGCTTGAAGAGGGAGATGTGTTAAAGCATTATTTAAGAAAGTCATCTAGTGATGAAACCATTGAGAAAAAACATCCAGATGTAATAAATAATGAAGAGTTGGAAAAGAAATTAAAAGAAGCTGGCAAGATTGTTGTTCTTGATGTAAGGGAAGCGGCAGAATATGCATTTAACCATATTCCAAATAGCATCTCTATTCCTTTAGGGGAATTAGAAGGTCGTTTTAATGAGTTAAACCAGGACGATAAAATTTTTGTTGTATGTCGTACAGGAAGCCGTAGTGATCTTGCTGCACAAAAGTTAGCAGAAAACGGATTTACGAATGTCATTAATGTCTTACCAGGTATGAGTCAGTGGTCAGGGGAAGCTACTAGTATTAATCGGTAAGTAGGGGAACTGTAATGTTTTTAGAGTTTGCTAAAGAGACAGACGTAATAGAAATCATTTAATAAAATAGATTATTTTTTTAACTAAAAATATACGTAAGGGGGTAAAAAGGGTGACTGTAAAAGAAATGACTTCAAAAGAAGTAACACAAAAAGTATTTAATAAAGAAGAATTATTTATTCTAGATGTTCGGAACGAAAGTGATTTCGGAGATTGGAAAATTGAAGGAGAAAACGTTGATTATCTAAATGTTCCGTACTTTGATTTACTTGATGGTGTGGAAGGCATTATGGATAAAATCCCTTCTAATAAAGATATTTTAGTTGTTTGTGCAAAAGAGGGTTCATCTATCATGGTTGCCGAGCTACTTTCCGAGGAAGGTCTTTCCGTTTCTTATTTAAAAGGTGGAATGAAAGCGTGGAGTGAACACTTAGAACCTGTTAAAGTTGGGGATTTAAAAGATGGAGGGGAAATCTATCAGTTTGTTCGTATCGGTAAGGGTTGCTTATCTTACATGGTTGTTTCAAACGGCGAGGCTGCTCTTATTGACTCAACAAGAATGACTAGCATCTACCTAGAATTTGCCCAAAGTATCGGAGCAAGCATTACTCATGTTTTTGATACACACTTACATGCTGATCACATTTCTGGTGGAAGAATGATCGCTGAAAAAACAAATGCAACATACTGGTTACCACCAAAGGATGCTACGGAAGTAACGTTTGAGTACCAACCATTAGAAGATGGAAATAGAGTGACAATTGGTAACACTGCCATCAATATTCATGCCTTATATTCTCCAGGTCACACCATTGGGTCAACATCCTTTGTTGTTGATGAGAAGTTCTTACTATCAGGAGATATCTTATTTATTGATTCAATTGGGCGGCCAGACCTTGCGGGTATGGCGGAAGATTGGGTAGGTGATTTAAGAGAAAGTCTATATACACGTTATAAAGAATTATCTCAAGAACTCATTGTTCTACCAGCACACTTTATGATTATCGATGAATTAAATGAGGATGGTAGTGTATCTGAAAAATTAGGTGCGCTATATGCAAATAATCATGGATTAAACATTGAAGATGAAAATGAATTTAGAAAACTAGTAACTGAAAACTTACCACCACAGCCAAATGCCTATCAAGAAATTCGTCAAACCAATATGGGGAAAATAAACCCTGATGAAGAGAAACAGCGTGAAATGGAAATTGGACCAAATCGTTGTGCGGTTCGATAATTTTTAACTTTATTCAGTAGAAATCTCTCACTTCTATAAGCGGTGGGATGAATGTAATCGTTATGAAATTCAGTGGGGGTTCAAACCTTAGCTGAATAAAGTTAAAGCCTCCGGCGGATGCCTCAGATTTTTTATGGAAGTAACAAAAGTGTTAGATGCAAAAGGATTAGCATGTCCGATGCCGATTGTAAAAACAAAAAAGGCGATTACTGAGCTTGAAGCAGGTCAAGTGTTAGAGATTCATACAACCGATAAAGGGGCAAAAAATGATCTTACAGCATGGACAAAATCAGGCGGACATGAATTATTGAAACATGAAGAAGAAAACGATGTGTTGAAGTTTTGGATAAAAAAAGGTTAATAAAATAAGGGAACCTAAACTGGTTCCCTTTTCCTAAAGGGGGGGGGAGAATTATGGATTTTGCATTTATTATTACGATTTTTTTAATTGGATTCATAGGTTCATATATTTCAGGGTTGCTAGGAATTGGTGGTTCCATTATAAAATACCCCATGCTCTTATATATTCCACCATTGTTTGGTGTAGCCGGATTTAGTGCACATGAAGTTTCTGGAATTAGTGCTGTTCAAGTGTTTTTTGCAACAATTGGTGGTGTTTGGGCCTATCGAAAAGGTGGATACTTAAATAAAACGTTAATTGTTTATATGGGTGCCAGTATCTTAATTGGTAGTTTTGTGGGTGGATATGGTTCAAAGTTAATGACAGAGAGTGGGATTAATTTAATTTATGGTATTTTAGCATTAATCGCTGCTGTAATGATGTTCATTCCGAAAAAGGGAGTTGACGATATTCCTCTTGATCAGGTGAAGTTTAATAAATGGATTGCTTCTTCACTTGCCTTAATCGTCGGAGTTGGAGCGGGTATTGTTGGGGCAGCAGGTGCATTTTTATTAGTCCCAATCATGCTAGTCGTGTTAAAGATTCCGACACGAATGACAATTGCATCATCATTAGCGATTACCTTTCTCTCATCCATTGGTGCAACGGTGGGGAAGATTACGACAGGACAAGTGGATTATTACCCGGCATTGATCATGGTGGTTGCTAGTTTAATTGCTTCACCACTTGGAGCGATGGCAGGGAAGAAAGTCAATACAAAAGTGCTACAAGTCATTTTAGCACTATTAATCCTTGCAACAGCCATAAAGATTTGGATGGATATATTATAGAGGGATAGTGAGCCTATCCCTCTTGAAATTTGATTAAGAGTAAAAACGGACTTTTTGTAACACATCGTTTCCAATGATAAAATAAAAAATCATGTTGTACTGTATTTATTGAAAGGAGATTAGACGATGAATCAATGGCATATTCGATTTCAAGATGAGAAATATGTATATGGAACGGAACCAAATGTATTTTTATCAGAGGTTCAGCAAAAACTTTCATTATCCGGTGATGCTTTGGCTATTGCGGAAGGTGAAGGCCGGAACGCTGTTTTTTTAGCCCAACAAGGAATGAACGTCACTACTTGGGATTATGCAGAATCGGGACTAGCTAAAACGAAAAGGCTTGCTGATACCCATGGTGTAACAGTAAAAACAGAACTTGTCGACTTGAATGAAGCTCAATGGGAAAAAGAACAATGGGATGAGCTCGTCTGTATTTTTGGTCATTTTCCAACAGAGTTACGTAAGAAAACACTTCAGGGAGTGAAAGAAGCCGTTAAGCCAGGTGGATATTTTATAACGGAAGTATATTCCATTCACCAAGTTCCCTATCAAAGTGGAGGCCCGAAAGATATCGAATTGTTATATACTCCAGAAGAGTTTCTACAAGCTTTTTCAGATTGGCGAATTGTTCACTTTTTTATGGGGGAGGTTGAACGCCATGAAGGGGACCTCCATAAAGGGTTGGCACACGTCATTCAGTTTGTAGGACAAAAGCCAAACGTTTGAAAAAGAGAATGATTGTAGTGAAATCTAACGAATCCCATCAAATAGAAAAGTGGTCATATTCATGAGTGAAAGTATTTCTAGAGAATCGGATCATAACAAACCAACCATAGATTCAAAATATATTCAGCAGCATCTAGCAAATGAACGAACATTTCTAGCTTGGATACGGACAGCTATTGCGATTATTGGCGTTGGATTCCTTGTCACAAATTTGCATTTCACAATGAAATTAAGTCTTTCTCCTGCAGGAGATTTATTAGCCAATATGATTGGAATTTCTTCTGTAGGAATGGGTATTATTACAATTATTATGGCTATAGTCTCCTATTTAAAAAAAGTTAATGCTATTAATAATCAGACATTCCAAACATCTAAAATAACCGTTATTACACTTGGTGTTTTTATCATCATGATTGCACTAGTCTTTGGTGCTTATTTTTTAATGGTGTGATAGATACAAATTGCTGCGGGGCATCGTTTCTTTATTTTTCGTCGAATATTTGTAAAAGTTATTGTTCTTAACACTGTTTTGTATTCATACAATGAGATGGAAGAGGCTTGAGTGAAGCAACTTTGCATATAGAGAAGTATATGTCTTGTCTCATTAGAACCAGGACCCCTATGGAGAGGTAGATAAATATATTTGAAAAACCTTATATAAAAAGGATTTAGGTGAAATATCTTTTAGATTAAAAGGTGAGAAATTGCTCCAATATGAAATTGATCTCGAGTACATCAACTCAGGGTAGTCCAAATACCGTAACGGGAAATCAACTAACTGAGAGTTCTTATAAAAAGAGGGACAAAGGTCTATCGCTCAGTCCCATTTAATTGTTTAGAGTAATATCAACAATTATCTTTAGCGTTGCCTTGGAGAAAGTGAGACAAAACTTATCTAATGTCACAATTGTAAGTTTTTTTTGAAAAAAGGGAAAATGGATATGTCACTAGATTATACTTGCTGAATGGAAAATAATCGTTTAAGATTAGCTTGTGAATTGAATGAGCGTTTAGAAGTTCTGAAGACGATATCTCAAGATAATTGAGAGATCGATTAAATGTTGATATAGATCTGCTACGATCATAACATCATACATCACGAAACCAAACAAAGGTGTATAGTTGAAAAACCATACTTAAATGGGAAGTACGGTGAAAATCCGTCACGGTCCCGCCACTGTAATGAGGAGTTTCGTTGCAATAAGCCACTGAGATTAAATCGGGAAGGCGCAGCGAAATGATGAACCTAAGTCAGGAGACCAGCCTTTGTTTACATATATACGCGATCAATACCTACGGGTCATAGGTAGAGATGCCAAAAAAATGCTTTATTTACGCATGCATTTTTTTAAGCACCTCTATCAATAGAGGTGCTTTTTTATTTGGAAAATAGCATATACGAAAAAAAATTAGTTTGTAAACTCAATAAATGTCTAGAATTTCTTAAGACAATATGTTGGGATAATGGGGAAATCGATTAAATGTCGATGTAGCCTTTCTATTGTCATAACATTATAAATACATCACAAAACTAAACAAAGGTGTGTGGTTGAAAAACCATACTTAAATGGGAAGCACGGTGAAAATCCGTCACGGTCCCGCCACTGTAATGGGAAGTTTCGTTGCAAAATGCCACTGAGATTAAATCGGGAAGGCGCAGCGAAATGATGAACTTAAGTCAGGAGATCTGCCTTTGTTTCTATATTATTCAATCAATACCTACGGGTCATAGGTAGAGATGCCAAAAAAATGCTTTATTTACGCATGCATTTTTTAAGCACCTCTATCAATAGGGGTGCTTTTTTATTTTTAAAAATAGCATAGACCAACATAAGAATGGTTAACACCTGTAGACCCATCTGCAGTAATTATATACATGTTACCTATTTCATAAGGAGGAATAAAAATGAGTAAAAAACCGCTATGGATTTCTTTTATAGCTGTAGCACTATTCACCGCATATTTCTGGTCGAATTCCCTTCAACCAGCCTATGCGATGCATATCATGGAAGGCTTCTTACCAATAGGATGGGCCATCTTTTGGTGGTGTCTAACCATCCCGTTTTTAGTAGTCGGAATGCGTTCGCTACGTAGGCAAATAAAAGAAAATCCTGAATTAAAACCAATACTGGGTGTAGCCGGAGCCTTTACCTTTGTATTGTCCGCATTAAAAATTCCATCTGTTACAGGAAGTACTTCACATCCAACAGGTACAGGACTCGGAACGATTTTATTTGGCCCAACTGCGATGACGGTTTTAGGGACGATTGTTCTATTATTTCAATCATTGTTACTCGCTCACGGTGGTTTAACAACACTTGGAGCCAATGCATTCTCAATGGCAGTCATCGGACCATTACTAGCTTATCTTGTCTATAAATCAGGAAGAAAAATGAACCTATCCTTCTCGATCTGTGTCTTTCTTGCAGCGATGCTTGGCGATTTAAGTACATACATGATTACGTCGATCCAACTAGCACTTGCATTTCCTTCAGAAGTAGGGGGATTCATCACTTCTTTTGTAAAATTTTCAAGTGTCTTTTCAATCACTCAAATTCCGTTAGCTATTAGTGAAGGGCTTTTAACGGTAATTGTTATGAATCTACTAAGAAAATACAATATTGCTGAAATCAAACTATTAAATCTTAACATGAAGGAGCTGAACTAGTATGAAAAATTTAATTTTGTCTTTACTCGTCATCATACTCGCAATCATTCCTTTATTTATACAAAAAGGTGCTGAATTTGGCGGCGCAGACGGTCAGGCAGAAGAAGTCATTGTGGAAATTTCACCACAGTATGAGCCATGGTTTGAGTCGTTGTGGGAGCCACCAAGTGGTGAAATTGAAAGCTTGCTATTTTCCTTGCAGGCAGCCATTGGTGCTATCGTAATTGGTTATGTCATCGGATATGGCCATGCTAGGAAAAAGATTTTTTCTCAAGTAGAGAGCAAGCTTCCAGATGTTAAACATTGATCAATACGCCTATACGAATGCGTTAAGAGATGTACATCCTGTTGAAAAAGCAGTCTTTTCATTTTCTTTACTATTATTTTCACTATGGAGTAAAAGTGTATGGGTTTCGACGATTATCTTTTTTGTAATGAGTGCCATCATTGTCAGGAAAGCAGAAATCCCATTACGCTATTATGTCAAACTCCTTTTTGCACCCTTTTTCTTTTTGCTAACAAGTGTGGTCGTCATCATAGTTTCAATCGTACCCATTGGAAAAGAGGCTGTTGATTCACTATGGCAATTGGAATTAGGAGTTTGGAAACTTTCTATTACGTCATCCAATGTGATTAAGAGTGTCGGAATTGTTTTTCCTGTCATCGCGAGTGTGAGTTGTATGTACTTTATAATCTTAACAACACCCATTACGCAGCTCATATGGTTACTACAAAAATTAAAAGTCTCTTCACTCTTTATCGAATTGGCTGTTTTTACGTATCATTTTATTTTTGTGCTTTTAGAAAAGTCACGTGAAATCTATCTGGCCCAATCGATGAGACTTGGATATCAGAGTTATCGCACTGGTTTCTCATCCTTTGGACAATTGATTGTTAGTCTTTTAATAAAAACACTGCGTTCCGCAAAGGAATTTCAAATTGCTTTAGATTGTCGTGGTGGTGAAGAAGCTTTGTATGACGTGGAATGGACTCAAGTGTATAAAAAAACACATTGGTTGGGGATCGCTTTGCTTTTAACAGGATTATTCATCATCTATATGTTAACGAATAAATGAAAAATAGATTAAGGGAGTAATTGCGATGTATCCACCCATTCTTTCACTTGAAAAGGTTTCTTATCAATATTCTGATAAAACGATTGCATTAAAGGATATTACGTTGAACATTGAGCTAGGCAAAAAAGTTGCCCTGCTTGGCAATAATGGGGCAGGTAAATCAACTTTGTTTCTTCTATTAAATGCAGTCATAAAAGCATCAGATGGAGCAATTAAATTCCAAGGTGAACCTTTTTCCTATAAACGTAAGGAAATTCGAAAATTGCGTCAGCATGTCGGGATTGTGTTTCAAAATCCAGATATACAGCTTTTTTCACCTAGTGTTTATGAGGATATTAGATTTGGTCCGAAAAATATGGGCTTATCCCTTGAAATGGTAGAAGAAGCGGCTAAGCAAGCCATGTTGTTGACAGAAACAGAAGCTCTAAAGGATAAGCCTCCACATTTTCTAAGTATCGGTCAAAAAAAGAGAGTGGCCATTGCAGGGATTCTTGCGATGAATCCTACTTTAATGGTGTTAGATGAACCAACAGCAGGGCTTGATCCTTATTATGCAAAGAAAATGATGCAGCTATTGGATGATGTGCATAGTCAGGAACGATCCATCCTTTTATCGACACATGATGTAAACCTTGCCTATGAATGGGCAGATGAGGTCATTATCCTGAATGAGGGGCGAATTGTTTGTCAAGGAGACCCGTTTCATGCTTTTCAAGACGAAGAAATTAATCAACTCAGTCATTTAGAAAAGCCATGGATTTTAGAAGTTTTTGACCAACTGCAACAAAAAAACGATCGAATGGCGGGTCATTATCCTAAAACAAAAAAGGACTTGTTTGATTTATTGAAAAAGCTATAACAGCATTGAATGTCCATGATTGTTCAAAAAGAGTGCTAGATGTGAATGGATATAAGAATGTTCATGCTCTTTGAAACATCCAAGCGTCCTTGTCATGAAATAGATGGAAAACTTAAAATGGTTGTTTTCAACAAAGTACACTAGCATGTAAGAATTCTTTTTAGATTTTAGAAGAGTCATACATGAAAAGAAATTGGAGGAATGCACATTGAAAGGAAAGTTACTTATTATTGGCTTTGGTCCAGGAAGTGTTGATCATATTACGCAAAGAGCAAAGGATGCCATTAAAGAAAGCGATTATATTGTCGGCTATAAAACATATGTGAATCTTATTGAGGGATTGTTGACCCATCAAGAAATTATTAGTACGGGAATGTCTGAGGAGGTTGGTCGTGCTCAAGAAGCCGTCCGACTCGCTGAAGAAGGAAGGAACGTTTCAGTTATCTCAAGTGGAGATGCTGGTGTATATGGAATGGCAGGACTTGTCTACGAAGTTTTGATCAAAAAAGGCTGGAATAAAGAAACAGGTGTAGAAGTGGAAGTGATTCCTGGAATCTCTGCTATCAATTCATGTGCAGCCCTTCTTGGGGCACCCGTTATGCACGATTCTTGTACGATCAGTCTTAGTGACCATTTGACACCATGGAAAATGATTGAAAAAAGAATTGAAGCAGCAGGGCAGGCTGATTTTGTCATTGCTCTTTATAATCCGAAAAGCGGCAAGCGAACAAGGCAAATTGAGGAAGCACAAAGGATTCTTTTGAAGTACCGTTCACCACAAACTCCTGTTGGTCTTGTAAAAAGTGCCTTCCGTGACAGTCAGAATGTTGTGATTACTAATTTAGGGGAAATGCTAGAACACGAGATCGGCATGCTGACAACAGTGATCATTGGGAACACTTCAACGTCTCTTTATGATAACTTGATGATCACGCCAAGAGGATATCAACGGAAATATACGTTAGAAGAATCAGAACAACCATTAAAACCGCATGAACGTCTTAGAAGAGAAAATGAACCGTGGGCACTTCATGAAGGACAAGAAGAGAAAGAAGCTAGCGAAGCTTCTAGTAAAAAAAAACATTCATCACGGGAATTAGCAATGGAAGCCTTAACGTTACTAGATGGACCGAATAAAGTAGAATCCATTCAGCCTATTCAACAAAAGGTGGAATCGATTTTTGAACTTGCTGTAAGTCCTGGAGTGGCAAACAAAAAATTCACTCCGCAGCAGCTGGTTGCACTTGCTGAAGTGGCTGGTGAACAAGGATCAATCGAGTATACGCCACACCACCAAATACTGTTAACAGTACCGACGGATGATCCAAGTGCGATCACAAGAGCGCTTCAGGACGTAGGACTATCTTTATCCCCTGTTGGCGATGTTTTTCAATTGAAAGCATGTGATTTTTGCGATGGAGAAAAGAAAGATCCAATCCCATATGCGGAAGAAATTGAAAACAGCCTAGGCGGAATGAAGCTGCCAAAAGAACTAAGGCTTGGGTTCAATGGCTGTGGCATGGCTTGTTACGGAGCGGTGAATGAGGATATTGGGATTGTTTTTCGCAAAGGGAAATTTGACTTGTTCATCGGTGCAAAGCCAGTCGGTAGAACGGCTCACCCTGGTCAAATCGTAGCAGAAGGGATCGAACCAGAAGAGATTGTAACGATTGTCGAAAAGCTTATTCTTGAATACAAAGAAAAAGGCCATCCGAACGAACGATTTTTTAAATATTTTAAACGTGTCAGGCAGACTCAAGGGTTTCAGTATAAAGATATAACTCCTGTCATTGAAATCGAGCCTGCTCCATGCGGGGATTAACCATGATAAAAAAGGAGTCTGATCTCCTTTAATAAAAAAATTAAAAATATGGGGGTAGAAAGATGGATGCGATTTTATTAGTTGGCCATGGGAGCCGTGATCCAGAAGGAAATGCGCAAGTAAGACAGTTTATTGAAACACTAAAGCCACAATTGGACCCTTCTCTGATTATTGAAACGTGTTTTCTTGAATTCGAATCACCAACGGTTAAACAAGGCATCAATCACTGTGTTCGCAGAGGAGCAAATCATGTGGTCGTGATTCCGATTATGCTTTTACAGGCAGGGCATTCGAAAATTCATATTCCTGCTGCTATTGATGAAGTAAAAGAAATGTATCCACATGTTGGGTTCACATATGGAAGACCGATTGGCATACATGAAGAAGCGATAGACATTTGTAAAAGCAGATTAGAAGAGATGGGTGAAAACATTCAAGAACCTGGGGAAGATACCGCCGTCATTCTGTTGGGCCGTGGTGGAAGTGATGCTGATGCGAATAGTGATTTGTATAAAATCTCTCGTTTATTATGGGAAAAACTTCATTATAAATTCGTAGAACCGAGTTTTATGGGGGTTACCGATCCGCTTGTAACAGAAGGGGTTGAACGTTGTATAAAGCTAGGGGCAAGAAAAGTGATTATCCTGCCTTACTTTCTTTTTACAGGTATTTTAATCAAACGTCTTGAAGGGATGATCGCCGATTTTCAAAGAGACTATCCTGAACAAGAGTTTCAGCTCGCAAACTATTTTGGTTTTCATCCAAACTTGCAAACGATTATAAAGGATCGAATTGAAGAGGCGCTGCAAGGTGAAGTCAAAATGAATTGTGACACTTGTCAATATCGTATCGATGCGATGGAACATATCGATCACCATCATCATCACGATCATGACCATGATCACCATCATCATCATCACGATCATGATCATCATGAAGAAATGTTAATAAAAGAGGAAAAAAAAGCATGATTTTATGCGTAGCAGGAACAAGTGACGCTAGAGCGTTAGCACTTGAAATCAAACGATCAGGCTATGGAGTTTTAACAACAGTTGTAACTGAAAATGCCTCTATCGAATTGAAAAAACAAGGATTGGCTGTTCATGTTGGAAGACTTACAGAAAGGCAGTTTATTCGTTTTATCGATCAATACGATATAAAAGCGGTTGTTGATGCATCACATCCTTTTGCAGAAGAAGCTAGTAAGAACGCGATTCAAGCAGCGCAGCAAGCGAATATTCCTTATATTCGCTATGAACGCGAATCACAGACGTTTACAGAGGAACGGGTTACGATTGTTTCAAGCTACGAGGAAGCAGCAGAACTAGCCGCGGAAAGAAAGGGAGTCATCCTGTTAACCACTGGCAGCAAAACTTTACAAATTTTCACTAGCAAACTATTGGGACTTCCGAATACAAGGGTGCTCGCCCGAATGCTGCCGCGGAAGGATAATATGGAAAAATGTGAAAGTCTAACGTTTCCGCAAAAAGATATTATCGCGATTCAAGGTCCTTTTACAAAAGAGTTTGATCAAGCACTCTACAAACAATACGGTGTCACGCTTATGATTACAAAGGAAAGCGGAAAAGTGGGTTCAGTCGATGAAAAGCTTCAAGCGGCAAGAGAACTAGGAATTGAAACGATTGTCATTAAGCGTCCGAACATTGATTATGAAACAACGTATTCACAGTTTTCAGATGTGATCGAGCATTTAAACGAAATCGTATGAACCGCTTTGACTCTTTACTATTTAAAGGGTTGAAATAAATATGAGTTAATCAATAGGAGGAATAGGAAATGGATTTCAAAACAGGTTTTAAACCAATTACAATTCAGCCCCAAATGATTGAAGGAAAAAGCTTTGAAATCATTGATTCAGAAATCGGTGAACATTCGTTTACGGATGAACAATATCCAGTTGTACAACGAATCATTCATGCATCAGCAGACTTTGAATTAGGCAAAAGTATGTTGTTCCATCGAGATGCCATTCAAGCTGGAATTGAAGCGCTTCTTAACGGCAAAAAGATTATATCTGATGTGAAAATGATTCAAAGTGGTGTCAACAAGAACAGACTTGGAAAGTTTGGCAGCGAAGCGAAGGTTTATATATCAGACCAGGATGTTGCTGAAGAAGCAAAACGCCTTGATACAACAAGAGCGATCATTTCGATAAGAAAGGCACTTAAAGAAGTGGATGGAGGTATTTATGCGATCGGTAACGCACCTACCGCTTTGCTCGAGCTCATTCGTCTAATTAAAGAAGGTGAAGCAAAGCCAGATCTTGTTATTGGTCTTCCTGTGGGGTTTGTTTCAGCGGCAGAATCGAAAGAAGAATTAGCTAAATTAGATATTCCATTTATTACAAATATTGGCCGTAAAGGCGGAAGCACGGTAACGGTTGCTGCAATCAATGCGATTGCGATTATGGCAGAGAAGGTGTTGTAATTGCTCCCAACTCCAACTCCTGAAGAATTAAAGAAAATGCGTTCTGGCTATACAACAGGAGCAAATGCAACAGCCGCTACAAAAGCAGCGTTAACGGCATTGATTACGAAAGAAGTTCAAACAGAAGCAACGATTTTCTTGCCTGTTGGAAGATATGTTTCTTTTACAATTGAAAGCTGTGACATTTATAGTGACTCTGTAACGACGAGTACCATTAAAGATGGTGGAGATGATCCTGATGCTACACATGGTGCGGCAATCATGGCAACGGTAAGCTGGAGAGACAAGCCCGATATTTTCATAGATGGCGGTGTTGGTGTTGGAAGGGTAACAAAACCTGGATTACCGATTGAGGTCGGGCAAGCCGCGATCAATCCAGTACCACGAAAAATGATTCGTGAAACGGCGATCGAAGTATTAAATGAATTTGACATTGATAAAGGCGTAAATATTGTCATTTCTGTACCTAAAGGGGAAGAGATTGCAAAGAAGACAATGAATGGAAGGCTTGGAATTATAGGAGGTATTTCCATTCTAGGGACAAGAGGGATTGTCGTTCCTTTTTCAACTGCTGCTTATAAAGCATCGATTGTTTATGGGATACAGGTCGCCCGTGCATCTGGCTGTGATCATGTTGTGATTACAACAGGTGGAAGAAGCGAAAAATATGGAATGGCTCAATATACAGAGCTTCTAGAAGAAGCCTTCATCGAAATGGGAGACTTTATCGGATTTACGTTAAAAGAGTGTAAGCGTCTTGGTGTGAAACGAGTTTCCATTGTAGGAATGATGGGGAAACTTTCAAAACTCGCAAAAGGTGACATGATGGTTCATTCGAAAGGTTCTTCTGTAGACTTTCAATTTCTCGTTGAGGTTGCCGAATTTATTGGAGTTGATGATGGGTTTCTTGAAGAGATTCGCCATGCTAATACCGCAACACAGGTTGGAGAAATGATGACGGAGAATGGCTACTACTCCTTTTTTGAAAGGCTGTGCCAACTTTGTTGTCAGGAAAGTGTAAAGGAAGTAAAGGGTGGTCTTACGATAGATGTAAGCTTGTACACTCTGAAAGGCAAGTTGTTAGGAAAGGCGAGTGTAAATGATGAAAAGCAACATTAAAATGATTGGAATTGGCGATGAAGGAAAAGAAAGTCTTCTGCCAATCTACGAAAACTGGATTGTTGATAGTGAGGTTCTAATCGGAGGAGAACGACAGCTGTCGTTCTTCCCTGATTATGAAGGAGAAAAGGTCGTCATTAAGGGTGGCTTAAAATCGTTAGTCGATCGTTTGGAAGTGGAGACGAAAAAAGTAGTTATTCTCGCTTCAGGTGATCCTCTTTTTTATGGAATAGGCGGATACTTATCGTCAAAAGTAGAGTTAGAGATTTATCCTTATTTCAGTTCAATTCAATTAGCCTTTGCAAGAATGAGAGAAAGCTGGCAAGATGTCTATTTGACTAGCTTGCATGGGAGAAGTATTTTGGGATTGGCTCAGCGGATCGATGGAAAGCAAAAGGTTGCTTTGTTAACAGATGAGGAAAATACACCTGCAAAGATTGCCCGCTACTTACAATCCTTTGGGATGAACGAGTATAGAGCATTTGTCGCTGAAAACGTAGGCGGTGAGCAGGAAAAATACGGCTGGTATGAGCTGGATGAAATGATTGATAAAGAGTTTTCACCATTGAATGTTGTGATTCTTAAAAAGACTGCAGAAGGTCCACAATGGACAGTGGGAATTGAAGACCAAGAGTTTTTCCAACGTAAGCCTGATAAAGGATTGATTACGAAAAAAGAAGTGCGTGTGCTAAGCATAAGTGCGATGTGTTTGCAAAAGGATAGCATTGTTTGGGATATAGGGGCATGCACAGGGTCCGTTTCCATCGAGGCAGCAAAAATTGCCCGTGAAGGTGCTGTTTATTCTATTGAAAAAAATGAACATGACCTTGAAAACCTCTATCAAAACATTGCAAAGTTTCGAACGGATATTACCGTCAAGCATGGGATTGCACCAGATCGTTTAGATGAGTTTCCAGATCCGGATGCTGTGTTCATCGGTGGCACTGCTGGAGGGATGGAAAGCATACTTGATGTGTGCTGCGGGAGGCTGAAGCCTAATGGAAGAATTGTCTTAAATGCGGTGACGATTGAAAATTTAACAAATGCTGTCACCTTTTTTAAGAAAAGAGAGTTTGAAGTAAATGTTACACTCACACAAATATCAAGAAGCAAACCGATATTAAATTTAACTAGATTTGAAGGACTGAATCCAGTCTATATTATTACAGCATGTCGTAAGGAGGAAGCGTAAAATGATTGGTACATTATATGGATTAGGGGTTGGTCCAGGGGATCCTGAACTCATTACAGTAAAAGCATTTCGTATATTAAAAGAATCAGAAGTCATTGCCTACCCAGGGAAAAGAAAGGGCAGCAAAAGCTATGCACATCAAATTATAGAAGTTTATGTAGAACCGCAAGAAAAGGAAATGCTCTCATTAGTTTTTCCGATGACAAAGGACAAGGCCATATTAGCCCGTGAATGGTCGAACGCCACGGAGGCGATTTGGGAAAGATTAAAGGATGGAAAAGATGTTGCCTTTGTAACAGAAGGGGACCCCCTTTTATATAGTACGTTTATTCACTTAATGAACTTGATGAAAGAGCGTCATCCTGAAGTACCGATTGTATCGATTCCTGGCATTTCATCCATTAACGGTGCAGCTTCAAGACTCGGCATTCCTCTTGCGGACGGCGACGAAAAAATTGCGATTGTTCCTGCTAGAGATGATTATGAAGAGATGAAAAAGGTCATTATTGAAAACGACTGCGTTATTTTTATTAAAGTCGCAAAAGTGATGAATATGATGCTTGAGGTTCTGGGTGAACTTGACTTATTGAATAGAGCAAATGTTGTCACAAAAGTAACATCAAAAGAAGAGATTGTTTGGAACATAGAAGAATTGAAAAATGCGGATGTTGAATACTTAACATTAATGGTGGTGAGAAAATAATGAAGATAACGATCATTGGTGCGGGTCCAGGGGCTCCTGATTTAATTACAGTTCGAGGATTGCGTTTGTTACAAGAAGCAGATGTGGTCATGTATGCTGATTCGCTCGTCAGTGAAGAGTTGGTTTCGCAATCAAAACAAGGAGCAGAAGTGATTAAGACAGCGGGGATGCATTTAGAGGAAATGGTTGATCTGATGGTCGATCGAGTGAAAGAAGGCAAGAAGGTTGTTCGTGTTCATACAGGCGATCCAGCGGTATACGGAGCGATCATGGAGCAAATGGTTTTATTGAAAGAAAAGGGAGTCGATGTTGAGATTGTTCCTGGTGTCAGCTCTGTCTTTGCCTCAGCAGCAGCAGTTGGTGCTGAATTGACGATTCCTGATTTGACCCAGACGGTTATTTTAACAAGAGCAGAAGGTCGTACCCCTGTTCCAGAATGTGAAAAATTAAAGGATTTAGCAAAACACCATTGTACAATTGCTTTGTTCTTAAGTGCAACGCTAACGAAAAAGGTTGTAAAAGAATTCCTTGATGCTGGTTGGAGTGAAGACACACCGGTTGCTGTCGTTTATAAGGCAACGTGGCCCGATCAAAAAATCTTGCGTACAACTTTAGAGCATTTAGATGAACAAATGAAAGTAAATGGAATGAGAAAGCAAGCGATGATTTTAGCGGGCTGGGCTCTTGATGAGAACATTGGAGATAAAGATTATCGCTCGAAGCTTTATGATAAAGAATTTACTCACGGTTTTAGAAAAGGTGTGAGAGAATGACTCTTTTTCTTGAAGAAGGGAAAGAAGTAACAATCAAGCAAAGTGGATCATATGCCATTGTGGCGATTACAAAGCATGGAGTACAGCTTGCACGAAAGTTACATCAAACCTTTCAAAATGCCGATTTATACTATATGGAAAAATTCAAACAAGGCGACGAAGGCGAAAGAAATATTAGACTGTTTACTGGTAGTGTACGCCTATTGTTACCAGCCTTGTTTCAATCGTATAAAGGAATTGTATTCATTATCTCCCTTGGTGCAGTAGTCCGGATGATGGCTCCGTTATTAAAAGATAAAAAGACGGACCCAGGCATTGTTGTGATCGATGATAAAGGGGAAAATGTGATCAGTGTTCTTTCCGGACATCTAGGCGGTGCCAATGAATTAACAAAAGAAGTGGCTGAAATGATTGGGGCAAGAGCTGTTATCACAACGGCATCCGATGTTCAAAAAACGATTCCGGTTGATTTATTTGGTAAACGGTTCGGATGGACCTGGGATTCAGCAGAAAAACTGACACCTGTAAGTGCCTCGGTTGTGAATGAGGAACATGTCGGTATCGTTCAAGAGTCAGGTGAAAAAGGCTGGTGGGACTATAACCACCCTTTACCAGAATCTCTTAAACGATATCCAACAATTGGGGATGCTTTAGCTGCAAACGTCGATGGTGCTCTAGTGATTACACATCGATTGTTGGAAGAGGAAGAACAAGAAATCTTAAGAAACGGTGTTGTGTATCGGCCAAAAGTGATTGTGCTTGGCATGGGCTGTAACAGAGGGACGACGAGTGAAGAGATCCAGTCTGTCATACAGGAGACATTGGAAGATCTGCGCTTTTCACTCAAAAGCGTTAAAGCACTTTGCACGATTGATTTGAAGAAAGATGAAATAGGCTTATTGGATGTTGTTAATAAGTATGGCTGGGAATTTGTGAGCTATACTCCAGAGGAATTAAATACGATTGAATTAGAACAGCCGTCAGAAACGGTATTTAAATATACGGGAGCATACGGTGTGAGTGAGCCTGCATCTCTTTTATATAGTGGGGCAAAAGAATTGGTCGTTGTGAAAAAGAAATCGGGTAATGTCACGATATCGGTTGCGGTTATTCCTTACTAAATCGTGCTGAATGTTAAGCGAAGATTCTCGTTTGTTTGTTGCTGAAGTGAATCCCTTTTCGATCACCAAAAGGGGGTTCTGATGCCCGAAAAGAGGAAACGGAAAGAACCACGGTCACTCGAGAGATCATAAGATTACTAGAGTTATAGAAGGAAGGAGGAGATTCGAATATGTCAGAAAAAAGAATTGTGATTGCAGGGACGGGCAGTGGCGTTGGTAAAACTACTTTTACAATTGGTTTAATATCAGCGTTAAAGAAGCGTGGATTAACGGTTCAAGGATTTAAATGTGGGCCTGATTATATTGACCCAACCTATCATACGGCCGTTACAGGTCGCCCTTCGCGAAACCTTGATAGTTGGATGTTACCTCACGATACGGTGAAAGAAATCTTTGTACGGGAAAAAAGGCGCAGATATTTCGATTATTCATGGATAGCGAATACGTAAAGAATGATTGGAAAAGGGAGAGATTCAAGTGGATAAAGGAATCGTGTATCTTGTCGGTGCAGGACCTGGTGATCCAAAATTAATAACAGTGCGTGGATTAGAATGTGTCCAAAAAGCAGACGTTATTGCCTATGATCGATTGGTTAATAAAGAATTGTTAAACTATGCAAAAAGTGATGTAGAACTAATCTATGTGGGGAAGGCACCAGGGAAACATGCACTTATCCAAGAAGAGATTCATGAATTATTGGTTGCGAAAGCAAATGAAGGAAAGATGGTTACCCGATTAAAAGGTGGCGATCCTTGTGTGTTTGGGAGAGTTGGAGAAGAGGCAGAGATTCTTGTAGAAAACGGGATTCCATTTGAAATCATCCCAGGAGTAACTTCTGGAATTGCAGCGCCTGCTTATGCTGGAATTCCTGTTACACATCGTGATTATGCTGCATCTTTTACGATTGTTACGGCTCATGGAAGAAAAGAAAGAGCGATGGACCATATTCAGTGGGATGCACTGGCAAAGGGAAGCGATACGATTGCTTTTTATATGGGAGTTGGAAACTTACCGAATATTTGCGGGCAATTGATAAAGTTCGGGAAACGCGAAACGACCCCTGTTGCGGTCATTCAATGGGGAACAACAGATCAGCAACGAACTGTAACTGGAGACTTGACGACGATCGAAACCATTGTGAAACAAGAAAATATTTCCAATCCAGCCATTGTCCTAGTAGGAGAAGTGGTAAAACTAAGAGAAAAAATACAATGGTTCAGTGACAATAGAATGGCGTCTCTCAAATATAACTAAGGAGGACAAGTATGACAACTTGGAATTTAGAAGGTACAAGATCGCATTTATTACTCTGCAATGGAAGTAGCTGTATGAGAAAAGGTGGAGAAGAAGTGACACTTGCCGTTCGTGATGAAATTAGTAGATTAGAATTGGATCAACAAATTCATACAACACGGACTCGGTGTAATGGCAGATGCCAAGATGCATGCGTGGTCATTGCTTATCCGGAAGGAACTTGGTATCGAGTAGATTCACCTGAGATGGGTCGTCAAATTGTTCAGGACATTCAAGGACATAGTCTTGAATCGAATAAAATATATGAATTTGTTAACGGAGAAATGATGCCTAATCAAGCTGCTTCTGCTCCTGTAGGAATTTCAAAGAAAAAAGAGAATTCTGTTATTAATGAATAAAAGAGATATTTGTATGAAACTGAGTTACCTAGTACGATAATCCTCTAAAGTTTCTTCAGTTCAGAATTCATACATTCAATAGAAAAAAAGACTTATAACCAGGTTTGCGTTGGACAGCAACAAGGTTATAAGTCTTTTTTTCTATTTAGGCTTTGTTAAACAATAGGGTTGATATATTAAGTGCCTTTGGTATATGTGGGCATTACGTTATTCAATGGAATAAAACGAATGCCGATATAGACTAAAGTCGGTTCTTCAACAATAAGGAGTAACACAGCCTCTATTTAAAATCGATAAGAAGTCGTAGTTTTAACTTCATTCAGCAGAAGTCCTCCACTTCTGTAAGTGGGGGATGAATGCAAAAAGCTCTCTGATTCAGTGGGGGTTCAAACCCCGACTGAATGAAGTTAAGCCTCCGGCGGATGCCTCGGATTTTTTAAAGGTCATTTATCGAGCGAGCTCGATAAAAATCCGGGCGCAAATTCGGCGGGGCGAATTTGATAAACATAAGCAAAAGGAAGTTTATTAAAAAAAATCATATAAACTTGATGGTGGTCAATTCTTTTAGATCGAAAGAACCTTATCATATGAGTATAGAGAAAAGACAAAGTAAAAAACAAAGGAGTCAAATAAAATGATGGCAACCATTCATAAACATAAAAATCATATTACAGCTATTTCATTTATTTTAATCGTCATCGGGTTTTTATCCGGTCTAATGGGAAATGGTGAGATCAAAAACATGGCTCTCATTATCGCAACCATTATCGCAGGTATTCCCATTGTGATTAAGGCCTATCAAGCACTAAGAGTGAAAGCGTTTAGTATTGAGTTATTGGTGACGATTGCTGTTATTGGTGCCCTTTTTATTCAAGAGTTTACTGAATCATCGATTGTTACATTTCTCTTTTTATTTGGGGATTATTTGGAAGCACGAACATTAGAAAAAACGCGTTCATCCCTAAAGGAATTAGTCGATATGGCCCCACAAGAAGCCGTAGTGGTTCGTGATGGGAATCATATAACGATTCCAGTTGAAGAAGTAGTAGAAGGAGATATAGTGATTATTCGCTCTGGCGGAAAGGTTCCGGTTGATGGAAGCATCCTATCTGGTCAGGCCTCATTAAATGAAGCAGCTGTAACAGGTGAATCAGTACCCTCTTCGAAAAAAACAGACGATAAAGTCTACAGTGGAACGATTGTGGATCATGGTTATATTGAAATGGTCGCAGAAAAGGTCGGTGATGATACAACGTTTGCAAAAATTATTGAATTAGTGGAAGAAGCACAAGAGTCTAAATCAAAAACAGAAAAATTTCTTAATCAGTTTTCCAATATCTATACCCCAGCGGTTGTTGTTCTGTCCATCATCGTATTTTTCTTAACAAGAGATCTTCATATTGCGATTACATTCCTAGTCATTGCTTGTCCGGGTGCTTTAATTATTGGAGCACCAGTATCGAATGTTGCGGGAATTGGAAATGGAGCTAGAAATGGTGTTCTTGTTAAAGGTGGAGAAGTCATGGATAAATTCTCTAAAGTGGACACGCTCGTATTCGATAAAACGGGTACTTTAACAAAAGGAAAGCCAGAAGTCACTGATATTAAGACATTTCAGAACCTAGATGCGAATAGATTATTAGGATTAGTGGCACAGGCTGAAACGATTTCAGAGCATCATTTAGGTCAAACCATTGTCAAAGAAGCTAAAGAGAGAAACTTAAACTTTACGAGTAAACTCGAAAATGGAAAGGTAATAAAAGGAAATGGAATCACTGCGAAAGTGGAGGGGCATATCTTAGTCATCGGAAACCGTAAATTAATGAATCATGAAAATATACAGATCTCTGATGAAATAGCCAATTATGCAGTGGGTCGCGAAAAAAAAGGGAATACCGCTATTTTTGCAGCAGTAGATGGAGTAATATCGGGTGTTTTTTCAATCGCAGACCAGGTTCGTGAAGATGCACCAAGAGCCCTAGCACAAATGAGGAAAAATGGGATTAAGAAAATCGTTATGTTAACAGGTGATAATAAACATACGGCTGAATTAGTGGCCAAGCAATTAGGGTTAGATGAATTCTATGCGGAACTATTGCCAGAAAACAAAGTAGAATACGTAAAGAAATTAAAAAAAGAAGGTCATGTCGTAGCAATGGCAGGGGATGGAGTTAATGATGCACCTGCGATTGCAACCGCTGATATTGGTTTAGCCATGGGAGAAAGTGGGACAGATGTCTCAATGGAAACAGCTGATATTGTCTTAATGGCTGATAAGCTTATGCAATTCTCACATGCATATTCTCTTTCAAAAGCAACGATTCGCAATATGAAACAAAACACCTATTTCGCCGTTAGTATTGTATTTGTTTTACTGCTTGGCGTATTAAATGGATCGGTTCATTTAGCATCTGGCATGTTTATCCATGAAGCAAGTGTATTACTTGTTATCTTAAATGGGATGAGATTAATCAAGTTTAACCATAAAGCTAGAAAAGCTGAAGCAAGGCTACAAGCTGCTCATGCCTAATCGAGATAAGGAATGAAAAAATTTGTTAAAGAACGGGGCTGTCCCCATAGCCTCATTTTTATTGGTTATTGAATTGAGTAAAGGTATATGATTTTGTCTGTAATCTTCATTTAGCCTAGATAAAAATAATAAAACTTGATTTCAATCAAATGGAATATTCCCATTCTTTCTATAAAGAAGACCTCCATTTAAAAAAGTCGATTTTCTTGTACGATAAGGAATCGACTTTTTTGTTCGTTCAAAATCATACTAGCAAAATGTTAGAAAAACACAAAATTGGCTGTGAAAATAGGAAGAAAATCATTTTTGAGAATGATACATTTGTCTTAACGGGGTAGGAAGTTCTCCTACCTCACTTCGAGAAATTTTAGTTTATGAATCAAAACCCGAGGATTCGCCGTACATTTGGTACATAGGTTTGACTAACGGTTAGCTCAGGGGAATCAGGCGTTTTTAGTCTAAGTATTAAATTAGAAGACAAGTCACGAGACAATTGTTGTATAAACGAGATATTTACGATATAGGAACGATGAATCCGGAGAAATGAACTCGGTAACCGTTGTTCGAGAGCTTTAAGTGTTTGAATCGTGCTGTATTGGCCATCTGTCGTATAAAACCAAGTTTTCTTTTGATTACTTTCAATATAGGTAATTTGATCAATAGGTGTTGGACTCCAAACTTCCCCCTGTTTCCCCGTTATGAAAGAAAAGGATGATTGCTTTTTTAATGAATACGTGGGTGGGAGAATCACAGTTAAGGCCCCGTTAAAGCCATTTTGGTCCTCTATTGGATACCCTACTCCGTAATATGGAATGCCGAATACCGACTCATTCACCAAAGATTCTACTCGGCCTCTCTGCTGATAAACACGCTCTGTAATACTCCCTGAAGGAATCGGTTGTCCGGGACGAATTTGAAGATCATGAATACCGGAAAGGTAATCTAAATATTGATCTTTATCTGCAAATGCTACGGAGGCTTCTGGTGGAATCCAATCTTTAATGAACTTAGGAATTTTAAGAGAACTCATTTTTATTTAATTTTCACTCCTTTCTAAATATTCTGCGTTATTATTATAACTTAAAATCTTGATTCATATCCATATAATTCCTTTCATCTATAAATAAAATGTTCTGTCCTATATATCAGACAGAGAAAATACGTTGTTATATAATAAAAAAGTAAAGCCTTAATTGTTTCTCGAAAGATACTTGCTAAACAATTAGAGGTGTCAAACGAGATTAATCCAGAAATTAAAAATGTAGAGGAGAGGAATCATTATGCTGAAAACAAAAGGTTTAGAGGGAGTAGTGGCTACCACATCTTCTATCAGTTCTATTATTGATGATATTTTAACGTATAGAGGATTCAATGTGGATGATTTAGCCCATTATGCGGATTTTGAAGAAGTTATTTATCTACTCTGGTTCAAAAAACTTCCTACGTCTCAGCAACTAGCCCAATTTCGAAACGAATTATTCGAAAGCGCTTTCCTTCCTGATGAATTGACGAGAATACTAGAACAACTTCCTAATGAGAATGCCCATCCAATGTCTGTTTTAATGACTTGTGTATCTACACTTTCCATGTATGACGAAGAGACGGATCAAATGGACGAAGAAGCTAATGATCGCAAAGCGATTCGCTTACAGGCAAAATTGACTTCGATTGTAGCTGCTTATTCACGTATTCGTGAAGGAAAAAAAACGCTTATGCCAAAACGAGACTTAAGTTTTGCAGCCAACTTTTTATATATGCTAAATGGGGAGATTCCAAATGAAATTTCTGAGAAGGCCTTTAACAAAGCGCTTGTTCTTCACGCCGATCATGAATTAAACGCATCGACCTTTACCGCTCGTGTTTGCGTTGCCACATTATCGGACATGTATTCGGGCGTAACGGCCGCACTTGGAGCGTTAAAAGGACCGCTTCATGGAGGTGCAAATGAGCGTGTGATGAAAATGCTGAATGAAATAAATGAAGTCGATCATGTTGAAGCATATCTACAAAAGGCATTTGAGAGAAAAGAAAAAATTATGGGATTTGGCCATCGTGTATATCAAGATGGGGACCCGCGTGCGAAACATTTACGGGAAATGTCGGGACAATTGGCTAGTGTTACAGGAGAAGAGAAGTGGTATGATATGTCGCTTGCTATAGAGCAGGTGATTCTAAGGGAAAAAGGATTGCTTCCAAATATCGACTTCTATTCAGCATCCGTTTATCACAGCTTAGGGATCGAACATAGCCTCTTCACACCAATTTTTGCGATCAGCCGTGTGTCGGGTTGGATAGCACATATTCTGGAGCAGTACGAGAATAATCGCTTGATTCGTCCTCGAGCAGAGTATGTGGGGTCCAAGCATCAAACCTATATACCTATTAACGAGCGTGATGACTCAGGTAATGAAACCACCTAGAAATTATAAACATTAAGACTGGAATCCGAACGAAAAATATGAAAATAGTAAGGGAGCGGGAAAAATATGAGTGAAAAGAAAGTATCTATTGCCGATCCTGGACCATTAGGATTAGCCGCCTTTGCTTTGACGACATTTGTTTTAAGTTGTGTAAATGCTAATCTTGTCCCCGACTCTGTTGCCGATACATTTCTAACGCTGGGATTATTCTACGGTGGATTGGCGCAACTGTTGGCAGGAATGTGGGAATTTATAAAGGGCAATACTTTTGGTGCAACAGCCTTCACATCTTACGGTGCTTTCTGGATTTCTTTGTCTTCTATGGTTTATCTGGAGTTATCAGGTGTTTTGACATTTGGTTCAGATATGAATATTGCCCTTGGTTTGTTTTTAGTTGCCTGGACAATATTTACATTTTATATGTGGATTGGGACTTTTCGTTTAAACCTTGCATTGAATCTCGTTTTTGGTTTATTATTGATTACCTTTATATTATTAGATTTAACTGAATTCAATGTCATTTCTGGTCCAATTGCCGGATACTTTGGGTTAGCAACTGCCTTTGCCGCTTGGTACGCATCAGCAGCGGGAATTTTAAATCCTTTATACGAAAGGGGGATTTTGCCTATTGGTCAGTTTAAGATAAAACAAACAAAACGTTTAGGAAGAAGTGCTTGATCTTTAAAATGAAAGAAACGTATTCAAGAGCGCACATATTTAAAATGTGCGTTTTTGAATTACTTTTCAAATTAGATTTTGTCTCTCCCTTAAACAATACTCCTGTCAGTTTAAATACTGACTGTTTATCGTAATGTTGAATATATAGAAAATGAATGCTAGACTTAATACTTAATGGAACAGATGTATGTATTTTGTATGTTTTAATACGATAGGTTATAGTATTGTCAGCGTTGTTTATAAACAATAATAGTAAATAGTTAATATCAATGTATACTCAGCATGTAAAGAGGTTGTGACAATAATTGATAAACATTGGATAGTAAAAGAAGATAACAGCCTTTGGAATTGCGAAAGGAAAGGAGAAGGAAAAAAATTTGAAATAAATATGGTTCTAAAGTAATGGGATTAATAGATGATATAGAAAAAATGATACAGTGGTGAATGAGGTAATAGGATGACGGCTGGTGGTATTTCAACTATTATCTGTGAAAGTTGGATTAGATAGATATTACTTCCCCAACCATTATGAAAGGGAATATCAAAGTTATCGGAATATGAAAAACGATTCAATTGACACTTATTTGTAAATTATAGGTGAGATATGTTATTGCCTCTAGATTTAAAGAGTGATAATGTTAATAGGTTAATGTATACAAGTATTTAACAAGTTTGTTCTATTGAACGACTTCAAATTGGAGGAATAAATAACAACATGAAATTAACGATTAAACAGAAACTTATCGGGTCTTTTATTATTGTAGCGCTCATTTTTGGTGTCGCTTCATTTTTTACATTTAATAATATGAAAAAAACAAATGAATCTTATAATTACCTTCTTAAAACAGTTTCTGGGTTAAAATCCATTACACAATCCATTCAGACCGAAATGGCCTTACAGATCGGTTATTATCGGGCATATATGTTATATGAAAATGATGAGTATAGAGATAAGTTCAATGAATCTCATACAAAAATAAAAAATTTAATCAAAGCTGGAAAAGATTTATCCACCTTACAAGAGACAAGAGATAGATTAGATTCTATTGCGACATCTAATAACCAATTTCAGCAAACAGCAACTCAAATAATGGAGTTATCAGCAGGCGATAGACAAAATGCACTTGAAAAAGGTTTAAAAGAAATATCTTCACTTACTTCAAGTTTAAATAGTGAGACGGATTCTATGTATAACTGGTTACAAGAAGATATAGCCGATAAAAGAGAAAAAGAAATCCGTGAAGATGCAAAATCGAGCTTAACACAAGTGCTTTTCTTAAGTGTTTTCGCTACGCTCATTTCAATCATTATGGGGATCATCCTGTCAAGCATGATCTCAAAACCAATCCGTTTGGTTATGGATCAAATGAAATTAATTGCTAGTGGAGATTTATCTAAAGAGCCATTAAAGACGAAATCGAGAGATGAAGTTGGTCAACTTGTGATTGCGACAAATGAAATGGCCGACAGTATGCGAGAATTATTAAAACAGATTAATATTGTGTCAGAAACTGTCAGTAGTCAAAGTGAAGAATTAACGCAATCAGCAAATGAAGTAATGGCTGGGTCCGAACAGATTGCCATGACCATACAAGAAATGGCGTCTGGTTCAGAGACACAGGCCAATACCTCAAGTGAATTGTCTTCTATCATGGGATCCTTTTCTATAAGGGTACAAGAAGCAAATGAAAATGGCGTACAAATCGAACAATCATCAAATGAAGTTCTTGAGATGACAAATGAAGGTAGTCAATTAATGGACTCTTCTACCAACCAAATGAGTAAAATCGATCAAATTGTACGAGATTCAGTTTATAAGGTGCAAAATTTACATAAACAGTCACAAGAGATATCTAAACTGGTTGTTGTTATTAAAGAGGTTGCCGATCAAACGAACTTATTAGCGTTAAATGCAGCGATTGAAGCGGCAAGAGCGGGTGAACATGGGAAAGGATTTGCCGTTGTGGCAGATGAAGTAAGAAAACTAGCCGAACAAACCGCTAATTCCGTAACGGATATAACAGAGATTGTAAACAATATTCAAAATGGATTTAATCTAGTAGCAGGGTCGTTACAAGATGGGTATAAAGAAGTGGAAAAAGGGACAGCTCAAATTGAAACGACGGGAGAAACGTTTACACAGATTAGCACGTCCGTAACAGAAATGGTCAATAGTATCAAATCTGTATCTGTGAATCTATCAGGTATTGCGGCTAATAGTCAAGAAATGAATGGATCGATTCAAGAGATCGCTGCGACGGCTGAGGAATCTGCAGCTGGAGTTGAACAAACTTCCGCATCCGTTCAACAAACAAGTAGTGCTATGGAAGAAGTAGCACGAAGCTCAAATGATCTTTCCAAGCTAGCAGAAGAATTAAATGAATTAGTTCGTAAATTTAAACTATAAAATTTGGAAAGTTTTAAAACGAGATTAGATAAAATAGGATAGTTTGCTACATAAACGAACTATCCTATTTCTTTGAAAATATCACATCAATTTGGAAAGTGATAATATCACGAAAATTTTAGAAGGGTTTGAGTCCGAAGCAGACTTACAAACAGAGAAAGGTTTAGGTGTTCCTTTTGGCCAAGGGTATTATTTAGAAAAACCAAAATCAATAGATTATTATTTACCAAATATTAGTTCCGATAATTGTGCCAGAGTAAATCTTTTTTGAATATAAGAAAGTACTTTGTGAAAGAAGTTAAAAACATTCACTCAATCATATTTTTTATTTATAAGAGAGGAGCGATACAGTGATAGCTTTAAAAAATCAAATGCGCTATGAATTGTTGGAGGAACAGTTTCAAATAGATACATCCACTTTATTTTATACAAAATCAAACAGTTCTATCGAACGTATATTTTTGTATATCTATAATTACACAGATATCATTTATCTTGAATTTATAGATAGAAAAGTACTGTACGATTATATTAAATATCATCAATCGACACATTTTAAAGAGATTAGTTTTATTGAAACCATAAGGGATATTAAGCATTTTCTTTATTTCTTAGAGAATATTAAAGAAATGAAAGAAATACCTAAAATTGACTTGTCTATAAAAAATTTTTTTTTATGGGCTAGGCTTTAATGATCATTGTGAAATCTATTTAAAGAAGATAAAAATTTTTTAAAAAGTTTACGCAGTTTTCTTCATTCAAGTATTTGCATCGTCTTTTGTTCAGGCATACAGTTAAACACTGTGATTATTCCATTTGATGTAATAATAAAAAGAAGGCCCTATCAGTAGACTGATAGGGCCTTCTTTTTATTATTAGAATTATTTATTGGATTAAGTGGATTTGTGTAAACGTATAAATCAAAACTTTATATATAAACTAAACGGAAACTAACTAACTAACTAACTAATCGGGGAGGGAATGTATCATGGATGAAACCATTTATTTATTGAATAGTTTGTGGGTCATGTTTGCAGCAATTTTAGTTATATTAATGATCGGTGGGTTTATTTTGCTTGAAGTAGGATCGACTCGTATGAAAAATGCCGGGCATATTGCCGGGAAAAAAATATTCACGTTTGGAATTTCTTCTATTGTTTTTTGGGCAGTAGGATTTGGATTTATTTTTGGGGAGGGAAATAATTTTTTTGTTGGATTATCTGACTTTTTTTATTCAGGTTATGAATTAGAAGGTATAGGGCTGGCAACCCCGGTTTTCTTTGTATTCCAGCTTGCATTTGCTGGCATTTCATTAACGATCGCATTTGGAGGATTTGCAGAGCGTGCAAAGCTAGCATCTTATCTCATTTTTTCCGTGTTATTTATCGCCCTTGTGTATCCTGTAGTTGCTCATTGGATATGGGGAGGTGGATGGTTAACAGAACATGGAAAACAGGATTTTGCTGGCTCCACCGTTGTTCATTTAACAGGAGCGATGGCAGCATTTGCGGCTACTCTTCTCTTAAAGCCACGAATGGGAAAATATAATGATGATGGATCGGTTAATCATATATACGGGCATAATCAAGTGTTTACAGCGTTAGGCGTTTTGCTATTATGGGTCGGTTGGTTTGGGTTTAATGCAGGTAGCACATTAGAAGTAACAGATGGATTTTTTGGGTATATTGCTTTAAATACAAATTTAGCTGCTTCTGCTGGGGCTGTTACTGCGCTTCTTATTTCCTGGATGGTTGTTGGAAAAGTAGATATACCGACAATGTTAAATGGAGCATTGGCAGGTTTGGTAGCAATTACTGCTTCTTGTGCATATGTGACTCCTGGAAGTGCGATTTTAATTGGATTCATTGCAGGTATACTTGTTTTCTACAGTATTAAATTTTTTGATAGAATAAAGGTGGATGATCCGATCTTTGCTTTATCTGTTCACGGTGTTGCTGGTGTATGGGGAACATTATCAACGGGATTTTTTGCAACTCCTCAATTAGCGGAATTATATGGGGGACTACCGGGATTGTTTTACGGTGGAGGTCTGGAACAACTTGGAGTACAAGTTCTTGGTATTTTTGTTTCAGGAATTTATGCATTTATTGTTTCTTTCATTCTATTAGTGATTCTACAAAAAGTATTGAGTGGACTGCGGGTTACAGAGGAAGAAGAGATTATGGGGTTGGACTTAAGTGAACACGGTAATTACGGATACCCAGAGTTATTTCGATCAAATCAAAATGAAAACAACAAGTAACAAACTGTTTCACTTTGTCTGGGGGAAGTTTGATGGTTGAAAACAATTGCAAGTATAAAAAGGTAAGACAATGGAGGGATGATAACATTGGTAACTATCTATCAAGTAATGATGAATTAAATCACTTTCATCATAAGATTATGAATAAAGTTTTGGAAGTTGCGATAGATGAATTAAAGGAAAAGTGTGGAGTCCCTCCATCTGACTTTTCTTGGTTTGTGATGGGAAGCGGCGGAAGATTTGAACAAGCGATTGTAAGTGACCAAGATCACGGTTTGGTTTATGAACGAAAAGGTAACCGGTCGGATACGTACTTTCAAGCTTTAGGGAAAGAGATTACAAAAGGCCTGTATTTAGTAGGTTATCCTTATTGTGAAGGTAATGTTATGTCTTCGAATCCTTTATGGTGTAGGTCAATGGAAGAATGGCAAGCACAGATTATTAGTTGGATGGAAGAAAAGAGCTGGGAGTCGATTCGTTATTTACTTATTTTTTATGATGCAAGACCTTTAATAGGAAATGACAAATTTGTCCAAGGATTGAAGCAAATGATTTACCAATATATAAGAGAGTATCCTTATTTTTTAAACCGATTATTAAATAATACGATGCGGATTCAAAAGGGGATTGGTTTTTTTGGACAGTTTTTGACGGAAACGCACGGAATTCACACTGGTTCCATTCATATTAAGGGCTATGGTTTTTTTCCATATGTTAATGCGGTACGACTCTTGTCCATTAAAGAAAAGATCAATGTCACCTCAACATTATCTCGCTTACATCAACTATCTCTACTTCCTAGTTATAAACAAGAAATGAACATACACCAATTGAATTTTAAAAAGCTATTGGACTATCGTCTAATGAATAGCTCAGAAAAAGATAATTATGAAGATATTCATTATCTCAATATTAAAGAGATGAACCCGAAACAAAAAAAGGAATTAAAACAGATTTTGAAAGGTGCGGTTGTGTTCCAGCGGTCCATTCAGAAAATTATTCTAAAAGGAAGCTAGTATGAAGTTTTCTCAGATTTTTCAATTTATCATTTTAGGCGAGAAGACTCCCACTTCAATTTTGTGAAGGGCAACGCCCAAAAATAAGTGGGAGATTAATCGTCTTTTTGCATAGAGAAACATGTGTTTGCATGGTATAATATACCTGTACAAGTTGTTCTTTGAAAACTGAAGATAGGAGGTTCTAGCAGGAAAAACGTCTGCTAGGTAAAATCTTCAACGTTCTTTCGTCCCACACGTACCGAAGTTGCTAATCCTTAGCTAAAGTAGGACGTGTGGTGAGTCAACGTACAAGTTTGCATGACCGGCAGGAGGCTAAATTAGTCGTTTGTACTGCTAACCGTCGGTGCGACGGGGTTAGCCTGCTCAATATCTGTTCGATAGAACGGAGTTCGCAGGAATCCCCCCACTTCAAATTTCGTCAGAGATTAAGTGGGAGGTAGTTCAACTCTGTTTTATTTACTTATTGCCTTTTCAATCTCTTCATCATAGAAACGATTGTCCGTTCATGAAAAGTGTTGCTTAAACTTTTTCATTCAATACCTTGGTTTCTACATTCAAAGAATTAACTAAAGACCGGCTTTTTTTCGCTTAGACCAAGCGTCCGCGCTGTTGAAGTATGAATTTTGTGCAGAAGCTCTGGGTTTTCCATTAGTGACACGCCATAAGAAGGAATCATTTCTTTGATTTTCGATTCCCACTCATTCATATGTTGTGGGAAGGATTTTTTAATTACCTCAAGCATAACGTGAACGGCAGTAGAAGCACCCGGAGAAGCGCCTAGTAATGCTGCGATCGAGCCATCAGCGGCAGTAATCACTTCCGTACCAAATTGAAGTGTTCCTTTACCTGCCTCTGTATCTTTAATAACTTGCACACGTTGGCCCGCTACTACTAAATCCCAATCCTCGCTTTTCGCATTTGGGATAAACTCACGTAACTCTTCCAGGCGCTGTTCTTTCGATAACATAACTTGCTGAACTAGGTATTTTGTCAATGATATCTCTTTTGCGCCTGCCGCCAACATCGTTAAGACATTATTCGGTTTTACGGAAGTTACTAAATCGAACATGGAACCCGTTTTTAAGAACTTTGGTGAGAAGCCGGCAAATGGTCCAAATAGCAATGATTTTTTATTGTCGATATATCTTGTGTCAAGATGAGGAACAGACATTGGCGGAGCACCAACCTTCGCTTTGCCGTATACTTTTGCATGATGCTGCGCTACAACATCCGGATTATTACAAACCATAAAGATTCCACTTACTGGGAATCCACCAATTTGTTTACCTTCAGGAATACCGGATTTTTGCAGTAAATGCAAGCTTCCACCCCCGCCTCCGATAAAGACGAATTTTGCCGTATGGTTTTCTACGCTACCGCTATCGAGATTCTTCACTTTCAATTCCCACGAGCCATCGCTAGTACGTTTAATATTATCCACACTATGTTTGTAGTTGATATCGACGTTTTTAGTTCTTAAGTGGTCAAACAACATACTCGTTAAAGCACCAAAGTTGACATCCGTTCCAGAATCGACTTTTGTTGCCGCTATGGCTTCATTCGATGGACGATCTTGCATAATAAGCGGAATCCATTCCATCAGTTTTTCCGGATCATCGGAAAATTCCATCCCTTTGAACAGGGGATTGTTTGACATCGCTTCAAAACGTTTCTTTAAAAACGTTACATTTTCTTCCCCTTGTACCATACTCATATGAGGCAATGACATGATAAATTCCTGCGGATTATGTATCCGCTTACTGTTTACAAGATAAGACCAAAACTGCATTGAAACCTGAAACTGTTCATTAATGTTTATAGCTTTACTAATATCTACAGATCCATCTGGTTTTTCTACCGTGTAGTTAAGCTCGCACAGTGCGGCATGCCCCGTTCCCGCATTATTCCATTCGTTAGAGCTTTCCTCTCCTGCGTTTGCGAGCTTCTCAAACACTGTAATTTCCCATTCCGGTACTAATTCTTTCAAGAGTGTACCTAAAGTCGCACTCATGATTCCGGCGCCAATTAAAATGACGTCTGTTTTAGTTTCACTGTTGCTCATTTTTATCAACCTTTTCCCCAGAAATTTGCAGAAAAGATGTAGGAGTCACACCAAGGGCGAGACCTAGTCACACACCTTTTCTGTCTTGATTATAATCATATCATAGTGTATTACAATTATTTATAGATTAAGATATCTACTATTATATGATAATTTTAAATTATTTAAAAGCTGGTAAAAAGTGAGAAGTCCGTCCACAAGGCCTAGAAACACACAAAAACCAAAGCATTAATGATTTGGTTTTTGTGTGTTCCAAAAATTTCTTTTACTATACTGTTAAAATATAGTTTGTATGGAAGTTGATTAAAGAAAGTCCCGTGGGATCGGGAACAGGTCCAAAAGTAAAGCAAGAACAAACAGATGTATAGAAAAAAGTAAAAAATGATGACGGAGAAAGTACAGTTAAAGAACCAATTCTAAGCTATGTGACCAAAAGGGAATATTGCGTTGACAGGTGCGCGAGGAAAAAATAAAAGAACCCTTATTTATTAAGGGCTCCAAAGTATGATCCCGACTGGGCTCGAACCAGCGACCTCCACCCTGTCAAGGTGGCGCTCTCCCAGCTGAGCTACGGAATCGAGTCTTGCATACGTCCTTACTGGTGAGGACAAATATTAATATACGATAAACTCTTCCATTTGTCAATGGATACTACGATTTATTCATAGGGTGAGTACTGAAACGAAATCAGTGTTTTTTTCATTTTATTATTTTGGGGTATTTCCGACTGACAGATGATTGACTAATGCCAAGTTCCTTTGCGTTCTTTGTTGTTTTTTATATGGGTTCATCGCCAGACAAATGAGCTATTCCTTGACAGATTCGATTGTTGAGGTCGTTGAGACAAAGATCTCGAATAACAAACGAAGCTATGATCATACGAAGGTTATGGGGGTTACTAGCAAAACTTAGGGAGAAAAATTAGATACTTTACTTCCTTTTTTGATAGATATAAGGTAAATAGTGAGTAATTTATAACACCTTATTTCATATAGATTGATCCAAGTATACAATCGTCGGGTAAATTCATAGCGACGATAATTTGAACAACTAAGAGAAGTTCAGGCAGATTTCGTCATGCATTACATATGGATGTTCTCTGTGGGGTTAGGGGATTTCATAATAAGATCGTTGCTCCAGTGGTCATGATGGCACTTTTTGTAATAGGGTGAACGGGAATAGTTTAACGTCCGTTAATATAGATGAAAGTAGCAAACGATAACGCTGCAAGTAGCCGCTTTGATTTTACTCATCAATTCTAATTAAACCTATCTAAATAAGTAGATTCTCTTAAAATTGCCACACCTGAGTTTTTATCTTTTTCCCAATCAAGACCATGAATCAGTGTGACGGTCTTGTTGGCAGGAATAACCCGTTTCAAGTGCGAATGGGCACTCTCTTATTCTCGAATGGGAAAGCCTGTTATTCACAAGTATAGTTAGTCCAAACATGTCATAAACACTCCTAACTAGCCTAAGCAGGGCAATTAAAGTTTGTTTTTCAACCAAGAAACTGGTTTTCCGAATACTGCTTCACCTCTATAAGTGAAGGTCTTCAATTTATGTTTATATTGATCAAGGTCTAACAAATAACCCACTTTTTTCCCACTAAACAAACAAAGCTTCTAACCTCCGGTGCCTTTTTCTCCATATGACTACACACACAACATTCTTTTGTTGTATTTCGTTCATTCGCCATGACATATTATTTTTGTTGTTTAGCCGCTACCCACTCCAGAATTCTTCGGAATTCACCGATTTTTTCTTGATTGAGCATACGAGAAAATAAACTACCAAGCAAATGGACTTGCTAAAAATTAATTTGTAAGTTCATTTGTTTGGTAGGAGGGCCGATCGCTATGTTTAATTATAAGTGTACAAATCGTTAATTGTTAATTTTTAAAATGATCGTGGTGGACAATGGATTCTCTAAGCAGTAATGACTTGGCAGGTGGTTGTTTTTCTGGATAGCCAAGTCCTAAAATAGCCATAATACGACGATCTTGAGGAATAGAGAGGGCATCACGTACATAATTTTCTCTTTTTGCGGATTCATCTGTATCCTCTGCATGATAAATAGCCCCAAATGCAGCACCAATATCTAATTCTGTTGCTGATAGCCAGATGAACCCGCTAGCAATAGAAGCATCTTGGAGCCAATATTTACTAACTTCTGGACGACCTGTTATGACAATAGCGGCGGCTGATTCAGCGAGCCATGGAACAAAAGGAGTAGCTTGTGCTAAATGTTGTAACGTTTCAGGCTGGGTAACTGCAATAAATTCTCTTGATGGAAGATTGTTTCCAGCAGGAGCTAGATAAGCAGCGTTCAATATTTGTTCTAGAATCTCAGAAGGTATTTGTTTTTTCTGAAAATGGGTGATTTCACGTCTTTTTTTGATAGCTTCAAATACATTCATTCTAAATAACCCCCTAATAGATATCAATATTCTTCATCATATGATTATAATCTGTTTATTATAAAATACTACTAATCTCATTGGAATACAATATTAATTGATGCCTATAGCGACCTTCTACAATAAATTAAATAGATAAAAATCAGCAGATTATATAGAGGAACTGACTAAGTAATTGGAGAATTAAAGTATATAGAATGAAATGGTTTAAGCTTTAGCCTAATTACATACAGAAAAGAGGAAAAAAAGTGAAATTGATCCATTTTCAAGTAGGAGAACAAATACGTTTAGGAATTAAAACAGAGAAGGGCATTGTGGATGTCGAACAAGCTGCTCAAACACTTTCTCTTGAGTTGCCAACGAAAATTGAGCAAGTTATTGCTGGGGGAGAAAAGGCCCTTTCGCAATTACGAGATGTAGTCAAACAAGAAGTTTCATTCCTTTCAGAAGAAGAAGTCAAGTATGCTCCATGTGTCACTCAACCAGAAAAAATTATTTGTGTGGGGTTAAACTACGTGGATCACGCTAAAGAATCGAATATGGAGATTCCAACTTACCCTGTTCTTTTTAGTAAATTTAATAACGCTCTCGCTGCACATAATCAAAACATTGGTCTGCCAAAAACGGCCGAGAAATTTGATTATGAAGCAGAATTGGTCATTGTCATCGGGAAAGAAGCAACGAATGTTTCAAAAGATGAGGCGCTTTCTTATGTGTTTGGTTATACCGTTGGAAACGACTTATCTGCACGTGATCTTCAATTCCGTAGTGGACAGTGGTTACTTGGTAAAACATGTGATAACTTCGGCCCAATCGGTCCTTATGTAGTAACGGCAGACGAATTAAACCCAACCAATTTGGATATTCAATGTAAAGTCAACGGAGTTGTTCGTCAATCTGCGAATACAAAGGATATGATTTTTGATTGTGCTACCATTGTAAGCTACTTATCTGAACATATGACGTTAAAACCAGGGGATATTATTTTTTCTGGGACACCAGAGGGAGTTGTGCTAGGCTATCCGGAAGACCAGCAAGAATGGTTGAAATCTGGCGATAGAGTAGAGGTTTCTATTGAAAAGATCGGTACTTTAGTGAACGTATTAAAATAATAGTTAAAAGTGAAAAGAAGTGAACAGCTAGTTTGTTCGCTTCTTTTCACTATTTTCTTAATTTTGATCTACAGTCATGTGTTTGATTCAGTATGAATAACGTAATGGACGCGCACACCAAAGGACATTAGAATATCAGCACAATTGTTTAACATAGCGAAACGAAAGAAATAAGTGTTTGAAAACATGAGATGAAAATTCACCTTATCACTAGTAGGAAAAAAATTATTAGATAAAGTCACTTATTTTAGCGACTGTGATTCCTGCCTCTTTCAATGCAGAAGATATGTATTGGGCAAAGTCTAATGCTTTTTCTCCATCACCGTGAATACACACTGTATGTGCGGTAATCGAGACGTCAACCCCTTGAAGGGAAAGGACCTTTTCTTCTTTTACCATACGAATGACTTGGTTGACTGCTTCGACATGGTCTTTGATTAGTGCATTTGACTCGCGGCGTGAAGTTAGAGAACCATCTTGTTGATAAGTACGATCGGAAAATACTTCATTAGCGGTGCGAAGTCCAATTTTCTTTCCTGCTTTGACTAACTCGCTACCTGCTAAACCAAAGAGGATTAATTCAGGATCGACTTTGTACACGGCCTTAGCGATAGCTTCGGATAAATCGGTATTTTTAGCAGCCATATTATAAAGGGCACCGTGTGGTTTTACATGCTCAATTACTCCACCTTCTGCTTTAACAAAACCGTAGAGTGCACCTATTTGATAGACCACAAGATCGTACGCTTCTTGCGGTGATAGTTGTATTTCTCTTCTACCAAATCCAACAAGGTCTTGCAATCCAGGGTGTGCGCCAATTGCAACCTTTTTTTCTAAAGCCAATTGGACCGTTCTTCTCATCGTTGTGGGGTCACCAGCATGAAACCCACAAGCGATATTGGCTGATGTGACAAATTCAAGAATTTCCGCGTCTCGTCCTATTTTGTACGTACCAAAGCTTTCTCCCATATCACAGTTTAAGTCCACTTTATGCATAGGTTTATTCCTCCTGTCTAAATTTTTGAAAAATTCCATGTTTAAGCTGCTTGATTTGTATTTCTCGTTCCAAATGAAGAAGCCCAGCTTCTTCATGAGTTATTCTTGTAAAATAAATGTCATCGCCTGGCTTAGCCTGTACCATCAGTGCCAAATCAACAGAAGCAATTTCACCTATTTTGGGATAACCTCCTGTTGTTTGACGATCGGCCAAAAGGACAATGGGATGACCTTCAGCAGGTACTTGAATCGTTCCAAATGTGACGGCTTCCGATATCATTTCTTGTGCTGTTTCTAAATGAAGAGTGGGTCCTTGTAAGCGGTAACCCATTCGATCTGCTTGTGTCGTTACCTTAAATGGTTCTGTGAAAAATTTCTCTCGACTCTTCTTTGCAAAGAGATGATATTGACGTCCTTTTATTACACGAATAAGAGGATCGCTCTGAAGAGTGGGAATAAGGTCTGAGGAAATGGACCATTCCATTTCGACAAATGGTTGGTTATTTATCTGCCGATTTAATTGTTGCATCATCTTTAAGGAAAGTATGCTAAGAGAATCAAACTTGATTTGATCGCCTGATTGTAGGGCTCGTCCATGGAAGCCCCCTATATTCGCCCGCAAATAGGTAGACGCGCTTTCCATGATAGAAGGGATGGAAAAACCACCTGCAACGGTTAAATATGCCCGACAACCTGCACGTGCTTGTCCAAATTTGAGCTCTGATCCTTTTTTGACAAGAATGGTTCGCCATGTACGAATGGGAATCTGATTAATGGTGGGGGACAGGTCACCTCCACAAATGGCAATTAATGAATCTTGATGGAATTGGATAACAGGTCCAAGTAAAGTAACTTCAATCGTCGGTTGATTTTCCTTATTACCTACTAATAAATTAGCCAAACGATGGGCGATGCTGTCCATCACTCCACTCGTAATGACACCATATTTTTGGAAGCCATACCTTCCTAAGTCTTGAATACTAGACAGAAGGCCTGGCTTAGTGATTGTGATCATTTGTTTCAATTGCCCCCCATTCTATGTATTCTTTATAGCTGATGGATCTGAATTTAATTTGATCTCCTGCTCTTAATAGAGTTGGAGGGTTTTCTTCAGGAAGAAATAGTTTGAGAGGTGTTCGTCCAATCAACTGCCAACCCCCTGGTGTTTCAATTGGATAAACACCTGTTTGATTTCCGGCAATACCAACTGATCGTTCTGGGGAGGCTAACCGTGGGGACTCTCTTCTAGGTGTAGCAATTTTTTCAGACATGCCACCCATATAGGGAAATCCAGGTGCAAAGCCGATCATGAATACTAAGTACTCACCAGAAGTATGAATTTGAATGACTTCTTCCGGTGATAGCTTATTTATTCTTGCAACCGTTTCTAAGTCAGGACCTAGCTTTCCCCCGTAGCATACGGGAATTTCAATCCTTCTCGATTCAAGCTTTTTTCCTGTTTTGATGCTTGATAGTATTTCTTCTACTTGTTTATAAACAAAATCATATGGTGATATTTCCTTATTGTTAAGTCGCGCTATTTTTATAGGATCAAAAAAAATCGTAATCGTTGTAAAGGCAGGGATATATTCTACCATCCATTCAAAAGGGTGATCATCTAAGTAAGAGGTAATATATTGAACCTTTTGATGGGTATCCATGTTAAGCTCTTCTCCAAGTTCGATGAGGATGGCATGCTCACCTACTGGGAATAATTGATAATTCATATGTACCTCCTAATTAAGTAATACTGTATTATTCTATATAGGAATGAACCTATTTCCTTTTATTGTAAATTCTTATAATAGAATAGTTTTATTATAATGAAAATTCTAGAAAAATTAAAGTGTATAGAAGAGTGAAACTTTTAAAAAGGTATGATTTCAACAGTTTATAAAACATTATCATGAATAATGGATATCGTTGCTTTGAAAATTATAGAATAGAAGGTTAAAATAAGAACATTAACAGTAGGGGAGATAATAGATGAAAAGACGAGTGGTGATTACAGGAGTCGGAGCCGTAACTCCTTTAGGAAATGACGTTTCTACGACATGGGAAAAGATTAAAAAGGGTGTGTCAGGTATTGCACCTGCAGTCCGGATCAGTGTTGATGGAGTGGATGTGAAGTTAGCTGGGGAAGTAAAAGACTTTCAACCAGAGGAATTTATCGATCGAAAAGAAGCTAGGAGAATGGGGCGCTTTAGTCAATTTGCCGTTGCTGCTAGTAAAATGGCTGTGGCTGATGCTGGTATTCAAATGGGTGAAAATGTGAACCCTGAACGTGTTGGTGTATGGATTGGCTCTGGTATCGGTGGGTTAGGAGAGTTTGAAGAACAATATAGAAAGTTTTTGGAAAAAGGTCAAAGAAGGGTTAATCCATTTACGATTCCGATGCTTATCCCTGATATGGCTGCTGGAAGAGTGTCTATTGAAATAGGGGCAAAAGGAATCAATAACTGTTCTGTCACTGCCTGTGCTTCTGGATCAAATTCAATTGGTGATGCTTTTCGAGAGGTGAAAAATGGCGGAGTGGATGTCATGGTTGCTGGTGGAACAGAAGCTTCCATTACCGAGATGACGATTGCCGGTTTTTCAAATATGACCGCTCTTTCTACGAACCCCGATCCTGATACAGCTTGTCGTCCTTTTGATCGTAATCGAGATGGTTTTGTGATTGCAGAAGGGGCAGGAATTATTATTTTAGAAGAATTAGAGCATGCGTTGGCACGAAATGCAAAAATTTATGGAGAAATTGTTGGCTACGGTGCCACAGGAGATGCCTATCATATTACTTCTCCAGCACCGGATGGAGCGGGGGCCGCCCGTGCTATGAAATTAGCGCTGAATGATGCTGGAATTCTTCCTGAACAAGTGAATTACATCAATGCACATGGTACGTCAACCCCACTAAATGATTTATACGAAACAAAAGCGATCAAGGAAGTTTTTAAAGAATATGCTTATCAACTATCTGTGAGTTCAACGAAATCGATGACAGGGCATATGTTGGGAGCTGCAGGAGCAGTTGAAGCAATTTTTTCACTTTTAACGATCAGGGAAGGGATTATTCCTCCTACGATTCATTATGAAACACCGGATGAAGAATTGGATTTAGACTATGTTCCAAATGTGGCAAAAGAGAAAAGTGTTCAAATTGTAGTATCAAATTCATTAGGGTTCGGTGGCCATAATGCTACATTAGTTTTTAAAAAGTTCTCAGAGTAATCTGTCTTTTCACTGAATAAATGGTGAACACTGCTTTGAAAGATAGCGTTGGATGACAAAAAAACGCTATATATATTGACAGATACTCAAAAAAATGTTATTAAATTAGTATTGATTAGCACTCTGTTAGAGAGAGTGCTAATCAATAAATGATTGGGATATAGGCAGTATTTTCTACTACGTAATCGTTTATTTGCGTAGTTTTAGTGTTGAAAGGAGAGAATGGAATGGAAAAGAAACAGTTTCAGGCAGAATCGAAAAGACTATTAGATTTGATGATTAACTCCATTTACACGCATCGCGAGGTCTTTTTGAGAGAGTTAATTTCCAATGCGAGTGATGCGATTGACAAAATCTATTACAAAGCCTTAACAGATGATACGTTACAATTCGATCAAGATAATTACTACATAAAACTGTCTGCTGACAAAGAGAAAAGGACCTTAAAAATTATTGATACAGGGATCGGGATGACAAAAGAAGATCTTGAAAATAATCTTGGAATCATTGCTCAGAGTGGCTCTTTAGCATTCAAAAGTGAAAATGAATTAAAAGACGGATATGATATTATCGGTCAATTCGGTGTTGGTTTTTATGCAGCCTTTATGGTAGCTGACGTTGTGACGGTGATTAGTAAAGCTGTCGGAAGTGATGAAGCTTACAAGTGGGAATCAGAGGGTGCAGATGGATATACGATTGTGCCGTATGAAAAGGATTCCGTTGGTACTGAAATTATTTTAAAAATAAAAGAAAACACAGAAGACGATCAGTTCGATGAGTTTTTAGAAGAGTATCGTTTAAAAGAAATTATTAAGAAGTACTCTGACTTTATACGTTATCCAATCAAAATGGATGTGAATGTAAAACAACCAAAAGAAGATAGTGAAAATGAATATATTGATTTTATAGAAGAACAGACGATTAATAGTATGATTCCTATTTGGAAAAAGAATAAAAATGATCTAACCGATGAAGATTATGAAAAATTTTATCAGGAAAAACGGTATGGTTTTGATAAGCCGTTGAAAACCATTCATACAAGTGTTGATGGTGCGATCAGATATCACGCGATTTTATTCATTCCAGAAAACATTCCATTTGACTTCTATTCAAAGGAATATGAAAAAGGATTAGAGCTTTATTCGAATGGTGTACTAATCATGAATAAGTGCTCGGATCTCTTACCAGATCATTTTAGCTTTGTTAAAGGAATGGTTGATTCTGAGGATCTATCTTTAAACATCTCAAGAGAAATGCTCCAACATGATCGACAATTAAAACGAATTGAAAAAAATATTAATAAAAAAATTAAAAGCGAGTTGCTTAGTTTATTAAAAAATGAAAGAGAGAAGTATGAACAGTTTTACAATTCCTTTGGCAGACAGCTGAAATATGGAGTTTATAGTGATTTCGGAAGCCATAAAGAAGTGTTGCAAGACTTATTGATGTTCTATTCATCGAAAGAGAAGAAATTGGTGACGTTAGATGAGTATGTGTCAAGAATGCCGGAAGATCAAAAATATATTTATTATGCTTCAGGGGAATCAAATGAACGCATTGAAAAACTACCACAGACAGAATTAGTGGCAGATAAAGGCTATGAAATCCTCTTTTTTACCGATGAAATTGATGAGTTTGCCATCCGAATGCTTATGAACTATAAAGAGAAAGAATTCAAATCGGTTTCAAGCGGTGATTTAGGGTTTGAAGAAGAACAAACGAGTACAGATGAAGAAATAAATGAGAGTAAAGAGCTTTTTGAGTATATGAAAAACATCTTATCAGACAAAGTAAAGGATGTTCGTATTTCAAAAAGATTAAAAACCCATCCTGTTTGTTTAGCAACAGATGGTGAAATTTCGATTGAAATGGAAAAGGTATTAAATGCAATGCCTGATAACCAACAAAATATTAAAGCCGATAAAGTGTTAGAAATTAATGCGAATCACGAAGTATTCCAATCATTGAAAGACGCCTTTGAAAAGGATCAAGATAAATTGGGACTGTATACAAATCTATTGTATAATCAAGCCTTACTAATTGAAGGATTGCCAATTCAGGATCCTGTTGAGTTTACCAATGATATTTGTAAAGTGATGGTATAAGGAAAACATAACAGCAGTCCTTCACTAATTATGAACTATCCTCTGTCTACTTGGCAGGGGACAGTTCAATTGATTTGTTCTTGTTATGCTTGCGATGGTATTACAAACAATGAACCTACCAGTCGAAGGAATTGCTTTAATCATCGGGATTGACCGACTCCTTGATATGACACGGACTGCTGTTAATAGTACTGGAGATGCTGCATGTGCAGTAATTGTTTCTGAAACAGAAAAAAGAAGAGAAATAAAAGCAGTGAAGAATAAAGATGAAGAGTGGATGGAAGAAGCCATTTAAATAAAAATGCCTGTCCCTTATGCAATCACTTATTGCATAAGGGACAGGCATTTTTATTTATAAGAATCTAGAAGTTTCTAAACAAAAGATAGAGGTCTAGCTCCAGGTGGCTACCAGATCTTTAGTCTAGAGCCAAGAGGTAGACGCTTTTTGCTTTTCTTATTAGCTGGGAAACAAGTCTGACGACAGGTAACGTTCACCAGTATCTGGTGCCAAACAAAGAACTCTTGCCGAAGATGGAAGGCTTTTTGCCACTTGGACGGCAAAGTGAGCAGAAGCCCCTCCTGATGCTCCGACAAAGATTCCTTCTTCAGCAGCAAGTCGGCGTGCCATCACCTGTGCATCCTCATCTTCAATAAGGAGAACTTCATCATATACATCACGATTTAAAATTGTTGGAATAAATCCGGGACCTGTTCCAGGAATTTTATGTGGACCTGGTTTTCCTCCTGATAGGACTGGTGACCCTTCTGGTTCTACTACATAGATTTTTAAATTAGGAATGTGTTTCTTTAGTTCTTCTCCAGTACCTGTAATGGTACCGCCAGTTCCAGCCGTTAACACTAAGGCATCTAGTGCTCCATCAAAAGATTCCATAATTTCTACCGCAGTGGTTTCTCGATGGGCATCAGCATTTGCTGTATTCTCAAATTGCATAGGGATAAAGCTATCCGTCATTTTATTAGCCAATCGGTTTGCTTCATCAATGGCACCTTGCATGCGCAAATGGGCTGGAGTTAAAATGACTTCTGCCCCATATGCTTTCATAATTTTCACGCGCTCCGGTGTTGCATTATCAGGCATGGTAATAATACAACGGTATCCTTTGACGGCACTAACCATTGTAATGCCAATTCCTGTATTACCAGATGTCGGTTCGATGATCGTACTTTTACCTGGAATAAGCTTTCCTTCGGCTTCAGCACGCTCAATCATGTTAAGAGCTGCACGGTCTTTCACACTCCCACCTGGGTTATATGACTCTAATTTTATGAATACATTTGCACCATTTGGTTCAGGTAATTTATTTAATTTAACAATAGGCGTCTTTCCTATTAAATCAAGAATGGAGTTGTAAATTTTCATCTGAATTCCTACCTTTACTCAATCGTTTTCTTGCCCATTTAATGACTATAATCTATATTAGTCTAATGAGTTTATAGTTATTTTATAATACACCATATAATAAAACAACCTTCTCATCTATATTTGAAAATCGGTCTCTGCCTGTACACATGATGTTCAGTTTGAGGCCCTTTTACAAGAACAAGGGAATACTGAACTAGCATCTGCCCGCATTGGTGGAACCTTAAAACATGTGACGGGAAACCCTGCACATTATATGAAGGAATGTTTGAATCAGGTCAAGTCGATCTTGCAGTCGTTCCAGAACCATGGGCATCTACACTTGTCCAAAGTGGTGCAAAAGTTGTTGTCAGCACAGATGAAATTGCTTATGGAAACACGCTTCCAAACACGGTTTTAGTGGCAAGTGGAAAGTTAGTAGAAGAAAACAAAGAGATTGCCGAAGCACTTGTACAAGCGCAACAAGAAGCAGTTGATTTTATTAATAATAATAAAGAAGAAGCACAAGAGCTTGAAAAGGACATTGTTGTACAAGCAATGGATCGCATTAACTATACAACTGAAGTGGACGAAGCAGTGATTGCTCAATTTTCTCAATCAACTGTTGAACTGGAATTCCTTAAGGGAACTCCTGAATTAGCTGGATTGGTTGATACATCTTTTCAAAAGTAAATAAGAATGTGAGTTTTTACAAGAATATTGAAACCACCTTTTTGCCGATATGGCTTAGGGTGGTTTGCTTTATTTTCTTAAGGATGGATATATTCACGAACGTAATGAATACATATGGTAGAATATTTTTAGTAGGTAATGATTGATCAATGATAGCCGATTATCTAATTTTTAAATAGATAGGAGTTAATGATATGATAAAACCCGTATATGTGAATGGAGAATGGATCTTAGCAGATGATTCATCTGTGATTCCTGTAGTAAACCCTGCAAATGGTGAAGTAATTTCTTCTGTACCCAATTGTGGTACTGTTGAGGCAAAAAGGGCTGTAGATGCAGCTTATGAGGCATTATCCGTATGGTCAAAAAAAACAGCAGCACAACGTGGAGAAAGATTACAACAATGGTACAAGTTAATCGATGAGGAAAAAGAAACCATTGGAAGAATCATGACTCGTGAACAAGGGAAGCCATTGCAGGAAGCGATGGGAGAAGTTGTTTATGCGAATAGCTTTATTTCATGGTATGCAGAAGAGGGGAAGAGAATTTATGGAGAAACGATTCCTGCTTCACATGAAAATAAGCGGATTGTTGTATTAAAACAACCGGTTGGTGTTGTGGCAGCTATTACTCCTTGGAATTTCCCCGCGGCCATGATAACAAGAAAAGTGGCTCCAGCTTTGGCAGCAGGATGTACGGTAGTCGTGAAACCGGCAGAATTAACACCGCTGACAGCATTAAAATTAGCAGAGTTAGCAGAAAAAGCAGGTATTCCTAAAGGAGTGTTTAATGTCATTACAGGTGACGCTAAGGCGATCGGAGAGACATGGCTTCAAGATGGACGAGTTAGAAAAATTACGTTCACTGGTTCAACTGAAGTAGGAAAAATATTAATGCGTGGTGCGGCAGATACCGTGAAAAAAGTATCACTTGAACTGGGTGGTCATGCACCGCTAATCGTTTTTGAAGATGCTGATTTAGATAAAGCTGTTACGGAAGCGATCGCTTCTAAATACAGAAATGCAGGTCAAACTTGTGTTTGTGCAAATAGAATTTATGTTCATGAATCTATTGTAGGGGTGTTTGCAGAAAAATATAGTACGGCTGTAAAAGAGTTGAAAACGGGTGATGGATTAGAAGAGGGGACGCAAATTGGACCCCTTATTGATACACGGGCGATTCAAAAAATGGAGAAGCATATTTCAGATGCTGTTCAAAAAGGTGGAAGAATAGAAATCGGCGGGAACAAGCTCTCCTTGAATGGAGGCTACTTTTTCGAACCAACCGTTTTAATGAATGCTACTGATGAGATGCTGTGTATGAATGAAGAAACATTTGGACCTTTAGCTCCAATCACTACATTTAAAACAACGGAAGAAGTTATTCAAAGAGCTAATCATACTCCATATGGGCTAGCAGCCTACGTGTTCACACAAAATTTAAGCAAAGCGATACAAGTTTCTGAACAACTGGAATATGGAATTGTTGGTTTAAACGATGGAGTTCCATCTGTTGCTCAAGCACCGTTTGGTGGCTATAAACAAAGTGGTTTAGGCCGTGAAGGTGGACATCATGGAATAGAGGAATTCCTAGAAACGAAATATATTTCGATTTCCTTAACTTAAAATTTGTTTTAGTGGTAGACCATTTTCATGTATTAGGGAAATGGTCTACAAACCGTTAAAGAAAGTTCTTTCACTTAATAGACTTTCATTCGACAAAACACTAGCTAAGAGTATGCCTCCAACAATCCTCGTTAGAAAATGAAGGGAAAAGAGCGAGTATGGGAAAGTAGCTCTTCTTTTGTGTACTCTCTGTTGTATACTTATAATTGAAAACATCTGAGTAGGAGAACGTGAATGAAAGAACAATATTATGATAAATTGCTAAAGGTCCAGACAGGGGAAGACCATAAAAGATTTACTAAGTCCTTTCATTATCATCCATACGAACCAACGCCATATAGCGCATTAGAGATATTATTTGACCAATATGAATGTAAAAGTAGTGATCGGGTGGTCGATTTTGGATGTGGAAAAGGGCGATTAAACTTCTATATCCACTATTTCTTCCAAGCAACTGTAGTAGGTATCGAAATGAATGAGTCTTTTTATCAACACGCTGTAGAAAATCGAATAAGCTATAGGCAGAAAAAAGTGAATAAGGGAGACAACATCCATTTTTATTGTTGTTTAGCAGAAGAGTACAGGATCGACCTAGAAGACAATCGATTTTATTTTTTTAATCCGTTTTCGATTCAAATCTTTAGGAAAGTGATTAACCACATCCTGTTCTCGGTGGAAGAAGCACCACGAGAGGTCGAATTGATTTTATATTATCCATCTGAAGACTATATCTATTTTTTAGAAAAAGACACTTCTTTTGAATTAAAACAAGAAGTTATATTGCCAAGTTTATATGAAAAGAATCCTAATGAGAGGTTTTTAATTTATCGATTAGGATAGAAGTTGTAAATATACCAAAACCACCTCTACTACATT
>NZ_JAETXM010000019.1 GCF_024494465.1 Bacillus sp. V3B | reverse complement strand
TGCAAACACATGTTCCGCTACGCAAAAAGACGATTCATCTCCCACTTATTTTTGGGCGTTGCCCTTCACAAAATTGAAGTGGCAGTCTTCTCGCCTAAAATGATAAAAAAAAGCGCCAAAACCCAACTGGATTCTAGCACTTTCCTTTTTATTCTTCTACTTCGGCAAACTTATCTTTTTCTTCTCCACAAACTGGACATAACCAATCTTCTGGTATATCATCAAATGCCGTTCCTGGTTCAACGTCTTCATCAGGGTCTCCGATCGCCGGATCATAAATATAACCACATGGGATACAAATATATTTTTTCATCTTTATTTTCTCCTCACTTTTAAGCTGTCATTTTTTGCTTTTCTTTTAATTGACTCATTAAATCACTTATTGAAACAGTATTTACATCAATTCCAGCTAATGAAACCTCGCTTTCAATCGCTGCTTTATATGGCATAGAAGCTACAACACCTTCAAGCGAAATAACTCCTACTATTTTTTCATCTTTAATAAAGACCCTCGTATATTTTTCATCACCAGATTCTTCAATGATCGTTGTATCACATTGTTTTTCATCTACGATTCCCATTGAAAATACAGTAAAATCAAAGGCGTTGAAAACAGTAAGAGGAATGGTTTTTTGATAGGATACAGAAGGGGATACCATATTCTTACCTGCCACTTTACCTTGATCCATGGCTGGAGTCCATAAACCTGCTACTTCACCATTTAGTTCCACTACATCGCCCGCGGCGTAAACATGTTCAATATTCGTCTCCATCTTGTCATTGACGATAATTCCACGATTTGTCGCAATCGATGTTTGTTTTACAAGCTCAATGTTTGGAGTCACACCAATAGAATAAATGACACTGTCACATGAAATCTTCTTATCCTCTGCGACAATCCCTTCTACATCATAATTACCAATGATCTGATCGATCGAGGTATTTACGTAAACATCTACTCCTGCTGCTTCAATTTTTTCTTTCAATAGGAAGGAAGTCTTTTCATCTAGCTGTCTAGCCATTAATCTGTCAGCCACTTCGACAATTGAAACCTTTTTACCAGCCCTATGGATAGACCAGGCCGTTTCCAGCCCTTGAATGCCTCCACCGATATTTACAACGCTCTTTTTATCCTCTAAAAATTCTTTGAAATCTTCCGCTTCATGCATTTCCCTAATCGTAAAGACACCTTTTTTGTCAACACCACCGATTGGCAGTTTTCTATTTTTAGAACCCGTACAGATGAGTAGTTTATCATAATAAATTGTTTCATTATCTTCAGTCACAATAAATCGATCTGCCGTATTTATTTTAACAATCTTAGTATTTACATGTGTTTCGATATTTTGAGTCTTGTACCATTTTTCTTTTTTCAAAAGAACCTTTTCACTGCGTAAATCTGAATATAACTCTTTCGATAATTTAATTCTGTTATAAGGTAATGATTTTTCTTCTCCAAAAACATGTATGTTTGCTTCTTTATCTTGATCACGAATAGCCTTTGCTGCATTGACTGCTGCAACACCCGTTCCAATAATACAATAGTTTCTATTCATTTTCTCACCCACTTTTGTTCATTCACTTTGTTTCACGTGAAACAAAGCTCTATTAAAAACTTCTTTTATTAAATGGCACTTCTTAATAAATCGGCAACAAATGTCGCTGAGTGTTCAATCTTCTTCAGTTGTTCATTTTTCGGTGCAAATCTTACTCGTACAGGAAACTCAACATGTGTCATGCCTGTCGTTTTAATAACATTTGATGTACTTTGTACGTCCATATTGGTTTCACTTAAGTAGTCTTGAATTACTTCAATTGCTTCTCCACTCCAGCCATACGACCCGAAGGCAGCACCAATTTTTCCTTCCAGATTCATTTCTTTCATGTCTTTTAGAACCTCTTCAAGATTCCCAATCATATCTGCATATTTCGTTGAACTTCCAATAAAGACAGCATCCGCTTCCTTAATACTTTCAAGAATCTCTGTTTTATCTGACTTATCTGCATTGAAAACCATTGTTTCGATTTGATTTTCCTCAAAAATTTGTTTTAAATGATTTGCTATTTTTTTTGTACTATTTTTAATGGTTGTGTACACAATCGTTATTTTTTTATCTTGAACGGTATCCGCACTCATCTTTGCGTATAGATCAATATACTTCCCGATATCTTCTCGTAAAATAAAGCCGTGGGAAGGAGCGATCATTTCAACGTCCAACTCTTCTAATGCATCAATCAAGGCTCTCACATATCTTCTATGTGGATGAATAATGGCATTATAGTAACCAATAAAATCTTCTGTGATATCAAAGCCAGCTTCGTCTGCAAAAATATTGTTCACCGCAACATGTGTGCTAAAGATATCGCAAGGGAATAAAGTTTTGTCTTCTACACAGTAAGTAATCATTGTTTCTTCTGTATGAAGATAAGGTGTTTCTTTAAACTTCAATGTTTTTCCACCGATATCTAATGTATCTCCATCTTTCACAACTAAGAAATCTCTACTATGAAGCTTGTACATTTCTTTTAGCTCATTTACTGCAGGCTCTGTACAAACAATTGTGGCATTTGGTGCTCTTCCAGCTAAGGCTGCCATCCCACCTGAATGATCTGGTTCTGTATGATTAATAACAATATATTGGATTACCTTCGGATCGATTAATTCGCTTAAGTATTCAACAAATTCTCTCCCGAACTCCATATCAACGGTATCAATGACCGTTGGTTTTTCTGTTTTTAGTAAGTAAGCATTGTAAGTAGTTCCCTTTGCTAAAATTAAGCGGTGAAATGGAACTTCTCGATTATCTGTTTTTCCTACCCAGTAAATTTCTTCAGTTAACGCGATATGATTCATCATCTATATAGTCCTCCTCAATGGAAATGAAAGTTGTTATCAACTAAATTGATCTTACAACAACTTAAATTTTCTAAGCAGGACTTGAATCACAATTTATAAAAAATGATACAATCCCATTTTTTACCTTAAGAAAAAGAAAAGAGGAGAGTAGTTATTCTCCCCCGATAACTACTCTCCTCTTTTCTTTCTATATATAATTAAATTAACGATGTTTTATATTTAACTTTATGACTTTTTTACTATTTTAAATATACCGTTGTTTAAAATATTTGAATTCAGAGATAAAAAACAACAGTGAACAAAATCCTCTGTTGTTTCTTACAGAACGTTCTCAACATGAACGTTATATTTATTTTCAGATAAACACTCATAACTTATAAGCTATTTATAAACAGACGGACAACATCGGCTCCACCGATAAAAGTCCCTAGTGAACTTCCTAAATTAGCAAACACAACAACAAGTAGAATACGAGTTACTTTATTATTCCAAAACCCTTTCACACTCGTAACATCATCAGAAAGACTTTCAAAATCCCTTACATTTGGTCTGCGAAAATAGGCTTGGACAGGTCCTGTAAACCAACCTGCTGCGGTTATTGGATCTAAGGACGTTATGGGTGCTACAATAAAGGCCGTTAATATGGCAAGCGGATGGCCAAAGGCAATTGCTGTGCCTATTGCAGATAAGCCCCCATTCCATAGCCACCAACTGATCAATTGCTGCATCCCAGCAGTTGGATTTGTATAAAAGGTATAGACAATCATCGCAATAATAATAATGGGAATAGTCCAGCCAATTATTTTAGGAGCCTTTGATTTTGGAGGGAGCTTAGTGATCGCCTCTAGGTCATGATTTCTTTTTATTTCTTCTTTAATACCTGGAACATGGGCAGCACCTAAAACAGCCACAATTTTATTTCCAGGAGCTTCTTTGATTTTTTGGGATAAATATTGATCCCGCTCATCAATAAGAGGAGTTTTTAATTTAGGAAAATGTTCCGTGAAATCACTAAGCATTGAATTGAGCATATCTTGGGATTTCATTTTTTCTAGTTCTTCTTCTGAAATACTTTCCCTACTGAAAATACTATAGATGACTTGCGTTAAAAGTTGAAGTTTCCCCCATAATCCTACATTATGCCAAATACGAGAAAAAGTAATTTGAATATTTCTATCCGCTAAAACTAGGTTTGCATCCATTTCCTTCGCTGATTCAATCCCTTGAATCATCTCTTGCCCAGCATTAATTCCTAACTGGTTGGCCATCCGTTTCTGAAAGGAAGATAAAGCAAGATTCATTAAAAGCAATGTCGATTTCTTTTCTTTAATTACTTTAAAGATGTCCATATCTTTCCACTTGTTGTCATCTGTAATGGATTGATATCGCCCTTCATCCAACTCGATACAAACAGAATCGGGTCTTTCCGTTTCAATTACTTCCTTCACTTGCTCCGCACTCTGCTTCGATACATGGGCCGTTCCAATGAGAATAAATTCTTTCCCATCTAAATGGATTCTCGTTATATTATTTTCATTATCTAGAGACATATATTACCGTCCTTTAACTATATAAATTCAACTTATTAAATCGACATAAGAGTCCAATCATTGTCGACTAACCTCCTTTCACTGTTTATGTTTTACTTCGTACATAAAGGCTTATTCAAGCAGGTCAACCGACAATTCATGTTGGAAAATTAATATGGACTTATATACATTTACTTTCTTTTTACATTCGAACAACCTTTACTGTTTATGTATGATCACGATTAAAAATGATCTACCATTATTCAATAATATACTAGAGTGGACAGGATTTAAAAGAAATTTGGTTTTAATTATCATGAAAAGAGTATAAATTTAAAACGACAATAATAGCTAAAGAATCAATTGAGTAACATAATCATTTCCTTTTATTAGGCTGTGTTCATGATTATTGTTAAAAATTCGCCTTTCATATACGCAGCCATGTGTTTTATTTCATAGAATAACTTAATGGGCGCTTATACTACAGGCATTTAAGCATCAATAATATGGTTTGACAAAGCCATTCAATAAGAGCTTGTTTTCTTGAAGATTTTCATCTATTTTGTCTATTTTGTTTTCCCTCAGGAATATCCCTTTATTCAACCTATAACCATCCATCAATAGATGGGTCAAAAAAAGGGTAATAACCGATAAAGTTATCACCCTTTAGAACACATTCACCTATACTTCAAGCTTTTGTTTCCTTTGTTCCCTATCCTCAACTTCATTCTCTTCTAAAAGAGTTTTCTCAACATTACTGAGAGGAAGGAGGTTTATTTCACACCAACATTTCTCATTCCGATCTTCTTCTGTTGAAATGATTTTAAAGCTAGCATTTGGGTATTTTTTTTTTGCATACTCCAATTCTTCTTTTGAGAGTCTGAGTTCTCGGACAAATTGATCATTTGCAAAGGACTCTGACAAAAACTCATCCAAGGTATGGTTCTCCATATGCTTCCCAGACAATTCAATCGACTTCTTAACAAGGACTTTCATCGCATCTACACAGTATTTCGCCACATCATCATTTAAGTTAATACAGGACAATTCAGTACAAGCTAAAATAACACAGCTACATTCATGTTTAAAGATAAAATCAAAAACAATATCCTTGATCTCATTACTATCTACTTTCAAATCACTTTTGACTTTGTTGTAAATAATATCCATTACCTGTTCTTGAATGATGGTATCTGGATAATAGAGTTGTAGGCCATACTGCTGACATACCTTCTTATAAACATCACTTTTTATTGTTCCATTTGTTGCCATAACCCCAATTTTGGCATTTTTACCGTATCTTTCATAAATCTCTTTAATCGTTTCTTCAACCATATTTATGATATTAATATCTGTCATTCCCTGTATTTTATCGTAAAAATAGTGTGATGTATTACAGGGGATCGCTATATTTGAAACGCCTGCTTTCTCAAGGAGTTCGATATCATTTCTTATGGAATCCAAAAAAAGCTCATCTTTTCCATTTAAGATTGCATCTGTTCGATCTGGTAATGTTGCATGATTCAGAATGACCATATTGATATGATCTTGGTCCTTCTTTGCATCTGTATTTTCAACAATACTATCAAAAAAAACAGATGTTGCCTTAGGACCCATTCCTCCTATAATACCTAACCCTTTTGACTCCATTCAGTTCACCTCTTTTCCATCTTATTATTCCGATTCATTTGGCTCAATCATTAAAGCTTGACTTCCTAATGCTTCATAAGAATGAAAAAATGTATTTGCATCATGACTTATATGACCTTTTAACGGGTCCATTACATGTACTAGGTTTCCACTATATCCATTTAATACAACTGAATGTAAGTTACTTGGTGCAAGAAAATATTCTTTAGAATCATGAAAATGCCAAGACTCACTTAATATGGGTTGTGACAAATCTAAAGTTACCCAAATGACAACGGGAATTCCCTGATCTAACAGTTCCATCATTTCTTGTCTAGAACTACCACTGATATCAATCGAACGATTATCTTCCCCAATATCTTCGAAATATCGATTTGCCGCCTCGACTATAGGCGGTGCATAAGCAAAAAATCCTTCCGTACTTCTTGGTTCCCCTGCATATGCCTTAAAAGGATTTGCCCCGTATAACTGGTCACCAACCCTTTTAAAAGGCTGTTTTGGTAAATAGGTATCTGACATTTCTGTTTTACTCACATTATAACCATAATAATTTAGGATAGCCGTTAAAGATGTGATTTCACAGCCATGGGGAAGTTCAGGATATTGCAGAACCGTATCCACTGGAATATATAATTCTATAGTGTCAGTTTCTTCTTTATCTATCCCTTGGGATTTTTTTTCATATTCAGAAGATGTAGAGCTATCCCCATTTATCGTATCTGCTCTATTACTTTCTTTATATTTTATTAACATCACGATAAGGAAGGCTTCCATTGCGATGATCATGACTAATAAAATAGCAATAATCACTATTTTCTTCAATTTCCAGCTCAGTCCTTCTTAAAGTTTTAAAGTCAAATCAAGAAACTGTTGTCAGGATCGTATTATCAACTTCCGTTGAGGTAGAATCCTGCTCCTCTAACTCTATAAAAAATTTATTATACCAAACTAGGAATACATAAACGGTCCAAATATTTCTTGCATAATTATGTTTTCCTGTATAATGGTCATCAAGCATTGATAGTAACTCATCCCTATTGAAGAATTCTTTTGTTACTTCTGATTGGAATGCTTCTTTTACAATATTATAATACTTTTCCTCTCTTAACCAATGTCGAAGAGGAACAGGGAATCCTACCTTTTCTCTCTTTGCCCATTCTTCTGGAAGGACCTCCTTGGAAGCCGCTCTTAAGGCATATTTGGTATCGACATCATTGACCCTTAAGTTGCTTGGTAATTCTTCAGCCACTGACATGACTTCTTTATCTAAAAACGGGACCCTTAATTCAATGGAATGAGCCATACTCATTTTATCCGCTTTTAAAAGAATATCCCCAGGCAACCAAAGTTTCAAATCGAGATATTGCATTTTGGTCACATCATCTTTATCTTTAACCTGGTCATATACCTTTTTCGTTATATTTTGAACGGAAGGGCCCTTTTTGTAGTCATCTTGCAGAATGTTCATAGCCTCTTCTTCTTCAAAAATAATCGCTTCTCCAATAAATTTCTCTTCTATCTTTTGTCCACCCTTCACTAAAAAGTTCGTTATTTGATTTTTTGGAAGGTGGTCGCTGATTCGTGAAATGGAACGTCGAATCGCATAAGGTATTTTTTCATATTTTTGTAATTTAGCAGACTTTTGGTACCATGCATAACCACCAAAAATTTCATCTGCTCCTTCTCCAGACAATACAACCGTTACGTGCTTGCTGGCCATTTCTGTTAGAAAATATAACGGTACAGATGATAAATTAGATTGTGGTTCATCCATATGGTATTGAATAGTAGGTAACTTTTCAAAACACTCATCCGCATTCATCAGCTTTTTGTAGTTCTCTATTTCTAGAATATCTGAAAGATCTTTTGCTAGATTCGTTTCATTGAAAATTCCTTCGTGATCCTGAAAACCAATTGAAAAGGTCTTATTAGGCTTTAATAAGGCTGTAATATAACTCGAGTCCACGCCGCCCGATAAAAAGGAACCAACCTTTACATCACTGATTTTATGATAAGCAACAGATTCTCTTAACGTGCTGTTAATTTGTTCAATGTAATCCTCTAGACCCTTTTCCTTTTCATTAAAGTCTATATCCCAATAAGGCTTAATTTCCATTTGACCTTTTTTGTAAATCATATAATGTCCAGGTTTCAGCTTGAACACACCTTTAAAAAAGGTTTCATCTAATACAGAATATTGGAATGTCAAATAAGGCTTTAATGCATCCTTATTAAGCTCCTTTTTATAAGCAGGGTGTTTCAAAAAGGATTTTATTTCTGAACCAAATATAAGCGAGTTATCTACCGTATTTTGAGTATAGTACAAGGGCTTAATTCCAAAGAAGTCCCTTGCCAAAAACATTGTTTCACTCTTTTTATCCCATATGGCAAAGGCAAACATACCTCTTACTTTCTGTAATAAATCTACACCATATTCCTCATAAGCATGTACAACCACTTCACTATCAGCATCACTTTTAAAAATATGTCCTTTTTTAAGCAATTCACTTCTTAACTCTTGATAATTATATATTTCCCCATTAAAAACCAATACAAGGCTACCATCCTCATTGTACATTGGCTGACTGCCTTCTTCTGATAAATCAATGATACTAAGTCTTCTAAAGCCCAATGTTACACGGTCATCAGAAAAGAAGTCCCCACTATCGGGACCTCTATGTCTAATCGTATCCATCATATCGTTAATAACTTTACTACTATCTATTCCAATCACACTATCAGCAAATCCAACAAATCCACACATATTATGCAACCCAACCCTTTTCCTTCTTATTTTCCTTTAATAGACGAGTATAGACAGGAATTCTTTGCAAATGAATCAAACCTTCATACAATTTGTCCATTTCCTCCAACAATTTCCAGAACAATTTCTTTTTCATTGAATGGAATTTCTTTGTTTCCAATTACTTGTGACGTTTCATGGCCTTTTCCAGCCAATAAAATAATATCACCTTTTTCACATATTTCAATGGCATAACGAATCGCTTCTTTTCGATCCACTACCGCCATATAGGAACCATTTTCTTCTTCAATCGCTTCAACGATCTCTTTTATAATTAAATCGGGGTCTTGATTCTTTGGATTATCAGATGTCACAATTGAAAAATCAGCATGTTTCGCTGCAACCTTTCCCATTGCTCTTCTTTTATCTCTACCAGCTTCTCCAGGTGCTGCATACACGCCAAAGACTAGAATAACTCTACCTTCTGTATTGGATCGCAATGTATTGAGCGCCTTTTCCAAACCATCTTCCGTATGGGCAAAATCGACAACTACTTTTTTGTCGTCATCTTTATAAATAGTCTCAAGTCTACCTTTAATATGTTCTAAAGATTGAATCCCTTTTTGAATATCTTGAAGATTAATCCTATTACAATAAGCACAGGCAATCGCTGCTAAACTATTATACACATTAAAAACGCCAGGTATATTTACTTTGATTTCTATTGTACCTTCAGGTGTATGTAATGTATATTGGGAAAATTCACTATCTATATGGATATTTGTGGCATATATCTCTGCTTTGTTCTCAATTCCATAGGTAACCAATCTTGGTTTATATGACCGAATCTTCTCAATTAGCCTCCTCCCATAATCATCATCTACATTCACAATGTTATAATCATTGGTCAACTTGAATAATTTGGCTTTCGCCTCAAAATATTCTTCCATCGTATGATGAAGTTCTAAATGATCAGGAGTTAAATTTGTAAATACCCCCATATTAAAACGACTATAGGCTGTTCGGTTCAAACTTAAGGCATGTGATGATACTTCCATAATACAATCATCTATTTCGGCATCTACCATTTTTGAAAATATTTGTTGTAGGTTTAGTGATTCTGGGGTTGTGTTTTTATTTTTTAATTCTTTATTGTTGATGATGGTTCCAATTGTCCCAATAAGACCAATTGACTTTTTTGCCTGTTCAAAGATCGATTTAATAAAGTAGGTGGTCGATGTCTTACCGTTGGTCCCTGTTATTCCAATAAGATTTAATTTATCGGTCGGATTGTCATAGAAGTTAGCTGAAATTCGAGCCAATGCTTTTCTCGAATCCTTCACTTTAAGGATGGTCACATCCTCTTCTACCGAAATCTCCTTTTCAACAATGATGGTCGTTGCGCCCATTTCAATTGCTCTGCCTATAAACTGATGACCATCTACAGTAAAACCAGAAATAGCAACAAACACGCTGTTTGCTGCTATTTCTCTAGAGTCATAGGCGATAGAGCTTACCTCTTTATCCAAGCTTCCCTTTATCTGGATAAAGTCAAGATTATCAATTACCTTGGTTAGTAACATATGACTGCCTCCAATATATCTTTATGACTATTTAAAAATTTTCTTAACTATCTTTCCGGTGATGATACCCGCATAAGAAAAAGCTGGCTTAGGATCCTTCAAGTCCCATATAGCATGTGCTTTTGATTTAAATAAAGACTTGATGACTTCACCAACTTTAAGTTGTCCAGTCTTTATATAGTCTCTTATAGCTAGTATATCTTCATACGCATACCAAAATACAAGGTTTGTGTCTCTTTTCACTGCTTTTGGCGGCAACGGATTACCTGTTAATTCTTTATATGTGATATAGGGAAAATTAACGCCTACCTTGTACAATAAATTATTCAGATTGGTTATTCGCACATTTAATTCAATTAAATAAAATTTTCCTGTTTCAGCATCTTTTTTAAATTCAATCTCAACAAACCCTTTGAATCCAATACTTTCTAAGAATTTTGATCCTATCTCATAAAGCTCAGGAACATATTTTTGTCCAGTATAGACAGACGCACCGAAATTAATGGGATACTGACGGTATTTATTGCATGTAACCCAGTGAGTAACTTTTGCATCCTGATTTAAATAAGCATCAAACGTATACATATGATCATCAAACCCAGGAATAATTCGTTGAATAATAACCTCTTGATCCGCTTGTTTCGCCTTTTCTAAAGCATCTATTAATTCTTCTCTATTATAAACCTTAAATAGTTTTCTTCTAAAGATCGATACAAAGGTAGGTGAATCGGTAGGTTTAACTAAACAAGGATATTTAATCTTCTCATCTACTTTTTCAAAAAGATTTTCTTCATTTGTCCCTAACGTTTCAGGAACTGCCATCCCGTTCTCTATGGCCAATTGATGCAGCATTTCCTTGTCCATTGTCTTCGTGTATAAACCTTTTTCTGTTTGAGGAATAAGGTAATGCGCTTTTAATTCATCTAAATATTCGTCAATGACCTCTACATAAGAATCGTGACAGGGAATAAGCACGGGTGGGGAACTTTGTTTGCTTGCATAATCGATTAAAAATTCGATGAATTTTTCGGTTTCTTCCTTATAATGAGGGGAAATTAACCTCTCCGAACAATATTTTGATTTAGTAGCATAAGCGTTTTCATTCGAATAATCAACTGCAACTGTGTGTATCCCTTCTTTTCCTAAACATCTCATTGTACTTAAGCCGATATAATAATTATTCCCTAAAATGACTGCCTTATTATTCATACGAAATCTCCTCTATATCTATCATTCACCAATTATTTTACAATACATAAATATTGACACAGGACACTAGATTTTTCAAGATGTATCCTATAATCGAATGGACCTAGCAAAATCATACTAGACGTGACTGTGATGCGACTTCCTAGAAATAAAAATGAAGTGTGAGCCTTTAGCTTACACTGCTACTTTTGATTATTGGATTCTCCTCTAGCTTGCCTGTTCATTTAACGAGAGCTCTTGATGTACAGTACCTCGTTTACTACGAATAAAAACAATCAACATCATGGTAAATCCACATAAAGCGACAAAAGCATTTAATAAAAGGATTCCAGCAACATCGACCTTAGAAATAGCCGCTGCAACAAGAGGCATCGCGAAAAGGGCAATTTCCTCTGCAATCGTATAAAGACTCGTAACATGCCCTTTGTGAATGTTGTGCTCAAAGAGTCACCCCTAACTGAATAAGCCCACCAGCTGAGAAGTGTTTAGAATATAACTTCTACCGAATATTGTTGGTCCATCCCATAGATAAAGAGGCTGTCCCGAGCAAGAGTGTTTAGACACCACAATACAATATCTAGTATCTATCGATTTAGCATGATTCTAGATGAGTGTAACTTGGTGGATATTAGACACCCTATGGAACAGCCCTTTTTTTGTGTTTATATGCATCCACATGTATAAAGCTTTAAGAGCAAATTTTTTCTGAATCCTTCCATACCGTTCCATTAATTGCTTCATTTACGAGATTCACTATTATTGCATAAAAACTTTATTTTACATGCTGCTTAACAGCTATATAAGCTTGTTTCGGATGATTTATTTGATCTGGATATTTCAGTCTTACTTTCTCTTTCGTTAATAGCTTAGCTAAATAATTATTTCTTAAGCCATCAGGGGTTCGCTCTAATAAGTGTGCCAGTTCTTTTAACATTAATGGTTTATAGGTACAAAGATTTACGATGATTTCTTCCATTATATTCGGTGATAAACGTTTTTTCTTTCTGGCAAGCTCTGATATTTCCCATAACTTTTCTTCTATTTCTGTTGGAGAAGATAAATGTACCTCTTCCTCGTTTTCCACATTTGTCGAAGCACCAACCACTATATCTGTTTTTTCTTCATTTGTTGCAAGCAATTCACTATTATAGGAGTTAGCATCATGATCAAAACGATCTAAAGAAAGGTCTTCGTTATTATAGGAGTTCGCTCCCTTATTATAGGAGTTTACACCATTATTAATGGAGTTAACCTCGCTATTATAGGAGTTTATGTCCTTATTATAGGAGTTTTCTCTATTATTATAGGAGCCTACTTCTTTATTAATGGAGTTTATTTCACTATTATAGGAGTCCGTTTCCTTATTGTAGGAGTCCTCCAAGTCGTCAAAATCTGCCATTAACAGCTCCTCTTCTTCGGGAAATAAACAAGGATCACTTTCCGCTATCTCAGCTAACGGTTCTTCTTCTTCCACTAAACCTAGGTTTACATGTAACGTGAGAACCGTACGTTCTAACTCTGAATCTTGGATTAAATCAAAAGTATCATCCCCAGAGTGTTTCCAGGTTGTTTCAATCCCTTTTAATCCAGAACCCGTCCTTTTACAAAGCCCAATTAAAATAAACATTTTAAAGAGGGTAGGGTTACGAAGGTTACTTATATTGCCTTCTAGTGCTTGTTCTACTGATATACGAAAAAGGCCAGGGTTTGAAAAGCGAAATAACGTCTTTTCTTTTTCAATAACAATGCCGCCTTCTCCATAGTAATCAGAGTGTACTAGGGAATTTATGAATGATTCATGTAGGCAAGATATAGCAGCCATCTCATCAGATTGAGTCAAATGATTACCTTTATATAAAGTATTAAAATCAGCAACTAAATCAGCACTTGTTTTAAAATAAAAATCAAATATATTCCCTGACCAAGTTCCATCCTGTGAAGTAAACCGTCTAGACCAAGCCTCATCTAGGGTTTCATCTAAGCTTTCTCGATATTCAAGAAAATACTGTGGCAATACCTCTGTAATGATCCTTTCCTCACTAAACATCAGTAAGCCAGCAAGGGTTAAGCCTTCCTTATTCGTATTGCGAACCTTTCCCCATGCACCAATTTTATATAAAAACTCCTTTATTTCCAGTCCGTTCCAAGGGTGGCCTGGTTTACTAGCAGCAAATTTTTCTCGATACTTTTTAATAGATTCAAAGTTTAGTTCATTTATCCCATAATGTTCTAAGATCAAATTATCCTGTGGAACGGCTGAATAATCAGGTGGATGATGTACATTTATATTCACATTCATTCTCCCTTTTATACTCAATTTATTTCTTTATTATTCTTATTTTATCATCTTTTATCTAATCCTTCTCTTATGTACGATAATGAGTAAGATTTTCCATTATTATAATAGATAAAAAAGAGGAGAGCATACGGGAAATAATCCATTTTAATATAGTAATATACTATTATAGACCGTAATTTTTCTAATTTCTCTCTACATCCAACTTATTAAATCGACCTAAGAAACAGTTGGTCAATCTGCTTGAGCAAGCCTTTATGTACGTAGTAATAACAGCGAAGTGAAAGGAGGTTGGCCGACCATTTCTATACTATGTCGGAAAATTAAACTGGACTTATATATTTATAAGGCTTTGTTAAACAATATTGTTGATGTTTTAAATGCCTTTCGTATACGCGTCTTAGGTTATTCCATCGAATAAAACATATGACCGCATACACCAAGGAAAATTTTCAATATTAATCGTTAACATAGCCATTTATAAAAAATACCTATTGTGTCTAAAATAGAGAAGAGACTATCTAAGTAAAAAATACTCCCTTGTCTTCCAACATATACATTTAAATGAATACAATAACGGACTAAATAATGGATACTCCTAAGCTATCCACTTAATCGTATGAGCTTTCTTCCTTCCAGATCTAAATTAAACAAGCTTTTAATAAATCCTTGTAAAAGGGAGGGCTGTTCGTTATTCTTAAAAGATAATTCTCTATCAAAGGATGGTTAACTTGCGAATTAATAAATTTATAAGTGAGACTGGACAAGCCTCTAGGCGGGGGGCAGACAAATTAATAACTGAAGGCAAAGTAACGATAAATGGTTCCATTGCAAAAATAGGAAGCCAAGTTGAGCCAGGGGATGAGGTTCGAGTAAATGGTAACCCCATCAGGATTGCTAGAAACCATGTCTACATCGCCTTAAATAAACCTGTAGGCATTACAAGTACAACGGAAAAACGTGTAAAAGGAAATATTATTGACTTAGTCAATCATCCACTTCGAATTCATAATATTGGGCGACTTGACAAAGATTCAGATGGTTTAATCCTCCTTACCAATGATGGAGATATTGTAAATAGAATACTTCGTGCCGAAAATAAGCATGAAAAGGAATATATTGTGTCGGTGGATAAGCCGATTACTCCTGAATTCTTGAAGAGGATGTCAGAAGGGGTAAAAATATTAGATACCGTCACACTTCCTTGTGAAGTCAGACAGTTATCCAAATTTGATTTTCAAATTATTTTAACACAAGGTTTAAATCGCCAAATTCGGCGCATGTGTGAGGCGTTAGGATATGAAGTTTACCGACTTCAGCGAACTCGCATCATGAATATTCATTTAGGTAACCTTCCCCTTGGACAGTGGAGGGACTTAACAAAGAAAGAACGCACTCAATTATTTAAAGATCTAGACTATGAGCCAGAAGAATATTAAGTTCCAACCTGGAATCGGCTTTCTGATTGACATTTAATCAGAAAGCCGATTCTCTCTATAAACATCAACTTTCTTCATTTTCCTCACCGAAAAGGAATCATGAAAAATGATTCGTTTTTTATTTAAAACCTCATTTAAAACAGTATTTATATCTTCTTAACAAATTCAGACTTTAATTTCATCGCACCAAAACCATCAATTTTGCAATCAATATCATGATCTCCATCAACTAAACGTATATTTTTTACTTTTGTGCCTTGTTTTAAGGAGGATGAACTTCCTTTTACTTTAAGATCTTTGATGACTGTTACAGTATCACCATCATTTAAGACATTTCCATTAGCATCTTTGATAGTCTTTTTCTCTTCACTATTTTCAGTTTCTGATTCTAACGTCCACTCATGAGCACATTCTGGACAAACCAAAAGGCTTCCATCCTCGTAAGTGTATTCTGAATTACATTTTGGGCAATTTGGCAAATTAGACATTATTTTATTTCCCCCATTTATTCCTGATCTTTCTACTACTACTATAAAGGTTTTTACAAAAAAGGCTACCCGTCAATTGGTAATTCCAATGATAAGTAGCTCTTTTTAAATACTATTAGTTTAAGTCAACTTTTACATCTGCATCACTATCAATAAATACTTTCCAGCTTGCTGCATCAAATAATTCTGATGAAACTTCGAATACCTCAGCATCCGTTACAGAGATCCCAGGATTTAAGTCACTAAGAACTTTTGAATTCAAGTCTATCTCAGTTGCGTAAGAAGATGAAGCATCTAGATCAGAATCATACTTATTTCCATCACCATCAACTAACTTAAGAGTTGGTTGTGAAAATGTACCAATAGGTTTATCTGAAATATTTTTATACTTCCATTGAACAACAACATACTTTCCGCCTTCAGCAGGCTGTGAACTAAAGAACTCTCCGCCCACCTCTGTACGTTCTTCAACACCTACCACAGTAATCTCGAATTTATCAGTTGTGATTATATCTCCTACTTTAATAGGATCTGCAGATTCTTCTTTACCTGCAGTAGTCGATGCAGTATCTGAACCTCCACCACTTGCAAGGTTACTTACAATAACAATTACTACAATTAACCCAATAAAACTTAAAATCTTGTGCTTCATAAACCAGTTTCTTTGGTCTACTCCACAACTTGGGCATTTTTTTGCTTTTGAACTTACTTCATTATTACACTCTTTACACTTTTTCATAGCCATAGTTTAATCTACCTTTCTGGTAGATTTCACCTCCTCGATAATAGTAAAATATTACTGTAGGTATATAATACCACAACATACAAAATTTTATAGTATAATTTGTCGCAAATTGTAAAAGTATTGGAATTTTTATAGATCTTTACTCAGGATATTACTATCAATCTATTAGCATTATAAAAGGGAACGTGATAATAGTGAGGTTAGATACAAATAATCATTCGGTGTTCAAAATGCATTACCATCTTATCTTAGTTGTAAAATACCGAAGAAACGTAATTGATGATCCCCTTTCTGATAGATTGTCAGAGATATTCGAAAACATTGGCTCTAATTATCATGTAACAATTAAAGAGTGGAATCATGATATGGACCATATTCATGTGTTACTGACTACTAAATCAAATACGAATCTATCAAAATTTATTAATGCCTATAAGAGTGCCAGTTCTCGGAGAACCAATATAAGAATAAAAACCTAGTAAGTTCCAAATCATTAAGTAGAAAGAGTATCCTTCTTACAATCTCTTAATCTATTAAATGTCTAATAAGGCAATGGATCCCATGAATCCGTTACCTTATTCGATACTAGTAACCACACTTAGACAAAATTAACCCTTTTAAGTAAATTGAATGCAGATTCTTATCTATACATGAAAGAATTTGAATAATAGTTTTTATAAAATGATCATTTCCTTTATGTTAAAATGAAAGCAAATGATGAGCGGACATACTCAAAAAAAGGGAGATGTATAACTTGGTTAATAGTTTAAGTAAAAATAAGCGGATAAAATATTCAGTAATTCTTTATCTAATCGCAAGTCTTATCATGCCATTTGCTGTCTTTAATTTTTTGAATATTTATTTATGGAATATAAGTTTTAATCCAGTGGATTTTATTTTAAAACCCTTTATACTCATTCCAGTAACAAGCTTGTTACTCACATTATTCATAGAGTGGACAAGATATTTGATTAATAGTTTAAGTAAAAATAAGTGGATAAAATACTCAGTAATTCTTTATCTAACCACAAATCTTATTATGACATTTGCTGCCTTTAATTTTTTGAATGTTTATTTATGGAATATAAGTTTTAACCCAGTGGATTTTATTTTAAAACCTTTTATACTCATTCCAGTAACAAGCTTGTTACTCACATTATTCATAGAGTGGACAGGATATGCATTTCGTTATACTCAAAATCTAAGCTTAACTATAAGAAAAACAGGTGGTATATTACCTCTGAAGATAGTAAAAAAGAGTTTACCAATCTGCATAATAGATGAAAGTTATTTTAATAAAGAATTTCAAATTAAAAATGGTATAGTAGTAGATATGCGTATAAAAGATAATGATAATTTATCCTTTAGTGATCATTTAGATGTTGTTAAACTTTACAATTATGATCGTAAAGTAAATATTCCCCATTTGATAGAGAAGGCGAATCTCCTTATAAAGAACACTGCATTGAAAAATAAACCAATTACATTCATAGTCGATAGTAAAAAAGAAAAGAATAGAACAATATCAAGAATATGGCTCAGATTAATTCGTAATCCTAAATCTAAATCGGCAAAAGCTGATATTCATACGATTTTAACGTTAGTCTATTAATCATAGATAAGTACTACTTGAAAAACAAAATATATATCCATTCTCCAACATACAAGAAAAAAGTATCAAAGACATTGAATTGTTCTTTGATGCTTTTTTAGAAAATGAATACCACAGGTTAACTAAGTACGGTGAACTATACTCAGTTAACCTATGGCGCACTTCCGATTTTTTTATTCTTCAATAGCCTTTAACATCAATAAGGGACTACATTCCTTATAAGACAGCTTGCCTTAAAGGAAGCTGCTTCTATTTGAATAATATTGAATTTTAGCACCCTTGAAGAAGTCAAAATAGATGGCGCTCCTCCAAATACACTAAACCAAAAAGCACAGACAATCATAGGTATCATGAGAACTGCAATGGTAAACTCCCGAACCGTTCTTCCTTTAGAAACTCGAGCGATAAAGGTACCTGCAAATGGTGCCCAAGCAATCCTCCATGCCCAGTAGAAAATCGTTCAATCTTGTATCCAAGTCGCTTAGTAAGTCTTAAACCTCTCATTACCAATTTTTAGAAGATATATTAATATAATATTATAAATACAATTGTCAGTAAAATCGAATATGTATTCATATTTTGGGATGAAGCATGTTGTAAGCCTTTTAGGTCCGCTTACACTAGAAGATCGATAGAAATGCTCATGTATTGCCAAATATGCGCGGATAGATATATACAGATAAGTGGAAATAGTAAAAATATTCATTCTTCTTAAAGCAAATGCTCATATCATTGGACTTTATTTTATATCGACCTCAGATTATTTGAAACAACTAAATTCAATTCCTTCAGAACCGCTATAAAGGCAGTAAATAACCTTATTTACAACAAAGCAGTGGAGGGAGGGCGGTCTCTTATTCCAATCGGAGGATAAATTCTATTTCTTTTTTTGTTTTCAAGAGACTTTTTTTGAGAGACAAGAGGGAATATTCTATATTTTAATTATAAAATATACGTTCGTTTATGGGGTGAGAAATGGCGAGTAGGGATTGTTTGATTTCTTGCATGCTTTTGACTGTTTTTCTAAGGCGTGCCAGAGCTCTTCATTCGCAAATCTTACCTGGAACAACTGTAAGTCTGAAATACGAAAAGCTTGTGTTTTCGTAAAGTATGGAAAGGCTCAAGTACCTGTATTTTTCTTTAGAAGTAATAAAGACTTCGGTTTTTAGAGCCTCTTCATTTTAATTATGATCTATTACAATCACTACAGATACCAGTGGAATTGAAAAAAGATGATCCCTGTTCAATACAGAGATCATCTTTTTAAAGCTGCCTAGGCTTTTTTTAATGTCCTTTACAAAGGGTACACTTTATTTTAACCGTGACGACTTTATTTTCTATTATTTTTGTTTAGCTTTCGATATAGCATTTGCGATACTTGCAGCAAGGCCACCCCAAATAACCACCATTCCAATAATCATCATAGTTAGAGCGCTTCCGTCCATTATTTAGAGACCTCCTTGCTATCCTTTAACTCAAGATCGGATCTGTTCCACTTTACAAATGAGAAAATAACTCCCAGTATAATAACGCCAATAGCGACAACCCATCCATAAGCAGTAACAAACCATGTTTCGTATGCGCCATAGTTTTCAGCGATGTTGGTTCTAATATTATCGAACATCATATATCCAAGAACAATTGGAGTAATCACACTTAAACAGATTCTCCACCATACTCCAAGCTTCATATCTGAAACAGAGTCTGCATGCTGCTGAAGGTTTTTAAGTTCTTTCGCAAACCATGCAATTGCCACAACTTCTAATAATCCTACTAATGCTACACCAAAATTGTTAATGAAATAATCCGCTACATCTAAGAAATATAGTCCGCCTTGTGTGGCAAACATAATAGAAATAATAGCTGCTAACCCGCCGCCAACTAAAACAGATTTAGTACGGGACACATTGAATTTATCCTGGACCGCGGCAACGAACGTTTCTACAATCGAAATAAGTGATGATAACCCTGCTAAAACTAATGATCCGAAGAATAAGAATCCAAAAAATTCATTAAAGGCTGGGAACTGATTAATAATTTGCGGGAATACAACGAAAGCCAATCCCACACCGCCAGAAACGACTTCATTAACTCCAACACCTTGTTGCTGAGCCATAAATCCAAGAATACTGAATACACCAATACCAGCTAGAAGTTCGAATCCAGAGTTTGTAAAACCTGTTATAAAAGCATTGTTTGTAATATCGGATTTCTTTGGAAGATAACTTGAGTAAGTCACCATAATCGCAAATGCAATCGATAAACTAAAGAATATTTGTCCATAGGCAGCAACCCATACTTTACCGTCCATAATCACATCCCAATTAGGCTTGAAAAATGCGTTTAGACCGGTAGCTGCTCCATCTAATGTTACGGCGCGAATAACAATAATTAAAAATAATACGAAAAGTGTAGGTAAAAAGATTTTATTCGCAATCTCAATTCCTTTTTTAACACCTTTAAATAGAACTCCTAATGTAATCACCCAAACGATAATAAGAGGAATAAAAACTCCTGGCACTAAACTGCCGAATTGACCTGGTGTTTCTGCTAGTTTCAAATATTCACCAAACAAGAATCCTTCCGTATCATCTCCCCATTTTAAGTTAAAGGCAAAGATTGAGTAAGACATTGCCCAAGCGATAATAGCTGCATAATAAACAGAGATGACGAACGAAATCCCTACTTGCCACCATCCGATCCACTCCGCTTTTCTGCTTATTCTAGCGAATGATAATGGAGAAGACCCCCTATACTTATGACCAATGGTAAACTCCATAATTAAAAGAGGAATTCCTGCAGTCAAAAGGGCAAATAAATATGGTAAGAAGAATGCCCCGCCTCCATTTTCATAAGCTGTAGCCGGGAATCTCCAAATATTACCTAATCCAATTGCAGAACCGGCAGCTGCCAAAATAAATCCTGCTCGCGATCCCCACTGTGGACGACTTTCCATAGCGTATTTACCTCCTACTAAAGTTCTGTCTTTCTCCCTTAATTAAATGAATAATATGATTTTTTTGTATTTTCTGTCTATTTTTAAAATATAGAATTAGTATAGCTAGTTTTCTTTCATCTGTCAAAATCTTATTTTAGAAAAAGTAATACTATTTTTTATACCTTCCTATATTAACGAATTAAAGCGTTACCATATAATATATTACATATTACAATATTAATTCATTGACTTTCACCTCCTTTTTAAAGCTTATTCTGCCTGTTTACAATACTTTCACTTTTTTTAAAATTTGTTAATAAATAAATACATATCATAAAGCATTTTTTAATCGAAATACGAACTACCACTTAAAAAAATCAAAATATGATTCGTAAAATAAAAGACAATCTTCTAAAAAACCGAATTTCATTCATTTTTTAGTTTGGTTTCATACATTAAGTTCCTTACAGATTAAGAAAAGCACAAGCGCTCCGTTTAGCGATATATAGACTGAATGGTTAACGGGGGGTGTTAGTTGAAAAACGAAGTCAAAAAAGTCGGTGTAAAACACCGGCTTTTTTTCTTCGATAAAAAATCAATAATAAAATTTAACAAAGCCTCTAATTAGTAATAAGGTGTATAAGAAGGATATTATTCGTATTACACTATTTTTTTTAGGGAAAATACCTTGTATATACTATTTTTCGCCGTTACTTATGGTAAGGTTCATTGCGATTAATTCGAAATGCTCGGTATACTTGTTCTATTAAAATGAGTCGCATAAGTTGGTGGGGGAAGGTCATTTTGGAGAAGGAGAGTTTTTCATCCGCTCTCTTTAATACTTCATTGCTTAGTCCTAGTGAACCACCAATAACAAAGGCAATCTTACTTTTACCGTAGGTCGCTAATTTATCGAGCGAGTCGGCGAGTTCTTCTGAAGATTTCATTTTCCCATCGATCGCCAGAGCAATCACATATGTATCAGGTGATATTTTCGCTAGTAGTCTGTCACCTTCCTTTTGTTTAACCTGTTCCATTTCAACTGAACTTAATACTTCAGGGGCCTTTTCGTCAGGAATTTCAATCACTTCAACTTTGGCATAACCCGATAATCGCTTTAAATATTCATCAATTCCCGCTTTTAAATATTTTTCTTTTAATTTTCCAACTGCATAAATAGAAATATTCACATCTTACCCTCACTTTATAAACAATATATCCACAGAAGTTATCCACATATACATGTTATTTATCCACATTTTATATAAAATCATTTATTTCTACCCTATATACTGATAAATTACGACAATATTCACAGGCTGTTAATAACTAAAATTCCAACGATTTTTCAAGAGTTAAGAATATCTTAACATCATCTATACCCGTACTGATTCTATATTTCATAACTTTTACGCTGACTATATACCTCATATTCTTATTTCTAAACAAACTCCATGTTTCCCTATTTTTCAACATGTGGATAACATATTCATCATACCATAATAACAAAAAAAACAGGAAAGCATCATTTGCCTTCCTGTCAATATTGTTTATCCACAACTAATATGTTTCACCGGCCAATGTTAGACTTGCTTCTTGCAGTTTGCCTTCACGATAGAATTTAACGACCATTTGATCGCCAATCTGCTTTTCATTATATAGATGTTTTCGGAGTGAAATCACATCCGTAATTTTCTCCCCGTCCATTTCAACGATCACATCCAACTCTTCTAGACCTGCACGATTTGCTGGTGAATTCGGTACAATACTTTCAATCATGACACCTTCTTTTACATCTCTAGGTAACAACAATGTTTCCTGCTGATGATAAGAAGACACCTCTGTTAGATTACGAAGTTGAATTCCCATTGCCGGTCTTTTTACTTCACCATATTTCTCTAAATCCTCAATAATAGGGATTGCTGTATTAATCGGAATCGAAAGACCAATTCCTTCTACCGCTTCTTGGGCAATTTTCATGGAATTAATTCCAATAACTTGGCCAGCAATATTAATTAGCGCTCCACCACTATTACCCGGATTTATCGCTGCATCCGTCTGAAGAACTTCCACTTGCCAATCCTCTATACCATCCATATTTAGATCAACCGGAATTGTTCGTTCCAATCCTGAAATAATCCCACTTGTGACAGATCCAGAGAAACCTAAACCTAAAGGATTTCCAATCGCTATGACTGGTTCACCTGACTTTAACGTATCGGAATCTCCAAATTCAGCAACTGTTTCAATTGAGCTTCCATCGACTTCAATAACAGCTAGGTCTGTCCAAGGATCACTTCCTTTTACCTCAGCAGGCACCTTCGTACCATCTGCCAATGTCACATCAAGTTGATCTGCTCCTTCAATGACGTGATTATTGGTCACAATAAAAGCTTTACCACCTGATTTTTTATAGATAACACCCGATCCCGTTCCTGCTTCTTGACTGCCACCTTGTTGTGACCAAAAACTTGTCGATTGGTTATTCGTAATTCCGACAACGGCATCACCAGCCTTTTCAACCGCCTTCGTCACACCCGTCTCTACTTCTAGTGAGACATTCTTTGTGACTATATTCTCATTATTATCGGTATTCTCCCTCACTTCAATTTGGTTAGTCGGTTGCACAGAATAGGGGAGAAGGCCATAATTTGAGAGAGCTGGTACAGTAAAAATAACAAGCAATGCTCCAATTACAGCACCGGCCAAACTACTAAGAAAAAAACCGCTCTTTTTTCCTTTTGGTTTTCTATATTGATTTTCACCTTCATGATCATAATAACCCAAAGCTTCATCCATCCTTTCTCCCGATATTTCTCTACGTTTTATTTTACCTACCTATCCATTATTATACTCATCCTTTTTTAAAAACTTAAACAAAAGGTCTTCATTTTTTGCTAATCTTATTTTTTATAGAAGTGTAAGCGGGGTAGGGGTTTTCGGGTCTGTATCATAAAGAGAAAATTGCTCACCGACAATAATACCTTTACTTTCAAGTGTCTGTGTTACCGCCATTCTTGCTAAGTCCTTCATATTATTATCCGTACTTAAATGAGCAAGATAAATACTCTTTGTATGATCTCCTACAACATCACTCATAGCAAAAGCAGCATCCTCATTTGATACGTGACCAACATCGCTTAAAATCCTTCGTTTAATATTCCAAGGATAGCGTCCCATCCGAAGCATACTCACATCATGATTACTTTCAAATAAATAAGCATCTGCATTAGCAATTGTCCCTTTCATTCGATCACTCACATAACCTGTATCAGTAATAAGCACAAGCTTCTTTCCTTCATGATGGAAAATATAAAACATAGGTTCAGCCGCATCATGTGATACACCAAATGATTCAATATCGAGCGAGCCAAAGGTCTTTACTGTTTCCATTCCAAAAATAAATTTCTGATCTGTTGGAATGTCTCCGATTGATTTATCCATTGCTTTCCATGTTTTTTCATTCGCATAAATTGGTAATTTATATTTACGAGCAAGAATACCGACACCTTTAATATGGTCGCTATGTTCATGTGTCACAAAAATCCCATTAAGTTTCTTGATATCACGATCGATTTGTTGAAACAGTGATTCCATTTGCTTGCCACTAAAACCCGCATCGACCAAAAAAGTTTGGTCTTCTGTTTCTACAAAGGTCGCATTTCCCGTACTCCCACTTGCAAGAACACTAAAATGCAAAGCCATTATTCCTCACTCCACTATTTTTTCTCATTGTTGTTTAAATTAATAATCTTTCCTTCAATAATTTTCCCTTCAATAATCTTTCCTTCAAATGCACTTACAAACAAGTTTTCATTACCATCGATAACAAAACACCAGGCTGGATTCAATATTTGAGCTTTATCTGAAAGTGGGACAAGTGTATAATAACCTAACTCCACTTCTGTAATCTTACTTTTCGGTTGTAAAAATCCATTTGTATAAAGTGTTTCAATAGCATTTATCGGTTGAATAATCTTTTCAGATTTAGAAAGTTCTTTCACCTCTTCAAAGTAGCTTTGAGTATAGGAATAAATTTCATTATCGTCATTTATATCGAAAACAAGTCTTCCATTTATGTTTCCAAATGACGTTTTTCCATCAAAATGCTGATAATAAGTAATGGTCCGCCCATCCATACTTCTTTCCCAAAAGCGATATTGATCCCCATTTAAGACGTGACTTTTAATATAACTATTTAATTCAGATCGTCCGAAATTATCCGTAATTTCCAAGGGTTCCTCTAATATTGATTCAAGCACTGTATCACTTATGATCTCTATCACTTGATCATCAAGTATTTCATTTTGTATATCTTCATCTGTAAACACCTTTGGCTTTGCTTTTAAATAATGATCTTCTACATACCCCTTTGGCAATGTCACATATTCAATTTCATCTGCCATCAAACGCTTTTCAATTGATGCATTTGTTGTCGTCTGCTTTTCAATTTCATTAACATCTTGCATTTTAAAAAACTCATACATTAAATAGCTGTCGAGGATAAGGAAGGAAATAATAAAAATGGTTTTAATCTTACTCCAATCCAATACTTTCCCCTCCCAAGTCCTCTGTCTTTAGTTGCTTCCAAACTCCAGCATATAAATAAAACCAACTTGGCTCTAATTGGATCAGTAATGATTGAGTCAACTTCATTTGATAACCGATTTTTAGATCTTGAAGTAGATTAGGATTATAATTATCTATTTTTTTCACTTTATCTAATGCTGTTCGGCCAGAGTCCAGTTTTTTTTCAGAACTCGCCCCAATTAAACCGAAGGAAAAATTATTACGAATATAACGACTAATGTCTGTTTTTCCCCAAACAAGCAGAATTTCCGAAATACTACTATTTTCACTAAAGATAGGATAGCCCTCTGGTCCATACAAACGAAAATGAACGGATTTCTGATCATTATCTAATCCAACAAAACGATAACTATCTGTCCATCCCCCATGTCCATTAACAAAATCGATACTCTTTTTAATCAGATCATTAGAGTTTATTGCCTGACTCCCTACTTCTGCTGGATCAATATAAGAAATTAGGTTCTTTTCCGTATCTTCCCTCAATAGATTCGATCCATCTGTATATTCTTCACCCATTGCAATAATGCTTTTCTGAACGCGACTAGGGTCACTGAATAATGCATCTTTAAACTTACTAGAACCTAATGGTTTGGAGAGATATTGATAGTTCATCATTTCAGTTTCGCTTTCAGGTAAATAAATCTTTCTTTCTGCCCCCATATTAAGAGAGAAATATTGATTATATTGCTGTGCTACTTCAAAGTAACGCTCCTTAAAATTGGAAAGAGAGGAGACAGGTACAGTAGATTTATAAATTCTTTGGTCTTCACGGGATATGAAATAAAGCACGCCTTTTTCATTCTTTTCAGATTGTAAATCAATGACAATCTGGTCAAAATAAAAATGAGGGATATTTTGATCTTTAATTCCTAGAATGCTTTTATAGACATTAATTGAAATCAATCCCGGATAAAGAATTTCCACCACATCTGGATTTTCTATTAAAGAGAAAATATTTATTTCATCTGAAGATACCCTTTTAAAACGATCCAAATTCCACTGACTCACTTCGTAGATGACCTTTTCCATTTCCTTAGAAGAGATTGTTCCATAATGGGAATTTCCAATATGAAAAATAATTTGATCGGGTTGTAAGATTTCCTTTACAGCTTTTTTATCACTAAAAGCCACTTCTCGAACCGTATCTATTTTCTCCAATTCTTCGAAATGTGGTTGATATGTCCATAAATTCCAAGTTAATAGAGCACTCATCAGTACAAGAGTGATTAAGATGATGGATTTAATATTTTCATATGTCACTCCCAATCATCCTCCTCAATCTTTTCATAAGGCAAATTAAAGAAAATCGTTGTTCCTTTGCCCTCAATACTTCTTGCCCAAATTTGTCCATTATGAGCTTCAACCATTTCCTTGGCAATAGCTAAACCTAGACCTGTTCCACCAAGTTTTCTCGTCCTAGCTTTATCAACTCGATAAAAACGCCCAAAAATTTTATCTACATTTCCTTTTGGAATTCCAACTCCTTGATCTGTAATACTGATAATAATTTGCTCTTCTTGTTCTTTCATCCTAAAGGTCACTTTTCCTCCTTCAGGTGAGTATTTTAGAGCATTTGAAATAATATTATCAAGCACTTGGGTAAGTTTATCGGGATCAATTTCAACTAGTATGGCTTTCTCTGGCAAGTTTCTTTCAAAGAAAACATTTTGATCTTTTGTCAGTTCAAAGCGGTCAATAATCTTATGATAAAAAAGAACGATATCCACCCATTCTTTTGATAAGCGATAATCTTTATTGTCCATTTTCGATAACTGTAGAAGATCGTTTACAAGACGAATCATTCGTTCTGTTTCATTTTGTGCGACACAAAGAAAGTTTGGGGCAATCTCCTTATCCTTCCATGCACCGTCGGATAATGCCTCTAAATAACTTCTCATAGTCGTTAAAGGCGTTCGAAGTTCATGTGATACGTTAGCAACGAACTCACGCCGCTCCATTTCGATCTTTTCTTGTTCAGTAACATCATGTAATACTGTAATTAACCCATTAACAAAGCCTGTTTCTTTTTGAATGACTGAAAAGTTTGCCCGTAAGATATAAGGATTTAAATGCGTACTATAATCAAGAATAACCGACTCCTTTTCTGAAATCAGCTCCTCAAATGTATACTCATCTTCCAGATCAAGAAGAGAAACGATCGATGTTGAGAGTACTGTTTCACGTGAAACATTCAACATTTTTGCACCTTGATCATTGATTAAAATTACTCGACCTCTGCGATCGGTTGCAATCACTCCATCTGTCATAAACGAAAGGACAGATGTTAGCTTTCGTCTTTCGCTTTCTGTTGTCGATTGAGCCTCTTGGAGTTTCTTCGTTAAATTATTAAATGTATAGGCTAATTGCCCAATTTCATCATGCCCGTAAATTTTCACTTTTCGAGTATAGTTTCCTTTAGCCAAGGCCAAGGCTTGTCTTCTCATATCTGTAATCGGCCTAGTAATCGCTCTGGCAAGTAAAATGCCTAGAACGGCTGTGATCGCCAAGGCTATCCCCGTACCGGTTGAAAATATCTGATTAATTTGCCTCATTTGTCCAAATACATTTTCAATCTTTGATACAAAATAGATGGCACCAACCACTTCATTATTTGAGAAAACCGGACTTGCTAAGATCCAAATCCGTTTTCCTGTTTGTGGATCAATCATTTCCTGATCATCTGATTGTCCAGTGGCAATCACTCTACGTATTCTGGTATCGGTTGATTTTTGCCCTACTATTTGTTGATTATCAGGATCTGATGTACCTAGTACTTTTATCGATCCCCCGTCAATCACTCTTACTTCTGAAATATCTGTAGAACGATAATCACGAAGGAGATTTCTAATATCTCCTTCTAAAGTTGCCCCACCATCTGCTGGCAACCTATCTTTCGTAATTTGTTCCTCTAAATAATAGGCAAGTAAGTTCACCTTATCATGAATCGATGTTTTAAAATTGTCCTTTAAGGTTGTTTCTAACTGTCTGACAAAATAAACACCAATGATTTGCATAGCAATCAATACTAAAAGCATATAAATTAAGACTGTTTTTAGATGAATCGATTGTAAAAACTTAACCTTTCTCATGAATCATCATGACTCCTGCTCGGGATTTCGAAGATAGTAGCCTACCCCTCTTCTTGTTACAATCCAAAGCGGATGACTCGGGTTGTCTTCGATTTTTTCTCTTAGACGTCTGACAGTTACATCTACTGTCCGAACATCGCCGAAATAATCATAGCCCCATACGGTTTGCAATAAATGTTCTCTCGTCATAACTTGTCCAATATGCTTCGCTAAATAATGAAGGAGTTCGAACTCACGATGAGTTAATTCAATCGTTTCTCCCCGCTTTGAGACCATATATGCATTAGGGTGTATCGTTAAAAAGCCAATTTCAATTTCATTCTTTTCTTCCTCTTCCACAGTATTAGCACTCTGCTGGTGGCGTCTTAAGTTTGCTTTTACTCGAGCAATTAATTCCCTTGTGCTAAACGGCTTTGTAATATAATCATCTGCTCCTAATTCTAAGCCGAGTACTTTATCGATTTCGGAGTCTTTGGCTGTGAGCATAATAATCGGCATTTCATACTTTTTACGAACTTCGCGGCATACTTCCATTCCATCACGTTGTGGAAGCATAATATCGAGCAAAATGAGATCAGGCTTGATTTGCTCAACCATTTCTACTGCTTGATTTCCATCATAGGCACAATGGACATCGTACCCTTCCTTTTTTAAATTAAATTGTAATATATCTGCAATTGGTTTTTCGTCATCAACAACAAGAATTTTCTTATTCATATTCTCTATCCTTTCAGTTTCTCTATTTATGATCCTATCTACTCTATTTTTAGAATAGTGAATGTAAAAGTAGTCATTATAAAAAGCTATATGGTCCCTAGTTTACTGTATCATTTTATTTGTTAGAATTCATCCTTTTCAATAGGGAATATTTCCCCTATTACAGTATGATGTCGAATGTCTCACGATGAATTGTTGGATTTGCTATTTGTATTTATTCGTATAGAAGGAACCGTCTATTATAACTCCTTATAAGTTGGAGTTTTCTTCATCATGATAGGCGGGGAAGACGAGGAAATTAAATTTATGTAACAACAAAAAGAGCATGCTACTTCATGCCCTTTTTGTTAATTTGGATGGCTCAGGACGGAATCGAACCGCCGACACAAGGATTTTCAGTCCTTTGCTCTACCGACTGAGCTACTAAGCCATATTTAATTATTTTGCCCTAAACTTAGTTAGTGGTCTTATGCTTCAAAAGCTTTTCGCTTTTGTTGCAAAACGCATCCTCTTCAAGACGCTGCGTTTCTCTACCGACTGAGCTACTAAGCCATATTAAATTATTTTGTCCTAAACTTAGCTAGTGGTCTTGTGCTTCAAAAGCTTTTCGCTTTTGTTGCAAAACGCATCCTCTTCAGGACGCTGCGTTTCTCTACCGACTGAGCTACTAAGCCATGCTATATGTAAAAAAAAAATAGTAGGTAAACCTACTAGAATAAAAATGGCGGTCCGGACGGGACTCGAACCCGCGACCTCCTGCGTGACAGGCAGGCATTCTAACCAACTGAACTACCGGACCAAATTGATATAACATGTATTAAAAGTAAAAAGTGACCCCTACGGGATTCGAACCCGTGTTACCGCCGTGAAAGGGCGGTGTCTTAACCGCTTGACCAAGGGGCCCTACAAAAATAAAATGGTGAGCCATGAAGGATTCGAACCTTCGACCCTCTGATTAAAAGTCAGATGCTCTACCAACTGAGCTAATGGCTCGTATAATAATTTTCATTTTAGATCTTGATTGTGGTCTTGTGCTTCAAAAGCTTTTCGCTTTTGTTGCAAAACGCATCCCCTACAAGACGCTGCGTTTCTCTACCAACTGAGCTAATGGCTCGTATAAAACTTATTCGTTTGTGACGACATTTACTATATTATCATAAAAAAATAGAAAAAAGCAATTACTTTTTAAAAATTTTCCTATTTAAATATGAATTAGTAAAAAATAGAGAAGAGAAGCGCTAGAGCTTCTCTTCTTCCTATTAATTTTGACGCCAAGGACTGCGAATCACATTTGTTTGTGCACGATCAGGTCCTACAGAGAAAATGGAAAGCGGGATTCCTGTTAACTGTGAAACTCGCTCTAAATAGTGGCGAGCATTAGCAGGTAGCTCATCAAGTCTGTGACATCCCGTAATGTCTTCTTTCCAACCAGGAAGCTCTTCATATACAGGCTCACATTCTCCAAGCACTTTCAAGCTTGCTGGAAACTCCTCAATGACTTCACCTTTATACTTATAAGCCACACAAATTTTCAGCTTATCAATACCTGTTAAAACATCAATTGAATTTAGAGAAAGATCAGTCAACCCACTTACTCGACGTGCATGGCGAACAACAACACTGTCAAACCAGCCGACACGACGTGCACGTCCTGTTGTCGTACCGTACTCACGACCTACCTCACGAATTTGATGTCCAATTTCATTATCTAACTCAGTAGGGAAAGGGCCATCACCAACACGAGTTGTATACGCTTTACATACACCAACAACATGAGTAATCTTTGATGGGCCAACACCTGAACCAATGGTTACTCCACCTGCTACTGGATTGGATGATGTAACAAATGGGTATGTACCTTGGTCAATATCTAACATAACACCTTGTGCACCTTCAAATAAAACACGACGACCATCATCAAGCGCATCATTTAGTACAACAGATGTATCACATACATAATGTTTAATCTGTTGTCCATACTCATAGTACTCGTTCAAAATATCTTCGATGTTAAAACCTTCTGTTTCATAAAAACGTTCTAACATACGATTTTTCTCTTTTAAATTATGAGCCAATTTTTCTTCAAATACTTCACGATCTAATAGGTCAGCAATACGAATTCCCATTCGAGCTGCTTTATCCATATAAGCAGGGCCAATTCCTTTTTTAGTCGTACCAATTTTATTTGCACCTTTACGTTCTTCTTCTACCTCATCTAAGCGAATATGGTAAGGTAAAATCACATGTGCTCGATTACTAATACGAAGATTATCTGTTGTGACACCTTTTTCATGAACATACGCCAACTCTTCAACTAATGCCTTCGGATCGACAACCATTCCATTTCCGATCACACTAACTTTTTCTTTATAGAATATCCCTGATGGAATTAAATGAAGCTTGTACGTCTCACCATTAAATTTAATTGTATGTCCAGCGTTATTTCCACCTTGATAACGGGCAATTACTTCAGCATTTTCCGACAGAAAGTCTGTAATTTTCCCTTTTCCTTCATCTCCCCATTGTGTACCAACAACTACTACCGATGACATATAAAAAAGCACCTCCATAGGTTCCGATCATTATTTTTAACAAACAAACTATAGTTTACCAATTATTTACCCTAAAATCAATAAAACCCGAACATTTAATTATAAACATAATAGTATGTTCGTAAAAAATATCATACTAGTAATCTTGTCTAGATTCACTAACATAGTCAAAAAAAAGACTTGCAGATAGTGGTCTGCAAGTCTTTGAACCCCCTATTTAAGACACATTTTACTTTATGCACCAGGCGGCATGGATGAGTCATCAAACCGCCTTTCTAAGTTTACGAATTTATTATATTCTTTCACAAAGGCAAGAGAGACAGTCCCTGTTGGACCATTACGTTGCTTAGCAATGATGATCTCTATAATATTCTTATTCTCGGATTCTTTATCATAATAATCATCACGATATAGGAAAGCAACAATATCAGCATCCTGCTCAATACTCCCTGATTCACGGATATCTGACATCATCGGGCGCTTATCTTGACGTTGTTCTACACCACGAGAAAGCTGAGAAAGGGCGATAACAGGTACTTGCAATTCACGAGCTAATGCTTTTAGTGACCGGGAAATTTCCGAAACCTCTTGTTGACGGTTTTCGCCAGATCGTCCGTTCCCTAGTACTAACTGTAAATAATCAATTAGAATCATCCCTAGGCCACCTTGTTCCTGCTTTAAGCGGCGACATTTTGAACGAATATCCTGCACCCTTACTCCAGGTGTATCATCAATGAAAATACCAGCATTTGATAAGCTTCCCATTGCCATTGTTAGCTTACCCCAATCATCATCTGTCAGCGACCCTGTACGAAGTCGTTGGGCATCAATATTCCCTTCCGCACAAAGCATACGCATGACAAGTTGTTCCGCTCCCATTTCCAGACTAAAAATCGCTACATTTTCATCTGTTTTTGTCGCTACATTTTGAGCGATATTTAATGCAAAAGCTGTTTTACCAACAGAGGGACGAGCACCTACAATAATTAAGTCATTACGCTGGAAACCAGCAGTCATTGTATCTAATTCTGCGAAACCTGTTGCAATCCCCGTAATCTCTCCAACTCGGTTATGCATCACTTCAATATTATCGTATGTGCGAACTAAAACGTCCTTAATATGATGAAAGGCCCCAACTTTCTTTCTTTGAGAAACTTCCATAATATTTTTTTCAGCTTCACCTAACAATACTTCAACTTCATCTTCACGAGTAAAACCATCTTGAGCAATAGTCGTTGCTGTTCGAATGAGTCTGCGAAGAATAGATTTTTCTTCCACAATCTTTGCATAATACTCAATATTAGCAGCTGTTGGAACAGAGCCAGCTAGTTCACTTAAATAACTGATGCCACCCGTATCCTCTAATAATTTCGTAGCTGCAAGTTCTTCGGTAACCGTAATTAAATCAACAGCTTCGCCTTTATCATTCAGCTTCAACATCGCATTAAAAATACGTTGATGGGCTCCACGATAGAAATCTTCTGGAAGTAAAACTTCAGATGCCAGTGTAAGCGATGACGGCTCAAGAAAAATAGCCCCTAATACAGCCTGTTCAGCCTCCAGATTCTGTGGAGGAAGTTGATCCGCCAATAATTCACTCATCTATTAATCCAACCCCCTTCTATAAGAAAAGCATAAGCACCTTTGGAACAAAACAAGCTTATGCTAAATTACAATGCTCACTCCTGACAATCATAAGACAAGCTTGTGAGACTCTCGAGGAGTAGGCTACTTGTACTAAACAGCTATCTAAGTCTAGAAAAATAATTCTTTACTTTCCTAAAAGGAACTTTCTTCTCTAGTAATCTAGTGTACTTTTTTATCATTAAGTAATAAATAGATCAAACAAAAAAGCCCCTCATTCAACCAATAAACACAGATCACGTAAATCTATCCCAACTGTGATCTATGTTAACATTAAGTAGATAAAGGGAACTTATAAGAATTTTTCTTGTGAATTTCAACGATTAGAAGAAATATGATCAGAAACCTGACCACATTCTCGACACTTATAATTCTAACATGTTTCTTCTAAAATGAAACTTCCAAATTAAGTATACTGCAATCTCTTTAGGCTTCTTTTACATGAACATTTAAAGTAGCTGTCACTTCTGTATGTAGTTTCACAGGTACCTTTGTATACCCTAATGAACGAATTGCATCTTCTAATTCAAGTTTACGCTTATCTATTTTAATGCCATGTTTTTTTTGTAACTCTGCTGCAATTTGTTTGCTCGTGATCGAACCAAATAAACGACCACCTTCTCCAGACTTAGCAGTCAATTCCACAGTAATGTCATCGATCGTTGCTTTTAACTCTTTTGCTTCTGCCAATTCTTCTTCAGCATGTTTTTCCTCTTTTTTCTTTTGCGCATTTAGTGAACTCACATTTGCTTGATTTGCTTCAACGGCCAAGCCTTGCTTAAGCAAGAAATTATGTGCGTAACCATCAGCTACATTTTTCACTTCACCCTTTTTACCCTTACCTTTAACATCTTTTAAAAATATAACTTTCATTCTTTTTTTCTCCCTTCAAAATAATCATCGATCGCTATCTTCAGCCTTTGCTCTGCCTCTTCGATCGAGACTTCAGTTAATTGTGTTGCAGCATTTGTTAAATGACCGCCCCCATTAAGTGCCTCCATAATGATTTGCACATTGACTTCACCTAAGGAACGAGCACTAATTCCAATGATATTTTCTGAACGTTTTGAGATTACAAAGGAAGCCTTCACTCCGTCCATTGTTAACAGAGTATCCGCTGTTTGAGCAAGCAATACTTGATCGTATAGCTCATCATCATTCCCCTTTGCAATAGCAATACCATCATGATAGAAGATAACTGTTTCAATCAGTTTTCCTCTTCTTACATACATCTTTACATCTTCTTTTAAAAACTTTTGAACAAGTACTGTATCAGCACCATGTGCTCTTAAATAGGAAGCTGCATCAAAGGTCCTGGCACCTGTTCTTAGCGTAAAACTCTTTGTATCTACAATAATCCCTGCCAAGAGGGCTGTTGCCTCTAACATTTCAAGTTTACCGTGTTTTGGCTGATATTCAAGTAGTTCAGTCACAAGCTCAGCTGTAGAGGAAGCATAAGGTTCCATATAAACAAGCAAAGGGTGACTAATAAAATCTTCCCCGCGTCGATGATGGTCAATGACCACAACATGATCAATTTTCGATAACAATCTTTCCTCTATGACCATCGAAGGTTTATGTGTATCAACGACAACAAGTAAAGTACCTTCCGTTGCTAGTTCCATTGCTTGCTCTGAAGAAATAAACCGAGAAAACAAGGCCTCATTCTTTCTTGCTTCCTCCATTAATCGTTTAACACTAGTATCAATATCTTCAAAGTTAACGACAATGTAACCCTCACGTTGGTTCATTTGTGCTATTTTTAAAATTCCAATAGAAGCCCCAATGGCATCCATATCTGGACTTTTATGACCCATAATAATGACCTTTTTACTTTCAACAACCAATTCCTTCAGAGCGTGAGAAATCACTCGTGCCCGAACCCTAGTCCTTTTTTCAACTGGATTTGTTTTACCGCCAAAGAATTTGACCTTACCATTTGATTGTTTAATGGCTACTTGGTCGCCTCCTCTTCCTAAAGCAAGATCCAAGCTGGATTGAGCAAGTGCACCAAGTTCTGGCAATGATGAAACACCTGTCCCGACACCAATACTTAATGTGAGAGGAACATTCTGCTTAGCTGTTGACTCCCTGACATCATCTAAAATCGTGAACTTTCCTTTTTCAAGATCCTGTAGAATCGATTCATTAAAAACAGCGATATAACGATCAGAGGACACTCGTTTTAAAAACGCGCCACTTTCTTGTGCCCACTTATTCAAGATGGAAGTAACCGAATTATTTAAAGCACTTCTCGTTGGATCATCCATTCCTTGTGTCACATCATCATAATTATCTAGAAAAATAACAGCGATAACCGTTCGTTCTTCCTCATAAAGCTTCTCAATCTCAGCCTGTTCCGTTACATCTAGAAAATAAAGAAGCTTCTCAGCCCGCTTATGTATCACACGAAACCTTCGTTCATGTAGAGTAACAATTTCTGTCTCTACTTCTTGCTTAATTAAAGGAACCACAGACTCAGCCACATCATACAACGACCTTCCAATTAACGTATCTTCAGAAAAACAGGATGAAATAAAGGGGTTCGCCCATTCAATATAATAATCATCATTAATTAGCACAATACCAATTGGCATCTCCATCAGTGCTTCTTCTCCAACTTTTTTTACCCGATAAGATAGAGTTGCAATATACTCTTCCATTTCGTTTCTTTGCCGCTGATCCAATAGCAAAATGAGTAAAAAGAAGAGACCTGATAGAATAAACCCAACAATACTTAATATTAAATTATAGTAGGCAACCAGCCCTAGAATCACCACTGTTACACCCATTAATCCATATAAAAGATAGCTCATGGACTGTTTTTTTAAATATGAAGGCATACTTTCAGCTCCTGAACAGTAGTGTGTAGTTATTTTTTTATCCTTTTTCGTAAATCAAATCCTAAATCAATTATACCTAAAATCCAAACAATATAAAGTAATATTGGCATGATGAATAATAACACTGTCACTATAATAGGGACAGCTCTTGGCCACCCCTTTAAATGGCTAATATACCAAATAAAAGACAATCCCTGCACTAACACAACCAATTGTATTATAAACATGATATTTGTTAAAGCCAAATAGAGGTAACTTCCAATTTCAGGTTGGAGGATCAGGGATAATAGCAAAGCAATTAAAAAGTAAAACAATAAATTTCTCGGTAGTGCTAGCTCTCTAAATGGCTTCGAATCTTCCACTTTTATTCCAAATCTTTTTACAATAGGAAAGGATACTAACTGAATAACAAATACAGCAACACAGGCAGCCATCACAAACAAACTAGGTGTTAACGATTGAAGTGTGTCTATAGCTGAGTTAAATTGATCGAACAAAGCAGCATTTGGTTCCTGACCTAGAACGCTTAATAGATCTTTTGATTGCTCAATCGATTGTTTAAATAACTCCATGCTTTGTTTAATAAAATCCACTTTAAAAAAGGCCACGGCAACCGCATATTGAACAACTAAGTTAAGGAGAAAAGTGATAGAGCCAGCGATAAATCCTGCTCCTTTTCCTCTTTTATGGCGAATAAAGTCACCTATTACAAGTCCTGTCAAACCATAAGCAAGCGTTAATGGAATGGCCAAGAAAGTACCAACAATAAGCGAGAGTAAAAGGGAAGCCACTAAAAAAACGAATGACTCTTTACGATTATTTTTTGCCGAGAAAAAAATAAAGGGAAGAGATAAAAATAAATTTATCACAGCACCAAGAATAGGCACATAAATGGTAATCAGTAATATGACAGTAAAGACGGTTAATAAAATAGCTCCTTCTGTCAGCTTATGTACATTTTTCAATTTTACACTCCTAACTTAGGTCATCCTTATTAGTCTATTCTACAGACAATTATATCGATCTTCAACCAACTTACACTGAGTACAAAAGAGAAACGATTAAAGCCAATGCCTAAGAAGACTAATTAGTAAGGATGGGAGGAACCTTTTACTATAAGATAAGCTCAAATAAAAAAGGACACCAGAAATGATGTCCTTTTCTTTATGTCTAGCTACAGTGCCTACCCCCTCGAGGTCATAAGCTAATCCAGCAAGAAGGTTAAAGAACAATCTTCTTGCTGGCTCATCTTATGCTTGTTGGGAGTGAACGAGGCGCTTCCGCTTTTATTATTCTCCAGTTACGTATGGAAGTAATGCCATCGTACGAGAACGTTTAATTGCAGATGTTAATTTACGTTGGTATTTAGCGCTTGTTCCTGTAACACGACGAGGTAAAATTTTACCACGTTCAGAAACGAATTTTTTTAGAAGGTCTGTGTCTTTATAGTCGATATGTGTAATTCCGTTTGCAGTAAAGTAGCAAACTTTACGACGTTTTGCACGACCGCCTCTGCGTCCACCCATTGCCATTATGCGTCACTCCTTTACAAATATGTTTTACATTACGTTCAAGTCGCTACTTTATTAGAATGGAAGATCATCGTCAGAAATGTCAATTTTACCATCTTGTGCGAATGGATCTTCATCTAAACGAGTATAACCTTGTTTATTTCGATCATTAGGTTGGCGTTGTTGATTCTGATTGTTGTTACTATATGGAGAATCCTGTGGACCACCACCAGAATTAGAGTTAGCATAATCTCCTCTTCCTCCACCGGAACTTCCTTTCGGTTCAAGGAATTGTACACTTTCCGCTAGCACCTCAGTGACATAAACGCGTTTGCCATCTTGTCCTTCATAATTACGTGTTTGAATTCGACCATCAACACCAGCAAGGCTACCCTTTTTCAAGAAGTTTGCTACGTTTTCTGCCGGACGACGCCAAACAACGCAATTAATAAAGTCCGTCTCACGCTCACCCTGTTGATTGGTAAAGCTACGGTTCACAGCTAAGGTAAAAGAAGCTACTGCAACCCCATTTGGCGTATAACGTAGCTCAGGATCTTTCGTTAAACGACCAACTAAAACAACACGATTCATCATCAGAATCAACTCCTTCCTCCAAATACTTATTTCACATGAAACAAGTGAATCGAAAATCATTTATATCAGTCTTATTTTTCGTCTTTAACAACAATATAGCGAATGATATCTTCGCTGATTTTAGCTAAACGGTTAAATTCTTCAACCGCAACTGGTCCAGCGTTAACATGCATTAGTTGGTAGTAACCATCACGGAAATCATTGATTTCGTATGCAAGACGACGTTTACCCCAGTCTTTTGAATCGACTATTTCCGCACCATTATCTGTTAAGATCCCATTAAAACGCTCAACAAGAGCTTTTTTAGCTTCGTCTTCAATATTTGGGCGGATGATGTACATTACTTCGTACTTTCTCATCACGTTCACCTCCTTTTGGTCTAAACGGCCCACAATGGGGCAAGGAGCAATTATTAATTACTCACAAGAGTGAATTATATCATAATAATAAAGGAATAGCAACGTTGAATACTAGTAAAAGTAGTTTCCCTTTTCTAACAATTGTGTTGTCATTTTAAAAACCCCCTCTGACCATTCGATATCAGAGGGGTAGGAGTGTCTATTATACGTTAAAACGGAAATGCATAACGTCTCCGTCTTTTACAATATATTCTTTTCCTTCAAGACGAACTTTTCCAGCCTCTTTAGCCGCCACCATGTTCCCTGCTGCTAAAAGGTCTTCATATGAAACCGTTTCAGCACGAATAAAGCCTTTTTCAAAGTCCGAGTGGATTACTCCCGCACATTGTGGTGCTTTCATACCGTTGCGGAATGTCCATGCGCGAACTTCTTGAACACCGGCAGTAAAATAAGTAGCTAGTCCAAGTAAACTATAAGCAGCTCTAATTAACTGATCAAGGCCAGACTCTGCAATTCCTAGTTCAGAAAGGAACATTTCCTTTTCTTCCCCTTCGAGCTCTGCGATTTCTTCTTCAATTTTGGCACAGATAACGATCACTTCTGCCTGGTCCTGCGAAGCGAACTCTTTGACCCTTTGAACATATTCATTCTCTGAAGGATTTGCAACATCATCTTCTCCCACATTTGCTACATATAATACTGGTTTAATGGTAAGGAGATGAAGCCCTTTAGCGGTCTTTAGTTGCTCTTCTGTAAATTCAACAGTTCTTGCCGGCTTTTCTGCTTCAAAAGCCTCTCTTAATTTTTTAAGCACTTCAAATTCAACTAATGCATCTTTATCTTTCTGTTTTGAGAGTTTTTCAACACGACCAATTCGTTTTTCGACTGATTCAAGGTCAGCTAAAATTAATTCCAGATTAATCGTTTCAATATCATCAATTGGATCAACCTGTCCAGAAACATGTGTAATATTATCATCTGCAAAACAACGAACAACTTGACAAATGGCATCTACTTCACGAATATGTGAAAGGAATTTATTTCCCAACCCTTCACCTTTACTTGCTCCTTTCACAATCCCAGCAATATCAGTAAATTCAAATGTAGTTGGTACTGTTTTTTTCGGTTGAACAAGTTCAGTTAATTTGTTTAACCGTTCATCTGGTACTTCAACAATTCCAACATTGGGGTCAATTGTACAAAATGGATAATTAGCAGACTCTGCACCTGCTTGTGTAATTGCATTAAACAAAGTAGATTTCCCAACATTCGGTAAACCCACTATTCCAGCTGTTAAAGCCATCCTCGTCACTCCTCAAGTATATGAACTCAAATAATTAATCTTATATTTCAAATGAAATTATGTCATTCCACCAATACAAACGAATAAAGACCTCCAACAATTATAGATATTTAATAAGAAAAGCGCAAGCACTCGATCAGCTACTGGAGCTAGACAATCCTAAAAGTGACCGGTTAAAAATGAAACGTCCCGTTGCAACCACATCCTGTACGACACAAACGGTTTGACATCAGCACAGGTTGTGTAAGTAAAGGATGATGTTGCTTATTCTTCATGTTTAACGAGCATTTTTTTCATTTTCCGAGTAAACTCTTTTCTTGGAATTAATACACTATGTGAGCAACCTTCACACTTTATGCGAATATCCATACCTAATCGAATGATTTTCCAACGATTTGCTCCACATGGATGAGCCTTTTTCATTTCTACAACATCGTTTAACCCAAAGTCCTTTTCTTCCACAATGAAATCCTCCTATTCAGTTATCACATACATAATAACCTTGATTTCAATTAAATTAAGTCTATTTTATCAATTCCTTCATTCTCTTTGAAGACTAAAATGCCATCCCTACTATTAACTTTTAACAAAAAACAACCTATCCTACTTTTTCTTTTAAAATTAAGTATAGCAGTGTATGTATAGATATCCAAAAAAGGTCGTATACTAATAGAAAAGCGTAGGCGTCTTATGGAAAAATCGTCGACTGAAAACCCAATTCCTGTGATCAACGTTGATGTCAGCGCATCTTGTGCAAGGCACGAAAAGTTTTCGATTTATTTCCAGCTATTAAATTAGGGGGAGAGTGTATCTTGAACTATAAATCTAATTTATTTAAAAAGATAATGAATGATGAAGTAAGAATTATTCACGATGAGCATGACTCCGCAAACAGAGTAGCAGAGGAATTATTTTCCTTAATACCTACTGCATTAAGCCGCAGACCCATCATATTCGTTTGTATTGGAACTGATCGATCAACAGGTGATTCATTAGGACCATTAATTGGAACCTTACTTAAAGAAAAGACACCCTATCCCTTTCATGTATATGGATCATTAGAAAACCCCATCCATGCCTTAAATCTAGCTGAGAAATTAAACGAAATCAAAACAAATCATATCAATCCATTTATTATAGGAATCGATGCCTGCTTAGGACGTTTAAAAAGTGTCGGAATCATCCAAATAGGCAGTGGGCCTGTTAAGCCAGGATCTGGCGTTAATAAGGAACTTCCAGATGTTGGGGATATTCATATTACAGGTATTGTAAATGTAAGTGGATTTATGGAATACTTTGTACTTCAAAATACAAGATTACATCTAGTCATGCAAATCGCAAAAACCATTGCAGACGGAATCTACAATGCAAGTAAGTTATATGAATTAAAACACTCCTTTCCCAAATTGCAGTGGACACTGGATCAAGATCAGGAACAGACAAATTAGCCTTATGCCGCTTTCTCCTTCTATTTTGAAAGCGGCGCTCTAATAAATTTATCTACAAATAAAGCTGATAAAAATAAAGGATCATAACCACCAAAGCGACTACCACAAGACCTGGTAAAAGATTAGCTACCCTAATCTTTGTCAATCCTATTACATTGAAACCAATAGTCATGATCATAACCCCGCCTACAGCGGTCATCTCCATAATAAATTGATCCATTAAAACAGTGGGGACAATGCGATCAATTTGTGTAGCGAATAGTGCAATAAGACCTTCGTATAAAAATACGGGTATAGCAGAGAAAATGACACCCATCCCTAGGGTAGTTGTTAAAATAAAAGCAGTAAATCCATCAAGAATCCCTTTCGTATAAAGCACTTGGTGATCACCACGAATTCCACTATCCATTGCACCAAGGATAGACATTGCACCAATAGCAAAGATTAACGTTGCTGTGACAAAACCTTGTGAAATACTTCCTTTTGCTTTAGAACCTATTTTATGTTCCAGCCACAATCCCAGATTATTTAGTTTATCTTCCAATTCTAAGTATTCACCGATCATAGATCCAAACACAAGACTGATAATAACGATCAAAAAGTTTTCACTTTTCAATCCCATTTGAATTCCTAAAACAATGACAGCCATCCCAATCGCATACATGACTGTACTTCTCATTTTTTCTGGAATTCGATTAAAAAGTCTACCTATCAAAGACCCTACAATAATAAGCACGCCATTCACAATTGCCCCTAACAAAAACATATTATTTTCTCCTTTCATAAGAAAAACACGGCTGTTCTCGCTAAAACATAAAAAAAAAACCATCCATTGGAATGATGGTTTAGTATCCTTGTTTTGTTTCCAGCATTTCTAAAATACGATCTAAGTCATCTTTTGAAAAGAACTCAATTTCAATTTTCCCTTTATTCTTTGTTTGCTTTATATGAACAGTCGTTCCGAATCTTTCACGAAGGGTTGACTCTTGTTCTTTTATAAAGACATCTTTCTCTTTTATTGGCTTTTTTGTTTCACGTGAAACATTCTCATTTAATTGTTGGACCAATTGTTCAAGTTGGCGAACATTTAATCCTTCCTTCAGTATTTTCTCAACGACAACAGGAATTGATTCCTTATTTTGGAGTCCAAGTATTGCACGACCATGTCCCATTGAGATTTCCCCTTCGGAAATTAACTCTTGAATTTTAGTTGGAAGTGTCAACAAACGAACATGATTTGCAATATGTGGTCTACTTTTCCCAAGACGTTTAGCTAATTCCTCTTGGGTGACTTTTAATTTTTCCATGAGCAATTGATAAGCAGCAGCCTCTTCAATAGGCGTTAAATCCTCACGTTGTAAGTTTTCTAATACAGCTAGCTCCATCATTTGCTGTTCTGTCATTTCTCGAATCACCACTGGTACTTTTTCAAGTCCCGCTGCTTTGGCTGCCCGGAAACGTCTTTCACCAACAACAATTTCATACCCTTTAATCGCTTTTCTTACAATAAGAGGTTGTAAGATCCCATGCTCTAGTATAGATTGTTTTAACTCTTCAATTGCTTCTATATCAAAGACTTTTCGAGGTTGATAAGGATTGGGTCTACATGTCTTAATACTGATTTCCTTAATCACTTCTTCCTGGTCAACCTCAGCATTTGAGAAAAAAGCATCTAGTCCCTTTCCAAGACCTTTAGCCATTCCGAACCACTTCCTTTGCCAAATCTAAATACACTTCAGCACCACGAGACTTAGGATCATAGATGATAATCGGTTCACCATGACTGGGAGCCTCACTTAGACGAACATTTCTAGGAATAATGGTTGTATATACTTTATCTTGAAAATATTTCTTTACTTCTTCAATGACTTGAATGCCAAGATTGGTTCTTGCATCAAGCATAGTCAATAATACACCTTCTACTTTTAAATCATTGTTTAAATGTTTTTGGACAAGACGGACTGTATTTAAAAGCTGACTGAGTCCTTCTAATGCATAATACTCACATTGAACAGGAATGAGGACGGAGTCTGAAGCCGTTAATGCATTAAGAGTTAACAACCCAAGAGAAGGGGGACAATCAATTAAAATATAATCATATTCATCTATGATCTTTTCCAATGCCCTTTTTAAACGGACTTCCCTAGAAATTGTCGGAACCAATTCAATTTCTGCTCCTGCAAGTTGAATAGTAGCAGGGATGGAATAGAGGTTTTCAACAACTGTCGGCCTTATGACTTGGCTTGCTTCAACATCCTCAACTAATACATCATATATACATTGATCAACATCCGCTTTCTCAATTCCGATACCACTTGTCGTATTCCCCTGTGGATCAACATCTACTAATAAAACCTTTTTTCCTAGATAAGCTAAGCACGCCCCTAAATTAACAGAAGTAGTCGTCTTTCCGACTCCTCCTTTTTGGTTTGCTATTGAAATCACTTTTCCCACGTTGTCACCTACCTTTATTTCCATGGAAATCATACTTTTGTTTTTTTATCAGTTTTATAGCTTCAACATCATGGTTTAACGAAGCCTATTATTAAATACATAAACTACCAAGCATGTAATCTATTTTATCATGAATATAAGAGGATAATAGAGTTTTTCTTAAAAGATACAACTAGGAGGCTCTCTAAAATAAGTATCCAAATGCTTAATAAGTATCAGAATATTAAAAATAGAGAAACTAAAGCGTAATGTTTAGTTTCTCTTTATTATGATAGAAAAATATAAAGTATTGTAATAGCAAAGAGATAAGTCTACAAGCATTTAGCTTTCTCTATTATTTTTTTTTGGAATTTTAATCGTGAATTGGTAATACTCATCAAACTCTTCCTCTTGCGCATCAAGGTTAATCCCATTATCTGAAACCATTGATAAAGATTGGCGAATCGTATTGACAGCAATTCTCATATCCTTACTAAATGCTTTTCTTTTCGGTTTTGGTTTTTCTCGTGTCTGTTCAAGTAATTTGCCAACACGATCTTCCGTTTGTTTAACATTCAAGCCTTTTTCAATGATTTCCATTAGCAATATTACTTGTTTTTCTGAATCTTTTAGCGGAATAAGTGAACGTGCATGGCGTTCAGTGATCGTTTTATTTAATAAAGCATCCTGTACTTCTTGTGGAAGCTTAAGTAATCTCAATTTATTTGCAACCGTTGATTGTCCTTTTCCAAGTCGCTGAGCCAATGCTTCCTGTGTTAACTCATGAAGTTCAAGTAACTTTCCATAAGCAATGGCTTCTTCTATTGGTGAAAGCTCTTCCCTTTGAAGGTTCTCAATTAAGGCAACAGAAGCCGTTTCTGTATCATTAAAATTTTTAATAATAGCAGGTGCCGTATCCCAACCGAGCTTTTTCATCGCTCGCCATCTTCGCTCACCAGCAATAATTTCAAATCTATCGTATTCAAATTCCCTTACTACAATCGGTTGAATAATCCCATGAGTATGAATCGTACGAGATAATTCCTCAATTTTCTCATCATCAAATACCGTTCTCGGTTGAAAGCGATTAGGTACAATTTGATTAATAGGTATTTTTTTTATTTCCTCATTTTCCACTTCTACTACTTCTTCAAGATCAGTAGATTCCACTGATTTGTCTATTTCCATCTGTTCTCCCTTTTCGCCGAGGCCAAAAAAGCGTGAAAAAGAATGCTTCACCACCCTGCACCACCTTTACGAAACTCCCTATTACATATTCTCTAAAAAAACGACAATTCCTTCCAGAAAAAAATGGAATATTGGTCTCTTCATCGTTTAATCTATAAAATAGGTCTACGAATTACTCCAATTTCATAACCGCAATCAATTCTTTTATAAAGAATTATGCCATATTTTCAAGGAAAAAGTAACTCTACTCAATAGGACTGCGATTAGGTGTTCCTGGTTTTCGAGGATATTTCTTTGGAGTTGACTTTTGTTTTTGAATGAAATAAATATTCCTTTCACTTTCTTCAAAGGGAAGAGAAAAGGCAAAGGATTCTTTTACTACCCCACCAAATAAAGCAATGGCCTTTGTGCTAGCATCCACTTCTTCCTTTCCACTAGCACCCTTCATTGCAATAAAGGTACCCCCTATTTTCACAAGAGGCAGACATAGTTCACTTAATACAGACATTCTGGCTACAGCTCTGGCAGTCACAATATCATAAGCTTCGCGGTGTTCTTTCAGTTGACCAAATGTTTCTGCACGGTCATGGATAAAACGAACATGGTCAAGTTGAAGTTGATCGGCTAGATGCTCTAGAAAGTGAATTCTTTTATTAAGCGAATCAACGATTGTAACATGTATCTTTGGAAATGCTATTTTAATGGGGATACTTGGAAATCCCGCTCCCGCACCCACATCGCAAACATGCAACGGTTGATCAAAGTTAAAGTAAAATCCAGCTGTAATGGAATCAAAAAAATGCTTTAAATAAACCTCTTGTTTTTCAGTAATGGCTGTTAAATTCATTTTTTCATTCCACTCAACGAGCGTTTCATAATAGGTTTCATATTGTTTGATTTGCTGCGAAGTAAGGGAAATCCCTTTCTCCGCAAGCAAGCTGATAAATTGTTCCGTATTCATCGGCAAATCCTTTCTTAACTCTTACTTAAATTACTCATTCGATACTTTTGCAATTTTGCCCTGTTCTAAATAAACAAGTAAGATCGAAATATCAGCAGGATTGACTCCTGAAATCCTTGAAGCTTGCGCAAGAGATAATGGATGTATTTTTTTTAGTTTTTGTCTGGCTTCTGTAGCAAGCCCATTAATCGCATCATAATCAATATTCTCTGGTATCTTCTTATTTTCCATTTTCTTTAGACGATCCACTTGCTGAAGTGATTTTTCAATATAGCCTTCGTACTTAATTTGAATTTCTACTTGTTCTTTTATTTCATAATCAAGCTCTATTTCATTTTTCACTAAAGTTTCAATATGTTCATAAGTCATTTCTGGACGTTTTAATAAATCCGAGGCTCTTATGCCATCTTTAAGCTCGCTGCCACCTACACTTTTAATCAACTCTTGAACTTCTTGATTCGGTTTAAGTCTTAGGTTATGAAGACGGCTCTTCTCCTCTTCAATTTCCTGTTTCTTTTTTGTAAAGCGTTCATAACGTTCTGGAGAAATAAGCCCTATTCTATAGCCTATTTCCGTAAGACGTAAGTCAGCATTATCATGGCGAAGGAGCAATCGGTATTCCGCTCTAGATGTCAGTAAACGATATGGCTCATTTGTTCCTTTTGTAACAAGATCATCAATCAATACACCGATATAAGCATCGGAACGGCTCAAAATAAGTTCTTCTTTTCCAATCGCCTTTAATCCGGCATTAATGCCTGCCATCAGGCCTTGTCCTGCTGCTTCTTCATAGCCAGATGTCCCGTTAATTTGTCCCGCCGTATAAAGATTTTTGATTTTTTTCGTTTCTAATGTTGGCCATAATTGAGATGGTTCGACTGCATCATATTCAATCGCATACCCAGGTCGCATCATTTGTGCATTTTCTAATCCAGGTATCGTTTTTAATATATTGTGCTGCACATCTTCAGGTAAACTAGTTGAGAGACCTTGAACATACACTTCCTGTGTATTTCTACCTTCTGGTTCAAGGAAAATTTGATGTCTTGGCTTATCATTGAAACGAACGACTTTATCTTCGATGGAAGGACAATAGCGAGCTCCTGTCCCTTTAACCATACCGGAAAACATGGGTGAACGGTGCAGGTTGTCATCAATTAGTTGATGTGTATTCCCATTTGTGTAAGTAAGCCAACATGGTAGTTGATCTGTAATAAATTTTGTCGTTTCATATGAAAAGGCACGAGGAGCATCATCTCCTGGCTGAATTTCTGTTTTACTATAATCAATTGTATTACTGTTAATTCGTGGCGGCGTACCCGTTTTAAAACGAACTAAATCAAAACCAAGCTCCTCTAAATGCTCTGAGAGCTTTATAGCAGGCTGTTGATTATTAGGGCCACTTGAATATTTTAATTCCCCGAGGATGACTTCACCACGAAGATAGGTTCCAGTTGTGATGACGACGGTTGTTGCATGATAAATCGCACCTGTTTTTGTAATAATACCTTGACAGACACCATCTTCAACGATTAATCTCTCAACCATCCCTTGTACTAAGGTTAGGTTTTCTTCATCTTCGAGGGTCTTTTTCATTTCATACTGATAGGAAACCTTATCAGCTTGTGCACGTAAGGCACGAACAGCTGGACCTTTTCCTGTATTCAGCATGCGCATTTGAATATACGTTTTATCGATATTTTTGCCCATTTCTCCACCAAGGGCATCAATTTCTCTAACGACGATTCCTTTTGCTGGTCCTCCCACAGATGGGTTACATGGCATAAAAGCGACCATATCTAAATTAATTGTTATCATTAATGTTTTGGCACCAAGGCGAGCTGCTGCTAATCCAGCCTCACAACCTGCATGTCCGGCACCAATGACAATGACATCAAAATTACCTGCTTCATATTGCATGGTATTGCCTCCTATATTTCTAAAAAATCACTTTACTTACACAGGATGTTGCACTTTTAGCCGGCCTTTTCTTATTGTCAAGCTCTAGCGGCGATCTGCTAAAGGTCTTAAGCCAAGCCTGCTTGTGCTTTTCTTATTTCCCTAAACAGAACTGCGAAAAGAGTTGATTGATTAGGCTGTCTTGTACGCTTTCACCAATAATCTCTCCTAGTAACTCCCATGTTCTTGTTAAATCAATTTGAATAATATCAATTGGGGTACCCACTTCAATTCCATCATTTACGTCTTTTATCGCCTGTAATGCTTGGTCTAATAAAGCAATATGACGACTATTCGATACATAGGTCATATCTCCAGATTCAATCGATCCCGTAAAGAAAAGATCAGCAATAGCTCCCTCTAATTCTTCGACTCCCTTTTCATCAATGAGGGAGGTCGTAATCAACTTATGATCTTGAGCTAACTCTCTAATCCGCTCCATATCAATTTTTTGTGGAAGGTCTGTTTTATTGACGATGACAATAACATCCATTCCCTTAACCACATCAAAAAGATTTTCATCTTCCTTTGTTAACTCATCCGAATAATTCAAAACTAGTAACAAGAGATCAGCCTCTTTTAACACTTGACGAGACCGTTCGACACCAATTTTTTCAACAATATCCTCTGTTTCTCGAATTCCAGCTGTATCCAATAACCTCAATGGAACCCCTCGAACATTGACATACTCTTCGATCACATCTCGAGTCGTTCCTGGAATATCCGTCACAATTGCCTTATTCTCTTGGACAAGACTATTTAAAAGAGATGATTTCCCGACATTTGGACGTCCTACAATAACAGTTGATAGCCCTTCACGCAAAATTTTCCCTTGCTGAGATGTTTGTAAAAGATGCTCAATTTCTCTCCTCACATAGGTTGCCTTCTCCTTCAACATCCTATGAGTCATTTCCTCAACGTCATCATATTCGGGATAGTCTATATTCACTTCAATTTGCGCTAACGTCTCTAGTAATTCTTGACGAAGCTTTTGAATCAGTTTAGACAATCTCCCTTCCATTTGACCTAAAGCAACATTCATCGCTCGATCCGTCTTAGCTCGAATTAAATCCATTACTGCTTCAGCCTGTGATAGATCAATTCGTCCATTCAAAAAGGCCCTTTTCGTAAATTCACCGGGTTCAGCTAGCCGTCCCCCATATCTTAAACAAAGTTGTAACACTCGATTAACCGATACTAATCCACCATGACAATTGATCTCAACAACGTCCTCTTTTGTAAAAGTCTTCGGACCTTTCATAATTGAAATCATAACTTCCTCAACTACTGCCTCTGTTTCTGGATCAATAATATGCCCATAATGAATCGTATGGGATGGTTCCTGACTAATCTGCTTCCCACTCACGCTTCGGAAAAGCTTTTCTGCAATTTGAAAGGCTTCATCCCCACTTAAACGAACAATCGCTATAGCTCCTTCTCCCATTGGAGTTGAAATAGCCGCAATCGTTTCAAATTCCACTCTTTCCACCTCTTTCATAGAAAAAACTTAATGATTCCGCTTATCAGCTGTAGACTAAAGAGCCTATGATACCTGGAGCTAGACCATTTTATAATTTTCAACATTGATCTATCTATGTTTCTATATGAGCCTACCCTTACAATTTTATTAAAAGACTTTGTTCAACAATCATCGTTAATAAAGACTATTAAAAAGAAAATACTCTCTTGCGCTTATCCACAACCTCTTATTCCCATTATTTCATTTTAACTTATCCACATGTGAATAACAATAAACCTCTACTCAATGATAAAAAGAAAACTTTAAAAATATATGATCATTCTCTATTTTAGTATAAGAATAAAATAATTTTATCCGATATTTTGGACAGTAAAACCCCTGATTCATATAGAATCAGGGGTTTTAGGAAAATACGATTATTGATTAGGTGCTATAACAATATGACGATGCGGATCTTCCCCGCTCGAATACGTCTTAATTCTTTTATTTCCCACTAAAGCAGTATGAATAATTTTACGCTCATATGAAGGCATTGGTTCCAATGCAACTACTTTACCTGTTCGAACCGCCTTTTGTGCCAACCGTTCAGCTAAATGGATTAATGTTTCATTTCTTCTTTCCCTGTAACCCTCAGCATCTAGAATGACATTTAAGTAATGTTCGGAAAAACGATTGATAACAAGTTGATTCAAATATTGTAAGGAGTTTAACGTTTGTCCTCTTTTTCCAATGAGTAGCGCTATCTTTTCCCCAGCTAATGTAAATTTAACTTGCTTCCCGTTTTTCACAACATCTATCGTAATTGGAGTACCCATCTTTTCACATACATCCATTAAAAACTTTTTTGCTTCTTCGATGGGATCGATTTTAACCGATACTTCCACAACAGCAGGTCGAGATCCAAAAATACCAAAAATACCTCTTTTACCTTCATCAATAATCGAGATGTTTGTTCGATCCTCTGTTGTTTGTAATTGAGCTAGTGCTGATTCAACTGCTTCTTTGACAGTTTGTCCCGTAGCAGTAATCTGTTTCACTTTTTGGCTCCTCCCGCTTTTCCGGCTGCAGCTGCTTTTAAATCTGGACCTTTAATAAAATAGGTTTGTATAATCATGAATAAGTTACCTACTACCCAGTATAAAGCAAGGGCTGCCGGGAAATTAATTGCAAAAACAATGATCATAATTGGCATTAGCCAAAGCATCATGGCCATTTGTGGATTATTTTCCATCCCAACCATTGTAATTTTTTGCTGAATAAAAGTAGTAATACCTGCAATGACCGGTAATAAATAGTACGGATCTGGCGCTGCAAGGTCAAACCAAAGGAAATTGGCATGTTCCTGTAATGCAGGTGTCCTCATGATTGCATGATAAATACCAATTAAAATTGGCATTTGAATAATAAGTGGTAAACAACCCGCTAGTGGATTGACACCATACGTTTGGAATAATTCCATTGTTTCTTGTTGTAACTTTTGTTGTGTCTTCTGATCTTTAGAACTATATTTTTCTTTTAACGCCTTCATCTCAGGCTGCATGGCTTGCATCGCCTTTGAACTCTTGGTTTGTTTAATCATTAGTGGCAAAATGAGCAAGCGTAAAAGAATCGTAACGATAATGATCGATAAACCAAAACTTCCACCTACAATTTCAGCAACTTTCACAATAAATAATGAAAGCGGATATACAATATACTGATTCCAAAAGCCTTCACTTTCAGAAGTAATCGGTAAATTTGTTTCCATACAACCCGCTAATAGAGTTGTGACGAGAATGAGTCCGATTATTAGAGATATTCGCTTTTTCAACCGTATTTTCCTCCTTAAAGCATTGTTTTCAAGCATTTTCTCGTTTGTTTTTCACTTAAAGAATAAAGTTTATTCAAAATTTATTCTACCATCTTTTTATAGTAAACGCTTTTAAAATGAAAAAATTAAGGGGATTTCTCACCCTGAGTTTTAGCTGGCAACTGTTTTCCCTGGCCATATTTAAACTTCTTTAATACATGTGCAAGGCGCAATACGTGTGAAAGACTTTGTTGAATTTCAAAGAAATCCATTGTGGCTGTTGGTTTCCGAGCAATGATGACGTAATCTACATCATTATGTAATTGTCCATCCAATTCATGAAACACCTGACGAACGTATCTTTTTATTTGATTTCGAGTCACTGCATTTCCAACTTTTTTGCTTACGGACAGACCAATCCGAAAATGCTTTTGGTCTGGTTTTTTTAGCGTATAGACAACAAATTGTCTATTTGCAACCGATTTTCCTTTTTTAAAAGCTTCTTGGAATTCTTTATTTTTTTTAATTCGATATTCTTTTCTCATCTTAGATACACCTTCACTTACTTTCATTCAAAGAATGCTTTGTCCCATAAATAAATTGATGTTCTATATGTCTTGAATCCACGTGGATTCAAGACAATGCCTTCATCACACTGATCACAGAGTTCACCTAATGAGAAAAAAGACCACTGATATTTCAGTGGCCTAGGCAGATAATACTTTTCTTCCTTTACGACGGCGACGAGCTAGAACATTGCGTCCGTTTGAACTGCTCATACGGCTACGGAATCCATGAACTTTGCTATGTTTACGTTTTTTTGGTTGATACGTTCTTTTCATATATGACACCTCCCTGAGGAATTGCTTCTAAAGACAGTATTCTAATTATATATAAATGACTTTAAAAATGTCAACTCTCTTCAAAAGAATATCCAAATAATAATATTTTTTCAACCTACAAATTTTACCGTGAATTTGATTCTTTGTCACGGATAAAATAAATAAAATTTAAATTTGTTAACAAAAATAAGAAAAGAGCAAGTCAGTCACCTGGAGCTCGACAGGTATCTCAGTTCAAATCATCATACTCTCCTATCTTTAAAAACAGCTCTTCATAAATAATCCACTTTCCGGATTTTTAGATTGTGGATATTTTCGACAGCATTCTTTATTATCCACAACATCTATTGACAGGTTTTTCACATAACCACTACCTGTGGACATTTTTTAATCACAGTAAGTGGAGGTTGTGGATAAAGTCCCAAAAACCGTTGCATACCTTGCTATTATTTGATATTATATTTGTGTTTTCACTCTTCATAAATACTCTAACAATTGTTTTTATCCACAAATTGTGGATAAAGTGTGGATAACTTATCCACCTGAGTTAATAAAGGTTATCCACAAACCGTGGATATTGTCGGAATTCTTCTTTATTTCCTTATAATATATTTATCCACAACTCAGTTTCGTATATTTATACATTTTAGGTTGTACTTTCACGTATAACCTATTGTTTTTTATGCGAACATCAGCAAAGGAGGGATACATGTTGGAAAATATTACGGATCTTTGGAATAGTATATTAGCTAATGTTGAAAAGAAGGTCAGTAAGCCCAGCTTTGATACATGGCTAAAATCTACTAAAGCTCATTCCCTTCAAGGAGATTCATTAGTTGTAACAGCTCCAAATGAATTTGCACGTGATTGGCTAGAAGAACGCTATTCCCCTTTAATCTCCAGTGTTTTATATGAAATTACTGGTGAAGAATTTAGTGTTAAATTCATCATTCCGCAAAGTCAAATCGAAAACGAGGAAGGATTACAGACTTCTCCTAAAAAAATAAAAAAGGAGAATAGTCAATCAGAATTTCCGGTTAGTATGTTAAACAAAAAAAATACCTTTGACACCTTTGTCATTGGATCCGGCAACCGGTTTGCCCATGCAGCATCTCTAGCCGTAGCTGAAGCTCCTGCCAAAGCCTATAATCCGTTATTTATTTATGGAGGAGTTGGACTTGGAAAAACCCACTTAATGCACGCAATTGGCCATTATGTTTTACACCATAACCCTTCAGCAAAGGTTGTCTATCTATCTTCTGAAAAATTCACAAATGAATTTATCAATTCCATTCGCGATAATAAGGCAGAGGCATTCCGTAATAAATATCGCAGTGTTGACGTTCTTCTAATTGATGATATTCAATTTTTAGCCGGAAAAGAATCAACCCAAGAAGAATTTTTCCATACTTTCAATACGTTGCATGAAGAAAGTAAGCAAATTGTCATTTCTAGTGACCGTCCACCGAAAGAAATCCCCACATTAGAGGAGCGTTTACGATCCCGTTTTGAATGGGGACTTATTACCGATATCACACCACCTGACTTGGAAACTAGAATTGCTATTTTGCGGAAAAAAGCGAAAGCAGATGGACTCGATATTCCTAACGAAGTCATGCTTTATATTGCAAATCAAATCGACTCTAATATACGTGAATTAGAAGGTGCACTCATTCGGGTTGTAGCCTATTCATCATTAGTGAACAAAGATATTAACGCTGATCTTGCAGCAGAGGCACTTAAAAATATTATTCCGAGTTCAAAACCAAAAGTCATTACGATTCCAGAAATTCAACGAGTTGTTGGCGAACATTACAATGTGAAATTAGAAGATTTCAAAGCAAAGAAACGGACTAAATCAGTTGCTTTTCCAAGACAAATTGCCATGTACCTATCAAGGGAACTAACTGATTTTTCATTGCCGAAAATTGGTGAGGAATTTGGCGGAAGAGATCATACTACCGTTATCCATGCCCATGAAAAAATCTCAAAATTGCTCCAATCAGATTCTCAGCTGCAAAGAGAGTTAAAAGATATTCATGAGGAATTAAAAGTTTAAGTTTATAGAAAAAACTGTGCATAACTTTACCAAACCTGTACACAGTTTGTCCCCATGTGGACAGACTGTCATTCTATATGATTTCTTCAGTTATCCACATAATCACAGGACCTATTACTATTACTACTCTTTTTTTATTAATAAATATATATAAATATAGCTAAAACGGAGGATTAAAAATGAGGTTTATAATCCAACGAGATCACTTAGTCCAAAGTGTCCAGGATGTTATGAAAGCTGTCACAAGTAGAACAACCATTCCAATCTTAACTGGAATTAAAATTGTAACCACTGAAGAAGGCGTTACTTTAACTGGCAGTGATTCCGACGTGTCAATTGAATCCTTTATTCCAAAAGATGATGGGGATAAAGAGATTGTTAACATTAAACAAACAGGAGCCATTGTCCTACAAGCTAAATTTTTCAGCGAAATGGTTCGAAAGCTTCCGTCTGATCATGTTGAAATAGAAGTACAGAATCATTTACAAACAGTTATACGTTCTGGAAGTTCTGAATTTAACTTAATTGGCCTTGATGCAGAGGAATATCCACATTTACCACAAATTGAAGCGGAAAATGTATTTAAAATACCAACTGATTTACTTAAGGCTATGATTCGTCAAACATCCTTTGCAGTGTCCACCTCAGAAACACGGCCAATCTTGACAGGTGTCAACTGGAAGGTTGAAAATGACGAATTAAACTGTATTGCAACAGACAGCCATCGATTGGCGTTAAGAAAAGCTAAAATTGAAATTGAGACACCTGCTAGTTACAATGTTGTTATTCCAGGGAAAAGTTTAACTGAATTGAGCAAAATATTAGTTGACAATAATGAACTGATCGACATTGTGATTACAGACAATCAAGTATTATTCAAAGCTAAACATCTTTTGTTTTTTTCCAGATTATTAGAAGGAAATTATCCTGATACATCGAGATTAATTCCAAATGAAAGTAAGACAGAGATTGTTTTACAAACAAAAGAATTCTTACATGCGATTGACCGCGCTTCATTACTCGCCAGAGAAGGTCGAAATAATGTGGTTAAACTCTCAGCAATTGATAGTAAGATGGTTGAAATATCTTCAAATACTCCTGAAGTAGGGAAAGTGGTAGAGGAAGTAAAAAGCCAATCCATTGAAGGGGAAGAATTAAAAATTTCATTTAGTGCTAAATATATGATGGATGCACTGAAAGCATTAGAAGGAACTGAAATTAAAATAAGTTTTACTGGAGCGATGAGACCGTTTATTATTCAGCCAATTAACGATGAATCCATTCTTCAATTAATTTTACCGGTCAGAACCTACTAATTTAAAGCTTATGTTAAATGAAATAGGATAATTGCTAAAAATGCTTGAGTACTCAAGTGGTTTTTGTACGAAAGCTGCCGATTGTTGTCGGTGGCTTTTCCTATAAAATTCTCCATTTTTAAAAAGAGTTTTAGTTTTCTTTGTATACTAGAGAAATATTTAGTAAAATAAACTATTAGATATTATTCCATGAAAGAGTGAATAACTATGAAAACAATCAAAATACAGACGGAGTATATTACACTTGGCCAATTTCTAAAAGTAGTAAATGTTATTTCATCAGGTGGGATGGCCAAATGGTTTTTAAGTGAGTATAAGATTCACATCAATGGAGAGCAGGACCAAAGAAGAGGAAGAAAACTTCGTTCAGGTGATAAGATTGAGATTGATGGCCATAGTACTTATATCCTCATAGGGAACGATTAATAAAGACGGTATGAGCGGAGCCTATTCATTCAATGTCACTTCATAACACACTATTGTCAAAATAAAGTAGATTGAAGATTAGGATGAAGTTTTGCACTACCCCCTTTCCATAAAAAGGATGAAATAGATGTTTATTAAACAATTGCAATTGAAAAATTATCGAAATTATGAACAGCTAGAAATTCAGTTCGAAAATAAAGTCAGTTTCATATTAGGCGAAAATGCACATGGCAAAACGAATGTGATGGAATCTATCTATGTTTTAGCGATGGCGAAGTCACATCGAACTTCTAATGATAAAGATCTTATTCGTTGGGACCAAGAATATGCTAAAATAGAAGGTAGGGTTCAAAAAAGTAATAGTTCATTGCCAATGGAATTAATCATTTCAAAAAAAGGCAAAAAAGCAAAGTATAACCATCTTGAACAAAAAAAACTGAGTCAATATGTAGGGAATATGAATGTTGTGATGTTTGCGCCTGAAGATCTCCTTTTAGTCAAAGGGAGCCCTCAAGTTAGGCGTCGTTTTATTGATATGGAGATTGGCCAAATATCACCTGTCTATCTACATGAAGTTGGCCAGTTAAATAAAATTTTACAACAACGCAATCACTATTTGAAACAATTACAAACGAAAAAACAAACAGATGCTGCTATGTTGGATATTTTAACAGATCAATTTATTCAATCGGCTGTGAAAATCGTTTCAAAACGATTTGAATTCCTCCGTTTATTGCAAAAATGGGCCATTCCCATTCATGAAGGAATATCACATGATATGGAAATATTAAAAATTAAATACAAACCATCTGTTGATGTATCAGAAGAACAAGAATTGTCGAAAATGGTGGATATATACGAGAATAAATACCATCAAGTAAAGAAAAGAGAAATTGACCGTGGAGTCACATTATTTGGTCCTCAACGGGATGACCTTCTTTTTTTTGTGAATGATCGAGATGTTCAAACATTTGGATCACAAGGGCAACAGAGGACAACAGCTCTCTCCATCAAACTAGCGGAAATTGAACTGATCCACTCTGAAGTAGGAGAGTATCCTATCCTTTTATTGGATGATGTCTTATCTGAACTAGACGATCATCGCCAATCTCATTTGTTAAATACCATACAAGGAAAAGTACAAACATTTGTCACGACAACTAGCGTAGATGGTATTGATCACCAAACGTTAAAAGGAGCATCTACCTTTTATGTGAAGAATGGAACGATAAAAAAGATTCAGTGAGGTGGAGCATTGTATATTCATTTTGGAGAGGAAACCATTGTGAAGGCAAAAGATATTATAGCCATCATTGATAAAGAGAGTTTTCATTCTTCAGCAGAAATGAAGCATTTTTTTCGACAATATGAGAATGATTCTGTGCAACAGACAAAAAACTCCTTTAAGTCAATAATCATAACAACTGAGCATATCTACTTTTCCCCGTTAGCCTCTAGTACACTAAAAAAGCGATCACAAAAGTGGTTTGTTTCAGAATTTTAATCTAGGGAAATGGAAGATTTCAAATTAAGAAAGTCCTTTATATTTGATTTTTATTGAATTTCTAATTTTTAAAAATGTAGTTGTAAGATAAATTCACTTAACTTCTTTGCAAAAGGTTAAGTTTTTCATAGATAACGCAATCAACGCCAAAAGAAAGTGTAGGTGACTGATATGGCAATGGAGCAAAATGAAATTCCCGAACAAGATTATGGTGCCGATCAAATACAAGTCCTAGAAGGTCTTGAGGCAGTAAGAAAAAGACCAGGAATGTATATTGGTTCAACAAGTTCAAGAGGTCTTCATCATTTAGTCTGGGAAATTGTCGATAATAGTATTGATGAGGCACTTGCTGGCTATTGTGATCAAATAAATGTGATAATTGAACAAGATGAGAGTATTACGGTTAAAGATAATGGGCGTGGTATTCCAGTTGGTATTCAAGAAAAGACAGGGCGTCCTGCTGTTGAAGTTATTTTGACAGTCCTTCATGCCGGAGGTAAATTTGGTGGTGGAGGCTATAAAGTATCAGGAGGCTTACATGGAGTTGGAGCATCAGTAGTAAATGCTCTTTCAACTGAATTAGAGGTGTATGTATCTCGTGAGGGTCATGTTCACTATCAAAAGTTTGAAAGAGGAGTTCCGGCTGCTGATTTAAAAATAGTTGGAGAGACTGATCAAACAGGAACTGTTACTCATTTTAAACCAGATCCAGAAATTTTTACCGAAACACTCGTATATGATTTTGAAATTCTTTCTACTCGAATTCGTGAACTTGCCTTTCTTAACCGCGGATTAAGTATAACAATTGAGGATAAACGAGTTGAAAATAAACGTGCTGAGTACCATTATGAAGGTGGTATTAAATCATATATTGAGCATTTAAACCGAACAAGAGAAGTTCTTCACGAAGAACCGATCTTTATTGAAGGTGAACGTGATGGGATTTCTGTTGAAGTTTCCATGCAATATAATGACAGCTATACAGGTAATATTTATTCATTCGCTAATAATATTCATACCTATGAGGGCGGAACGCATGAATCAGGATTTAAAACGGCTCTAACTAGAGTTATTAATGATTATGCGAGAAAGAATGGACTTATTAAAGAAAGTGAAACAAATCTTTCTGGTGAGGATGTCCGAGAAGGCTTAATTGCGATTGTATCCATTAAACATCCAGATCCTCAATTTGAAGGCCAAACAAAAACAAAATTAGGTAATTCAGAAGTGCGTACGATAACAGACGCTGTTTTTGCAGATCACTTGGAGAAGTTTTTACTAGAGAACCCTAGTGTCGCTAAAAAAATTGTTGAAAAAGGATTAATGGCTACAAGAGCAAGAATGGCAGCGAAAAAGGCTCGTGAATTAACAAGAAGGAAAAGTGCTTTAGAAGTTTCAAGTTTACCAGGAAAACTAGCAGATTGTTCTTCAAAAGATCCTGCTATTAGCGAAATTTATATAGTCGAAGGTGACTCTGCCGGTGGTTCTGCTAAACAAGGACGTGATCGACATTTTCAAGCTATTTTACCATTAAGAGGTAAGATCTTAAATGTTGAAAAAGCTCGTCTTGATCGAATTCTTTCTAACAATGAAGTAAGAGCAATGATTACAGCTGCGGGAACTGGAATTGGAGAAGACTTTGATATCTCAAAAGCACGATACCATAAAATTGTCATCATGACAGATGCTGACGTTGATGGGGCTCATATACGAACTCTATTATTAACATTCTTTTACCGATATATGAGACAGATTATTGAAGCCGGTTATATTTATATTGCTCAACCACCGTTGTATAAAATACAACAGGGAAAAAGAATTGAGTATGCTTATAATGAGCAGCAACTTGAGCAAATCAACGCTACATTAGCAGCCGCTCCAAAGCCAAATGTACAGCGTTATAAAGGTCTAGGGGAAATGAACCCTGAACAACTTTGGGAAACAACAATGAATCCTGAAACACGCACGCTCCTACAAGTAAATCTTGATGATGCGATAGAAGCGGATGAAACATTTGAGATGCTTATGGGGGAAAAAGTAGAACCACGTCGCCAGTTTATTGAAGAAAATGCTATATATGTTAAAAATTTAGATATCTAAACAAAACCGGGATAGAGGATCTTCTATCCCGATTTCAATGGTAATGATCGCATCTAATTAAAGTAGTGAAGATGCTTGAAATACAACTGAATACGATCTTTACATAAATAAATTTTGACCCAGGAACGATAAGGATCGTTTCATAAAAGGGAGGTTTATAAATTGTCTGATATGCCAAAGTCTAAAGTTGAAGAAATTAATATTAGTCATGAAATGCGTACATCTTTTTTAGATTATGCGATGAGTGTTATCGTATCTCGTGCACTTCCAGATGTCAGAGACGGTTTAAAGCCAGTTCACCGCCGTATTTTGTATTCTATGCATGACCTCGGGATGCATTCAGATAAGCCCTTTAAAAAGTCTGCCCGTATTGTTGGAGATGTAATTGGAAAATATCATCCGCATGGGGACTCTGCTGTCTATGAAACAATGGTTAGGATGGCGCAGGACTTTAACTACCGTTATATGCTTGTAGATGGACATGGAAACTTTGGTTCAATTGATGGTGATGGAGCAGCAGCCATGCGTTATACAGAAGCTCGTATGTCAAAAATTTCAATGGAGCTATTAAGAGACATTAATAAAGACACCATTGATTATCAAGATAACTATGACGGGGAAGAAAAAGAGCCAGTTGTAATGCCATCTCGTTTTCCTAACTTGCTTGTTAATGGAACGTCTGGTATTGCGGTTGGAATGGCAACGAACATTCCACCACATCAGCTTGGGGAGGTCATTGACGGGGTTCTAGCTGTCAGTCATGATCCTGAAATATCGATTCAAGAGCTGATGGATATTATCCCTGGTCCTGATTTCCCTACAGCAGGTTTAATTCTTGGTCGGAGTGGTATTCGTAAAGCATATGAAACGGGACGAGGTTCTATTAAACTTCGTGCGAAAGTGAAAATTGAAGAAAAATCAAATGGGAAAGAAGTTATTATCGTTAATGAAATTCCCTATCAAGTCAATAAAGCTAGGCTGATTGAAAGAATTGCTGAACTAGTAAGAGAGAAGAAAATCGATGGCATTACAGATCTCCGTGATGAATCTGACCGTGAAGGGTTAAGAATTGTCATAGAAGTCCGTAAAGATGCGAATGCAAATGTGCTGTTAAATAATCTTTATAAGCATACCGCCTTGCAAACAAGCTTTGGAATTAATATTTTAGCGCTTGTTGATGGACAACCTAAAGTACTTGATTTAAAAGAATGTTTAGTTCATTATTTGGACCACCAAAGAGTAATTATCCGAAGAAGAACAGAGTTTGAATTGCGAAAAGCAGAAGCAAGAGCGCATATTTTAGAAGGTCTGCGGATTGCTCTTGATAATTTAGATGCAGTGATTAATTTAATTCGTAGCTCACAAACAACCGAGATTGCCCGTGAAGGTTTAATGACAACCTTTAACTTATCTGAAAGGCAAGCACAGGCTATTCTTGATATGCGTCTTCAACGGTTAACTGGTTTGGAACGTGAGAAAATTGAAGAAGAATATCAAAGTCTTGTTCAACTTATTTCAGAATTAAAGGCTATTCTAGCAGATGATGAAAAAATTCTTGATATTATCCGTGAGGAATTGGCGGAAATAAAAGAACGTTTTAATGATAAAAGAAGAACAGAAATTGTTGCAGGAGGAATTGAAGATATCGAAGATGAAGATTTAATTCCACGTGAAAATATTGTCATTACGTTAACACATAATGATTATATTAAACGTCTTCCTGTATCAACTTATCGCTCCCAAAAAAGGGGTGGACGTGGGATTCAAGGAATGGGTACGAATGACGATGATTTCGTTGAGCATTTAATTACGACTTCTACTCACGATACTATTTTATTTTTTACAAACAAAGGGAAAGTCTACCGTGCAAAGGGGTATGAAATACCAGAATTTAGTCGTACGGCGAAGGGGATCCCAATCATTAATTTGTTAGGAATTGAAAAAGATGAATGGGTAAATGCCATTATTCCAGTTTCAGAATTTGATGAGGGTTGGTTCTTATTTTTCACAACAAAGCATGGAATTTCAAAACGTTCTCCTCTCACTTCTTTTGCTCATATTCGAAATAATGGATTAATTGCATTGAATTTAAGAGAAGATGATGAACTGATATCTGTTCGTTTAACGGATGGAGATAAAGAAATTATCATCGGAACGAAGAATGGTTTGTTAATTCGCTTTCATGAAACTGATGTACGTTCTATGGGTAGAACAGCTACAGGAGTAAAGGGAATTACTCTAGGTAAAGAGGATGAAGTGGTTGGGATGGAAGTGCTTGAAGAGAACTCAGAGATCCTAAATGTTACAAAAAATGGATATGGCAAACGCACACCAGCATTGGAATACCGAATTCAAAACAGGGGCGGCAAAGGAATTAAAACATGCAATATTACAGATAAAAATGGGTGCCTTGTTGGCGTGAAGGTGGTTAATGGTGAGGAAGATATTATGCTCATTACAACCAGTGGGGTTCTTATTAGAATGGCGGTTAGCGATATATCAAAGATGGGTAGAAGTACTCAAGGAGTAAAACTGATTCGACTAGATGAACATGAAGGTGAATATGTAGCGACTGTTGCAAAAGTTGAAAAAGAAGAAGTAGAAGTAGTTTCCGAATTAGACAGTCAAGAGGAAGAAATTCTAGAATTAGATACTCCAAAAGAAGATAGTGAAATGATGGAAGTAGATAATCAAGAGAACAGTGAAGAAAAAGATAAGGAATAATTAAATGGAGGAGTGCTGTATAGGCACACCTCTATTTTTTTGTCTCTTGCAGTCTCCATTGTTATCCAAGTAAAATAAAGGAAAATAGTATTTTAAAAGGTGGTGAAGAAATATGCGGGTGAAAGTAAAAGACCTATTAGCGGGATGTATATTAACCGAAGATGTTTTTGGATTGACAGCTCGACCAATAGTTCAAAAAAATACAGTGTTAACGGCTGAGCTAATTGAAATATTAAACCTATTCCTAGTTCCAAGCGTTAAAGTAGATAAAACGCTAGTAACTGGAATGCCATTTCTTCCATTAGAAGTTATGGAAGACGAAAATAAAGATATTTTGGATGACCGTGAGAAAAAAGGCTTTACTGGGTTATTTCTCGAATCGACTCAAGAATATAAAAAGCAGTTTCAGTCATGGCAATCTGGATTATCTATTAATATTTCAAAAATAAGAGAGGTTTTATTACCACTCCTTGATGAAGGGAAATTAAGATCAATAGAGATTTTTTCTCTTCACCATTTGTCCAATAATGAAGAATATCAATATCAACATGCAGTAGCTGTTGGTTTGCTCTGTGGTTTCATGGCTAGAAAGTTAAACTATTCTAAGGGAGAAGTTATACAGGCTGCCTTGGCAGGTATACTAGCTGATTGTGGTATGGTAAAAGTCAGACCCGGAATATCACAAAAAAAATCAGCTTTAACTCCACAAGAGTTTGAGGAAATTAAAAAACATAGTAATTATAGTTATGAAATGGTTCAGCAAATTACTTCGCTTAAAGAAAGTACTAAAGTTTCCATTATTCAGCATCATGAACGATTGGATGGAAGTGGATATCCTTTCGGTTTGAATAGTAATCAGATTCATCCAGTAGCAAAGTTGATTGGTGTAGCAGATACTTACCATGCAATGACATCGGAGAGATTATATAGAAAAAAACAGTCGCCATTTAGAGTACTTGAATTGATGCGACAAGATTATTTTGGGCAGTTTGATTTATCTGCTTTAAAGGCATTAAGTGAAGGAATCATTAATTTTTCTATTGGCAGTAAGGTTAGACTTTCAAATGGAAAATTAGGGGAAGTATTATTTATTACCGAGAAATCTCCAACTAGACCATTAATTAAACTAACTGAGACTGAAGAAATGATGAATCTAGAGGAGCATTTGGATTTGTTTATTGAAGAAATTATTTTTGAAGAAAGTTTCAAGTAGTAAAAAATCAATTTTATTAGAATTGATTTTTTTCATACAAGATAATATAAACTATTGCATAATCTCTATTATCTTGATATACTAATTCAAGTCATTAAATAATATGTATTTTTTCATAAAGTATATATATTTTTATTGACTTGAATTATGATAGATGTTATATTGTTTAAGTCGCTTGCGAGCGATTGCAATGCTCCTTGAAAACTGAACAAC
>NZ_JAETXM010000018.1 GCF_024494465.1 Bacillus sp. V3B | reverse complement strand
GCAGTTTAGTGTAAGAAGGGAAGTTTAGGACAAGCAGTGAATATAATAAAAATAATGTAATCTTAAAAATGAAAAAGGAGCTAAAAATGAAGAAGTTATCTTTCATATTGTGTTCATTGGTCTTTGTTTTCGCTGTGTTACCCATTATTAGTGGAGCTTTTAATGAAACTGCAAATAGCAGTGAAAATCAACGCAAGGAAGAGAAGATATACAACAATCAACTTTCTAAAGCTGAAAAACAACAACAGGAAAAAGAATTGGAGGAGTTCCTAAAAAAAGAGAACAAACCTAATGCACTTTTACCTTTGCCAAATCCCGAAGATAAATTGAATTTCAATGGAATACCTTTGCCAGATGGAGAAAAAGTAGAACCAAAAAATATTTATTAAGCTAACGGGGGCGTTTCTGTAATATACAGGAACGCTTTTTTGTTGCTGCCAGCGGATAGTTGCGAAGGATAGTATGTCAAGAACACACAACTACTGTCGTCGGTATTTCAAGGTGATAAGCAAAAGCTTAATCTCTGTTATTATTCAGAATGGATGTTTCGATAAATATTGATTTAAACCACAACTTTTTGATAACTATTACGTCTAAGTATTGAAAATCCAAAGGAGAGGAGGTGAAAATTTGAATGCATATAAGAAAGAGGAAATAGCTGAGTGGTATGACCAGCACAGTAAGTCCGTTTTAAGCTTTATACTCCTGATGGTTAAAGATTATCAACAAGCGGAGGATCTAACTCATGACACCTTCGTTAAAGCTTATCTATATTATGATTCATTTAAACATCATTCCAGTGAAAAAACTTGGCTTTTTAGTATTGCACATAATTTAACAGTAGATTTTTTAAGGAAACGTAAACCCTCACTTCTCTTTAAAGAAGTATTTCAATTACAAAAAGATACTCACCCATTGCCCGAAGAGGTCATTCAAATAAGAGAGGAATCCTATGAAATTTATAAGGCGTTAGAGAAACTTAAAGATACATACAGAAAGGTAATCGTTCTTAGAAAAATAAAATGCTTTTCCATAGAAGACACTGCGAAGATATTAGGTTGGTCTGAGAGTAAAGTCAAATCAACACTCTTTAGGGCCTTGCCCGTTCTAAGAAAACAATTAAGAAAGGAGGGGTATTTGGATGAAGAAACAATTTGATAACTCTGATTTTGACAATTCCTTAAAGAAATTGGAATCCGATTTTAAGTGGAGGAAAACGAAAAAACAAGAACTGAGAAACCAAATTTTAGCTGATATAGAAAAAATGGAATTTGATGAGAATAAGGAGAACACTAGCATACCAAGAGGGAAAATACGTCATAAGCCAGTTCATTTAATAAAAAGAAAAAAGGTTCCAAAATGGTTAATCAATTCATTAGCAGCAATAGTGATTTTAGGGTTATCTACCACTTTCGTTGCTTTTGCTTTTCCGTCTATTGCATCACAAATTCCATTTATGGATAATGTCATTCATTTTATTAATGACAAAGAACAACACTACAAAAATTTTGAAAACTTTTCTACGGATATTGGTCTTGCAGACACAAGCAATGGTGTTACAGTCATGATAGACAATGCCGTTTATGACGGAACAAATGTTACCGTGTCTTTCGCCATTGAAACCGATCATAATTTTGATGAACACATGAGAGTACGTGCACCGAACTGGTTTTATGTTCGAGAAGCAAGTGGTGTTAGTGGCGGTGGAATTAGATTTACGAAAATTAGCGAGAATCGCTATGTGGGAATGTACACTTTCACTCCTGATTTCAAAGATAACCAACACCCAGAAACAATCGAAGTCACCTGGCAGCCTGAATCCTTTTACAGTCCATCAAATGATTTAGAGGTAAAAGGGGATTGGTCATTTGCCTTTTCATTAAATCGTTTGGAAGGCGATTTTCAGCTAGTAAATCAAACCATTCAGAAGGAAGGTGTAAGCTTTACACTTCAATCTATTGAGTTCACTGATGTATCCACTGTGATTAGCTATAAACAAGTGGTTTCAGATGAACTGCTTAAAGAATGGGAAAGTGTAACACCTGTTTTCCGTGTAACAGATGACCTCGGTAATGTATATAAGAATGGAACTGGTGGCGGTGGAAAGACAACTGATGACTATAAAACATATAAAGGAACAAGCGACTTTGGTACGATTAAAGAGGGGGCTAGTCAACTCATCATACAGCCTATTGAAATTGCTAGTCTCAATTATGGAAAAGGGAATATTGAAATTGAACTTGAACCTATTATCATTGACTTAAAAAATAAGGTAAATTAGTTTAAAGATTGTCAGTTATTGTACTTAAACTAATGGGGGCGTTAGCAAAATAATTAAAGGTTGATTTTTGAAGCTTTTTTATATTTTTCGATCTTCCGCAATCGGGGGAGATTATGGAAGATCACTTGGTTTTAAATGACTTTATTGTTATATTTTAAGTGCAGTAAAGTGTTTTACATTAAAAGTTAAACAACTTTATTTTAACCCGTCTTAAAATCAGAACGGGGTTATACGTATTTGAGGTTTAAAAATTAAATAACATTACTGTCACTTTACATAATCAACTTTAAAATTTAACAAAGTCTATATAAAAATAACACTATTTATTTCCCTTAGTTAGTTAAACCAAATTTTTATCTAGAGAAAGCAAAGGGATGACGTTGCAAGTGTGCAGCCTAATGATGATAAAGTCTCACCTGTCCCGCTGCTCTAAGCAGGGGTCTCGCAATCCGTTCCAATCAACCTTCAACAGTTTTCGTTTTCAAATCAACAATCTCTTAGAAAAAAGCCTTAAAGAAAGAATCTAAATGGAAGTTTTTCGTAATTGTAATTTTGTCATCAACTCATAATCCTTTTAATAGCAGTGTTTTACAATAGACATACGTTTTTGTTAATAGGGTTGTTCCTATGTGGACGAGTCACATCATTAGTAAAGTATCTTCCATTATGATAAATTTATGAACGAAAATATTATATTGAAAAGCAGGATGGTGCAGATGATGTCAATAAAACAACTTAAAAGTATTGAAGAATTAAATGAATTTGTTCAACAACCTGGGAAACATTTGCTATTAAAACATAGCACAACTTGCCCAATCAGTGCCAAAGCGAATGAAGAATTTCAATCATTTGTTAATGAAAATGAAACTACTTCTGCTGCAATGGTCTTGGTAATAGAAGATCGACCTGTATCAAATCATATTGCTGAAGAATTTGAAATTAAACATGAATCTCCACAAATCTTGCTATTTGATGATGGGAAAGTTTCTTGGAATACTTCTCATTGGAAAATTACAAGAGATTCGATCAAGGAGGCTCTGAACGCATGAGCAAACAAGTCATCGTTTATTCCACGCCTGGTTGTGTAGAATGCAACTATGTTAAACAAATGCTAGAAGAGGAAAAAATTTCATTTGAAGTAAGAGATGTAATGTCAAGTGTGGAATATCAACAGGAAGTCGAAAAATTTGGCTTTATGGGTGTACCTGTTACCGTAGTTGGAGATAAAGCAATTAAAGGCTTTAATCCCGAATTAAAAGAACTTCTAGAAACAATTGAAAAGTAAAGTTAGCCAAAGTCATGATGTAAAGTCATGGCTTTTTTAGTGCGCCAAAAGTATCCTATCCCTTCGGGATTGACCAGGAGACGGGAGATGGTATATAAAAAAAGTTAAGTTTTTGGCTAAATCGGTGCTCTCCATCCCTGCTTGTTCAGCAATCGGTCCATGATTGTTGAATAACACCATTAATGAAAACTAGGTATTTAAGTTAAAATATAGATGAGATTGTGAAGGATTGTACTTAAACTAAATGGCAGCGATAGTGAAACAAGGGAAAGTCATACTATTGTCACAAAAAGTATGGTTTCTATTATTGATTAGTGATAACCCAAAATGTTAAAATTTGTTTAAAGTTGTTATATTTTGTTTTAAATGAATTTAGAATTAATACAGCATATGACAGAGGTAGGTGATATTAATTGTTAGCGAGCGAAAGGCAGAAAAAAATTAAAGAACTAATTGTTAGACGACAATCTCTTAAAATCTCCGAGTTAAGCGAAATCTTCAAAGTATCAGAGATGACTATTCACAGGGATATTAAAGCAATGGTTGAGTCAGGATTTGTTGAGAAATCATTCGGTGGAATAAGTCTGGTTAATCGGGAGGCTAAAATATCGAATGGTAATGAATGTGTAGTATGCCATAGGAGTATTAATCACCGATTGTCCTTTCGATTAATTTTAACAAAAAACAGGGTTGAAACCACTTGCTGTACTCATTGTGGCTTAATACGTCATCAAATGCTTGGGGATGAAGTAATTGAGACTTTGTGTTGTGATTTTTTTACAAATACAACCATAAGTGCTAAAAATGCTTGGTTTGTAATGGAAACAACTGTCGACTTGAGTTGTTGTCAGCCTCAAGTTCTTCCCTTTAATCAAAGAGAACATGCGGAAGGATTTGTTCGGGGATTTGGCGGAACAATTGAAACATATATTGAAGTGATGGGTAAAGTAACTGGGCGAATTAAAAAGGGCAAGAGTTGCTGTCAACATGATTAAATATTTATTAAGAAATATTTTAATTCTATGTTCTCTTATTTTCATTCTTACGGTTCCTCAAGGAGTCTTTGCTCATGCGTTGTTAGAAAATGCTACACCTGCTCCAGATAGTCAATTAAAGTCTTCACCAAAAGAAATTGTTCTTATGTTTAATGAAAGACTTGAAAGAGAACTTTATTCGATTAAGGTATTTAATGAACATGGGGACATGGTTAGCAATAGTAAAACAGAGATGAGTAAAGATCAAAAATACATAAGGCAATCTTTGCCTATCCTTCCTAATGGAAACTATGCAATATCATATAGCGTATTATCATCGGATGGTCATCCCATTAAAGGTTCTTATGTAGTTTCCATAGGAGAAGAAACGGTTTTAAAAAGGGATCTGAACCAACTTATTTTACATGAAGATAATGGTTCAGTTCTGTTTAACGCTTTTAGTTCGATAATAAGAATTCTTTATTATATTGCATTAATCCTAACTACTGGATGGATTGTATGGGGTACCATAAACAAAATGGAACAGGGAGAAATGAGGGCGGACTTTAGACAGAGAGCTTTCTATTTACAAATTACCCTTTTCATTACAACTGTTGGAATGGGACTATTACAATTCGCAGTATTACTTGATCAATGGACTCTAGCAGAAATATGGTCTATTTTAACAGGCACAACAACAGGTATATCTTTGGCTCTGTCAGTGCTTTTATCTATTTTAGGTTTTGCTATATTATTCCGTTTCAAATGGTTGAATCTATTGTGGGTATTTATGATTCTAGTAGCAAAGAGTGTGAACGGACATGCGATGGCATTCGAACCACCAATTCGTACAATCTCATTAGATATAATCCATCTACTTGCAGTTGCAATTTGGGCAGGAGGTCTTTTATATATCCTAGTCTATTGGAAAAAGGAGAAAGAACATGTTAGACAATTCCTTTCCACTTTTTCTAAAGTTGCATTGATAAGTATACTCGTTCTGATTGTGACTGGAGTTTCTTCCACTTTGATCTTTTTACCTGAAGTTCACTATTTGTTTTATACGCAATGGGGAAAAATGCTTCTCGTCAAGGTCACCTTAGTCTTATTTGTCATTGTAATTGGTGGAATTTTACGATATATGATGAAAAAGAAAAGGGAAAATTCAATAGGGAACTTGCTGAAAATCGATTTTAGTTTGATGATTGTTATTTTGGGGATTGTTGGTGTCTTTACTCACTTAAATCCACTCCCACAAAACGAACCTCTAGAGTGGCACGAACGAGATAATTACATTGAATTCACGACATCGATCTTACCAAAGGTACCAGGCAACAATCATTTCATGGTTATAGCAAATTCTCATAAAGAAGGTATCGAGATTAAACGGATTGAGCTATTTTTAAAATATAAAGACAATCCAGATGTTGCTCCGATACAAGTACCTTTTACTCAATTGGAACAGTCCAATAATGTTCAATACATGATAGACGGGAAATATCTACCATTTGCGGGAAATTGGACAGCGGAAGTTCAAATATTAGATTCAGAGGATAATGAGAACGTATTTAGTAGGGAATTCATTGTTTATTAAAATTACGAAAAAAAGATTGGGGATTCTATGATGAAAAAATTATTAATGTTAACACTTTCAATGATGATTGGTGCAGTTACTCTTTTTGCAGGCATGGCAAGTGCTCATGTAACTGTACAACCGAAGGAAACTTCACAAGGTAAGTATGAAGTATTTACTGTCCGAGTTCCATCTGAAAGCGAAGAGATTCCAACAACAAAAGTGGAAGTGAAATTCCCAGAAGAAGTAAATATTACTCGTTTTGAACCAAAAGCAGGCTGGACATATGAATTACAAAAGGATGATACTGGTAAAATTACAAGTGTTACATGGACAACGGATGGAGAAGGTTTATCACCAACTGAATTTGGTCAATTTAATATGCAAGGAAAAGTTGGTGATGATGCGACAGAAATAGTTTGGAAAGCGTATCAAACATACAGCGATGGCAGTGTAGTTGAATGGGTCGGGGCACCAGATGCTGATAAGCCAGCTTCCGTTACCGTAGTAAATCCAGCTGATGCATCATCTGCTCATGGACATGGGGGAGATACATCAACGGATTCTTCCTCTGATGATCACGCTGCCACAGAAGAACAAGCAACTGATGTGGAAACAACAACAAGCTCCAGCAATGTTCCACTTTACCTTTCTATTGCAGCATTGATTGCAGGATTGGCATCATTAGGGATTTCCCTTAAAAAAAGAGGTTAAATAATACTATTTAAGCAAGGGAATGCGATTCTCTTGCTTTTTTATTCAACTAACAAGCTAAATAGTTATATATGTGAAGAATTACACTTAAATTATCGGGGTGCGATTGCTGAATAGCAGCAGTTCGCTATTTTAGTATCGGAACATTTTGTTGAAGAAGTAAACGGTATAATAATTTGAAATATAATAATCGGAGGTAAATCAAAATGAAAGTAGAAATAGGATATTATCCTGAGTATTATTATAGTTCACAACCTGATGCTGGTGGATTTTTTCCGTTTGCCATTGAGGAAAAACCTTTATATGTAGTTTCAATTGGTGGGTTTTATCTTCCTGAAAGTAATCCTAATTTTGATACTAATTTTGTACTTTCATGGATGGAACGTATTAAAGCCTTTCCAATATATTTTTGTGCAGAAATTCCTTCATACTGGAAAGAAGATTACGAGGAATTATGCCGAAAATGGAATATTGATTACAAATATTTATCTAATAATACTAATCTGTCTATATCTGTTACTGAAATCAAAAATGCAAACGAATTTCGAGAGATTTTTCCAATTTTTATTTCTATTGGCAGTTGTAATGACTTAGTTACTTGGTCAACAAATAAAAATATTTTTCGGGTAGAAGAACGCCAATGGAAAGGCGATTGGGAAGGTGAAGCAGTGGTAGTGAAAATTGATGAAGAAGTGAGTGTATTCTGGATAGGGTACGACTCTGATTACATTGTTTCACTTTCTAATAACACAAAGTTCTCTAATCATAAAACTATTTGTGAAACTTTACCCCCATTCGTTAATCCTACTATATGTGATTTTAAATAAATTTTTTGTTTATGAACTAACGGTGGCAAATCTACAACAAGGTGGCGGCAATATTGAGTAAAAAGAAACAAAAGATTTTTAAATACAATCAAGATGACATTTTAGAAATATTAACGGAGCATCTTGCCGAAGAAGGTGGCTTTGACACCTTTCAATCTAAGGCAATATTGTTAGGTACTCCAGATAAAGATTTAAGACTAATTACAGTTATAGGCGAATTAGATGATGATGGTATAACAGATATTGACTTGGACGAAATAGACAAGAGTATGGATTACAATGGTTCCCACTCAGACTTGGATGAGAGGTTTTATTTAAACCGTAACGATAAGAAGTAGGATTTTTTCTTATTAAACAAACGGGTGCATTCCTTTAAAAATGGATGCTTAATTGTTATTCCAGCACAGGTGCAGGAATAACACAAAAAGTATCAAAGGAATAAGTTCAATAGTTCTGTTTGATTTGAATTTGAATATTATTAAAGATACGTTATTACATTCTTTCCAGCGATCATATCAAGCGATTAAATAACGGGGGAAAAATTTATATGGATAATGTATTAAAAGTATCATCAAAATCAAATCCGAATTCAGTTGCAGGTGCAATTGCAGGCGTATTAAGTGAAAGAGGAAATACAGAAATTCAAGTGATTGGAGCTGGTGCTTTAAATCAAGCGATTAAAGCCATTGCGATTGCAAGAGGATTTGTAGCTCCTAGCGGTGTTAATCTGGTTTTTGTTCCTGCATTTACTGATGTTTTAATCAATAATGAAAATAGAACAGCAATCAAATTAATTGTAGGTCCTAGAAAAAAAAAGATGGATTTTCGTTGAGAAGATCAATATAAATCTTCCTTCGTGAAAGCCTTAAGTGTTTCCATTAAATAAATACTACATTAAAAGCAACAAGGTATTACTTCATTAGGGGTAATACCTACTTTTATATTAAAGAGTTTAATTAGTTTTGATTTTGTGAAGTAATGTACTTAATGCTAATGGGTGCTTTAATGAAAGAAGACTGTAACAAAAACGTTACTACCCCAAACATTAGTCTAAAGTATGAAATATGGGATGGCTACATAAAAGTAGCCTATTTTTTTATTTATACACCTTATAAAAAACGTAGTACCTACTTTTGTTGTGGATGCACCTGGTGGCGGCGGAAAAATCGCGCTACAGCCAAATTATTTAATTTCACAAAATCCTGATAAAGTCGTACTTCGTAATTTTGAAGGGGTCATTACGACTTATCCTGAACCAGAAAATTATGTGTCAGGGAGAGCGGAAGATTATTTTGAAAAGATTTATCCAGATATGGATGGAAAACAGTCAGCAACTGGGATTGCTTCATTATTGAACGATAGACAATTCAATCTGGTTCCAGAAGGTCTATCTCGTCTCAATCGCCGTCAGCAGTACAATCAAAATCCTGAACATCAAACATTAAAAGACAAGCGGGAAAAACGAGATGAACTGAAAGAGAAAAAATTTCAAGCTCAACAGAAAAAAATCAATCCAGAGACAAAGGGAGATGAGTAGCGTGGAAATTTGTCCATGGTGTGAAGTAGGAGAACTTTCATCGGTAATGGATACGGTCTTTTGGGAATTACCAGATGGCACGAGGGCTGTTGAAATCACGGAAACTCCATCTTTCTATTGTGACAATTGTCGTGCTTTATTTCAAAGTGATGAAGTAGTAAAAGAAATTGAAGATCAATTGTTTTTAGTTGATTCAAAAAAAATACCGAAAACCATTACGTACAAGGAACTTATGAAGACCCCCCGGCTATTAAAGAAAAATTATTTCGATTTCTCTTCCTAGTATAGATAAAGGGTATTGGTTCTGTATGTATATCGTAACTCGGCTGAGCCCGGGTTATTTTTTCTTGAGAGAATTCTATGAAATTGATAGTGGACGTAACTAATATCTTTCCTTTATAGTAGAAAACATCATATATTGAAAGGAGTTGTATTTATGGCAAAATCCTTTTATCATTTTCTGATGAGATATCGCCATCCGGAACCGAAAGATGAAATTAGTCTATTTGCAAATCACGCCTACCATGATCATAGCTTTCCTAAAGGTTCTTCTGACTATGATCAGCTAAGCTCGTATCTTGAATTTAACGGAAGTTATATGAGTAATATGAACATTTTCGATGAAGCTTGGGATCTGTACTTATTTCACGAATCGTGACTATAGTCAAACCTATCTCCATCCTTTTTTTAAAACTATAGCGTTTGTTTCGCTTATTCGATTTGTTGCTTGCCATCATAAATAATGGACCAAATTAAATGTTTTCTGATTATTTCCATATTGATTACTCCTGCATATACTATGTTAACTACATTTAACGGCTTCGATATTAAGGAGAGGGATGATATGGGAAGAAGAAAGAAAGCAAAATATCAAATCGGTGATACAGTTGTCATTACCATTTATGGAACGGTTGGAAAAGTAACGAACGTTCAATGGGTTGATGGAACCTATGTATATGAGGTTAATAAAAGCAATGAATTGTATAAAGAGGCAAGTTTACAATTGTTAGCAGAATATGATGGAGAAATCTTGGAAAAAGAACATATTGATATTGAATATAAATTTTTTATTGGTGACATTGTTCAAATAAAAGAGCAGGGGCCTGACTTTTATAAAATTATTGGGTTTCGAACAGAAATTTGGCGTTATAAAGATCGTTCATGGGAAGATATTATTTATGAACTGGCCCGTCTTGGTGACGGGGAATGGATGGAAGCAAGTGAAGCGGATTTGATTTTATTAGCAGATGTCGAAAATGCTGAAGCCTTCATGCAAAAATTAGGACTTCTTTATTTTATTAAAAACCAAAATGGACAGGAAACAAAAGAGTTAGCGCTTTCAATTGAAAAAAAGGAAACGCAACCTGATGATCTGAACCGGGATGAGCAGATTAATCGTTTATTAGATATTTACAATGATTATCGCTTTTTATACGAATGGTTCCAAGATGAAGAATACTTACATGTCATGGGGGCGGCCATTCGCGAATTAAAAAGGCTAACCAAGAATGATAACAAAAAGGCTTAATTTAGTTTATCCGCTAGTATCAACACATAGATAAGAAAAGGGATCCCTAAGAATATTAATATTTTAAAGCTTATTTGAAGCATATTGTTAAATAAGGTGAGTGTTACACTATTTTCTTCGTTTACATCTTCTCTTATGTTCTCGATCATTTGGGCAATCTTTATCATCTTATCCCCTCCAAGAATGTTTCTCTTTAATTAAATGTATGCTCGTCCACATGGAAAATGTCTTTTGTGATTTAAAAAATAAAAAGCTTATCCGGGCATATAAAGAGGAGTAAGATCATACATTTTTTATAAAGGGGGAGACGCTGTGAGAGAAATTGAGGTCATTATAGATACGGATGAAATTGCAGAGTTTTTCTTTCAGGAGTTAATAAAGAGAGGGTATGCACCTTCGGAAGGAGAAGTAGATGACCTCGCAGATATTACATTTGATTATTTAATTGAAAAGTGTATTATAGATGAAGAAATTATTGATGACTGTTAAAAGAACCGAATCGAGCATGTAAATAAAAAACTAGGCAGTTCGAAGAGGAGAGACAAAAGTTATTTCTTTCGCATTTCTGGACTAACCTTTGATCAATACTAGATCAAACATCTCAATGACGAGTTGTGCGCTCGTCATTTTTTTGTTTTTCTTAATAAAAAGATGAAACCAATATCAATGACGATTCGTATAGTAGAAAGATATTTAAGGGGAGGAAAGTGAATGTTTAAAAAAATAATAAAATCGTTACTGAATAGTTCATCACATCGTAAATATAGAAGCTCCAGTGATGCTTATAAACGCCATAATCATCATCGACATTCCCAATATGGTCATGGATATTATAAAAAAAAGCGGAGAAGCAGAAGCTTTTTCTCGAGTAGGAGCAGTTTTTTCAGTAGTTAACAAGAGAAAAGGAAAAAGTCATCATGATAAAAAGGGGTTTACTTTTAATAGCCGATCTATTAGAAAAGCCATTTAAATCGGGTAAGCTGATTGAGGAGCGTTATGAGATTGTAGAATTTCTTGGTAGGGGTAGTTATGGAAATAGTTATCTTGTTTACGACAGGGAAAAACAAAGTCAGGCTGTAATAAAGCTATTGAGGCTACATAAACGAATATTCAAAGCAGGAAAAATAACTTTTGAACAAGAACAACAACTGTTAAAAGAATTGAATCATCCATTCTTTCCCGCTTTTTATAATAGGGGACAATACCATGGCACACCTTTCTTTACAATGGAACATGTAAATGGTAAAACATTTGAGCAATTAATTTTCGAAGAAGGAAAAACATATTCAGAGAAAGAGACTTTTCAAATAGGGTTACAGTTGCTTCAAATAATTAACTGGCTTCATCATAATGGAATTGTTCATCGTGATATTCGCATTCCAAATGTTATGATTACTCAGGATCAATTAAAGGTAATTGATTTTGGGCTAGCTCGCCGATGGAATTCAAATCACTTTCCATCATTTCATCTTGACCAGATAAAGAAGGTAATATCTCCTATTAGTGACTTCTATGCATTAGGTCATTTTCTATTGTTCTTATTGTATTCAACTTATGAGTTAGAAGATGAAAAGGAAAAAAGCTGGGAAGAGGAGCTTGATTTATCGGACTCAGCACACAAGATTATTAGAAGATTATTGGCTATTGATGAACCTTATCAATCATGCCAAGAAATTGAAAAAGATTTCTTTAAGGTATAAGAAATCTTTTTAAACTTAGACTATTGTCTAGCACAAGTATCCTAACTCTTCGAGTCATAAGCTAATCCAAGAACAATTTCCTTTGTGAAGGGTCGTCTTATACTATACTTTAGGGTGGGAAAGGAGCTTGGGCTTTTCAGTTGGGGAGGAAAAGAAGATGTCTTTTTTTAATAAAGTGTTAGCAAGTATTGGAATTGGTGCGGCAACAGTTGATACAAAGTTAGAGAAAGATCAAGTGGTTCCAGGAGAGGAAATCAAAGGGATTGTTGATATTCGTGGTGGAAATGTGGAACAACAGATTGATGATATTTATCTTTCTATCAATACTCAGTATATAAAGGAATCAGATGATAAAAAGTATTATGCTACCGAAACAATTGAGCGTATTCGTTTAGCGTCAACATTAACATTAGCTGCTAATGAACGAAGAGAGATTCCTTTTTCTTTCCAATTGCCGCTTGATACACCAGTAACGGTTGGGAAAACAAAAGTGTGGGTAACGACAGGGCTTGATATTAAGAATGCAGTCGATCCGTCTGATAAAGATTTTCTTCACGTGAAACCTAATCGCTTACTGGAAGGAGTCATAGATAGTATTTCATCATTAGGTTTTCGCTTGCGTGAGGTTGAGTGTGAGCAGGCATCCCGCAGTTTACGTGGACGTTTACCATTTATACAAGAGTTTGAATTTGTTCCGACGTCAGGAGTCTTCCGGGGTCGATTAGATGAGTTAGAGCTTGTCTTTCTTCCAACATCACAAACTTCAGCTGATTTGCACTTTCAAATTGACCGTAAGGCACGTGGCTTGAAAGGGTTTTTATCTGAAGCATTGGAAATGGATGAAACAAATATTCGTTCTTCTATTTCGATAAGTGATCTAGCAACATTTCCACAAAAACTACGTATCTTACTGCAAAAATACGCTTAATTTATGTACGTGATGGTGTGAAAAACACCATCTTTTTTATTTTTTATTCAAAATACTTACAAGTCGACAAAAATAGAAGGGATTCTTTAAAGGAATCGACAGGCTTCTTCTCTAATACTTAGAGTAAATAAATGTGAATGTTTGAAACGTATAGAGGAGGAATGGTGAATGTTGATGGAATTAATACGGACACGTAAAAAAGAATACGATGTGACCATTTTTCAAACACCCGTATTTAGACAAAGAAAAGGCTATGAGCAGGTATATCGATTACAGGTTGAAGGGATGTCACATGATGAGTGTTTGTACGATGTATTCTCTCGTTTTAATACACCGGATCGGATGCCGGTTGATTTCGAAGGTCGATTTATTGGCACTGGTGACATCTTATTCATTGATGAAGGACGAAAAGGTCAATTTTACTATCAATTAAGACCAGGTGGATGGAAGAGAGTAAATCGAATTCATGTATGCTAATGAGTCAGAAAGTGAGGGTTGTTCATGGATACCCTCACTTTTGTGTATTCATAAGTAAATGAACCTTTTATAGCTAGAAAAAGGATTTGTTTTCAGGGTCTTTAACTATTTTCAACGATTAGCTACCCGTTGACCAGGAATCTTTTATCCCGTCTTAACGGGCAGTAAGACCCCTACCTCAAAACTTCGAGAGAATCGAGGAAGGATTGTTGGGAATCAAACTGCCCGTAAAGATCCGATAAGGGCGATAAAGTCTTTTCTAAGAGCTTCAGTTCTTAGAAAAGCCAATCAGGCTTCGCGTGACTAACCATCAGTGGGGGATGAAGAAAATCCTAATGATGGTTAGTCTTTTTTATATTTCATTGACCAGGGTTACTTTTTTTTCTGCCACCTGTGGCTGAAAACTCTTTTCCGTGTGCTTCTCGTTCAGCTATGATTGCTTCTGGTGGTGTGTGATTATTTTTTTTCGGTGAATTAATCCGATTACGATGTTTTTTTCCCATAATAACCTCCTGCCTATTGCGTTTATGTTAGCGTTATGAGTGTGATACGCTATGTTGAATAGTTTTGCCTGTCTAAGTCTCCTTCATGCAGATGAAATGGGTTGTTTAAATATGGTATAGTGAAAAAAGATTTACATGGAGGTGTTGTAAATGAGTGTACATATTGGTGCGAAAGAAAATCAAATTGCGGATACAGTTCTGTTGCCCGGTGATCCCCTTAGAGCAAAATATATTGCTGAAACCTTTTTAGAAGGGGCTGAACTGTATAATGAAGTTCGGAATATGTTCGGCTATACCGGTACTTATAAAGGGAAACGAATTTCCGTACAAGGAACCGGAATGGGTGTACCGTCTATTGCTATTTATGCAACGGAATTAATGCAAAGTTATCATGTACAGCAATTGATTCGTGTTGGCACATGTGGGGCGATTCAAAAAGATGTAAAAGTTCGTGATGTAATCTTAGCCATGAGTGCTTCGACAGATTCTCAAATGAATCGCATTACCTTTAGAGGAGTGGATTACGCACCAACAGCAAACTTTGATTTGTTAAAAAAAGCTTATGATACAGGGTTAGAAAAAGGCTTAAACTTGAAAGTTGGTAACGTACTGACAGCTGATTTATTTTATAATGATAATTCCGAATTGGAAAAATGGGCCAATTATCAAATTTTGGCGATTGAAATGGAGACTGCTGCTCTGTATACATTAGCGGCTAAATTTGATCGGAAAGCCTTATCTGTGTTAACTGTCAGCGATCACATTATAACAGGTGAAATGACGACATCCGAAGAAAGACAAACAACTTTTAATGATATGATTGAAGTGGCACTAGAAGCCGCAATTAAAGAGTAATGAAAGAGGGGGCCTTAAAAGCTCTCTTTTTGTCATATTTTATCCCACTCTTAACGGGCAGTAAAACCCCCACTGATGGAAGACTTCTTTATATATATAAGTCTAGCTTAATTTTTCGACATAGTATAAAAATGGTCGGCCAACCTCCTTTTCACTTCGCTGTTATTACTACATACATAAAGGCTTGCTCAAGCAGGTTGACCAACCGTTTCTTATGTTGATTTAACAAGTTGAATTTATATATATAGATGCTTCCTTTTTTTTCTATATTTCACCTTTTCTACAATTTTCTATTCTTTTTAGATGAAAAAATGATAGAATAGGAAATGAAGATTTTAATAGATAGGTGGATTACTATGAAAAAATTAATAATAGCAATCGGGAGTGTAGCTCTTCTTTCTGGTTGTAATTTGGATACGCTGCGTACGCAAATTCCTTTTTCTCAAAAGAGTACGGGATCTGTACAACAGGATGAACAATCACCTATTGATGAACAAGTAGAAGAACAACAAGAAGAAAAAGTAGTAGACAGTAAAGGCAAGGAAAACAATGATCGAGAAACTGAATCTAAGATTACTGAAGATCAAATGTCGTTAGAGGCGGCTTTTTTTAATGATATTGTGCAAGTGGATGGGAAAAATATCATTCAAAACCCCACAAATAGAATGGTTCTCGTTAATAAGGAATTTGCCCTGCCAGATGGCTATAGGGCAGATGATCTTGTCCGTCCCAATGTTAGGTTTTCTTTTGGAGATGAAGAAGATGATAAAAGTTTATTACGTATAGAAGCTGCAGATGCATTAGAGGAAATGTTTGAAGAAGCAGAAACGAATGGATTATATCTTTTTGCAGTGTCAGGATATCGTTCATATGAAAGGCAAAAAATGATATTTGATGCACAAGTCAATCAAGTAGGCTATGAGAAGGCAGCTCTATTGGTTGCGTTTCCTGGGAATAGTGAACATCAGACAGGATTATCGATGGATATTTCGAGTGAAAGTAATCATTTTGGGCTGACAGAAAAATTTGGTGAAACAGCAGAAGGAAAATGGCTAATGGAAAATGCCCATCGCTTTGGTTTTATCCTTCGTTATCCAAGTGGAAAAGAAGAGATCACGGGATATGATTATGAGCCTTGGCATTATCGCTATGTTGGGGAGAAGGAAGCAACAGAAATATATGAAAAAGATTTAACGTTAGAAGAGTTTTTCCATATCGTTGAGAAAATATAAAGAAGACTTTCAACAATGGCGATCTTATTGTCCGTTAAGACAGGAGCAAAAAGCTGGGCATAGAGTCCAGCTTTTTGTTGCTTATACATAAGTTTATTTAGTTTTAATTTTCTGTCCTTTTAGGGGTTGTACTATTATTTTTGTTAAAATGATTATAAAAATGTTATTCTAAACAGTAGGGATTAGAATTGCGTATGAATACAATCGTTAGTTAGTGATGAAAGTGGTGAAATGGGTTGGAGAATGAAGATGTAAATAAAGAAACTCAAGATACGAAACCTGGGTTCATTCGTATGAAGAAATTTCATTTTATCATGCTTTTGTTTTTAGTCGTCTTTCTATCAGCGGGAATAACAACATTTGCCCTGGCATTTGGCGATGAAAAAGCAGTTTCAGTAGGGACGAATCGAACTGAATTTGACAAGCTATACTCAGCTTTTGATACGTTGAAACATAATTACTTTGAAGAAGTGGATCAAGACCAGTTGATTAGTGGAGCTATCAATGGAATGGTCGATTCACTGGATGATCCTTATTCTGATTATATGGACACAAGTGAAGCGAAAGGCTTTCGTGATAGTATTTCTTCTTCTTTTGAAGGGATTGGAGCAGAGATTCAGGAGCAGGATGGCTATATCATGATTGTTTCTCCTATAAAAGAATCACCGGCTGAAAAAGCAGGATTGAAACCGAATGATAAAGTGATCAGTGTGGATGGGGAAAGTATACAAGGCATGAGTGCCACAGAAGCTGTTTTGTTGATTCGTGGAGAAAAGGGAACAACCGTGAAATTAACGATACAACGTCCAGGTATGGATGAAGTGATGGAGGTTCCGATTGTTAGAGATACGATTCCAATTGAAACTGTTTATGGTGAGATGGTAGAAGGAGAAGAAGGAATTGCTAAAATTCAGATCACTTCTTTCTCACAAAATACCGCAGAAGAGCTTGTAACAACCTTAAAGGATTTGCAAGATCAAGGGATGGAAGGTTTAATTCTTGATTTAAGACAAAATCCGGGTGGACTTTTAGATCAAGCAATCAAAATATCAAGTCTATTTTTACCAGACAATGAGATGATTTTACAAGTAGAGGACCGCAACGGCAAAATAGAAGAAATTAAATCCTCAAGTAGTCAAGATAATCTAAATGTACCGTTAGTTGTTGTGATTGATAAAGGAAGTGCGAGTGCATCAGAAATTCTAGCTGCTGCTGTTAAAGAGTCCGGTAATGCAACACTTGTTGGAGAAACGTCTTTTGGGAAGGGAACGGTGCAACAAGCACAGGATTTCCCTGACGGATCCAATATTAAATTTACGACTCAAAAGTGGTTAACGCCGAATGGAAATTGGATTCATGAGAAAGGGATTACTCCTGATCAAAAAGAATCCTTACCACCATATGCATCCCTTACCTTATTAAATCCGGACAATGAGCTTAAGCTTTCCACAACCTCTACAGAAGTGAAAACGGCACAACAAATGTTGATGGCGTTAGGATATAATCCTGGAAGAGAAGATGGATATTACGATGAAAAAACCGAACAGGCTGTCAAGGGTTTTCAAACAAAAGAAAATCTTGAAGTAACAGGAATACTAACTGGAGATTCCACGGTTACATTAATGCAGCGTTTGCGAGAACAAATTAAGGATAATGATACGCAAATTCAAAAAGCGGTTGAAGTATTAAAAGAGAAAATGGCACAATAAAAACAAAAGCGGAAGTTGTTAAAGCTGAAGATTATATGTAGTTATTAAATCAATTGTTTCTTAAATAACAAAAAGGGGCTTTCCCAAAGTAAAGGTGTCAGACATCACAATACACTATCTAGTATCAATAGATTGAACATGATCCTAGATGAAAGTAATTTTGTGGATATCAGACACCTTATGGGACAGCCCCTTTTTGCCAGTTTTACGATATATAATGATGCATATGGCAATAATGGGGGATTTGTATATGAACAAAACAGAAGTCTATTTATTATCTGGCTTTCTTGGAAGTGGAAAAACAACGTTATTGAAAAACTTGTTACAAGAAGAAAAAAGAGAAGGACGTAAAGTGGCTGTATTAATGAATGAGCTAGGCAATGTGTCAATTGATTCGGGTGCTGTAGGTGAGGATGTGCCATTAAAAGAGCTGTTAGATGGTTGCATTTGTTGTACAATTCAAGACAAGCTTGAAGCACAGTTGCAAGGACTGCTTGTGGAGTCAAAGCCAGAAGTTATTTATATTGAAGCGACTGGTGTTGCCCATCCGGTTGAGGTGCTGGATGCAGTTATATCACCTATTTTTGCTGATCGTATTCAGTTTAAAGGAATTATCACGATTGTGGATGGGAAACAATTTCTTGAACGGAAAAGCTTGAGTCCACAAGTTCAGCAATTACTATTGGAGCAAGTGAAATATGCTAATTTATTGCTGGTTAATAAAACAGATACTTGTTCTGCAGATGAACAAGCAAAGTTAAGTATGGAAATGGGTTCCGTCAATCCACATGCATTTGCGATTTTGACGTCTTTTTCAAAAGTTCCGGTTCGTGAAGTGCGGAAAATGGGGTTCAACGAGAATGCCATCAGTAACTATCAGCATGTACATACAGATCTTCATTTACGCTCATTTGTTTATCAATTTAAGCATTCGATCAATCAAACAGCCTTCGAAGACTTTTTGAAAAATATGCCTGACACAATTTATCGGATCAAAGGGTATGTGAAGTTTTCAGAAGGTACTTATCCATTTCTTTTTCAGTATTCATACGGTATGCCGCTGTATATGAAAGAGTATATGAATATGCCGCTGAATTTAGTGTTTATTGGTGAGCAAATCGATTGGAATCAGATTGACGGACAGTTGTCAGCGTTAGAAGGAGGATAAATCTGTTCCATCTGAATTTCTTTCAGTGTGGGCTTACTGTCTGCTAAGAGTGGGATAAAAGAAAAGAAGCTCCGGAAGGGAATAGACTGGGGCTTCTTTCAATGTAAGGATCAGAAAGGTCATAAAAGATTTTTGTTGCTACTTCATTTCTCCAAATTTCACAAATGTTTTTTCATCTTCAATTAACCCACAAGCAGCACATTGCACTTTTATTTCTGGACCTTTATAGGCCATATGAAAAGGACTTAATTCCTCTAGTGTGTACTGTTCGAGGATATTTCCTGTATGTGGGTCCATCTTAACGGATTGAGGGATTTGTTGAATTAAATTAAAGCGACTTTTATTCGTTTTACAATTAGGGCAGCGATAAGGTGTAGTCATGATAGGCTCCTTCTATTGTTCGATTAGACTTATTCTTCGCAACTGTCCTTTTATATATGTAAAAATATAGCTGAGAAGAAATAATTTGAGGTGAATGAAATGCTAGATCATTTAGACTATGCAAGTTTATTAAATGCTTATCGTTCTATTTGGAATAATCGGAGCTTGGTGGCTGAGGCTGGTTATGAAGAAGATGTATTAAAAGAAGCGATTCTTCGCGAATTAAAAGATGAAAACAGTCATCCGCGTGTCCGTCGTTCGCATGTTGAGAAATATATTTTTGCGACAAAAAGAATCATCGAGTCTTCGATTACAAATGAAGAGAAAGTTTCACTTATCAAACTTCATCTTGAGATCATGGAACATTTGTAAAAAGGTAAATACAGGTGTAAAGTTCTGATTTTTCTCGCAAATATGGATGATTATGATAGAATGGATAGGAATTCATCGTATGAACAAAAAAGGGGAATATAGGGATGAAAAAGAAGTTAGTATTATCGATTCTGGGGTTCATCATTTTCACTAGTGTAGCAGCATGTTCACAATCTAATGAAGAAACAAAAGAAACAAAAGAAACAAAAGAAACAGAAGAAATAGAAGAAACGAGTGTCGTTCCACAAATTCTGGATGTAAAGCTCTCTATTAATCCGGAGCAAGGAAATGTAAATGAATCAGTAACTTTTACGGCAAAGGTGTCCTATGGAGAAAAAGAAGTGACAGATGCTGATGAAGTGGAGTTTGAAATATGGCGAGCGCATGATGAAAATCATGAGAAAATAGTAGTTGAGCATAAGAGTAACGGTGTCTACGAACTAGTAAAAAGTTTCTCAAGGGAAGGTACTTATTATGTGTATGCCCATGTAACCGCTGAAAATATGCATTATATGCCAAAAAAAGAATTTATAGTGGGACAACCAAGCGAAATAGAGAATAATAGTTCCTCCACCGAAATGGAAGATGTACATGGCCAAGATGACACATCGACTGACATGGATGGCCATGACATGAATGAATAAGGATAAATAGAAAATGAAAAGGTGAAAGGATACATATTAGAAGAATGACAAAAATTCTCATTTATAGTATTTCTGTTATATCAATTTCTGAATATTGGATATCTATATTTTTTGTTATTTTTACTTCGAGGATTTTATCCTTAAATTTGGCAGTTGTTCCTTTTTTTTGCACAAGGGAAGGCAACGGAATGGAATGTTTATCACCTATTTCAGGGATGTGCTCAAGAATAAGCAAATGGGATGTATGTGTCAATTTTAATTGTCTTAACCAATCTTCTGTTTCCATTTGAATACGAACAAAGATATGATCATGTGTTTCGAATACGGAATAGTTCAATTTGTTGTCATGATTTGGTGTTGAAACGTTATCCTGGGTCTGGTGAAATGGATGGAACCCAGAGAAATCTTTTAGAATATCCTGGGGATTCACCTCGCTAGAAGGAGAAGATTGAAACATTTTACCCATTATATTTTGTACATATTGATTGATCTCTTCAGGCTTCATATGTTGCATTTTTGATTGTATTTCTTTAGAAAAAGGAAATGAATTCCACGGAAACATTGTACATACTTCCTTTCATCAAACAAACATTATTTTCAAAACTTAGGAGTCAAAAATAAATCATACTAAGAAAAGGAACTAAAAAGGCAAAATTGTATAATGTATTCTATGCAAATAAATGCCTAACCGTTAAGAAAGAATTGCTAATCAAATGATCAATGTTCCGTATAAATAAAAAAGACCACATACCCAACTTTCATTTTCGCTAGTGACTGGGATATGTGGTCTTGTTATTTTATTAGAAAGGCTAGTGATTTTTTAAGAGGCTGTTTTGTTAAGGAATTTGTCTGTGTTATGTTTGTCTATTTTTTTCTGGATATAGAGGAGCCTACTTGACAGGCAAATAGCGCCAACTGCTAAACCAGCGATGAGTCCAATCCAATATCCGAAAGGACCTAAGTGTGTAAACTTGGCTAATACATAGCCTAAAGGAAGACCAATGACCCAATAGGATAATAACGACATGATAAATGTAACATTCACATCTTTATAGCCGCGTAAGGAACCTTGAATCGGAGCTTGAAATGCATCGGAAAGCTGAAAGAAAAGGGCATAGAGCAAAAATTGTATAGATAATTCGATTACTAGAGGGTCTTTTGAATACATAGAAGCGACCTCTGTTCGGAGAAAAAGGATAATCAATCCACTGAAAATCGCCATTATCACGGCAACTATTACACCTAGCCAGCTATACTGTTTTGCATCGTGATATCGTTTGGCTCCAATTTCAAAGCCAACCAAAATGGTTAAAGCCATTGAAATACTTAAAGGAATCATATAAAGCAAAGATGAGAAATTCATTGCAATTTGATGTGAAGCAATGGTAATTGTATCAAATTCACTCATAAACAAAGTAACGGCAGAAAAAATACTAGTTTCAAAAAAGATGGATAAACCAATAGGAATACCCACTAGTAAGATTTCTCCCATTTTTTTAAGCGATACAAAGCGCAATCCTCGAAAAATCTGATAATGTGAAAAGGTCTTTTGTTTATATACGATAACGATTGAAAAAAGTAATAGAATCCAGTATGTAAGGGCGGTCGCATACCCAGTACCTACACCCCCTAGTTCAGGAAATCCGGCCTTACCATATATGAATAGATAGTTAAGGAATGCATTTATAGGTAAAGCTGATAATATAATGAGCATGGAAATGCGTGTTTTTCCAAGCGCATCAATGAAGGAACGAAGGGCATTGTAAATAAATAATGGGAAAACCCCAAAACTTATGGCAATTAAATAATCATGTGCAACTTTGTGTACTCCTTGTTCAAGTTCCATTCCATTTAAAATAGGATTAAGAACAAAAGAACCAATTAAAAGGATAAGGAATGTCATCATCATGGCAACATATACACCCTGGATAACAGATAAGCTTACTTCTTTTTCCTTGTTTGCTCCAATTAATTGGGCAACAATGGGTGTAATGGCAATTAATATGCCAGTTAAACCGGTGGAAATGGGAACCCAAAGTGACGATCCAATGGCAACGCCTGCTAAATCCTTGGCACTATAATGTCCAGACATCATTGTGTCGAAAAAATTCATTGAATACATACCAACCTGAGTAATTAAAATAGGGATCAAAATAACCATTAATTGGTGGAGCTTTGCTTTCTTGCTATCTGTTTGTATCATATGCCATTCCTCTTTCTGTCTATCAACTACAAAAAAGCATTATACCACATATCAGCGGTACGCACTGAAAAAGATATGTTTATCAATTTGTATTTCTTTTAATGGACCGTTGCTATCTATTTTACTCATATGCCTCATAATTTTCTAATGGAAAAAAGCAGTTGACCCTGTACGGTCAACCGCTTTAACAATTAAGCTTCCAATCTTTGTGACTCTTCTCCGGTATTGCTTCTTAATGTGTGGAATGTATAAAGGTCTTTTGGAATTTCAAATAATTGAAAAGTACCACCATTTGCACTCAATTGCTCGTATAAGGATTTACGTGAGTTTTTTGCGTTGATGGTGTATGCAAGTTTTTCAGCAGCTTTTTGTGAGCGGATATTTTCCATACGGATACGCATAAAGACCGTATCGATGCCTAACTCATAAAAGATTTCTTCAAAAAAGGCATCTTTCGCACGTTGATTATATCCTTTTCCATGATACGGCTTGCCAAGCCAAGTACCCAAAAATCCTGCATTTTCTTGAATATCATACAAACTAATCGCCCCGATTGGAGAACCCCATTCATCAAGAATTGTCCGCGAAATAACCTCTCCACGTTCTTCTGCTTCAATCGTTTGTTTCGTGACAAATAAAAATTCATCATATGAGGTTGCTTTATGACGTACAAAAGGGAAGACATCAGGATGTGTCATTAAGTCAAATAATTCATGGCATTCGTGAAGATCACGTTTCTTAAGCATGGTTAACCCCTCCAAATTGAGGGCAGATTTTCTCCATACCAATAGAGACGTAAGCCCCACCCTCGAAATTTTTTATTATCCTACTAAAAAATTTCGGGGTGGGAATCGAACCCACTAGAACCAGTTTGACTGGTGGCGCACCATTTGCCTTCCCTGCTACTGTTAAACACAATATGGTATTTTATTTCAATAAAAAGTAATGATAGATGTTTTCTGAAAACTAATTAATCCAGAAATAAAAAACATCTTTCTAATCTTATTTTACAAAAAATCATGTAAAAAGAAAATAGTATTAGAGTAAATTTCACGTAAAGATTATGGCGTTTTTTCGACAATCGAACTGAGGTATTTATATGTAAAGGAATCAAAATTTGTGAAAGAAATATAAAATTTAAAAAATACCTGTGAGTTATAAAATAAGAACAAGGAACCTTAAAATTTATACGTATATTGCAAATATTTTTAATGTTTTTTTGAAAAAATGCAGCTTATTTACTTTTTATTAGACATACAGTTTGGTTACCATCGATATATTCAATAGGAGAAAAACAAGAACATAGAAGGATGGTCATGAGCAAGAAAATAATGAATCTTTTTGTATAAAAAAACGTATGATAGATGGGATGGATTTATAATAAGGTTGAAGGAATTATTGATGACTTATAACGAAAATATTTTTATGAAGGGGGATTTTTTCTATGCCGTCAAGAGATGAACGGGTTTTAGCTACTGTGCTTTATGTAGCTAGCTTTTTTACGGTTTTTATCGGGCCACTTATTATTTGGTTAATCAAAAAGGATGAATCAACATTTATCGACTATCACGGAAAAGAGTATTTTAATTTTTTAATCACTTATTCGGTTTACTCAATCATAAGTACTATTCTCATGATTGTGTTAATTGGTCTCCTAACGATTTGGTTGGTAGGAATTTATGCTTTAATATTTACGATTATCGCTGCAGTGAAGGCATATGAGGGAGAAGAATACCGCATTCCCCTTGTATTCCGTTTGATACGTTAATCGATTTCAAAATAATTTCATTAGGCATCTATTTAAACTGTCATGTTTTGGCAGTTTTTTTCTTTGTGTAATGGTTAAAAAAGCACGAAGGATCTCATAATTTATAAAATGTAGACATAGAATGGGAGAAGGACAAACTGATTTATTTTGGACAAGGAGTATAATTATGAATATCCAACAATATTATGAGCAAGCTGCAATGGCCTCTTTAAATGCAGCACTTGTAGCGTTCATTCCCTCTATCCTTTTACTTATTTATGCTATATTTATCACGCAAGCTTATCATCTCATCTTGCTAGTAGCACCTTTTCTCATTTATAGTTTTTTTTGCTATCAAAAGTTTTTATTAAATCAAAATCGAGCAAAAGCAGTGAAATTATCATCAGAAATAAAGGCTTTCTCAGTAGAGGATCTTTTTGATCAAACCGAATTATTAGTGGCCTTTATGCCCGCACCTTCATTAAGACTACTCTTATTTACACCAAACGGAGTGAAAGTAGGAGAAATAAGAGATCAATCCTTTTCCGTTATTCGCTGGTTTTTACCTTATTTTATGGATCGTTTATTGGTAAAAAAATATGGTCTTTACGATTGTGAAGATCAACCTGTCGCTTTCTACCATCATTTTCATGATCGATTAGAAGTTGAACTGCTAAATCAAAGGGGAAGTACCATTTTATATAAATCATCAACTGGAAAAAAGAAAGAATTTGTTTACGAAAATAGGTGTATAACGATTGAAAACAAAGGTTCACAAGATTTTACTTTCTTATCATCAGATGGAAAAAAAGTAGCTCAAATTCAAACAGGTTGGATGCCACTAGAATGGGGAGAGCGGTTTTTAAATTTGAACACACCAATCCTTTATTTAGATAAATACTGTTCAAGGAAAGAAAAACTACAGCTACTTTCACTGTTAACTAGCATCTATGCTTATGAGGATCACTAATAAGCTTTTTTCTCAGGTTACCCAGTAAAAGAGAATGAAAATGTATCCATATTCAACCATTAGAGATATAAATGTCGTGAAATGTCACAAAAAATTAATAATATAGAAGCATAAAATGGCGGAATACTAATTGTGATTCATTTTGAACTATGATATTATAGTGTTAATTTAATAAAGAATCCTTCGGGGCTGGGTGCAATTCCCAACCGGCGGTGATGAGGTGAGACCTCTTAGTCCGTGACCCGGTTTCTATAATGAAAACGGTGGATTTGGTGCAATTCCAAAGCCGACAGTGAAAGTCTGGATGGGAGAAGGATATGGATAACACGTTAAAAATGAATTGAATCTAACGTTTATTTAGTATTGTCTATTAAAGCCCTCTACAAGTTAATTGTATAGGGCTTTTTTCGATTCTTACTATTGTTGATCCGATCATATGAAGAACGTACTTTTACTATGTATTTACATTTCCTCTAGTTGTGTTTACCATCCTTTTTCCTGCCAACACCCCTGGCGTACGGATACCGTTACATATCCCAATTAATCATACAGATAATAAAAAATAAATAAGGGAGGTGCTACTCCATGTTCACTGGACTAATCGAAGAGTTAGGCGTGATAAAAAGAATTACGCAAAAGGGACATACATTAACCTTAGCCGTTGAGGCAGAAAAAATCATGCATGATTTGCATGATGGCGACAGTATTGCGGTTAATGGTGTTTGTTTAACGGTGACGAAATTTACAAGAGGGCAGTTTGAAGCAGATGTCATGCCAGAAACCTTTAAACACACATCACTTGCATCTCTAAAGCAAGGCTCTAAAGTGAATTTGGAATGCGCGATGTCCGCAAACGGCCGATTTGGAGGGCATTTCGTTTCGGGTCATATTGATGGAACGGGGAATATACGAAAACGAACATATATAGAAAATGCTATCTTAATCGAAATTGATATTCCCGAAGCCTTTTCCCATTTTATATTGGAAAAAGGATCCATTGCCATTGATGGAACTTCATTGACTATTTTTAAAACAACGGATCATTCTGTAACGATTTCACTAATTCCACATACGGCAAAAGAAACGGTTCTCGGATTTAAAGCAGAAGGAGAAATCGTGAATCTTGAGTTTGATATGATGGCAAAGTACTTTTATTCGTTTATGAATAAGCAAAAAACTGAAAAAGAATCAAAAGGAGTTACCGCTTCGTTCTTGAAGGAGAATGGATTTTACTAAATGAAAATGGTCGATCTAAATGGGGTATTTGTTTTTACTAAAGGAGGAAAAAATATGTTCCATTCAATCGAAGAGGCAATCGAAGATTTGAAAGCAGGAAAAGTGATTATTGTGGTGGATGATGAAGACCGTGAAAATGAAGGTGATTTTTTAGCCCTAGCAGAGTATGTAACACCTGAAACGGTTAACTTTATGGCAAAAGAAGGAAGAGGGCTCATTTGTGTACCGATTACAGCCGACACTGCGGATCGATTAAACCTTCATCCAATGGTAGAAAATAATACAGATGTGAAAGAAACAGCCTTTACTGTCAGTATTGACTATAGGGAAACAACAACAGGAATTAGTGCTTTTGAACGGGCTTATACCATTGAAAAATTAGTAGATCCTAATAGTGTAGCAACAGATTTTAATCGACCAGGACATATTTTCCCATTGATTGCAAAAGACGGTGGTGTATTGCGTCGAGCAGGTCATACGGAGGCAGCGGTTGATTTTGCTCGACTTGCTGGGGCTACTCCAATGGGGATTATTTGTGAAATCATGAATGATGATGGTACAATGGCTCGTTTAGATAGCCTTAAAGTAGTTGCCGAAAAATTTGATCTAAAGCTTGTTTCCATTGAGCAATTAATTGAATATCGCTTAACTCACCAGGATTCGAATGTGAAGAGAGAAGTAGAGATTAGCTTACCCACTTCATTTGGAGACTTTAAGGCAATTGGATATACGGATGTATTAGACGGAAAAGAACATGTTGCTCTTGTCAAAGGGGAAATTAACGAAGAAGAACCGGTTTTATTACGTGTTCATTCGGAGTGTTTGACCGGTGATGTGCTTGGTTCAAAACGCTGTGATTGCGGTCCGCAACTAGCAACTGCTTTGAGTCAAATTGAAGAAGCTGGAAAAGGGATTCTTTTATACATGAGGCAGGAAGGTCGAGGGATTGGCCTGATGAATAAATTGAAAGCCTACAAGCTTCAAGAGGAAGGGTACGATACGGTTGAAGCTAATCATAAGCTTGGTTTTGCAGAGGATTTACGTGATTATGGAGTTGGAGCCCAAATATTAAGAGACTTGGGTGTGAAAAGAATGCGACTCTTAACGAACAATCCACGAAAAATTGCTGGCTTAAAAGGGTATGGATTAGAGGTTGTTGATCGTGTTCCTATCCAAATGCCAACCGAAAAAGAAAATGAACGTTATTTAAAAACGAAAAAAGAAAAATTGGGTCATTTATTAACATTATAAAATTTAAAACTTAAAACTTACTATAAGGGGAGAGAATGTAATGAAAAAAGTAATCGAAGGACATTTAATTGGATCAGGACTTAAGGTAGCGATTGTGGTTGCAAGGTTTAATGAATTTATAACAGGTAAATTATTAACAGGAGCGGAAGATACGTTAAAGAGGCATGGTGTGCAAGAAGATGACGTAACCATTATTTGGGTACCAGGTGCATTTGAGATTCCGTTAACGGCACAAAAACTAGCTGAAAAAGGCGAGTATGATACGATTATTACTCTTGGTACAGTGATTCGAGGAGCAACGCCTCATTTTGATTTTGTCAGCAATGAGGTGGCAAAAGGAGTAGCGCAAACAGGAATGCAAACAGGAGTACCTGTGATTTTTGGTGTATTAACAACGGATACGATTGAACAAGCGATTGAACGGGCAGGAACAAAAGCAGGTAATAAAGGGTCTGATGCAGCCATTACGGCCATTGAATTAGCCAATTTATATCGTGAAATCACTCAATAATTAAATAGGACGACGCTCTATTAGTGTTCATCTGCAAGAATATCAAGAATATATGAAGTGTTTGTATAGATGTTGGAATTGAATATGGCGGATTTAAATATATCGTTGAATAGTGAGAAGAAGATGTTGCGTGTTTAAGCGATATCTTCTTTTTCTTGATTATAGTGCAGTACATACTATGAGGGATAATTAAATTAAAAATTTATCGTAAAAGAAAACATTTTTCGACAAGATTAATGATTGTGATGATGTAGAATGTTTTTATGTATAAGAAAGGTTAGTATACAAGAGTGTCGGAGGGAATCTCATGGAGGTTTTTGTAGCAAGGCAACCTGTTTTTAATATTGAGGAAGAAATTGTAGGGTACGAGCTTTTGTATAGAAATGATTTAACAAATGTATGCCCCTATATAGATGGTGATCAAGCAACAGCAGAAGTGATCATCAATAGTTATTTAAATATTGGGCTTGAGCGGTTGACAAAAGGAAAAAAGTGTTCTATTCATTTTACAGAAAATCTATTAGAACAAAGATTACCAACTCTTTTTAGTCCAAACGATCTTGTTGTAAAAATATCGGAAGCCGAGCTAAGCTATAAATTAATCGAGATTTGTAAGGAACTGAAAGAACTAGGTTATACGATTATCTTAAGTGAGTGTATTTTTCAACAAGATAATCCTTGTTCTTCTGAACTTCTCCCTTATATTGATATGATAAAAGTGGATTTTCGGAAGGAGTTCTCCCATCAACATGAAAGAATTGAACAAATTGCAGCAGGGTATGATATTAAACTTTTAGCAGAAAAAATTGAGACATACGAGGCATACGAAGAAGCGAAAAATAGGGGCTATCAATTATTTCAAGGGTATTTCTTTTCTGAGCCGATCATTGAATCAACATATGAGGTTCCGACTGTATTTTCTTCTTACTATCAAGATATTCAAAATAAGTCATTAGAAGAGCTAGATGTGGATGCACTAACAGATGTCATTGAAAGAGATTTATCCTTTTCGGTTAAATTATTAAAACTGATAAATAAATCCTCCATCGATGTAGATCGTAAAATTTGTTCAATTCGTGAAGCGATTGCTTTTCTTGGTGTGCAGGAAATCCAAAAGTGGATTTATCTTCTGTCAGTTCGAGATTCCTTAGAGAAACAATCAGTATTACCTGATGAAATAATTAGAATGACCTTAACGAGAGCTAAGCTTTGTGAAACGATTGCTACACAAGCGGGCATGGATTACCCAGATGATTACTATATGGCAGGGCTAATTTCAACTATGGAGAAGATCGTCAGTCAATCGATGGAAGAAACCCTGGAGGATCTTCCGCTAAAAGATGAAATTCATGATGCTTTAATGGGAAAGAAAAATGAGTTTAAGGAAGTATTGGATTTAGTCGAAGCTGTAGAAACAGCTAAATGGAAAGAAATTAGTGATATTTGTAATCGATTAAATATTAGTGAGCGAGAGTTATTTAGAATTTATGCTGAATCTTTATATTGGACAACTGAAATGATTCGGGCAGAGAAAGTAGCTACATCTGAAATAGATTCATTTTCCTCTCTATTAATATGAAAGGATTGAAGTTAAACTAACCAACCTTTCGTAAAATATGGTACAGTAAACTTATATAGAAACTGTGAGTAATCAACTGGGGGTAAGTGAACATGAAAATAGATTTAATTAAGTGTCATGGATCTGGAAATGATTTTTTATTAATTGATGAAATAGAAGGTGCTGTTTCTTTTACAGAGGAGGAACGAGCTAATCTTGCTAAATTATTATGTAATCGTCATTCGAAATTAGGTGCTGATGGAATTCTATTTGTGTTAAATAGTGAACAATCAGATGCTAGAATGCGTGTTTTTAATGCAGATGGTTCTGAAGCATCTATGTGTGGAAATGGGCTTCGTTGTGTTGCTCGCTATGTGTGTGAAAAATACCACAAGGAAGAAGCCGTTATTGAAACGATGAAGGCTCATTTACAGGTGAAAAAGGAGGAGGACCTTTATCCGAAGATTCCAACTTATATGGTAGAAATTTCACCTGTCACATTTGAAGTGGAAGATCTTCCACTTCAGATTGAACAGGAGACATTGCAGAATGAGAAAATCTTAAGCTTATCAGATCGACTCTCGTTTACAGCATTGGCCGTTCCTAATCCGCATTTAGTTTCCATTGTTGAGGCAAAAGACATTCATTCAGATGTACAAAAGCAATTGAGTGAATATGTAAATGGTCCGAACCCACTTTTTCCTGATGGAGTAAACGTTAGTTTTGTTAAACTGCTTCAAAAAGGAGCTATTTATGTGCGTACCTTTGAAAGAGGTGTCGGTTTTACAAATGCCTGTGGAACAGCTATGTCAGCATCAAGCCTTGTTACTTGTTTAAATAGTTTAAATGAAGTGGAACAAGTGATAGAGGTTTATAATAATGGTGGAAAAGTTCGTTGTGTAGTTCATGAAAAAGATTCCGGATATTCAATTGAATTAATCGGGAATGCGACATATGTCTATAAGGCCACCATCGAACTTGATGAGAAACAATTGACACAATTTGAAGTCATTGAAAAACAAGATTTCGATTCCGAAACACTTCAGTATAAAAAACTAGAAGAAACCGCAAGCGAGTTTGTTCGTTCAAATATGTAGGTCACGGGATTTGTATGCTGAAATCATTAAAGAATAGGACTTTAATTGGCCCTATTCTTTTTTGATTTTATTTTTAAAAATTCTGGAGGGAGAGATATAGATGGAATCATATATTTTATCGTTAGATCAAGGAACGACAAGTTCACGTGCGATCCTTTTTAATAAAAATGGGGAAATCGTTCATATAGCGCAAAGAGAGTTTACGCAATATTTTCCAAAACCAGGCTGGGTTGAGCATAATGCAAATGAGATATGGGGTTCGATTTTAGCTGTTATCGCAACAGTCCTGTCTGAATCGAATATAAAACCTGAACAAATAGCAGGAATAGGTATCACAAACCAAAGGGAAACGACGGTTGTATGGGATAAAGAGAGTGGACAGCCGATTTATCATGCCATTGTGTGGCAATCTAGACAAACGAATGGTATTTGTGACGATTTAAAGGAAAAAGGATATCAAGAACAATTTCGTCAAAAAACTGGTCTGTTAATTGATGCTTATTTTTCCGGAACAAAAGTGAGATGGATTCTTGACCATGTAGACGGTGCTCGTAAAAAAGCAGAACAGGGAAAGTTGTTATTCGGAACAATTGATACATGGTTGATTTGGAAGCTTTCTAGTGGTCATGCCCATGTAACCGACTATTCTAATGCATCCCGTACGTTAATGTTTAATATTTATGACTTAAAATGGGATGAGGAACTGCTTGAGATACTAAGTATACCACCATCAATGCTCCCTGAAGTCAGACCATCATCTGAAATGTATGCCCTTACAGCTGAGGAACACTTTTTTGGGAAAAAGATTCCAATTGCGGGTGCTGCAGGTGATCAACAAGCTGCTCTTTTTGGGCAGGCCTGTTTTGAAAAAGGGATGGCGAAAAATACGTATGGAACTGGTTGTTTTATGCTAATGAATACAGGGGAAAAAGCCGTTCGTTCTGAGCATGGCTTACTCACAACGATTGCCTGGGGGATTGACGGGAAAGTTAAATATGCTTTAGAAGGAAGTATTTTTGTTGCAGGTTCTGCGATTCAATGGCTTCGAGATGGATTAAGAATGTTTAAGAATTCAGCAGAGAGTGAAGAATATGCGAAAAAAGTATCATCATCAGATGGAGTCTATGTTGTACCAGCTTTTGTTGGTTTAGGAACACCCTATTGGGATAGTGACGTAAGAGGAGCGGTTTTTGGATTAACGAGGGGAACATCAAAGGAACATTTTGTGCGTGCTACATTGGAATCACTAGCCTATCAAACAAAAGATGTATTAGCAGCTATGGAGGCTGATTCTCGTATCCATTTGAAAACATTACGTGTGGATGGTGGTGCCGTAAATAATCACTTTCTCATGGAATTTCAAAGTGATCTTTTAAATGTGCCAGTAGAAAGACCACAAATTAATGAAACGACTGCGTTAGGGGCTGCTTATTTAGCCGGTCTTGCTGTTGGATATTGGGAAAGCCAGGATGAAATTGCCAAACAATGGGCGATTGATCGTACGTTTGAGCCGGAAATGGGAGCGGAAGTTCGCGAATCCTTATATAAAGGTTGGAAAAAGGCTGTAGAAGCAGCAATGGTATTTAAATAAGAAGATAAGTTCCGTTCATAGGGGTGGTAAGCTGCCACCCTTTCAATAATGAAGTGAATGCTAAAGCGCATGGGGGTTTTGAAGTTCCCTAATGGAAAAAAATTGACAAACCCATCGAGATCCGTTATCCTTATTAAGGACATATTTCAAGTATTGCAGTCTATAAGGATAGACTGATAAAAGATTTTTTGTTTTGGCTGCCATCAGAGCAGTCATTAGTAAGTAATATCACCTTCCAATACTACTTCCTTTTGAAAGAATACTCTTCACATGAACCCATCATGTCAATCGACGAAAAATCTCAAACCATACTTTATTTAATTTTATTTGATGTACAACCTGATTCCTATTGGCGCGGCCACGGAGCCGTAAAGATGGAAGAGAGGTAGGGCTTCTATTGTTTTAGGTTTAAAAAAATGATCAAGAATGAACATGTAATCACATGTTAAATATGTCTAAAAAAGATGACCAGATAGATATAGCGGTCATCTTTTTTGTTTTAATAAAATAAGAATAATTCTGATAAGCATTGACAAATATATCATCAACCGTTATAGTTAGGCTAACGCTATTAAGTTCGGTATATATATTTTTTTTTGATAAAGGTGTCGTAGCTGCAAAATTTGTAGTCGATGTAAACCTGCAGTACATGGCTGCGATTTTTATATGAGTAAATATTATATGTAAAACTTAGAGTGAATATATTTTCGGGGGTAAACTCATGAACACAGGTAAAGTAAAATGGTTTAATGCAGAAAAAGGATTTGGATTTATCGAATCTTCAGAAGGACAAGATGTATTCGTACACTTCTCCGCTATCCAAACTGAAGGATTCAAAACTTTAGAAGAAGGCCAAGACGTTAATTTTGAAGTCGTTGAAGGCAACCGTGGACCACAAGCTGCTAACGTAACAAAAGCATAATAATGGCTGATTGGGGTGATGTATGTCAATTTCATGCATCACCTTTTTCATGTTGTTCAATCAGACGTTTTTTCATCGTAAAGAATCATGGAGAGAGCGATTTTAACTAGCTGTTTAGGTGAGCTATTTACCGTTATGATCCTGTTCGGACAAGATTTTTTTAGATGAATAAGCGAAATACCAATCATCCTGTTGTAGGTTTTACTACTTTTTACGCTAAATCACGATTATCATGTAAAAAAGTAAGGGTAAATGGAAACCATAGTAACGTACAACAGGAACTAAAAGTAATGAGATATTTTAAGGAGGAAAAATAACTTTGACAAAATTTTCAGATTTCGGCTTAAGCAAAGAGCTTGAAAAAGCCGTTTTTAATATGGGCTTTGAAGAACCATCACCAATACAGGCACAGGCAATTCCGATTGCCTTAAGTGGTAAGGATATGATCGGACAGGCACAAACAGGTACAGGGAAAACAACAGCCTTCGGTGTACCTCTTTTAGAAAAGTTAGAGGTAAATGAAGGGATTCAAGGACTTGTCGTTTGTCCTACTCGTGAGCTTGCTGTTCAGGTAGCAGAAGAATTAAACCGGATTGGTCAAGTAAAGGGAATTCGTGCCTTGCCAATTTACGGTGGTCAAGATATTAGTCGTCAAATTCGTGCTTTGAAAAATAGACCACAGGTTATTGTGGCTACACCAGGGCGTTTAATTGATCATATTGAAAGAAAAACAATTCGTCTAGGGTCTATTAAAATGGTTGTATTGGATGAAGCGGATGAAATGCTAAACATGGGCTTTGTTGAGGATATCGAGAGAATTCTTGCGGAAACCCCTAAAGAAAAACAAACGATGTTATTCTCAGCAACCATGCCAAAACGAATTCAAAATCTTGCTGAACGTTTTATGAAAGAACCAGAAATTGTAAAAGTTAAGGCGAAAGAAATGACTGTTACGAATATTGAACAGTATTATGTCGAAGCACATGAAAAACAAAAATTCGATGTTTTATGTAGCTTACTTGATATCCAAACACCTGAACTTGCGATTGTTTTTGGACGTACGAAAAAACGAGTAGACGAAGTGGTGGATGGTTTAATTAAAAGAGGCTATTCGGCTGAAGGAATTCATGGAGATATTCCCCAAGGGAAACGTGATCAAGTCATTCGACGTTTTAAAGAGGCATCGATTGATATTATGGTCGCAACAGATGTTGCTGCACGTGGTCTAGATATTAGTGGTGTATCCCATGTTTACAATTTTGATATTCCTCAGGATCCAGAGAGCTATGTTCACCGGATCGGTCGTACAGGTCGTGCAGGGAAAACAGGGAAAGCAATCACCTTTGTTTCCGCACGGGAAATTGATCATTTGAAAATTATTGAAAATATGACGAAAAAGAAAATGTCAAAAATGCCGATTCCAACGACGCATGATGTTCTTGCAGGCAACCAACAAGCAGCTGTAAATCAATTGCGTGAAACAATAGAAAGTAACAATTATCAAGAGTATAAGCGTTTAGCAGAGACTTTGCTTGAAGATACAGATTCTGTCTCACTTTTAGCAGCTGCTCTTAAAATCATTACAAAAGAACCGGATGCAACACCTGTAAGATTGACAGCTGTTGAACCGTTAAGGTCGAGAAAGCCAAAAGCAGAATTTGATCGTAAGCGTCGTAGTAATGATAGAGGCGGTCGCTCTTTTGATAAAAGCAGATCGCGTGATCGGGATCGTAGACGAGGTAAAAATCGTCAAGGAAATGAAAGAAGTAATTAAAATAATAAATAATGTGTAAAACTTATTATAAAATTCGTCAATATTACCCATATTAATAGGGACAGAATTTTGATTCTGATTTTTTTACTGATTAGATTTAGGAGGAAATGCAAATGGCAACAGGTAAAGTAAAATGGTTTAATGCAGAAAAAGGTTTTGGTTTTATTGAAGTTGAAGGTGGAGATGACGTATTTGTTCATTACTCAGCCATTCAAACTGATGGATTCAAAAGTCTTGATGAAGGTCAAGAAGTTAGTTTTGATATAGAAGAAGGTCAACGTGGACCTCAAGCTGTAAATGTATCTAAACTTTAATTGATTAAAAAGCCCGATTTTATAAAGTCGGGCTTTTTATTTTTCATATAAAGAAATAGGAGTAGCAACCTAGTGGCTACTATTCCCTTTTATTAAAGAAGACAAGTGTAGCGATTTTGTGAATTGTGTTCACTTAATCTGATTTATTTTGACGGGGTTTTGAATTAATGCTATTTTGAATGAGATACTATACGGTGTTAAGTTTATTGAAAAAAGGAGACAAGGATCATGAAATCATTCACAGTCCAATTTCATCAAGAAGACCAAATAGATACAATGACAGCACAAAAATTAAGTGAGGATGATTTTAATCGTGTAACAGAAGGTGGAACAAGACATTTATTTGAACTCGATACAAATGTTGGATTTTTCATTTTTTTTGATGCGGTTGATAATGAAGGAACTGAATCTTACCTCGTTCTACAATATGATGAAGATAATGAAGATCCAAGCGCTTGCTATGGTTTTGAATTGAAGGATTTTTATCAATTTTCGGCATTATATTTAAACGACCTTGAATTCCAAGGCGGGATGGCAGAACAAGAAGATCAAGAGGATGAAGAAGAGGTATATGGTCCAATCCATCATTTGGCTCATTTAATGTTTCATATTATGGAAGAAGGAAATAAGGTGGAAATATAAGTAGACCGCTACCTTGGTTCAGAAAAGTTATACTTTCGTATCGAATAAAAGCTGTTGAGAAAGAGCGGATCCTTTTGGATTCCGCTCTTTTCTCAACCTGTTTTATTCGGCTTCATGGTAATGGACCCTGCAAAAATCACTTACCAGCTTTTCTTCTTCTTCCTCAAGAGCAAAGTCTAAATACTTACTCTCTGAGCTATCATAAAAAAAATAATTTAACATTTTTGTTTGATTGTCGTCCACATAATAGATCACCTTTAATTGTAATCCCTTTTCTTCATATAGTTCATCGTCTTCAGGCACTTCTATGTTTAAAAAGAATTCATAGCGGTCGCCTATTAAAATTCCAGTTGGATCTGTCATGCGTTCTACTGTGTACTCGGTAATATTCATTATGTAATGCATCCTTTCAAAAAAACTCACTCTTACGTCATTATACACCATCTATCTTTCCATGAAACGAATTTTTTCATACCGTTCAAAAAAGCATTATAATGAAAGTAGAAAAATGTATGACGGTTTACTATTGGAGAAAGTAGTTATTCCATTCCAAGAGTAAATATGTACAGAAAAATGAAAAGGGTGAAGGAAAATGTACATGTATACAAGTAAGCAAATCAAAGAAATTGACAGCGAAGCGGAACAAAAAGGAATGTCTCTTTTCGCATTGATGGAAAATGCGGGAAATGGTTTGTATCATAAAATTGCTTCATTGGTAAAAAGAAAGGATCGGTTAGTCATTCTAGCTGGTAAAGGAAATAACGGAGGAGATGGAGTTGTCCTTGCTCGTTATTTAAAAAATAATGGCTATAATGTTCGATTAGTTTTTCCATTAGGTGAATCGAAAACAAAAACGTCGATTGAACATTTAATCTATTATCAAGCATGTGGGTTTAGTATCGATTCATTTTCAAAGGATTTGCAAGCTGATTGGATGATAGACGCTCTGTTAGGAGTGGGTAGTGAGCTACCGTTACGAGTTGATCTAGCTGAAATAACAGATTGGATTAATCATCAAGATGCACAAGTGATTGCGATTGATCTGCCTACAGGTGTTTCATCGGATAATGGTGAAAGTGATGCGCATGCTGTACAAGCAGATTATACATACTCAGTACATGGTTATAAACCATCTACTTTCTTATTTCCAGCCTCCGACTATTATGGAGAAGCAACGGTTGTTGATATTGGTGTACCACAAACGAGTGGGTGGAAAATATGGAGCGAAATTGAAGTTAGAAATACAATGCCAAGACACACAGGAAATACACATAAAGGAACATTTGGCACCGGTTTACTAGTGGCAGGAAGTGATGAAATGCCGGGCAGTGCAGCACTTTCTGCCATTGGAGCTCTTCGTTTTGGGACAGGGAAGCTGGCCATTGCAACGACGAAACACGCATCAACGATTATAGGACCACTCGCACCTGAAGCCACTTTCTTGTATAACATACAAGCTTCTCAACTGGGGAATCAATACTCCTGCATGGCAATTGGACCGGGACTCAATCCTGACGAAGAACTGGAAGTCTTTATTTTGGAAATGTTAAAACGTTCAATTCCTATTATTCTTGATGCTGGGGCGTTGAGTGATAGAAAGTATCAACAGCGCTCAGTACCTACGGTTATCACGCCACATCCGGGTGAGTTCAGTCGTTTAACCGGAAAGCGCACGATAGATATTCAGAAAAATAGGATCACCTTAGCATCCGAATACGCAAAGGAAAATGGTGTGATTGTTGTTCTGAAAGGAAAATATACGGTTATTGCTTTTCCAGATGGAACGGGTACGATTAATTTAACTGGAAATCGCGCTTTATCAAAAGGTGGCACTGGTGATACGTTAACAGGTATGCTTCTTGCAAGTATTGGTACACATAAGGAAGTGAAATCGGCAATAGCCAATGCGGTGTATGTACACGGTATTTGTGCGGATGAATGGGTAAAATTTAATGGGGAACAGACACTGGCTGGCCATGACTTTGACCGTTTACTACCGGAAATATGTTGTCGTTATACCTAAAAAATTATAAGTAGAGAGAAGGGGGAGAATTCAACTCCTTCTCTTCCTATGCAAGTAATGGGTGATGGAGAAAGGTAACTAACAACAATTAAAACGTATTATTAAGGGATCAGGTGCATTAATGAAGGAATAAGCGAGTTTACCCAAAACAATGAAATCCAAGCTGCGAAGATCATAGCAATCATTGAAAAGGTTGCCTCTCTTTCACCATATTCCATTGCTGCACTTGTACCTGAACCGTGTGCTCCCATTCCAAGTGCTAATCCTCTAGCAATCGGGGATTTGATTGAAAACCATTTAATAATATAGGGACCGATCACACCGCCTGTGATCCCAGTTACAATCACAAAAATAGTTGTTAGAGATGGAAGCCCACCAATATCTTTTGATATTTCAATGGCAACAGGAGTTGTAATCGAACGCGGTAAAAGACTAAGCAAAAGATCTGGTTGTAGACGTCCAAGAAACGCTAATATAAATGATGAAAGAATCGCTACAAACGTACCACTTGTAATACTTACTAAAATAGTACCCATATATTTTTTTAACAGTGGTAAGTGTTTATAAATAGGTATCGCAAAGGCGACGGTCGCTGGCCCAAGCAAATGTGTAATCCATTTTGCATCGGCCATATACGTATTTACTGGAACATCAATGATGTAAATCATACCGATTAAGACAAGTGTACTAATAATTAATGGGTTCAAGAAAGGGAAAGACCATTTTTTATAGGCTTTTTTCGCAAGAAAATAAGTCAAAAATGTTACGATTGTGCAAATGATCATATTCATTTTGATAGTTCCCTCGCTTTCCAATTGTTTACTTTTTCAGCAATAAAGGCAGTCGATCCAATAACGATAAAAGTACTTAAGCCAATTAAAAGAATAGATTCAACACCTTGCCAACTTAACAATTCATCATAATTGACGATCCCAACAGCTGAAGGAATAAAAAATAACAATAGTTCAGCCAATAACCAGTTTCCGCCTTGTTCGATCCATTCTAGTTTCACAATGCCGAGTAATAAAGAAGCTAAAAGTAATAATAAGCCGACCATAGAGGCGGGGATTGGTAAGGGAGTAACAGCTTTAATAGCAGACCCGAGAAATAGAAACACATGAATAAATAATATTTGTACGATGATTGTCATGATTTTCATGATCCATCACTCCTTCAAGTAAAGCCTTTTAATTAATAACTTACCTTTACTATAAAAGGAAAAAGCTTCATCGTAAAATACATTTATTTTATACATGGTATAACTGAAAGTTATGAAAGGGCTTTTCATTATAAGAAAAGGTTTTCATACTGTCAGTAAATATGACAAGCTAATTCTTTTGTTTTAAAATGAAATCGATAAAGGTTCGTGTTGCATTTGACACATATTTATCTTTTTTGGTGATAACAGCGAGATTCCAAAGGGTTGTAGGTGTAAGCTTGACAATTTTAATATTTTTCTTATCTACTCGGTTACAAATGGATTCAGGTAGGATCGTCACCCCTAAATTGGCGGATACCATTTCCGACATAAAATCCCATTGTGAACTTTCGAATAAAATGTTTGGCTGAAATCCTTCATTAATACACTGATTCCAAATAATGTCATGTAGAGCAAACTCTTCACTAAAAAAAATAAATTCTTCATTCTCTAATTCTTTTAGATGGACAATATCTTTCGAAGCGAGTAAGTGTTCAACGTGCACGAGAAGTTTCATTTCTTCGCTTACAATGGGATAAATTTCAAAATCACTTTCATTAATTGGCATAACGGCGATACCTAACTCGATTTCTCCTTCGAGTACTTTCTTTGTTAATCGAGGAGCTGCGTATTCGGTAATATTAATTTTTATATTTGAAAAAGCTTCATGAAATTCTGCGAGTACTTTTGGAAAAAAGAGGCTTCCTGCGATAGGCGGGATCCCAATGTGAATCGATCCACGTTGTAAATTGGTCATATCTGATAAAGTTGTGGACATTTCATCAAGGAGAGACATCATCTTTTGCGCATAGTCCATTACAATTCGCCCAGCATCTGTTACTTCACTTGATTTATTCGTGCGAACAATTAAGGTCATCCCTAACTCTTCTTCAAGTCCTTTGACCATCTTGCTTAATGCGGGTTGAGATACGTGGAGAATTTCAGCTGCTTTTGTCATGTTTTTTTGTCGGGCTACTTCAAGAAAATAATGTAATTGTCGAATATCCATAAAAAAACCACCAATCTATGATTATTATCATTATTCATTCTAGCATCCTATATCAAAAACTCAATTAAATGGAGGGTGTTTCCTATTTCAAACTGATAGTCATTATTTTATTGGCTTTTTAGATGATCTTTGTTAAATTTTAAAGAAGGGAGAGGATAAAAATGGTTCAATTAATGGCGATTGATTTAGATGGTACTTTATTAAACAATGGTAAAATGATTAGCGAAAAAAATATAGAGGCAATAAAACTGGCGCATAAGAGTGGAATCGAAGTGGTGATTGCAACTGGACGTGCTGATTTTGATGCAAGAGCTTTATTTAATAATATTGGAATAGATCCTTGGATTATCGGTACGAATGGTGCAACGATTCACAAACCGAATGGTGAATTATTTCATTCTGTACCGCTTGACAAAAAAAAAGCGATTGACATGTTGCGCTCATTAGAAAAGGATCAGTTCTATTATGAAGCATTCATTGATCATAAAATATGTGCACCTCAATACGGAAGAGAGCTTTTATTTACAGAGATGGATCTAGTACGTAATAAGAATGATCATACAGATATGGATCTTTTTCGACTTGAAGTAGAGATTCAATTTGCTCAATCAGGTTTTACTTTTATCTCATCTTACAATGAATTGTTAGAAGCGAATATCGATATTTATAATATTCTCGCGATATCCTTTGATGAAAAAAAGCTTCAAAAAGAGTGGGAGAAATTTGCTGATATACCGGATCTAACGGTTGTGCAGTCTGGTACTCATAATTTCCACTTGCAAAACAAAGAAGCATCTAAGGGAAATGCGCTTAAGATCTTAGCCAATCAATTACAGGTTGATTTAGCAGAAACAGCTGCTATTGGGGATAATTACAATGATCTTTCCATGTTACAAATTGCTGGAAGAAGTGCTGCTATGAGAGATGCCGATCAGGAAATTAAAGATGCTTGTCAATTTGTCACATCAGGCTGTCATGAAGACGGAGTTGCTCATTTTATTCATTTATTACTTCAAGAAGTTGTGCGATGAACAACTGCTTTATGATAAATTAAACTGAAGGTTTTCTCATATAAAATAAAATCCCAATAGGCTATTTTCTTATTGGGATTTTATTTTCAGATAGTAACGATTGACATGATTAAACTAATTAATGAAAAGAAAAAAGTTTGCTTAAAAATGGGGTTCTTATACTTTATAGTATAAATAAGGTGAATAAATTCATAAGTGTCGAATTTTGTATTACGTTATTGATTGAAATTGTAAACGCTTTCTTTTATAATAAGAATTAGGTTGGGTGGCACGCGTGGCCATCATCGTATTTAGCGTAGGCGGGGCTGAATACAGGGGATAGCTTTAGAAAGTAATTTGTGATCATATATTGGTAATGAACATTCATTAATCTAACACGAAAAGATGGTCATTTGATTATGTTTAGAGAAGAAGTTCATAAAGCTGTCCCGAAAAGTTAAGCGGGTTCTCTTTATGGGGGACATTTTTCGAAATAAAAATCAAGAGAAACCTATTCGCATATGTGAGTAGGTTTTATTTTTGTTTGTATGAAGTTTTTTATCAACAAAAAGTGTTGACAAAGGAGAATATATTTTATATGATTACCTTGAATTAAATATACTTTATTTGATAATAATTTAATTCGAAGAAAAAATGTACAGATGGTGAACTGTAGGATAAGCTGATAAAGGGTTTTTTCTTTCAAATAAAGGATTGATACCTTTTTATGAATCCGCAATTCCTGAATTAGGATGTTGATGTTTGTACGAATCTTCACCAAAGAATAACTTAGGCGGTGTTAGAGATGGGTTTTTTAGATAAACTATTTGGTAGTTCAACTAATAAGGGGGAAGAAACGATGACAAAATTAAACATTGGTATTATTTTAGGAAGTACAAGACAAGGACGCGTAAGCCCACAAGTTGGAGAATGGGTAAAGAGTATTGCTGACAAACGTGGAGATGCAAATTATGAAATCGTTGATATCGCAGACTTTAAATTACCAATGCTATGGGAAACGGACGGAACAGAACCAGGAATCAAAGCTTGGTCAGAAAAGCTAAATGAATTAGATGGATTTGTATTCATTGTTCAAGAATATAATCATAGCATTTCAGGAGCCTTAAAAAATGCGCTTGATTGGGCACGTGATGAATGGAACAATAAAGCAGCAGGTATCGTAAGCTATGGTTCAGTAGGTGGAGCTCGTGCTGCTGAACATTTACGTGGGATTTTAGGAGAATTATCGGTAGCTGATGTTCGTGTACATCCTGCATTATCATTATTTACTGATTTTGAAAACGGAACAGACTTCAAACCAGCTGATTTACACCTTGAAAATGTAAATGGTATGTTAGATCAAGTTGTTTCATGGTCTACTGCATTAAAAACAGTACGCAGTTAATGAAAATAACCATTTTAAAAGCAAAAGAGGTTGACACTAAAATGTCAGCCTCTTTTAATTATTTAGGGTCATACATCAATCATTATCTATTTAACTCTGTTTTAGGAAGTTATTTAGTTGTAAGTGGGATTGTCAAAACACTCGTTTTCGAACCATCCTTAGCAGAATAAACAAATAGTTCTAAGGAAGTTTTTGGTTTTGTGATTAGATTTTTATCAAAAGTAAGTTTAAATTCTCCCCAAGCAGGTGCACCATCTGTTTGATAATAGTTTTCTAGAAGCTTCTCAGTTCCAGAAACAATGGCATATTGAAAAACACCTTCAAATACTCTTGCTTTTCCCTTAACGATGATTCCCTCATTGCTTTCGGTTATGATCACTGATTTAAATGAATCATTCTCATATTGCTTTTCCGCGTCTAGTTCATTAGGAGGTTCTTCAGTTGTACTTGTATTTTCACTACCCTCATTTCCAATAGTACTGGGTGTCTCATTCTCTTCATTTTCATCCACAATAGGTACTTTGTTTTCCTCATTTTCAGTGACATTTGGTGTTTCCTTCGAATCTACTTGTGTTTCGTCTTTTTGAGCGCATGCAGATACGCCAAAAAGAATGAGTAGAAGCGTCAAAAACAGGGTTGATTTTTTCATTCACGTTCACCTCAATTATTTTATTTACCTTGTTATTGGGTCTAAACACGGTAGGTGAATGCCTTTTTTAATAGCTATACACTTACATCCATTATAACAGTGTTCTCTATTAATGTAGGCATTCTCAAATAATGGTATCCTTATTAAAAGAGTCTACATACTTCGGAACTTTTTAAGGAAGGTAACTGAACTTTGGGGAGGAAGGAATAATTTGATTCCTTTTACTATAAGTTGTGAAGGTTATTTAATTAACTTTTGATATAGTACAATAAACTGGTCAAGTTTCTGACTAGCAATAATAGTTTCAGAACTGTTAAATCCATGTTTTAGGCCGGTTTCAATTAGTTCTTTTCTATGTTTTTCGATGGCGGTTTCGATCTTTGCTTTTGTATATGTGACTCCCATAATTATACACCCCATAAAAGAATTAACATATTTATTTTACAATTTATTCCTAAAAATGTTAAATGTATTCTATCAATCGTAAAATATCTATTAAATAGATATTATTAATAAATACCTATTTAAATAATCGATATCCATTATAATATAAAACATGTAAATATGATAATAAGTATGTAATTAGATGGATTTTGAAAATGCGAAGTGACTCTTCGTTAAAAGGTATCATTTTAATTGACCAATAGTGTAGCCAACACTATAATTGAATTAAAATGAGCATAGAAGAAAGGAGAAATATGAAACGTAAAAGCTTTGCCCTTAGCTTAATCGTTATATTGCTTTTAACAGCATGTGGTCAAAATACAATAGATCAATCCTTAACTTTACAGGATCAGAATGAGAATAAAATCACTTTTCCTACGGATACACCAACATTGTTTTTCTTCATCACGACATACACCTGAGGCACATGTCAACTGCAACTGGTCGAGTTGCACAACAATTTGGAAAAATTAGAAGGAATTGATATTCCGATGTATATTGTCAGTAAGGACACTCCAGATCAACAATTTGAGTTATATCATGCGATTGAAGAGAAATTTGGGACAAGTCTTCCTTTTATATCAGATCCAGATTTTCAATTAATTGAATCAATGGGAATGAGAAATGGTGATGTAGCATACAGAGGGTATGGAATGATTGATCAAGAAGGAAATGTCGTCTTTAAAACGGTTAATGATTTTTGGGGAGAAGAAATCGATAAAACTGTTGATGAGATCAAGGCAGAATATCGAGAACTTGAAGAGTAGCTAGTATGTATTTATATAGGGGGCCATAAAAGTAAAGAGTAAGAGATTTAAGAGAATATTGGATATGTTTAAATATTTGAAGCTATTTCATGGAAATAGCTTCAAATATTTTTGTTCACTTCCTTTCTTTTTTTCTTTTTTTTAAGATGTAATCGATCAAGTCAACATTGTTATCGATATAGTTTAATCTTTCAAAAGCATGCACGGACCAATCTGAATTTCTATGCATGGCTGAAGTAATATGGCGTAATCCAAAAGTATATCTTGAATGAAGCTCAGAAATAACATAGCTTAGTCTGATCAAACCTTTCTCTTTCTTCAGAATTTGATCAATATCGTCTTTTATCCAATTAGGTGCATTTTCAATCGCTTTTTCAACTAATAGTTGGAAGTCTAATTCTTCATTTTTCATCTTTTTTCACCCTTGCTTTTATTTTTAGTATAGTTTTTTGTAGCATAGACTATTCTTTGCCTTCTTAGAATACCAAATACATTACTATAATTCAAAAAATGAAATATTCCCATAAAATTTATAGTTTATTCTTTCTTATTATCCCTTTTTTATACTTTGAATGAAAAAATATGAAGGAGGGCTTTTTTTAATAGTAGATCAAGAATTATGGTAAACTAAGTTTAGTCAAATATAAACGAGGAAAAGTTTCGTTTATCCCACTCTTAAAGGGCAGTAAGACTCCCACCTCAAGATTCTGAGTGTATAAAGAAAGATGATAGGTGGGAGATCAACTGCCCGTAAAGGTCCGATAAGGGCGACTGGAGGATGAAGAAAAACTCCCACTGATGGAAGTCTTCTTTATTTGAAAGGCTATTTATCAATAATAATTATTAACATAGCTAGTTGAAGAAATAAGAACGTTAACTCTAAATAGAATCAGCAATCTAATATAAAGAGGGATATAAATATGAAATTTGGTTTTGATATTGATGATACTTTAATTAATCTAAGAGAACATGCTTTTCACATTTATAATAAAAAACTGGAACAAAATGTGGCTCTTGATGTTTTTCATGCATTAAATAGAGTTGAAATCCATGAACCATTTGGATTAACGGATCAACAAGGGAAAGAAATGTGGGATGGTTCATTAGAGGAGATTTATTATACCACTTGTCCACCTTTTCCGGATGCGGTTGAAACGTTACAAGCATTAGAAAATGAAGGACATGAAATCTACTATATAACCTCAAGGCCAAAAGAACATGGAGAACGGACGAAGAAATGGTTAAAAGAACAGGGGTTTCCCGTTCGAGATGATCAGTTTTTCTACGGTATGAAAGATGAAGAGAAGGTTGAAATTATTCAAGAATTGGAGTTGGATTATTATTTTGATGATAAACCGGCCGTTCTTAATACACTTATTCATGATTCACTAAAGGTGGTTGTGAAAGACCAATCTTATAATCGATATTTGGAGTTACCCCGAGTTATCCATTGGGCAGACATACATAAGATTATTGAAAATTGATTTGAATATTGTTGAATGATTAAGGAACTAGTTTTCTTTTTTGAAATGAGACTGTTCACTTTAAATAGTTAAATCCGCAGTTGATTTGCGGATTTTTCTTTTTGTTTGGTGCAATCAAAACATATCGTTTTTCCTCCCGCTGTTAATACACCATTGAAAAAGCCATCCAAACAATAAAGATTTTTGCCACATTCACAGCAGGTGCCTACAAGTTCTTTCATACCATTCACTCCCAATATTTTTTATTCGTAATGATTGTCATCACGATAGATAGTGAGGTTCGTATAGCAGGGATATGTACGTAGTAATAACAGCGAAGTGAAAGGAGGTTGGCCGACCGTTTCTATACTATGTCGAAAAATTAAGCTGGACTTATATATTTATATGTTGAAAAGGAGTTTAACTTGCAGGTAATTAAGGTTTGATAGGAAGAAAATCAAAAAGAAGGTAAGACTCAGATTTAATTTGAGTCTTACCTTCTTTTTACTTGCCCAGTAATGCCATTAAACCTTTAAATAGTAGAAAAAGGGAGAAGATTACAATAGCTAAAATCCCGATTAAGGTAGTGATTGGCTCTAAACTTGCTAAGAAAGTACCTGCTAAAGGAACCTTTAATAATGCAAAACCAGCTAAAATACTAGCTAACATTAAAAAAATAAATCGATCCATGCTGTCACCTCTCCTTTCAGTACATTATATGTGCAAGTAAAGGGGAGGTGAACCAAAAATAAACTTTTATGACAAATGCGTATATATAATAATGATCATTTTTTTCTTTTAAATTTACTAGCTTTACTTTTTGAACGAAGTTTAGCTAACATGTTACTAACTTTTTCTTGTTCGGAAGTGGTAGCTTCATGATTAATATGGATTGAAGTGATGTTATCTTGGACGATAACAAGGTCAAACCAAGTTTGTGGTTTACTTCCTTCAGGTAATTCTTGTATAGGAACGAAAAATTCTCGATTTAAATCTTCAACAAGAATAACGGCTAATTTATTTTCCTCAATGCGATCTAAGTAACCTTTCATGTCATTCACCCTCCTACACAAGCTAACCCTTGTGCTAAAATATCTTTCATTTTTGCAGGACCAATACCATCTATTTTAGATAAATCATCTACCGAATTAAATGGACGCAAATTGACTAAATCTTGTGCTCGAGCAGGACCAATATGGATAATGTTTTGTACTTGTTCAATTGAAGCTGTGTTAATATCGATGCAGTTCCCATTGATGGCAGGTGGATTCATTGCGTTATTTGATTCAGAATCTACAGGATTTTCCTCCGGTGTTTCTGCTACAGAAGAAGGAGAGATTGTCCCATTTTCTTTTGTTTCAATACTGTAACCTTTCCCGTCAGTGGTTACAATAATCGTGCCGTTAACATCTGTTCCATATAATTTAATCCCGGAATTTCGAACTAGATTTACAACTTCTGCATGAGGATGACCATATTGGTTATCTTCTCCAGCACTATAAATGGCTACTTCTGGATTGACCGCATTTAAAAAAACTTGATTCGTAGATGTGTTTGAACCATGATGTCCTAAATGAAGGATTTCTGCTTTTAAATCGGATCCACTATTCACCATTTCCAATTCATTTTCCTGAGCAGCATCTCCTGTAAAAACAAATCGAACATTTCCATATGTCATTTTTAACGATATAGATTCTTCATTGCTCTTACCAGTAATTACTCTAGGATATAGAATTTCTACCTCTAAAGGACCAATATCATATTCTTCACCCATTCTAGGTTCATGGTACTCTATACCTTTAGAGTCGATGGCAGATAATACATCTTGAAAGGTTTGGGATGTACTAGCATTGCCTGACAACCAAACCTCGTCAACGTCAAATGTATTAACCACCTGGTCAAGTTGTCCAATGTGGTCTGCATCTGGATGCGTACCGATGGCAATGTCAATTTGATTGATATTTTGGGATTGAAGATAACTACTTACATTTGTACTGTTAAAGTTACCAGCATCAATGAGAATTGTATATTCCTCCCCGTCTCCAGAGTATTGAATAAGAGTAGAATCTGCCTGTCCAACATCAATATAATGAACTTTCATTTCATGTCCAGCATTCGGCTCTTCTTTTGAATTCTCACTTGTTGCTGTGCTTAACTCAGTATTTTCATTAGGTGCCTCTGTACATCCGGTCGCTATTAAAAGAGTTAGTATAGTAAAAAAAACGAATAGATATTTCTTTAACATCAAATTCCTCCTTAATCATTCAATATTTGAGTGGATAGTCATTTACCTCGTTATTTTTTACTGGAACTTATGGTAGTTCTAAACGAATGTGTTTCTGCAATAAACGGAGATGCTTTTTTAGTAAGTAGGGATTAGAAGAAAAGTATAATTTATTAATAATAAAACTTTTTTATAAAAGAGTAAAAGGATATGAAACTTTTTGTCTAAAAAGAGAAGGTTTCATATCCTTTTTGTAGTTCTAATCCTAATTTGTATCTTATCATCCTTTATCCCACTCTTAATGGACAGTAAAACCCCACTGATGGAGGTCTTCTTTAGGATCTTTTTGAGAGTATCAGATTATTCAAGGTTCTTATACCATTTCCACTTTTTCTTTAGGGATTTTCATATAAGGATAATGATAGGAGAAACTAAATATGGTATAGAAAATTAATTAAATATAGAAAATTAATCAAATGAGGTGACTTGATGAATCCATATGTAGAAGTCAGGAATGTCTCAAAGGTTTTTGGCAAATCTCCTAAAGCTGCCATTGATTTATTGGAGCAGGGTAAAACAAAGAAAGAAATTTTAAAAGTAACAGGGCATACGTTTGGTGCATGGCTTCCAAGTACTCATATTGAAGACTACAGTACCTATAAAGCTGATTTAGTTGACCTCGGACGAAATTTTCATGGGACGAAGAACGGACTGGTTGTACCAAAGTATATTGATATTGATTCGGTTTAAAGCTTGAAATGAAAAATGAGTGAGTCTCCTTTTAGGAGCTCTCTCACAAAAAAATACATTGAAATTTCTAAAAAAAATAAAAATAAATAAAATTATGTATTGTATTTTTCTATAGACTCTAATATAATTTGATAGAAACTTAATAGAAATAACTAGGGGAGTCCAATAAGTTGGGCTGAGAAAGAAACACGTTGAAGTTTCTTGACTCTTGGGACCTGATCTGGATCATACCAGCGTGGGGAAGTTAGCATAATTTTAAGACAAAACAACTTCTGCATACATATTAGCCGGGTCCAACCATTTATGGACCCGGCTTTTTTATGTGCTTCTATGAGCTTTACCACTTGCTATGTTTCATGTCTCGTCCTCTACATTCAAAAAAAGGGAGAGATTTATTATGTCAAAGGCTTCATTACACGAAAAAAACATTTCCATCATGTCTAGTTTTCCAGGTAGTAAAAAAGTATATGTAACAGGTTCAAGACCTGATATTAAAGTGCCGATGCGTGAAATTGAATTAAGTCCGACAACGGGTACGTTTGGAGAAGAGGAAAACCTTCCAGTCCGCGTATATGATACAAGTGGTCCTTATACGGATCCCAATTATGTAGTTGATATTACAAAAGGTCTTCCTGCTATTCGAAGCACATGGATTCATGAACGTGCAGATGTTGAGGAGTATGAAGGTCGAGAAATTAAAGCGGAAGATAATGGGTACAATGATGAAAATGATCCTCGTGCCAATCATAATGTGTTTCCTGGTTTACAACGTAAACCCTTACGCGCTAAAAAAGGAAAAAATGTTACACAGCTTCACTATGCCAAAAAAGGAATCATCACTCCTGAAATGGAATTTATCGCATTAAGGGAAAATATGAAACCTGAATTTGTGCGTGATGAAGTTGCAAGGGGTCGAGCTATTATTCCTTCTAATATCAATCATCCAGAAGCAGAACCGATGATAATAGGACGAAATTTTCATGTCAAAATTAATGCGAATATTGGCAATTCTGCTGTTTCGTCTTCTATCGAAGAAGAGGTTGAAAAAATGACCTGGGCCACGCGTTGGGGTGCTGATAATATTATGGATCTATCAACAGGTAAACATATTCATACAACACGAGAATGGATTATTCGAAACTCATCTGTTCCAGTCGGTACTGTCCCAATTTATCAAGCTCTGGAGAAAGTGAATGGTGTTGCTGAAGATCTTACTTGGGAAGTTTACCGTGATACCTTGATTGAACAAGCAGAGCAAGGTGTTGATTATTTCACCATTCATGCTGGTGTTCTTTTACGCTATGTTCCATTAACAGCAAAACGTGTAACAGGTATTGTATCCCGCGGTGGGTCGATCATGGCACAATGGTGCTTACACCACCACCAAGAAAGCTTTCTATATACTCACTTTGAAGAAATCTGTGAAATCATGAAATCTTATGATGTTGCATTCTCTTTAGGAGATGGTTTACGTCCTGGGTCTATTGCAGATGCAAATGATGAAGCGCAGTTTGCAGAATTAGAGACTCTTGGAGAGTTAACAAAAATTGCTTGGCAGCATGATGTACAGGTAATGGTTGAAGGACCTGGACACGTACCAATGCATTTAATTAAAGAAAATATGGATAAACAACTAGAAGTGTGTCAAGAAGCACCGTTCTATACACTCGGACCTCTTACGACGGATATCGCTCCTGGTTATGATCACATTACATCTGCTATTGGAGCTGCCATGATTGGTTGGTATGGTACGGCGATGCTTTGTTATGTAACACCAAAAGAGCATTTAGGTCTGCCAAATAGAGATGACGTTCGTGAAGGCGTTATTACGTATAAAATTGCTGCACATGCTGCTGACTTGGCAAAAGGACATCCAGGAGCACAAAAGAGAGATGATGCTTTATCAAAAGCTCGTTTTGAATTCCGTTGGAGAGATCAGTTTCATTTAGCTTTAGATCCTGAACGTGCAATTGAGTATCATGATGAAACGTTACCTGCAGAAGGTGCAAAAACAGCCCATTTCTGTTCTATGTGTGGACCGAAGTTCTGCAGCATGAGAATTTCCCAAGACATTCGTAATTTTGCGAAAGAAAATAAACTTGATACGGCGGAAGCGATTGAGATAGGTATGAAAGAAAAGGCTCAAGAGTTTAAGAAATCTGGCGGTAGCATTTATCAGTAACTTCTTGGGAGGTATAAAAGTGAATACCGAAAAAATTGAACAAGAAATCAATCAATTAAAAAACCATATTGCGTTTTTGGAGTCTTGTTTAAAAGAAATTCAACAAAATTGCGATCACCATTTTAAAGGTAATCAATATTATGAAACATGTGAGAAATGTAATAAGGTAAATATATTCTATTATTAATGATAAAAAACTGATCCAATTCTCTTGGGTCAGTTTTTTATCGTTCCTTTTAAACGGGGTTTTTCCGTTTTTGCTCATATGTATATCCTTGTTAAAATAAAAATGATAAAAGGGTTCATTATTTTAACATTTGGAGGAGAGTAAATGAATCATTCATTCGAGAACGTAGCAACATTTGAGCATCAGTTTTGGCTGCAAATCTTAGGGGATCATTCCCGTTTTATCTATGAGTCCTTAGCCCCCGTAGAACAAGAAAACATTAGAATGGCATCTGAATTTATTCAAATATTTGACACTCTCCTTAATCAAGTTAATTCGGCAGACATTTCACAGCTGACTATTGCGGCAGAAAAAGAAACGTTAAAACTTCGTGAATTTAAACTAAACTTAATTAAAAAACATTTGTTAGGTAAAATTAAAATACAGCTTTCTCCAACATTTATTAATCATATGGTGAACGAATTGGAAGAGTATGTAAGGCTACTAAAGTATTTTAAGTCTAATCAAATTCCTCCCGTTTATCATGAACTCCATCACCATTTGGTTTGGCTGTTAGATGCCGCCGGACATGCAGGTGCCATATCATCCAATTTGGATCATGTTGAAAAACGATTAAAAGAGAAAAGTAATCAATATACGAATCATTTTGAAGATTTTTATTTAAAAGCAGTAGAAATGTCTGGATATTTACGAACTCATTTATCTACTTTTCCTGCATTAGAAAAGATGAATGTAGATGTTACTTTAGAAATGAAATTATTTAAGCATTTTCTCCATGAATTAGCGGAATTAGAACTTAGTGCACAGGCACTTGGAATATTCTCTCCTTTAATGGCCGATCATATGTCACGTGAAGAATGCTATTATTTAATGAAACTCGCTGAATCGGCAAATTTAGAAAAGCCTAATTGTGATCCGGGAAAACCTAGACTAAGGAAGGTAAAATAATAAGATGAAATAATGATGAAAATAATAATTGGAATAATGATAGCATTTTATATAAATTAACTGGGGACGATTATTTCATTAATATATATCTCCTTCAAATAACATGGACGTTTCTACAAGATGTAGAGACGTTTTTTTATTAAAAAGTTTCAAAACAGTTCATTTTAGGGATAAATGATGTTACACTCTTTTTATTCACTATCGACCCGACTTTTATGGGAGCTAAAAGTCAAAAAATAAAAAGGTATAAAACGTTAGAAAAAGTAAGTAACGGATTTCTCATATTTGAGGAAGTGAACCCGTTGAGAGGGTTGTTGCATAAACACGTATTCGGAGAGTTTTACTATCTTTTCTAGAATAGCAAGCTTTAACCTATTAGCTTGGTTATATAACACATTATTTATATTAGGAGTTGGCTATATGAATGGTATAAAGAACGGTATTAAAATAGTTGCATTAGGGGGACTCGGTGAAATTGGTAAAAATACTTATGTCATTGAGTATAAAAATGAAATGGTCCTTGTAGATTGTGGAATTAAGTTTCCTGACAATGAACTATTCGGAATTGATTATGTATTAGCGGACTATACCTACCTTAAACGGAATCAGGAGAAACTCAAAGGGATTTTTATCACTCATGGACATGAAGATCATATTGGAGGAATACCATTTCTACTTCGTGATGTACGGGTTCCGGTATATGGAGGGGATTTTGCAGTAGAATTAATGAAAGGCAAGTTGGAAGAACATCGAATCAAAGGTGTTGAATTCCAAAAAATAGATAATGATACTGTTGTGCAATTTGATCATATTAAAATACGTTTTTTTCGTACTACACATAGTATTGCAGATTCCTTTGGTGTGGTCATCACGACTGATGAAGGAAATATCGTCCACACAGGAGATTTTAAGTTCGATTTAACACCAACGGGTAGGGAAACGGATTTTTATAAAATTGCAGAAATAGGAAGAGAAGGGGTACTTTGTTTATTGTCAGATAGTACAAATAGTGAAATTCCTGGATTTTCTATATCAGAAAAAAGAGTAGGGGAAGCAATTGCCGATATTTTTCGGACAGTAGATGGAAGAATTATTTTTGCTACGTTTGCTTCTAACATTGATCGTATCCAGCAAGTTGTGAAATCATCCGTAGAATACAAACGAAAAATAGCAATAATTGGGCGGAGTATGGAAAAAACGATTGAAATTGGAAGGAAATTAGGATATATAGTGGCGCCAGAAAGTGCATTTATTAGTGTGAATGAAATTGGCCGAACTCCAAGTAAGGATGTGACAATTATTTGTACAGGAAGCCAAGGAGAGCCAATGGCTGCGTTATCTCGAATCGCTAATGGAAATCACCGTCATGTTAAAATTATTCGGGGAGATACCTTTATTTTCTCTTCATCCCCAATTCCAGGAAATGAAATAAGTGTTAATCGAGTAACTGATTTGATCTATCGTGCTGGTGGCAACGTTATTCATCATAAGATCAGCGAAATACATACCTCTGGACATGGAAAACAAGAAGAACAAAAGTTAATGATTCGTTTATTAAATCCCAAATACTTTTTTCCTATTCATGGAGAGTATCATATGCTTCAAGCCCATGTAAAGTTAGCTGTTGACTGTGGAGTACCCACCGACAATTGTTTTATTTTAGATAATGGAGATGTATTAGAACTATCCTCTCAACGTGCGCAGATGGTCGGTAAAATCCCTGCTCAGCCTGTATATGTAGATGGAAGCGGGATAGGGGATATTGGTAATATTGTATTACGGGATCGCAGAATCTTATCGCAAGAGGGTCTGATCATTATTACAATGAATATAGATCGAAAAGAGAAAAAGCTTATTAACCGCCCTGCAATCGTAACAAGAGGGTTTGTTTATGTAAGGGAATCAGGTGAGCTTTTAAAAGAACTTGAGGAGCTTATTTTGGATAATATTATGTCTCAATTGAGCGAAGGAATGAAGGGATGGACAGAGATGAAAAAAAGAGTAATAGAAGATACTCAACCATTTCTATTTCAAAAAACCGGTCGTAGACCGATGATTTTACCCATTATAATGGAAATATAATACATGTTCATTGAAAGGTTTACGATCAATAATTAAAAACTGACTTTACGATTATAAAGTCAGTTTTATTTTGCCCATTGAGTACCAAGTCTCCTTCTCTGGCTTTTTAAGGATTGTTACTCAGTTCAATTGACAGTATTTTTTAAAAGAGTATTTAGAATGATTACTCGTTCAATCCCTTTATTATATAAAATACGTATAGATAATTAGTTCCAAAATAATTCGATTTTGGAGCGATTAACGCTCCCTTCTTTTATTGATTGTCGAACTCCAAAATGAGTCCCTGATCTATTATTGGTATTAATATTCTAGTTTCGAGAAAAATAGGATTATCTTTGAAATCAATTTTTATTTTAAAAAAGTCTCAAAAAGGTTCCAATTTGGTTCAAAAGGTGATAAACTATTTCAGTTGTGTCTTAAGGGCTGATTTTTTATGAATCAAAAATATAGATTTGGGGGTATATGAAAGTGGTTGAAAAGATAAAAAAAGAATGGTTTTCAAATGTTAGAGGAGATATCCTTTCTGGGCTTGTTGTAGCGCTAGCGCTAATTCCAGAAGCGATAGCATTTTCTATTATAGCAGGAGTAGATCCGATGGTTGGATTATATGCTTCTTTTATTATAGCAGTTATTATTGCTTTTGCTGGGGGAAGACCCGGAATGATTTCAGCTGCAACGGGTGCGATGGCATTATTAATGGTTCCTTTAGTAAGGGACCATGGAGTGGAGTTTTTATTTGCAGCCACCATATTAACAGGAATCATCCAAGTGCTTTTTGGCGTATTTAAAGTAGCAAAATTAATGAAATTTATCCCAAGAGCCGTCATGATTGGATTTGTTAACGCCTTAGGTATTTTAATTTTCATGTCTCAGGTTCCACACTTTATTGGGATCTCCAATATGACGTATGTATTTGTTGCGATTACATTATTAATCGTGTATATCGTACCAAGATTTTTCAAGACTATTCCTGCACCGTTAATTGCCATTGTTTTGTTAACCATTGTTGCGGTTTTTTCGAATTTTGAGTTGCGAACAGTGGGTGATTTAGGGACTATTACACAGTCACTGCCGTCGTTTTTTATTCCTAACGTTCCATTTACACTTGAAACACTTGCTATTATTTTTCCATATGCCATTTCTTTAGCGATTGTAGGTTTGTTAGAAAGCTTACTGACAGCATCGATTGTAGATGATATGACCGGAACAGAAAGTAATAAGAACCAAGAATCTAGAGGACAAGGAATTGCCAATTTCATTACTGGTTTCTTTGGTGGAATGGCTGGATGTGCTATGATTGGACAATCTGTCATTAATGTAAAGTCCGGTGGACGAGGTAGATTATCTACTTTAGTTGCAGGTGTATGTTTAATCTTCCTTATTATTGTGTTAGGTGATTTAGTTGTACAAATTCCAATGCCTGTTCTTGTAGGAATCATGATTATGGTATCGGTTGGTACATTTGACTGGAGTTCGTTCTCTTATTTAAGAAAAGCTCCAAAAACAGATGCAGTTGTTATGTTGGTAACCGTGATTATTGTTGTTGCGACACATGATTTATCAAAAGGGGTTCTTGCTGGGGTTGTTTTAAGTGCGATCTTCTTTGTTGCTAAGATTTCAACGATACAGGTAACGAAACGCCAGGAAAAAGAGAAAATCGTTTTTGATGTGGAAGGGCAATTGTTTTTTGCCTCTGTTGATGGGTTTGTAGATGCATTTGATTTTACCGCTGAAAACAAAAATATTATCATCGATTTTTCTACAGCTCATATTTGGGATGACTCAGCAGTAGGAGCTATTGATAAAGTAGTGATCAAATACCGTGAGAATCATAATACAGTAACGATTAAAAATTTAAATGCAGCGAGTAAGAAACTTGTTGATAAATTAGCTGTGTTTAATGACCCAGAGGCAAAGTTATCTGCACATTAATTCATTAAATGGAGTGATAAACATGTATAATAAGATTTTATTAGCAGTAGACGGATCAGAACATTCTATGAGAGCTACGAATGAAGCTATTAAGGTGGCATCATTAGATGATGGTTCCGTGATAGAAGTAGTATATGTTGTAGATTTTGCAAAAGCAAAAAATGAAGTTTTGCATTCTCAGGGGAAAGAAGCATTAGAATATGAAAGAAGGAAGAGGCTTCTACCTATTGAAGAAAAGCTAAAATCTAATCACCTTACTTATGAAGTAAAAATATTACATGGAGAACCTGGCCCTTCTCTGGTTGAATATGCAAATAAAGAAAAGTTCGACTTAGTTGTGATTGGAAGTAGGGGACTTAATGCTTTACAGGAAATGGTACTGGGAAGTGTGAGTCATAAAGTTGTTAAAAGAGTTAATTGTCCAGTTCTTATTGTTAAATAAAAATGGTTTAATACTAGTTTCTCCTGAGTATCAAGCGAATTTAGTATTATGAGAATGTGAAAAACTTTTATTTCGATCAATGAGTAGCATAAAAAACAACCTACTTATAATATAAGCGGGTTGTTTTTTATAAGGTTACGGGCTTTAAATAATGTGTAGAAAGTGTTCAAAATGGAGATAAATGAATATACTGTTTAAACTAAGTATATTTTTCTATGAAAAACAATTTACAATTAAAACTTCTTGAGTTTAAAATAAATGTAATCGATTACATTTATTTTAATAAACCCGTATTTTGGAAATGAAATATAATTCTACATTAAACGGATTAACTGTTGTTGATGAAAAATTAATATATAAACTTAGTACTTATTTAAGGGAGGAGTTAAGGAAGTGTACAAAAAAATATTATTGGCAACTGATGGATCCGAACATTCAAAAAGAGCTGTTGAAAATGCTATTCATATTGCGAAATGTAGTGAAGGTTCTAACGTTGAAATTATTTATGTTGTTGATCCAGAACGAGCGAAGTCTGAAACACTAAACAATTGGAACTCAGCCGATTTAGGTGACAAAAGAAAAAAACGTATAATAGAAGTGGAAATGATGGCGAAAGAATCAGGTATTTCATATGAGATTAATATATTGACCGGAGAACCGGGACCAACAATCGTAGAGTATGCCAATAGTAATAAAGCAGATATTATTATACTAGGAAGTAGGGGGTTAAATGTGCTCCAAGAGTTTGTATTAGGTAGTGTCAGTCATAAAGTGGCAAAAAGAGCAAATTGTCCAGTTTTAATTGTAAAATAAGAGTTCAAAAAACAGAAGGCTAGCTATCTTTTTCTAATTCATCTAATTGATTTTGTCTACTACGAAAATAGAATAATGATGAATGGCTCTGCTGCTTCGCAGGGCTTTTTTTCATAGTGTTAGATGTAATAACGATAGGATCTAAATAAGAAAATATGGCTGACTTATGAAAATATCTATCAATTGATTTAGGTCAATTTAATTTTTCATGTGGAGGTATATTATTTGATGTATGGTTCATATGAGGATAGTCAGTTTCAAATGAATGTAATCTCCATTTTATTTAGAATCAAAATAGTTTGAAACAGGTTGTTGAAAATTAAAGGTAAAAAAACACGAGCGTTTAGCAACCAACACTCGTGTTTTTATTTTAGCCGTTTAATAATCTGTTATGATGATATCTCTGTCTAGAAAAGCTTCAATCACTTCACTTATTTGAAAAGAAACTTGAGGCAAATCAAAGTTTTCAAAGGCATGTTCACAATTATTTTTATAGTCCATGATTTCATGATAATGGTTCATAAGACGATTGATATCTTTTTCACTTTCTTCCCGTGCCTTAAGTCTATTCAAAACAGTATCACGATCTGCATAAATGAAAAAACGCATGACACGATCACCATACATATTTTTTAATTTCTCGGTACCCTCTGGATTCAAAGTTAAATAAACAAGATTATGAGTTTCAAATGCTTTGACTATATCCTGTTCACGAATACCATAATAGAATCCATCGATTTTGACACTTTCAAGAAACTCTTGTTTTTCTTCTATTTTTTTGAAGGCTTCTTCATTAACAAAATGATAGTCTTTGCCATCTTGTTCATAGTGCCGAGGTGGACGAGTCGTGTAAGAGAGGACGGTCTCCATATCAAAGGTGGTCGCAACCATTTTGGAAATTGTTTTTCTACCAGACCCATCTGGTCCAGTGTAAATGAATAGTTTTTCTTTTTCTTTAATTTTATACATCGAAGATCCTCCTTTAGTAATGGATAGTTTAATGAATGTAACTAACTCTTTTAAAATACGTACGGTAAGTATTCTAGCGGTGAGATAAACCTTTCGTATATCTTAATGAATTGTACGAAAGCATGTGGAAAGAATTCGTCTCCAGTATTGGCCACGATATTAAATTATACATATAAAATGGCCTATAGTACATATTTGAGGACTTTATTTATCATGATATACTCATTATATCAAATTTTTAACAAAAGTCTAACTTTTCTGACTTTTGTTCCGTATACTATTATTTAGAAATCGTCTGCAAGAGAATGAAGTGATTCATACATAGTAGGTTAAAATATATAATCAATTTAACGAATCAATGAAAGGGGAAATCAAGTTGACGCAAAATGATCTCATGATGGAAAGTGATCTTCCTAGTAAACTAGCTAAACCGGCACATCGGGCACTCGAAGGAGCTGGATATTTGCAGCTTGAACAGTTAACTCTGTTAAGCGAAGCAGAGGTCATGCAATTACACGGGATGGTCCTAAAGCAATGGAACAACTTCGTCAAGCGCTTGTGGTTAAAGGTCTCACTTTTTCAAAAAATTCTTGAGTGTACCTCTGTTTTATCAAAACTATAGATAGGTAAATAAAAGGAGAAGCAGATAAAATCATTTAATATGAGGAGTTTATAGGATATGGAAAATAATATGATTGAAACATGTACAGACTTTATTAAAAAGGCTAAAAGTATCGTTGTCTTAACAGGAGCTGGTATTAGTACGGAATCAGGGATTAAGGATTTTCGATCCAGTACTGGAATTTATCAAAAAGCGCCAGAATATATTCTTTCTCTTGATTATTTCTATGAACATCCCAAGGAATTTTATCAATTTGCTATAGAGAATCTTTATCATCCTGATGCTGTTCCAAACATAGGGCATGAGATTCTTGCAACATGGGAGAAAGAAGGAAAAGTAACTCATATCATTACACAAAATATCGATGGTCTTCATCAAAAAGCTGGCAGTGAGAACGTCATCGAGTTTCATGGGACTATGAAGACCGCTTCTTGTATGAATTGTGGAAAGATCTATTCAACGGAAGAAATGGTGAATCGGTTAAATCAAATGGTGGATTACTATATCTGTAACCATTGCGATTCACAGTTTAAACAAGACCGTTATATAAGACCAGATGTTGTTTTGTTTGGGGATGCAGGAGAATGGTTTACGCTTGAAGGGTTTCAGACAATTAATCATATGATCAATCAAGCAGATTGCCTTTTGGTGTTAGGTACTAGCCTAAAGGTAACGCCTTTCTCCACATTCCCCCAAAATAGAGGGGAAGAGGCACCCATGGTTTTGATCAATAAAGGAGATTCTCCCTACGATCATTCGTATGGGACATATGTTATTCATGATTCGATCGGAAAAACTTTGGCTCAAATAAATGAGAATCTACGTTAAAATAAGAAAATAGAATCCAAAATACAAAAAGTATAAATAATGATTCGAATAATTTTTGTAGATATATGGACTAAACATAATAGAAATGTGAGGAGGATGGAAGAATATACGATATAAAAATAGTGAAAAAGCGAGGGATTCTATGAAAAAGATTGCTGCGTTTTTACTTTGTCTTCTTATCGTTTTTCTTCCAACAAATGTTTTTGCACAAAAAAAAGTTCCGATCTTAATTTATCATTCGATTGACGAGTTTCAAGGATCTGGTTCTAAAGAGTTATATGTAACCCCGAATAACTTTGAAGAACAAATGAAGTATCTACGTGATCATGGATATACATTATTAACTTTTGATCGTTGGCAAGATAGAAATAAAGTAAATAAACCTATTTTTATTACATTTGATGATGGATACAAAAACAATCTTAATGCATTTGCTATTTTTCAAAAATTGAAAAATGAGCGTTTCACGCCAATGGGTACCATATTTGTTATTTCTGATTTTATTGGGGGTCCAAATCGTTTATCCCAATCAGATTTAAAAATGCTGGTTGATTCAGGACTTATGTCGATTCAGTCCCACACTGCTACACATCCTGATTTAAATACTATTGAAAACTATGAATACGAGTTAAAAGTATCCAAAGATAAAATTGAAAAAATAACAGGGAAACCAGTGATCGCTCTTTCTTATCCATATGGAAATACTAATGATAATGTTGTAGCAGAAACAAAGAAGTATTATCGGTATGGACTTACGACCACTCCTGGACCATTCATTGAGAAGGGGATACAAGATGAACTCTATTACTTACCACGGATCTATATTAAATATTCAACGACACTTGAAGAATTTGCTAAAATTGTTGATGAATCATGAAGGCGGTCACCTATAGATAAACAATTGGTAGGATGGGGGAAGTTATGAAAATTGTTATTGCTGGAGGTTCGGGGTTTATTGGGCAGAAATTAATGGATACCCTTATAGGTGAAGGGCATGAAGTTATAATTTTAACACGGAAGACGAAACAGGTTGAGGGGAATGTACAGTATATAAAGTGGCTTAATGAAGCCGATGCTCCAGAAAATAAAATAGAAAGTGCAGAGGCATTTATTAATCTTGCAGGCGTATCAATAAATGATGGACGCTGGACTGCAAGCCATCAGAAACAAATTTACGACAGTCGAATGACCGCAACAGACGAGTTAATAAGAATCATTAAGGCATTACCTGAAAAACCCTCTGTTTTTATTAATGGAAGTGCAATTGGCATTTATCCTGCATCGGTAGACGCTATATATACAGAAGATTCATCGGAAATGGCAAATGACTTTCTTGCTCAGACTGTACATGATTGGGAAAAGAAAGCAGCAAGTTTAGAAGCTCATGGGGTCCGTACTGTCTTTATGAGATTTGGGGTTGTGTTGGGCAATGAGGGTGGAGCCCTTCCCCTGATGGTGTTACCCTATAGATTGTTTGTCGGAGGTACAGTTGGTTCAGGACAACAGTGGGTGTCTTGGGTGCATGTAATGGATGTTACACGAGCCATTATGTTCGCTATCAATCATGATAAAATAAGTGGACCAGTTAACGTCACATCGCCATTTCCAAAGACGATGAAGGATTTTGGTCAAACCATTGGTGCTGTTTTGCATCGTCCACATTGGTTACCGGTGCCTTCATTTGTTATGAAATTAGTACTTGGACAAAAAAGTGCACTTGTTCTTGACGGACAACATGTTGTTCCTAAAGTATTAATGAAAGAGGGGTTTGATTTTTCTTTCCCTTCTCTTGACTCCGCATTGGGGGATTTGCTTACATAATGTATTGGTTAATCAACGTCTGATATATTATTGTTAATATGGAGGCTAATCACCAGATGTTTCGTTAAACGATTAAGTATACATAATAGGAGGCTGATAAAATGGCTTATTTATTTTTAATATTGGCCATTATTTGTGAACTGGTCGGAACATCGCTATTGAAAGCTTCTGAAGGATTCTCTAAGATATACCCTACTGTGGGATTGATTATAAGTTTTGTTTGTTCTCTTTTATTTTTGTCCTTATCGCTTAAAACAATCCCTTTAAATGTTGGGTACGCCATTTGGTCTGGGTTAGGAACTGTAGCGACTGTCGCTATTTCTATTTTAATTTGGAAAGAAAAAATAAATGTTGCTAGTGTTATAGGGATTACCTTTATTATAATTGGGGTTATCGTATTAAATCTCTTTGGACCTGGACACAGTGATTCTGCTAAAACGGATTACCCAGTCAATGAAAATAGTTATTAAACAACTTGAATAGAATTGTAATCCTTATATAACAAAGAAGATAGGTGGAGAATCAACTGCCCGTAAAGGGCCGATTTTTGAAATTTCATATTCAAGACCTCCTTATCTAAGCAGACGGGTATTTTTCATTAAAGTTCCATTAATTTTTTTATTGAAAAGGTTTTGTAAGAAGGAGATTTTGATCTTCTTGTTAAGAAGAGGGGATAAATAGTTAAAGAAGATTTCAATTGAATTTAATCAAACATGAAGCCACCACCCGAGGGGATGGTGGCTTCATGGGAAAATATCTGATAAATTATTGTTCATTTAAGCTTGTTACAGAAATATTTTGTTTATTATTTGGTTCATCAAGTGAATGGATTGTAGCTGTTCCATTTTGTTGATCCACGTGCTCAATGTAAATGCTTTCTCCATTATAGGTTACATTAGCCATAATTGGGGATGAAGCAATTTCTTGTGCTCGTTGTGCGTTCATTATAGTCACCTCCTTTTGATTTTCAATAGTTATAATATTTGTTCCAAATTACTTAGATATACTGTTGGAATTAAAATTGCTTCCAAGTTCAAATTGGTTATTCCCATGACTATGAAAATAAATTTTAACTTCGTGGAACCCCTCTGTTTCTCTAGTCCATTATTTTGCTTCACTTAATGCTTCTAAATCATCTACATAAGTAAATGGATACTCAATCATCCATTCACCTTTAAGAAATAAACCAATCTTTTTTCAAAACATGCTTTTTTTATTGTTTGTTTATTAATGTTATTAGTATCAATGTGATCAAACTTTATTCTACAGTAATAAAATATTGAAATAGTTTCCAATTCATTATATACTACATTACAACAGTAATGCACTATATTGGAGGGAGGCGGAGACCATTCTTAATTCGAATAGTTCTAAGCCTATTTATGTGCAAATTGCAGAGTGGCTGGAGTCGGAAATATTAAACGGACATTTTGTGAGTGATGATAAGGTATATTCACAATATCAATTAGCTGAAATGTATACGATCAATCCTGCAACTGCTGCAAAAGGACTCAATCTTCTAGTGGACGAAAATATCCTCTATAAAAAGCGAGGTCTTGGCATGTTTGTCACAAATGGAGCAAGAGAAACGATCCTCAATAAACGAAAAAACCAAACATTAAAACGCATGGTACAGGAATTAGTTTTGGAGGCAAATCGGCTACAAATTAGTAAGACAGAATTGATTGACATGATCAACAAAGCGGGTAACGAGGGGGACGGACAATGAAGGTGATTGAATGTACAGGTTTGATGAAAAGATATGGAAGGAAAAATGTGCTAAATAAGCTTTTTTTTTCGATTGAAGAAAATAAAATAACAGGATTAATTGGTCGAAATGGAGCTGGCAAAATAACTTTACTTAAAATCATTTCTGGTTTTATAAAAGAAACAGCAGGAGAGATGAATGTTTTTTCCGAAAAACCATTTAATAGCCTAAACGTTTCCGTCAACACGATTTTTGTAGACGACCAAATGAGTTTCCCTCCAGCCCTACAGCTAGGCGAATTATTGGATGTGGCAAGTCAATTTTATCCAAATTGGGATCAGGAATTGGCTCATCGGTTGTTTGAGTATTTTTCCTTTGATCCAAAGGAATATCACAATCGGCTTTCAAAGGGAGAAACAAGTACGTTTAATATGATCATTGGTTTAGCTGCTCGCTGTCCCTTAACGGTTTTTGATGAACCGACAACAGGAATGGATGCAGCCGTAAGAAATGATTTTTACCGTGCACTGCTTAAAGATTATATTGCCTATCCTCGTACGATTATTCTTTCAAGTCATCATCTAGATGAAATAGAGGATTTGCTAGAAGGAGTGTTACTCATCAAAGATGGCACAAAATATTTGCATATGCCTATTTCTGAGTTAAAAGAATGGGCTATTGGTATAAAAGGAACGATAGAAGAAGTGCTTAATTGGACGGGAGAAAAAGAGATTCTTTACAAGAATCAAGTAGGAATCAATACCATGTATGCGGTTGTGAAAAATGAATATTCCGAGACTGAACTCACTCAGGCACATCTTGAAGGGGTGGAAATTTCACCTGTTCGTTCAAGTGATCTTTGTGTCTACTTAACAAATGAAACGAAGGGTGGGATTGATGATGTCTTTAACGACCGCTAATTTAGCAGAAACGGTGAAAAAACAATATAGGTTTAAGCTTAAATCCAATATCGATTCTTTCAGTGCACTTATTGGAATTCAATTATTAGGTATCCTTCTTTCATTAGGTGGAGTTGCTTCAACGGGAAGAAGCGGCATGAACATGAGTATTGATGTAAAATACTACTCTGCTGATTTGGTGATTATTTTTACGATGTTGTGGTCTTTTGTGACAGCTATTACCATCACGACAAAACCGTATCGTAATCATGATTTTTCGTTCGTGACGAATCGTCTTAGCAGTAGCTTATCTAATATTCTCTTTCTATTAACAACTAGTATTATGGGGAGCATAACGGCTATACTTGCAGGGAATTTGGTGAGAGTACTAGTGTTCATTCTATTTAAACAAGAGCTTTATCACTCTCACAATTGGTCACAGGAGCTTATATTAGGAATAGGGATTACCATTTTATATGTATTCTTCGTTAGTTCTATTGGTTATTTAATCGGGGCACTTGCTCAAGTAAGTAAAGGGTTTATTATTCTTATTCCTGTTTATCTCCGATGATCGGATGGGGAAGGAGAAAATGCGACAAGTGGAGATAGACGAAGCCATGAATGAATTAGAAATGAATCTTCGTAAAGGGAGTGTTGAGCAGGTTGATGATCAGTATTTATTAAATAAGAACCGTTTCGATGATTATCAAGATCAAACGTTAAGGATCGTATATAGAAGTAAGTATGGACCACGGATTTTTGTGGAAAGAAAAATGAATGATGATAAGCTTATAGAAGTTTTCACTTATGTTAATGGGTTAATGATTGGCGGGATCGATTTTTCTGATAAACTCATTCCCGATAAAATAGAGTTAGAGGGAAATGTTCTTACGATTATTCCAACAGCACAAAATATTCGTTTGTCGATTACGAGTGCTAGTTTTCCAGTAGGTCAATTTACAGGGGAATCCATTTTTAATCACTCATTCAGCAGTGTAGACCAGGTCATTTATTTACGTGTTCCAAATGATCTTCAGTTAAATACTGAAGGTGATGTGTTTCTTGTAAAAGTAGGTGAGTAAAAAATAAAAAGTATAAGGATATCTGAAATGGACGGGTTTGATCGGTAGAGGAACTGTTTACATGGAGGAGCAAAGAATGAATCAGAATTGGGCACTTGTCATTATTGCGGGCATTCTTGAAATACTGTGGGTAATGGGATTGAAATATTCGAGTAACTGGATTTCTTGGATTGCGACTTTGATTGTTATTTATTTATCGTTTGTTGTGTTACTAAAAGCTACAGAGAAATTACCCGTTGCGACCGTGTATGCTGTTTTTACAGGAATTGGGACAGCGGGAACAGTTGTAATTGGGATGGTTCTGTTTGATGAAATCTTTAGTTGGATGAAAATATTTTTTATCGTTTTACTCTTAGTTGGTGTATTAGGATTAAAGCTGATCACCACAGAATCAGATGAGAAAGAGAGTGAGGCATAAAGTGAGTTGGATGTACCTTGTTTTGGCTGGTATGTTTGAAGTGATTGGAGTGATAGGGATGAACAAAGTCAATCAATCGAAAAACATTCAGTCATACTCTATATTGTTTTTAGGATTTTTCATCAGTTTCTTTTTTCTAGGACAAGCCATGAAAACTCTCCCTATGGGGTTATCCTATGCAGTTTGGACTGGTATTGGAACGATAGGTGGGACACTTGTCGGTATGTTATTTTATGGAGAATCAAAGGACTGGAAACGGATTTTATTTATTGGAATGATTGTAACAGCAGTTATTGGTTTAAAGTTGACATCATAAGTATTTCTTCGCAAGCGATTATAACTGGGACAAGTTACTACCGGTTAAGTTAAGTAGAAAGAGGAGAGGGGAAGAAAAAATGAGGAAACGGAAAAAATATATCTTCTTTTCGTTGCTACTATTACTATTCCTAAATGGATGTAGTTTAAGTAATCCTGTAAATGAAGATATTTAAAAATTATCATTTCATT
>NZ_JAETXM010000017.1 GCF_024494465.1 Bacillus sp. V3B | reverse complement strand
TTAAAAATCTTGGACTACGTGAATGGGATTGCCCAGAATGTCATACCCATCATGACCGAGATATTAACGCAAGTTTAAATCTTAAAAATGAAGCCGTAAGACTTCTAACCGTTGGAATGACGGGGATCGCCTAATCAATAACTGATCGATAGATCGGTGTTCTTAGGAATCCCCCACTTCAAATTTTCGTTAGAAAATTTGAAGTGGTGGGTAGTTCAAGCTACTATCTATTATATAGAGATGAAAAGATGATTGTACCATTAGATTTTAGGGAAAGAAAGGCGATTAAATTTGGACGTTATCCATATCTATCATACGAATGATTTACACAGTCATTTTGAACATTGGCCTCGTATCCACCATTTTTTATCAGAGCGGAAAAAATGGCATGAAGAGGCAGGAGAAGAATTTCTTTTGTTTGATATCGGGGATCATGCAGACCGCTTTCATCCTTTAACAGAAGCAACGAGGGGAAATGCAAATATTAAACTATTAAATAAAACAGGGTACCATGCTGTGACAATAGGGAATAATGAGGGAATTACTTTTCCATATGAGGATTTGGATCATTTGTATGATCAGCGGCAGTTTGAGGTTTTGCTTGCAAATTTATATAAAAGTGACGGAAGTCGTCCTACGTGGGCAAAGGAAAATAAGATCTATGAAACAAAGAAAGGGATCAAACTGGCTGTTACAGGGCTAACAGCTAGCTTTGCTCATCTATATCATCTGTTAGGGTGGACTATACAAGATCCAATGGAAGAATTGAAGCAACAACTTTCTTATTTAAAAGGAAAGGCAGATATTATGGTTCTCCTTTCACATTTAGGTATACATGATGATGAACAGATTGGACATGAGTTTCCCGAAATAGATGTGGTCATCGGTGGCCATACGCATCATATTCTGCACGAGGGAAAAATGGTGGATAACACGTTGCTAACCTGTGCTGGAAAATATGGGATGTTTGTTGGACATATTACCTTAACAGTGGATTCAGCAACAGGGAGCATGATCGAAAAAAAGGCTTGGCTGTATGATACAAATGATTTACCATCTGTTGTTGATGAGGAAGTTGAAGTTGAGAGATTGTACAAGAGTGGAAAAGATATTCTTGCTGCTTCCGTTGTAACTTCCTCTTATCATCATACACAAGAGCAACTCGCAAAGCTCTTATGTGAAGCGACAAGAGAATGGTGTCAGGCTGATTGTGCCTTTATTAATGAAGGTCTAATTTTAGAAAACCTTCCTTCTGGAAAAGTAACAAAATTTGATTTGCTTAAAACTTGTCCTCATCCGATTAATCCATGTGTCGTTGAATTGACTGGAGCAGAGCTGAGAGAGGTCCTTTTACAAACAATGGATGAAAAATGGAAGGATATGCAAATATTTGGATTAGGTTTTCGTGGAAAAATAATGGGTAAAATGGTGTTTAGTGGGATTGATGTGAAAAAGAATCAAGGTCATCTTCGTTTCTTTGTTCAAGGAGAGCTAATTGAAGGTGGGATTACATACAAGGTGGCAATTCCTGATATGTTTACATTTGGTCGATTCTTTCCTTCCATTTTTCGGGCGAAAAATAAACAATATTTTCTACCAGAGTTCATGCGTCATTTATTAGAATGGAAATTAGGTGAAACAGAAAGACAACCTATAAATTAAAACACGCTTCCTGCCTTTCTTACATAATGTATAACATAAATGGATGGAGAAAGGAGAAAGGAGCGTAATAATTATGATGAATGTATCACCCATTCAAATAAATGGACACACTTTTTTAAGTGTTTCTGTTGCATTACCGAAAACAAATTTGCTCGTCGTTACGAGTGAAAAGGGATATATTATGTGTGGGGCACTTGATGTCGACTTATTAAATGAAAAATTAAAAGATCGAAAAGTGATCGCTGGGAGAGCCGTTGGTGTGAAAACGATCGAACAGCTACTAGAAGCACCGTTAGAATCGGTCACATATGAAGCTGAAGCATGTGGCATTCATAAGGGGATGATTGGTAAAGAGGCAATGTTAAAAATGATCTGAGGGGAGTCCGTTGCGACTGCCCTTTTTGCGATTGGCTATGTTCATGATGATTGTTGGCAAAGGGCCTATCTATTAGGAAGAGGCTCTAAATATAGAACTTTTTAATGATAAGTAAGGACTCAATCACTTGGGTTAATCCGGAATGGAACGATAAGATAAAAATGTGATAAAATATCATATATTAATGAGAGAAAAAATATTTATATATGGGAGTATTTGAATGAGATTAGTTGCGACATCATCTGTAGAGGTAGGAACAAAGCTTGGAAAAGTCATTTATAATGAAAAGGGGAAAGTATTAGTTAATAAAGGTGTTACTCTTGACGGACGTATGCTTAAACGTTTAATCCAATTAGGAATTACATACATATATATTGAAGATAAGAAAACAGCAGATATTATATTTAAAGAGCCCATATCAACCCCTTTAAAACAAGAAGCAATGACAACCATTATTGATACATTTAATAAAATTCAGTCCGAGCCTATTTCATCGAGATCTTTTGTTTTGGAAAAATCAGTGAAGGAATTTAAAGCGATCATCCAATACGTCATGAGCGAGTTACATGAGACACCGGAATTAATGTCCATCCTTTCAGATGTATGTATACACGATACATATATTTTCACCCATTCATTAAATGTAACTCTTTATTCACTAGCTGTTGGTATAGAGTTAAAGCTACCCTCTCGTCAATTGGAAGAAATTGGGATTGGTGCGATCATGCATGATATTGGCAAAGTGGCAATACCGAAGGAAATCTTGTTAAAGCCCGGAAAGCTTACAGATGAGGAGTTTACTGTTATCAAAACGCATGCGACTGAAGGGTTTGACTTGTTGCGAAATACTCATACAGTTCCTTTACTTGTCGCACATTGTGCTTTCCAACATCATGAACGTCTAGATGGGTCAGGATATCCAAGAGGAATTAGAGAGAGTGACATTCACGATTATGCCAAAATTATTGCCGTTGCAGACGTGTTTGATGCCGTTACATCCAACCGGGTATACCGACCTGCAATGCTCCCACACGAAGGACTTGAAATGCTCTATGCAGGAGTTGAGCGACAATTTCATACAAACATTGTTGAGGCATTTCATAAATCCGTAGCCATTTATCCCAATGGTATTACAGTTGAATTAAATGATGGAAGAAAAGGTGTAGTGGTCCGGCAAAACGTTGCACTTAGTGACCGTCCTATAGTGAGAATTTTAGAAGAAAATGGTCATGAAATGACTCCGTATGAAATTAATTTAGAGAAGGAGCTTTCAGTCGTTGTTACAGGCTGTGATATAACGTTTAAAAAAGATTAAGATTTTCCATCCCATTGAACAGTTTTTTTTATTTTTTGCGTTAGTCCCCTTTTTCCTGCATACATATAGCTTGTAGGGGGGGATTTGTCTTGGCGAAGTTTCGCAGACGGCTGCTGAAAAAAGGTCCACTACCATTACGATATGTTTTGTTACTGACGTTTGTCTTTTTTATTTTTTCGACAGCAGCTGGTCTCTGGATTATTAATAAAAAGTTAGAGCCAACACTCATGAGTGTTGCTAAATCAGAAACGATAAACCTTGCCACACTTGTTATAAATGATGCCATTGATCAACAATTTAAGCAGGCAGAAAGTGAAGATCTTTTTCGATCGATTCCGAACACTGAAGGATCAAATAATATTCAATTCGATACCGAGAAGATTATCAGAAAGCAGACAGAGATTGTTACTCTTATCCAAAAAAATATAAAAGAAGTAGAAGGCGGGCTTATATCTACTCTCCAGTCTCATTCAGATGTTCAAATTGAAAAAGATAAAACGAAAAAATCTGATGGAGTTGCCTATTCTGTTCCATTAGGAAGAATAACCAATAATTCCTTACTTGCTAACTTTGGACCAGATATTCCGGTTGAATTTTCAGCGATTGGCGATGTGCAATCAGATGTAAAAACCAAAGTAGTTGAGTTTGGTATTAATGGTGGAGTCATTGAAGTTTATATGGAAGTGAAAGTGAATATTGAAATTATTATTCCGCTTGCCACAGATACAACTGTTGTCACGCGAAATATCCCGATTGGAATGGGTGTTTTCAGGGGAGATGTTCCACAATTTTATAATGGTGGCGGTACAACTTCTCCTGCCATACAGTTGCCAAAAGACTAGAAAAGAGAGGCTGACTCCTTTGCTTTTGGGTCAGCCTCTTTGCTATCTTTATTTCTTTGTCCTTTGTTTTTCTTGTCGTTCCCATTGCTTCAGATGTGGGTAGGGGTCATAGGACCATTCTGTTAATCCATTGTCTTTGTAAATTCCGTAATGAAGGTGAGGAGGGAATTTCCCTGAAGTTCCCGGTGGTCCATATCCTGAGCTTCCCACACTTCCAATAAGTTGCCCGGGTTCAACCACTTGCCCAATATGTAGGTCTTTTGCAAAACCATTTAAATGAGCAAAATAATGGTAGTTATTATTAATATCACGGATTCCGACCCGCCAACCACCAAATCGATTCCATCCCTTCATTTCTACAATACCGTAAGAGGTTGCCCGAACAGGGACACCATAATTGGCGAAAATATCTGTTCCTTCATGTATTCGTCTACCACCCCACCCTCTTGCATCTCCCCAAGTGTTTTTATAGCTGTGGGTACTTTTTAATGGAACAGGAAAGGCATGAATTTCTAAGTTAAGATGTCCAAATTGCTTATAGATTTTTGCCTTCCCAACAATCAAACTAACGGTTTTATCGCGCTTGTAATAATCCCATAACGCCAATTTAATGTTATCATGGTCTGTTCCATAATTTAAGATAAAACGTGCAAAAGAATAAAGGACATCTTCATCACTAGATAGGCTTGCTTTTCCGTCTCCATCACCGTCAGATCCCATTCCTTCAAAAAAATGAATGGAATATGGATTTTCATCAGATGGATCTGGATTGAATACTCCAGCCCATTTCTCTTTAGGAAAATAAACTCCCGTAATGCCGTCTGCTTTCGGTATATCTTTACGTGATTGCCGAATACTGCGCTCGTATTGATCAATAGCAGCTAAGTAATTCCAGGGAATGTTTGTTACGGTTTCTATTTTTTGATATAATTCCATTCTCTTTGCGAATAGATCTGCTTGATTATTTTCCGCTCTAGCCAAGTTTCCGTTCATTAAAATCATGATGAAACAAATCGAGCATAATAAGACTTGCCGCATACAAATCCTCCCTTCTAACCATCCTTCCTAGTTAGTTTGTGAGTATGTAACGATTTCATAAATAATAATTTTTGGAAATAATAAATCACATGGTTCGATACCTTGTTGTTTCTTCTTCTTGTGTGTTAGAGTTAGTACAGAAATCAATGTTTTAATGATTTAAAATGAAGCGATTTTACATAGGGATGGTGTAAGGTATTGAGCGATAAAAAAGAAATTCAACGTAAGCCTGAATGGCTGAAAATAAAATTAAACACAAATAGAAATTATACTGGATTAAAAAAAATGATGCGAGAAAATAATTTACATACCGTTTGTGAGGAAGCAAAATGTCCCAATATTCATGAGTGTTGGGGAGAAAGAAGAACCGCTACGTTCATGATTCTTGGTGATACTTGTACAAGAGCATGCCGATTTTGTGCTGTCAAGACAGGTCTTCCGACTGAATTAGATTGGGAAGAGCCAGAAAGAGTAGCCGATTCAGTCGCTCTGATGAATCTTAAACATGTGGTCGTAACATGCGTTGCTCGTGATGATTTAAAGGATGGCGGGGCGGCCATTTATGCTGAAACGATTCGTGCGATTAGAAGAAAGAGTCCACTGACAAGTATTGAAGTTTTGCCATCTGATATGGGTGGGGTTTATGAAAACATTAAAACCATCATGGATGCAAAACCGGATATTTTAAACCATAATATTGAGACCGTTGAAAGACTTTCACCAAAAGTACGTGCGCGTGCTACATATGAGCGTACTTTGGAGTTATTACGCCGCGCGAAAGAACTACAGCCAACGGTTCCAACAAAATCTAGTTTAATGGTTGGACTTGGAGAAACAAAAGAAGAAATTTTGGCTACAATGGATGACTTGCGTGCAAATGATGTTGATATTATGACGATTGGTCAATATTTACAGCCGTCAAGAAAACACATACCCGTTCAGAAATACTATCATCCAGATGAATTCCTTGAACTAAAGGAAATTGCTATGGAAAAAGGGTTTAGTCATTGTGAATCAGGCCCGCTTGTTCGTTCTTCCTACCATGCGGATGATCAAGTGAATGCAGCAGCAAAACAAAAACATTTACAAGCTGAAAAGGAAATGAAAAAGGCTTAGATCATAATCGATTTCTTTGAATCTGTATCCATTTTATTTTTAACTTCATTCAGCAAATGCTTTTTGTACCGAAAGCTTGCGACAGGTACAGAAGTCCTCCACTTCTGTAAGTGGGGGATGAATGCAAAAAGCTCTCTGATTCAGTGGGGGTTCAAACCCCGACTGAATGAAATTAAGCCTCCGGCGAGCCTTTCGATTTTTTAAAGGTCATTTATCGAGCGAGCTCGACGACGGACAGGACGTCCTAGTCAGGCGAAAGCCACAGGATGTGGCTTTCTGAAGCGTGATAAAAATCCGGGCGCAAATTCGGCGGGGCGAATTTGATTTTTCGCCCCTATTGTCTCTCGCGAAAGGATATTTGCTTGCACTTTTATTGGTTTTATGGCTAAATTTTGTTAGAGGTGAAGTCATGGTTTGCATTGAAAATAGTTGTTATGAGATCGTGGAAGAAAGGTCGAGTGGCTTTGATGAGGAAGCTTTTCGTAGTCGTTTTAGCGAGATTTTGACGAAGTATGATTATATTGTTGGCGATTGGGGATACGGTCAGCTGCGTTTAAAAGGTTTTTTTGATGATCAGAATCAGAAGGCTGCATTTGATACAAAAATAAGTACGGTAACAGAATACCTTTATGAATTTTGCAATTTTGGTTGTCCATATTTTATTGCCAAAAAGGTAAAAAAATAAAAAGGCTGCAGCGAAGCTACTGCAGTCTTTTTGACTTTGATAGGATAGATAATCCGTTATCTCATTGCTCTGTATAAGGTGGTTCCTCATTTTTAGTTGGATCATCATGGGGTGGATGAGCACCTTCCATTTGTCGAGGCAGGTTTTGGTGAAGTGACTTGAATTCATAATTATAAGCGCTATAGGTACGCTGTCCTTCACGCCAAGGAGTACTTTTATTTTCAACTGGATTATTTTTTCTAATGGAGGATCCAAAAGGTCCTTCAGGAAATTCTTCAGGGATCATTGTATTCTCCATTGTTTCAACATTGGAAAAATTAAAATACTTTTTTGTCTCTTTGTCATCCATTTTAATCACCTCAAATTCAGTATTCTCTTTTTTGAAAAAAATATGAGGTTGATCAAAATAGAAAGATTAAACCAATTCAGCAAGAAAAGCTGACAGTTCTTCTGCATCTTCTTTATTCAAGTGAAATGCATGCTCGATATACCCTTCTTCTTCTAAATCATCCTGGCCAATAATGGCGAAGTGCCTACCTTGAATATCAAACACAAGTAACTTCCCATAATAACGATCAGAATAAGTAATGGCTAAGTCAAATCGGTTATTCTCACCCATAAAACTAATAAATCGAGTTTTTGTGTCTTCTGTATCATCATATAGAAAAAAGCGTTCTGTCATCTTTATCTCCCCTTTATTCATCGTTCGTCAAAGCAATATGCTAATTAAAATTCGTTCTTATTCTATATATTAGCAGAATGTGTTGGATTACTAAATATTGTGAGCACTATTGCATACTAATAGGTAACAGAAAATGTGGAAAAACCTTCTGTTGATAGAAGTTTCCACGATAAATGAGTAAACTAGAATAGGATTCTGATTAAAGTGTGCTAAAATAAACTTATATGTATTTAGATCGTAAATAAATGATTATACTATATTGTTTTTTATTCTTCTGAGAGGAAGGTAAATCTATGGTTAGAAGAATCTTTAGGAAATTAAGTAAATCTGTTCACTGGGGAAAGCTTTTTCTTCCTCTCCATCAAATTCGTTATTTTCCACCGCGTTTTGTTATAAGAGATCCTATTATTGAAGGGGTTTCGAATGCGTTTAATAAGGGATATGAAGTTGCTATGGTTGTTTATAAAATCAAAAATTTATTTGATTTGACACAGCGGTATGGAGCTAAGGAGACAGAGAAGATTATTCACCGTATGAAGAAAGTGTTTTATGAACTGATTAAACGAGAATTCAGAAAAGATGATATCATCCTCATGGACTATCATTTTAGTGAAGGATTTTCCTTATATATACAAGTCAATGAAGAAGATGAAAAAAGTAATATCGTGGATATTGATACCTTAATGAAGAAATTACATTTGCATATGAATAGATTATTAATGGTAGAAATGGCAGATATTCATTTCGTATTTGATAAAGGATATATGTTTATTGAGAAGAGATATGAATCGATTCAGGAAGCCATTTATATCGCACGTCAGCAAGCACTGACAATGGCTGAGAAACGAGTGCGAAGTGAATATAATGAAATGCTGTATGAGATGAGTAAAATTGTTTCTAAAAAGAATGTTCGTCTTTTGGGACAGCCTATTGTAGATATGCAGACGAAAGAAATTCGAGCATGGGAAATGCTGACAAGGGGTCCAGAGGGAACAAATTTGGAAATGCCACTGCGTTTGTTTTCTGTTGCGAGGCAAACAGGAAATTTATATGAACTAGAAATGCTTATTCTGGAAAAAGTATTTGAAAAGATCAAGGAAACAAATTGTAAACAAAAGGTTTTTGTTAATTGTACACCTTTAACATTAGGAAACAAGCATTTTGTTCAGGATTTAAAACGTTTGTTAGATCAATTTATAATGATAAATCCGAATAAATTAATCATCGAAATGACAGAACAAGATACAGTTGATGAAAAGAAAGATTTGATCTATAACATAAACCTATTGCGAACTCTAGGGTTTCGTTTTGCTTTAGATGACACAGGGTCGGGTTATTCTAGTTTCCAATCAATTGGGGAAATACTACCTGAGATTATTAAGATTGATCGTTCCGTTATTCAAAATATACATGAAAACTCAGTTAATGAGTCCATGTTAAAAGGCATACTTCTTATTGCAAAAGAAGTGGGGTCAAGAGTGGTTGCGGAAGGGATTGAAAAAGAGGAAGAAGCCATTTTGCTGTCTCGCCATAAAGTTGATTTCGCACAGGGATATTACTTTGCACGTCCAGCCGTCTTTAATCATCAATTGCTATCATCATTGTAAAATAGGGGAAGGGTGAAAAAGATTGTATTTTGTTGACAGAGATAAAATCGAAGAAATATTACTTTATATAGAGAGTCGGATTTGCTTATTTGAAGAGAAGAAAGAATGGACTACAGATATTGAAAAGGCAGCATTAGAGAGACTTCTCCAAATGGTCATTGAATCCATGTTAGATGTCGGGAATAGTATCATTGATGGTTTTATCATGCGCGACCCAGGGAGCTATGAGGATATCATTGATATATTAGAGGATGAGAAAGTGATTACGTCAGAAATGAGTAAAAGCTATAAGCGAGTGGTTTCATTTCGGAAAAATCTACAGCAATCCTATACAAATGTGAATCATCTTGAACTTATTGAGATATTTCAAAGTGAATTAATGATGTTAAAACGTTTTGCGCCAAATGTCAGGACATATATGGAAAATGAATTAGGTCCAGTCACCGCATTTAAACGGTAATGTGAGTGTATACCTGTCATTTAAAGGAAGGTGAAAAGCATGTTAATGAATACACGAAATACAAAGGAACAAATACTATCGCTCTTAAAGAAAAATGGAAGTCTGACCATTATGGAACTTGCAAACGAGTTAGGGATAACTGAGATGGCGGTTAGAAGACATATTCAAACATTGGAACGTGACAAGCTTATTCGTTCAAACGTCAAAAAACAAACAATAGGAAGACCCTCTAAAGTATATCAACTTGCCGAACAGGGGGAAGACTTTTTTCCTAAAAAATATAAAGAGTTTAGTCTCGAAATTCTCCAAGGTTTGAAAGAAGCAGGCCAAGAACAACTGATCAATGATATATTACTAAAAAAGAAAGAACGTTTTATCGAGCAGTATAAACTTGATCAAAAGGAAGAATCCTTTAAGGAGAGAATAGAAAACTTAAGACGTATTCAGGAATATGAAGGCTATATGCCAAGTATAGAGAACAAAGACGGGATGATTCATTTTAAAGAATTAAACTGTCCATATGTTGAAATTGCAAAGGGATTTCCACAGATATGTCAATCGGAGCATAGTTTTATCCGAAAATATCTAGGTGCAGATTTAACGACCTTATCCTCTATGGCAGAGGGACATACATGTTGCCATTACACAATCGAAGAGAGAACATAACCGTTACCCACAATCATACAACATGTACACTATATTTATGGGGGGTGAATGAATGACAAAAAAATATCAAGGTTATTTAATTGATTTAGATGGAACCATGTATCGAGGAAAAGAAGTGATTCAAGAGGCAGCAGACTTTGTTAAAAAACTTAATCAACTTCACTTGCCTTATTTATTTGTCACGAATAACTCTTCAAGAACACCTGGACAAGTCGCAGAAAAACTTAGTGGCTTTGGTATTCAAACAGAAGAGAAACAGGTTTTTACAACAAGTCAGGCGACAGCTAACTATATATATGAACAAAAGAACGATGCATCGGTATATGTGATTGGTGAAGAGGGTATTTTGACAGCAATCAAAGAAAAAGGCTTATCCTTCGGGAATGAAAAAGCTGATTTTGTTGTTATAGGGATTGATCATTCCATAAGTTATGAAAAATTTGCGGTTGCTTGCTTAGCAATTCGTAATGGGGCCACCTTTGTTTCAACAAATGCAGATATTGCGATCCCAACTGAAAGAGGATTACTGCCAGGGAATGGGTCGTTAACTTCTGTTCTTACGGTTTCAACACAAACGCAACCCATTTTTATTGGGAAGCCGGAGTCTATTATTATGGAACAGGCTTTGAAAGTGCTTGGAACGAAGAAAGAAGAGACATTAATGATTGGGGATTATTACGATACGGATATTATGGCAGGCATGAATGCAGATATGGATACTTTGCTTGTCCATACAGGTGTTACAACGAAGGAACTACTGCTAGGATATGAGAAGAAGCCAACCTATGTAGTAGACAGTCTGGATCAATGGGAAATCAAATAAAAAAGCACGTTCTTGCGTGCTTTTTTATTTTGGAATCATCTTATTCAACATTTTCAATGCGGTGGGCAAGTCGACTTGATGCAGCGGCAGCAATTGCTCCGACGATATCATCAAGAAAAGTATGACATTTACCGGATGATTTGTCATTTAGATCTTTTAGAATACCAGGCTTTAACTTATCAATATATCCATAATTTGTGAAGCCGATAGAGCCGTATACATTCACAATCGAAAAGGCAAGGACCTCATCAACCCCATAAAGACCTTCGTCTGTATCAATAATGGATTGTAGCGGTTGTTCAAGCATTCCCTTTTCCGCTAACATATCCAATTGAATTCCTGTTAAAATAGCGTTTTGAACTTCTCTTTTTGAAATCACTCGTTCAACATTGTGTAAACAGTCTTCTATTTTAAGGTTCTTATGGTAATCTTTTTGCAGGAAATAAACAAGATCGGCAATTTCCTTTGTTTTAACTCCTCTATCCATAAGCCATTTTCTTGCTGTTTGTTCGGTTAGATCAATGACTTTTTCCTCTTTGCTCATTCGTTTCACCTTTTTCCTAATATTTTTAATTCTCTATCCTTTAAATTTAAGAAAAGCACAAGTTTCCTCATTCCTTGTCATAAATATAAAGGAGAAAATAAATGGTGTCATAAAGGTCGTAAAAAAGTTGTAATAGGATTATTCTATCAATTTATTTAAATTATGCCAAATTTCAATCTGTGATACTCTGACACGACTCCCCAAATGAAGGAAATACCTGATAAAGCTGAGGTGGGAAGGATGTTTCAAAAACTACTCCATAAACATTATGGAATTGATGCGATTGAATCGACACCAATTGGTCAGTACCAATCCTGTAAAAAAGAAAAACAGCAATTTATATTGATCCCCGTTGATCCTTTCGATGAAGAAGAACTGACAGAATTAGAGCAAATAGCTAAACATTTTAAAGAAAGTGGTGATCAGTCAGTTGGTACATTTCTCTATACAAAAGAAAACAGCCGATTGATAGAGTGGGAGTCGGGCAAATACTGTGTCCTGACTTATGATCCTACCCGTCTAAAAACAACAACTCGAATAGGAAGAAAATTGGCTAAATTCCACTATCGAGGGAGATCTATTCTTTTTCCTGTTCAAAAGGTCAGCCGAATTGGACAATGGAAAAAATTATGGGAAATGAGAATAGATCAAATGGAAAAAGTATGGAATAATATGCTTTTTCAACAACCAGAAAGTGAATTTGACCGTATGTTTATAGAATCTTTTTCCTATTATATGGCAATTAGCGAAAATGCGATCCAATATTTAGTTGATACAGAGCTCGATGATGAACCACAAGCAATTGATAGTGGAACAGTTTGTCACACTCGTTTTTCTATTCATTCATGGGCAGATGACGCATGGGTGAGAAACCCAATAGATTGGGTTTTTGATCATTGTAGTCGTGATTTAGCTGAATGGACGAGAGAACGGTATCATTATAACTATCGAACATATCAACCCGATGTACAACGTTTCTTTGCGGAATATCAATCCGTTGAACCGCTAAGTTCCTTTGCGTGTCGATTATTATATGCAAGACTCCTATTTCCACTTCATTATGTTGAATGTGTGGAGGATTATTATTCCACAACATCCGAACAAAAACAACGCTTTCTAACAGAACGCTTGGAAAAATATTTGAAGCATTCAAATGAAACAGAAAAATTCCTGCAATATTTTTTTCAACTCATTGAAGTACCGGTACGGACGTATCATATTCCTAAACTTGACTGGCTGTAAATACTATGGCTTCTACCCTACACCCTTTTCAAAATATTAATTGGAAAATGAAATGCTGGAGCCTTCATAAGGGTCTGATTCTAATCGTAATGACTCGATCTTATTTTTCTTTTGAAATAAGATCGGGCATGGCTAGATCAGACCCTTTTATCGTTCATGTTAACCCTTGCTGCTCAATTATATTATGCAATTTTCTGTTTTAGCAGTATAATATTAATATTAGGAACAAGCGGAAAAGTTATTGAAAGAAGCTATACATATTTAGGATAAACCCTTGTAGAGCATAGCTTAATAAATAGGCTGTGTTAATGATCATTGTTGATAAATGGCCTTTGATGTATGCACAGCATTCATTTTATTTCGTGAATAACCTAATGCCTGTGTATACTAAAGGATTATAGAGAAACAACAAGATTGTTTAACAAAGCTAATAAACAAAATGGGAGGACATTATTTGGAAAATATTCAATCTATACGAAAAAGTTATTTTAAAAATTTCTAAGCCTGAAAAATAAGAATAAATAAGCAAAGGAAACGTTTACATTTGTTTATAGTGTAAAATTGTCCCTTGTAAAACATCTTTATTCACACTATAATGTCTACTATATACAAACATTTGTACATTCAAAAAGTACAGCAATAGGGAGGGCAAGCTAATGAATGAAATCTCAATTGGTTTATTGGGCCTTGGCACAGTTGGTTCAGGAGTCGTTCAAATTATAGAGAATCATCAGGATAAGCTTATGCATCAAATCGGCTGTCCAGTAAAAGTAAAGAAAATACTCGTTCATGACTTGAAAAGAGAACGGGCAATAAAGGTAGATCCATCAGTATTAACAACTGATGTAAATGATATTATATCCGATCCGGAAATTGATGTTATTATTGAAGTAATGGGTGGAGTTGAGCAAACAAGAGTTCACTTATTACAAGCCTTAAAAAATAAAAAACATGTCGTAACAGCAAATAAAGATTTGATGGCTCTCCACGGGGCAGAGCTTTTAACCGTTGCATCTGAAAATAATTGTGATTTGTTTTTTGAAGCAAGTGTGGCGGGTGGAATCCCTATTATTAGAAGTATCGTAGAGGGTCTTTCATCTGATCGGATTACAAAGATGATGGGAATTGTTAACGGAACAACGAACTTCATTTTATCAAAAATGAGCAAGAATGGTGCTGCCTATGAAGACGTGTTGAAGGAAGCTCAGGATCTAGGGTTCGCTGAGGCAGATCCAACTTCAGATGTAGAAGGACTAGACGCAGCACGGAAAATGACAATCCTTGCTACGCTAGGATTCTCAATGGAGATTGCCTTGGATGATGTGTCTGTTAAAGGAATCACAACGATTACTGAAGAAGACATACAATATGGGAAACAGCTTGGATATACAATGAAGCTGATTGGTATTGCTCAGCAAGATGGAGATAAGGTAGAGGTAAGTGTAGAGCCAGCCTTTTTATCTGATGCACATCCACTTGCTTCTGTACACGATGAATATAATGCAGTTTATGTATGTGGAGAAGCTGTTGGAGAAACGATGTTTTATGGCCCTGGTGCAGGAAGTTTGCCGACTGCAACATCCATTATGTCTGATGCCGTTACCGTGATGAAAAATATGCAGCTTGGTGTGAATGGAAAAAGTGCTGTTCCACCACAATATCCGAAAAAATTAAAAAAACCAAAAGAAATGTTTTCAAAACACTTTTTAAGATTACATGTTTCTGATGAAACGGGCGTGTTTGCAGAGATTACCTCTCTCTTCGCAGAAAATAATATTAGTTTTGAAAAAATTCTTCAGTTACCTGTTAAGAAAAGGGAAGTAGCTGAAATTGTCTTAGTAACTCACCATGCCTCAAAACAGGATTTCGATGATGTTTTAGTCCGATTAAATGATTTGAAATCAGTAAAGACTATCAAGAGTTCGTATCGTGTAGAAAGGGGCTCACATCAATGAGTTGGAAGGGACTAATAGAGGAGTACCAGGAGTTTTTACCAATAACAGATAAAACACCGAAATTAACATTGCATGAAGGAAATACACCGCTTATTCATTTGAGTACATTATCAAAAGAATGGGGAATTGATCTGTATGTGAAAACAGAAGGAATCAATCCAACGGGTTCCTTTAAAGATCGCGGTATGGTAATGGCTGTTGCAAAGGCAATTGAAGAAGGCAATGATACTATTATTTGTGCTTCAACAGGGAATACGTCTGCAGCAGCGGCAGCTTATGCTGCTAGAGCAGGAATCCGCTGTATCGTTGTTATACCTGAAGGTAAAATTGCGATGGGGAAGCTTGCTCAAGCTGTTATGTACGGAGCTGAAATTATTTCTATTGAAGGAAACTTCGATCAAGCTCTGCAAATGGTGCGAAATATTAGTGAAACAGAGCCTGTTGCACTTGTGAACTCGGTGAATCCTTATCGTTTAGAAGGTCAAAAAACAGCTGCTTTTGAGGTGTGCGATACTTTGGGAGCGGCACCTGATATTCTTGCTATTCCTGTTGGAAATGCCGGAAATATTAGTGCTTATTGGAAAGGGTTTAAAGAATACAACGAGAAAAAACAAACAGGTTTGCCAAAAATGTACGGTTTCGAAGCAGAGGGAGCAGCGGCTATTGTACGAAATGAAGTCATTGAAAATCCAGAAACGATTGCAACAGCGATTCGAATCGGTAACCCAGCTAGCTGGAAATTAGCGGTAGCTGCAGCTGAAGAATCAACAGGAAAGATTGATGAAGTGACGGATGAAGAAATTATTTCGGCATACCGTAAGATTGCTGCAACAGAAGGTGTTTTTGCTGAGCCAGGATCATGTGCTTCTTTAGCTGGTGTTTATAAATCGGTTCAAAATGGTTCTATTCCAGCTGGTTCAAAAGTGGTTGCTATCTTGACTGGTAATGGATTAAAAGACCCGAATACAGCAATTGATTATAGTACGATCAAACCTGTTAAGTTACCCAATGATGAAAAACTAGTTGCCGAACATATTAAGGGAGTTGTTACAATATGAGCGAGAGCGACATGCTCATCATAAAGGTCCCAGCCAGTACCGCCAATCTTGGCCCTGGCTTTGATTCGATAGGAATGGCGTTGAACCTTTATTTGACTCTTGAGGTTGAAAAAGCAGACAAGTGGCAGGTTATTCCACTAACAAAGGAAATGTCCACTTTTCCAAGTGATGAAAGTAACTTTATCATTCAAATGGCAATGAAAACGGCTGAAAAGTATCAAAAGGAATTACCACCAGCTAAAGTGAAGGTAAACAGTGAGATTCCACTTGCAAGAGGGCTTGGATCAAGTGCAGCAGCCATTGTTGCTGGAATTGAACTAGCTGATTCACTTTGTGATTTACAACTATCACAGCAGGAGAAGTTTGAAATGGCAGCAGACATAGAAGGTCATCCGGATAACGCCGGAGCGTCTTTGTTTGGTGGATTGATCATCGGCTGTCAAACAGAAGAATCGGTGGATGTCGTCATGTTTGATGATCTCGATCTTGATATCGTGGCTGTTGTACCGCAAGAAGAGTTATTAACCAAGAAGGCAAGAGGTGTATTACCAACTGAAATCTCTTTCCAGCAGGCTGTAACAGCTGGGGCAGTATCGAATGTTCTAGTGGCATCGTTATTGAAAGGTGACTATTCTCTTGCAGGTAAGATGATGAAAAAAGATCGTTATCATCAACCATATCGTCGTGAACTTGTACCACATATGGATATCATTGAAGAAAAGGCTCCTGAGTATGGAGCGTTCGGAGTGGCATTAAGTGGTGCAGGGCCGACTATACTTTGTTTAGTAGAACCTGGTAGTGCGGAGACCGTCATTGAAGGTCTAAAGCAATGGTTGCCTGATATGGATTACTTAAGTCTAAAGATTGATCAGACAGGAAGTAAAGTTTTCTCAATGACTGGCATCTGAAAATGAAAAGCGACCACATCTTTGATGGGTCGCTTTTTTAATCAACTTACGTCTTTTATTTAGACTATGTTAAACAACATTGTTGATGCTCTTATTGCTTTTGAAGTACGCGTGGATTAAGTTATTCATTCGAATCAAATGCGTACCCACATATTCCAAAGACAATATTTCAACATGAATCATGAACAAAGCCTTTATTTAAAATACTTGTTCCACTTCTACAATTCCTGGTACTTCTTCAATGAGGGCACGTTCGATTCCCGCTTTTAATGTAATAGTTGAACTTGGACAGCTTCCACAAGCTCCTAGAAGACGTAATTTAACAATTCCATCTTCTATATCTACTAGTTCACAATCTCCTCCATCACGAAGAAGGAATGGACGTAATTTATCTAATACTTCCATAACTTGAGTATAAATAGTTTGTTCTGACATAGTTATCCTCTCCTTTCTTATACATATTAATATTATAATCAGTAAAAGTAAAAAAAGCTACAAATGAGAACCAATATCCATTAAACTCCATTTTACTGAATTAAGTTTTTGTCATAAAGAAACGGTTATAATATGATGATGGTAGTCTATAAGAGAGGGAGAATAATATGAGTCAAAAAGTTGTTGAAATATCTATATTTGGAGCAGAACAAATTTGTGCAAGTTGTGTTAATATGCCTTCTTCGATTGAAACATATGAATGGCTTCAAGCTGCCATCAGTCGCAAGTATCCAAATCAAGCATTTGAATTCACCTACACTGATATTTATCGACCAATTGAAGATGAAGAAAAGAAAAAATTCGCTCAAAAAGTCATTGATGAGGATATGTTTTATCCAGTTATTCTAGTTGAAGATAAGATAGTTGGAGAAGGTAATGCACGTTTAAAAACGATTTATGCTGAGCTAGAAAAGTATGGATATATAGCGAATTAAGGTAGAAAAAAGTCCGCAATTAACAACTCAATTGCGGACTTTTTTATTATCCCCGATGATATTTATACATCCAGAGTATTCCTGATTTTAATAAGCGTGCGACTCTTCCAGTTACTGGTTTCTCAGCTACAAGTCCAAAACCGTGTTTTTTCCCAAGTGAACCTAGAATGCCTTTAAGTTTAATGGTTGGTAACGATTCAGGCAATTCTTTACCATTCCATCGATCTAAGAGCACTTGCACGATTTGTTCTGCCTGACCTTCTGCAAGTTGGGCACTTGGTGCATGTGGAAGGCTTGCACAATCACCAACGACATAGACATGTTCATTGTTGGGAATATTATGATGTACGGTTAAGACAATTCTTTCTTGTTTATCTTTTTCAACATTTAGTTCACGGACAATTCGGTTTGGTTGGATTCCAGCTGTCCATACGATGGCGTCACATGTAGAAGGGGCTTCATGATTATATAAAACATTCTCTTCTACTCTCGTAATATTTGAATTATTGATAATTTCAACTCCATGATTATCAAACCAATTCTGAACGTATGTGCTAAGTTTTTCTGGAAAAGCAGATAAAATATAGTTTCCTCTATCAAACAATTTAATCTTTAAATCTTTTCGACTTTCATTCAGTTCTGAAGCTAGTTCGACTCCGCTCAATCCAGCTCCAACGATCGATACAACTGATCCAGGGGGAAGGTTATTTAAAGCTTGATATGTATTACGTGATTGATCAATGGTTTGAATACTATAGGTAAATTCTTTAGCACCAGGAACATTGTGATATTTATCTTCACAACCCAACCCAATAATAAGGTCATCATAAGAAACCGGCTCTGCACCAGAAAGAATCACTTTCTTCTCTTCAAGGTTGATCTTATCAATCTCCGCATAGATTATTTTTAATCTTGGATCATCTGGAAAAGTGACACGTACATCTTGATCCGATATCGTTCCGGCAGCAAGTGCATAATATTCCGTTTTAAGACAATGATAGGGTAATCGGTCAATTAACGTAATGGACATGTTATTCGGTAATTGATCTGGTAGCAAACGGGCTAGAACTCGCATTCCACCGTATCCCCCACCAAGTACGACCAAGTTTTTCATAGCAACTTCCCCTTTTTCTTCATTCATTCATCTACTATAGTAATCTCAATTTTTATTTGGTCGATAAACGAAGTAATTCTATAACCTAATAGGATAATAAGTTAATGCTTCAGAGTAATAAAATATTATCCGATTGGATAGATATATATACCTCTAAAGATAAGTCCCTAAAAGCGTTTTCGAAATTATTTTAAAAAACAATTCATCGACTTCTCATATATCAAAAGTATATCTAAATTGTGACGAAATAACAACAGTTATAGGTATATTTATTGACAAAGTATATTGTAACATGATAAATAATAAAGGTTTAGTAAAAAGATCAAAATCTCGGAATGCTGATAATTAGTGTATGATTTAAACTGACGGTGGAAAATAAGTAATATAGTTTATAAGTAAGAGGTGAGAAATAGATGATAAAGCCTATAATTGAATTTTGTATTAGCAATTTAGCCAATGGTGCACAAATAGCGAGAGAAAAGTTAGAAAAAGATGCTAATTTAGATATTATTGAATATGGTTGTCTTGGTTCTTGCGGAAAATGTGGACATTCCTTATATGCTCTTGTAAATGGTGAAATTGTGACAGGGGAAACACCTGAACAGCTCGTAGAAAAAATATATCAGTTTTTAGAAGAGAACCCTCTTTTCTAATTGTAGGTTTTAATGGAAATAAAGATCTTTGGTGTATAGGGGAGTGACGTTATGTAGATGAATAAAACGTATTCCCTTATACACCCATTTTTTTTCAACCGTTATTATATGAGCCAAAAGTAAAGTAGATCAGAACCTTGGATTTAGTCAGTCTTTGTTTTTTTATGAGCCTCTTGATTCTCTTATTTCACGCCATCTTTCTTTTGCCATTTCGACAATGTTTTTTTCGGTTGTTCTACTCTGTTGTTCAATAACTCTCGAAAAACTTTTTCCTGCTTCCTTAATATCTCCAGTTCTCCGAGATAATTCGCCTAATAAGTATAGGATACGAACTTCAGAAACTTGAGTGCCTTGATAATCCTGTGTGCTATAAGTTTCACCGTATTCATGAATGGCTAGCTTCATAAAACGTTGCTCTTGCTCACTGTTCCCAAGGGAGCGGTAAAGCCATCCAAGTCGCATATACATTCCGGCTTTAACCACATGTTTTTCTTTTTTTAGCGTTGCACAATAAACAGTGAGCTTGTATGTTTGGATCACATCTTCTATCGTTCGTTTATTGGAAAAGCTATGCGGAGTCCAGTTTGAACAAACCTTCTCTTGAATGACTTCTTTTGTACCAGGAGGAAAATAAGGAGAAAAGTCATCTGAGAAAGAATAACCACATGCGGGACAAACTAAAATATGATAGTACACCGGGTTATTTTCAGGAGGAGAATAAGTTGGACATAGATCTGTATCGGTATGTAATAATTTTACGAATCGGGAGCGTATTTTTTTTGTAGTAAAAGAGTGCTCACACATGGTGCATGTACATTTTTTGTCAAATAGAGCCTCAAGTTCAGCCAATTAAATCACCTCAGAATAAATAAGAAATAGAATACTGTAGTATCTATTATAACGCAGTTTAGGAAATATGGACTATCAATTTGGGTTATTCGATAAGTTCATTCAGTTGAGAGGAATTGATGAAGTGTATATAATAAAGAAAAGTAAAAGGGAGGCTATAAAATGAGCGAAACAGTTAAGATTACCGAAGCCGCAGCTCTTCAAATAAAAGATATGATGAAACAAAACGAGGAGGAAGGATCTTTTCTTCGAGTTGCCATTAAAGGTGGAGGCTGCAGTGGATTGTCTTATGGGATGGGATTTGTGCAAGATGTCGAAGAGGATGATCTACAATTCGATCAGCAAGGAATTCAAGTGGTTGTGAAAAAAGAAGATGCTGTTATTTTGAATGGAACGGTTATTGATTTCAAAGAATCGATGATGGGCGGCGGGTTTACGATTGAGAATCCAAATGCCATTGCTACTTGTGGCTGTGGTTCTTCATTCCGTACAGCAGAAGCATCAGGAACACCAGAAAATTGTTAGAAAGGATAAGCTTGTTTTAAGGTTATGAATTAAAGGGGTTTTTTAAGTGTATACTATCATGAAAATGTATACTAGAAACCCCTTAAAGCCTTAAATCAAGGTTGTGAATGATCTGCCGCCTCGGTAGTTAATGCCATAACTATTTGAGGGGCTTTTTTATCATTAAATAAGCAAATTAGAAAAAACACTTTGGCAAAATATCTAATCAAAAGGAATATCAGAAATTAACAATAGAAAAAGAAATTGACCTAGTTGTTGCAAGAAAATTATCAATTAACTAATACCAATTATTGCGAATGGCAAAAAAACATGTCTGATTTTCTCATTCTGTGTTATCCTATTTTTATATAACTTTTTGAGGTGAAGATTATGCAAACTAATGTAGTAAATCCTGAAAATACAAAAAAGGACAAAAAGGTGCCAACAACATTTTCAAGGACAAATCCATTTCAAGCGAAGGTTCTCAAAAATATAAATTTAAATGGATCTGGCTCTAGCAAAGAAACAAGGCATATCGAGTTATCATTAGAAGGGTCAGGTCTTTCCTATGTCCCAGGTGATGCCCTTGGTGTTATCCCTCAAAATGATCCAGAACTAGTAGCTGCCCTTCTTGATGAACTAAAATGGGATCCGGAAATGGCTGTTACAATCAATAAGCAAGGCGAAACTCTTCCTTTAAAAGAAGCGCTAACATCGTACTTTGAAATTACGCTATTGACTAAAAAGATTTTACAGCAAGCAGCGAAATTTACAGAAAACGAAAAAATGCAAGCGCTTTTGTTGGCTGAAAATGCAGATAATTTGAAAGAATATTGCGATGGACGTGATTTGCTTGATATGTTACGTGAATTCGGTCCATGGAAGGCTTCTGCCCAAGAAATTGTGTCTCTTTTAAGAAAAATGCCACCGCGTCTCTATTCAATTGCAAGCAGCATTACTGCTAATCCTGGTGAAGTGCATCTAACGATTGGAGCTGTACGTTACACGGCTCACGGACGTGATCGGAAAGGTGTTTGTTCTATTTTAGTTGCGGAACGTAGTCAAGAAGGAGATACGCTTCCAGTATTTGTTCAACCAAATAAACATTTTCATCTGCCAGAGTCGGGGGATAAAGATATTATTATGGTTGGTCCTGGGACAGGCATTGCACCATTCCGTTCCTTTATTGAAGAGCTTGCAGTGACTAAAGTAACGGGAAGATCCTGGCTGTTTTTTGGAGACCAGCATGCAGCGTCGGATTTCCTTTATCAAGATGAATTAGAAAAATATCAAAAAGATGGAGTACTGACAAAATTAGAGACTGCATGGTCCCGTGATGCAGCAGAAAAAGTATATGTACAGAATAAAATGCTTGAAAACAGCAAAGAATTGTTTGAATGGATAGAAAATGGAGCATACTTCTACGTTTGTGGAGATAAGCAAAAGATGGCGAAGGATGTCCACAACATGCTTATTGACATTATTGAAAAAGAAGGTATGATGACCCGTGAAGCAGCCGAAGCGTATCTAAATGATATGAAAAAGCAAGGGCGTTACCAACGTGATGTGTATTAAAGATGAAATTTGCTCAACTATTTTTCACTATTTTACCCCACTCTTAACGGGCAGTAAAATCCCCACCTCAAGATTCAGGGTATAACAAAGAAGATAAGTGGGAGATTAACTGCTCGTAAAGGTCCGATAAGTGCGATAAGGTCTTTTCTAAGAGCTTCAACTCTTAAAAAAGCCAATCAGGCTCCGCGTGACTAATCATCAGTGGGGATGAAGAAAAACCCCCACTGATGGAAGTCTGCTTTATATGAAAAACATTCAAGTTTCTGAGAACTGAAAGGGTTTCTCGACAATTTAGAAAAAAGCTGACTTTTGAAGTTAGCTTTTTTAGCAGGAAGCGCACAAAGGTTCTTTTTTATTTGGCTGTGTTAAAGATTATAGTTGATAAATGTCCTTTGGTGTATGTGCCCATGTGTTTGATTCAGTATGAATCACTTAATGGACGCGTATACCAAAGGACATTTGACCATCAACATGATTATTTAACGCAGCCTTTTATTTAAACAGATCTGAGCTGTGCGGTACATGTTTTTTTGCAGTTGGATCCACATATAATTTAGCTTGGGTGATGGCAACAGGGGCTTCACCAAAGCCGCTGGCAATTAATTTTATTTTTCCATCATATGTGCAAATATCTCCGCACGCATAAATTCCTGGAATATTTGTTTCTTGTTTAGAATTGACAACAATCGAATTCTTTTCGATTTCTAAGCCCCACTCTTTAATGGGACCTAGTGATGAAACAAATCCATAGTTGACAATGACATCATCGACATCAATGGCAACTTTTTCTTCTGTTTTCACTTCACTAATTAAGACTTGTGTAATTCTATTTTCATCACTGATTAATTCAGCCGGTACATAAGGTGTTTTAATATCAACTTTCGAATTTTGTAGATTTTCGACACTATGTTCATGGGCACGGAATTTATTACGTCTGTGGACGATTGTTACTTTCTCTGCAATTGGTTCAAGCATTAAAGCCCAGTCAACTGCGGAATCGCCACCGCCAAAAACAATGACTGTTTTACCGGCAAACTTATTTAAGTCATCAATAAAGTAATGAAGGTTCCTGTTTTTAAATTGTTCAGCATTTTCAATTTCAAGTCTGCGCGGTTGGAAAGCACCATTTCCAGCCGTAATAATGAGTGATTTAGAGTAATGAATCTCTTCAGTCGTTGTTAATTTGAATATTCCGTCTTCTTGTTTTTCAATTTTTTCAACGGACTGTTCAAGAGTAACTGCTTGATCAAACTTAGACATTTGTTCCTTTAAGTTATCAATGAGTTCTTTTGCCCGTACTTTTGGGAAACCAGCAACATCATATATATACTTTTCAGGATACAGCGCAGATAATTGACCTCCTAATTGTGGTAAGCTTTCAATGATCTTAACAGAAGCCTGCCTCATACCGCCATAAAAAGCAGTAAATAATCCAATCGGTCCTCCACCTATTATGGTAATATCATAAACTTTTTGATCTTTTTTCAACTCATAAAACCCCCCTTTATACTGCGTATATATACTCAATATAATAACGTGAATATTGAATTTCCAATATTTTTGAATTTTTAAAAAATATACATTTTAAAATAAAGTTATTATTATAATCTATGATTTAAACGATTTTAATATGAGACGATAAATGAAGAAAACTAGAAGTTTTCTATACAAAACAAATATAGTTTATAAAGGGATATTAGAAAAATAAGAAGAGTTTTTAAAGGTTTTGTGAACTTTATCATTTTAGTAATATAATTTATAAAGAAAACCATCACAAAATTTAAAATCTGACGCTTTTTACATTAAAATAGAAATACAGTGAAATCAAACAACAAGAGACGATGGAACGATCCAAAGGAGGGTTAAGTTGAAAAAGCCAAAAATAGTAATTCTTGGGGCCGGTTTTGGTGGACTAATGACTATTGTGACATTGCAGAAAGAACTTGGTGCAGGTGAAGCGGATATTATATTAGTTAATAAACATGACTATCATTACCAAAGAACATGGTTGCACCAAGCTGCTGCAGGTAATTTACATCCTAACCGAGTTCGTTTTGATATTAAAAAGATCATTGATCATGATAAAGTACAATTTATTCAAGATACGGTCATTCAAATTAGAAGAGAAGAGAAAAAAGTTATTTTAGAAGAGAATGAAATTTCCTATGACTACTTGGTTATGGCTTTAGGTGGTCAGCAAGAAACACTTGGAGTAAAAGGGATAAAGGAAAATACTCTCTCCATTTCAAGCATCAACGCGGCAAGAAGAATTAGCAACCATATTGAAAGTCAATTTGCTTCCTATCAAAAAGGTGATGAGAAATTAACGATTGTAGTTGGTGGGGCCGGTCTGACCGGAATGGAATTCCTGGGTGAACTAACGGATCGAATCCCGAAGCTTTGTCGTCAATATCGTGTAGGTAAAGAGAAAGTGAAGCTTATTTGTATCCAATCCTCTTACGCTCTTTCAGATTTTGATCGCAGCCTTTCGGAGTATGCGGTATCCTATTTAGAAGGAAAAGGGGTCCAATTTATATTTGGGATACGCATTAAGGAATGTACGCCAGATGGTGTGCTTATTGGTAAAAAAGATGAAGAACAGGTCAAGGAAGTAAAAGCAGGAACCGTTATTTGGGCTGGAGGAGTACGCGGGAATTCCATCATTGAAGGTTCAGGAATTGAAACAATGAAAGGTCGCGTAAAAGTAGAGCCTGATTTAAGAGCACCAGAGAGTGATAACCTCTTCATTATAGGCGACTGTTCTTTAGTAATAGATGAAAAAAAGGGAACTCCTTACTCGCCAACAGCTCAAATTGCTTTACAGCAAGGGATTACTTGTGCGAGAAATATTGTTTCTCTTATCCATAACGAAACAGAACTTGAGACGTTTGTTCCCCATATTAGAGGGATTATTTGTTCGTTAGGAAAAGAAAGTGCAGTCGGCACTGTCTATGGTAAGAATATAACGGGGGCGAAGGCACTTTTTATGAAGAAGATGATTGATAATCGTGCCCTTTACATGATTGGTGGATCCTCACTAATATTAAAAAAAGGTAGATTTAAGCTAATATAATGGATCTAAGGGGGGATAAGTTTTTTGTCCTCTTTTTGATGACTGTATTGGAAAAAATCTCGCTACATATTTTTATTTTTTTGCTTTGTTCATGTAATGATCATTTCCTAAAAAACGGATTTTGATGTATGTGAGCATGTGTTTTATTCCGCGAATAACTGAATGCTCGCATAAAACAAAGGTTTTTAAAGCAACAACAACCATAATAATAGAGATTAGTGTTCTAAAATTTTGACGACTTTTGTAACATTCAGTACACTTATAGTGTTGGACAGGGGAGGGGGAGTTCTAGATGCAAATGAATATTGTAGTGTTGGTCATATCGATGCTCCTATTTTTTGTGTTATTTTTTGGAATTGGTTTTATTCTTAATATGTTATTACGAATGTCTTGGATTATGGCTATTATTTATCCAATTATTGCGATCTTTATTGTAGATGAGGTCCGATTTGTTGAATATTTTACAAATAGTAGACCATCCTTTTCAGATCTTTTTTCACGATTATCAAATTTAGCTATGGCTGATATTTTAATTTTAGCTTGCGGTTGGGGGGGATCGATTGTGGCAGGCGTCACGATTAAAGCACTCCGCAAAAAAGGATACCAAATGTTTTAACAAAGAACCTTCGCATATGCGGAGGTTTTTAATCATAGTAGAATGTGTGAGTCGCTTTTTAAAAAAATTTCTTACTTCCTCTTTTTACTATTCATGCATAATTTTCTTCACCAAAGGAAATGAATAGTTTTGGGAGGAATGAATGATAGATGAAAAGATTGAAAAAGATTACCACTCGTTTTGCAATGTCTATTTTATTTATGGCCGCTCTTATGACAACATTTCAGTCCATATCTGGGGTGGAAGTAAAATCTGTAATAACTAGTATTTATAAAAATATAAAGCAAGATTCTGATCATTCTTATCTTAATCATACGGTGAAGTCAAGTGGAGTTGCATTTGAATCTATCCAACGTATGGTAAATGCAGTAGTAGAACCAACTGAAGCAGTGGCAGCAGAATTGCCAACACTTGAAAATGAATTTGATTGGTCAAAATATCCGATTCATAAAGTCTTGGCTACCGGCTATACAGCAGGATATGAATCAACTGGAAAAGATCCGAATCACCCTGAATACGGGATTACTTATTCGGGTGTAGTAGTGAAAAGGGATTTATATTCGACAGTAGCGGCTGACTTAAATGTATTTCCAATTGGAACGATTCTCTTTATTCCTGGTTATGGGTTTGGTGTTGTTGCCGATAAGGGTGGTGCCATAAAAGGAAATCGAGTGGATCTTTATTATGAAACAGTCGACGATGTATATAACGAATGGGGAAAAAAGGAACTTGATGTATATGTGATCCAAATGGGCGACGGTACCTTAACAGAAAGTGAATTGAAGGTGTTAAATGAAGCCGAATCCATGCAAGTATTCCGCCAACAATATATGAAAACAGAACGGAAATAATGTATAAAGGCTTCCTACACTTCATTTTCTAATGAATATTTGAAGAAGGAGTACTCTTGCAAAATTGATAGATATTAAGAAAGCAAATCCTCTAAAAGGATTTGCTTTCTTAATGATTCGCTTGGTTATATCTCATGTTGTTATCACTGGAAGAAATAGTGTAAAACTAACGTTAGGATGATGCCGGTTAAGCCACCAAAAAATACTTCGATCGGTTTATGGCCAAGAAGCTCTTTTAACTCCTTCTGTTTTTCATGCTGAGGTTTTTGCTGCCAGCTCATGGCATCTTCAAAAAGTTTATTAAAGTCTGCAACCAATTGATTAAGAACGATGGCTTGTTCTCCGGCCTGTCTTCTGACCCCTGATGCATCAAACATTGTAATAATGGCGAATACGGCTGAGACGGCAAATAGAGGCGAATGTAAGCCTGTTTCAAGGGCGACCCCTGTTGACAAGGCTGTAACTGCTGCTGAGTGGGAGCTTGGCATGCCGCCTGTACTTGTAAGCAATGACCAGTCGAGCTTTTTTGTGGCAATAAACTGAATGGGGACTTTAACAAATTGGGCAAAAAAGATCGCTGCCAATGAAGCCCAAAGCGGAAAATTATCTAACAAATTCATGTTTAGTTTGACCTTCCTATTGTTATTTTAAATGTTTTGTATGTTTTATTTTAGCAATATGCTGCGAGATTTGCTAGTAATTATAAGATAATACAAAGGTCGAAATCTTATTCTTTCTTAGGCTATAATGATGATATGAAATGAAGGAGGTAATACGATGTTTTCTGTTCATAAAGAAAAGCCGTTTGCAGTGGCACATGAAAGCTTGATTATTGGATTGTTTGACAAGCCTCTCAAATTTGCTGGCGATCTATTTCCCGTCGATAAAGCTTTTTCTGGTGGATTGACTGAATTAGTGAAAAGCGGTGACATATCAGCTCGGAAAAACAGTATTTCTAAAATACATACATTTGGTCAACTGGCTAGTAAACGCCTTTATTTTGTTGGACTTGGCAAAGAAAAGAACTACTCATTTGAGGTACTTCGTGAAGCATATGGAGCTGTTTTTAAAACGATAAAAAAGGAAAAACTTGAAGAGACTTCTATTTATTTAGATTCGTTTACTACCGAAAACATTGATGCGTTGGATGCTGCACATGCGTTAAGTGAAGCATTTGTTTTATCAACCTATCAATTTGAAGGGTATAAACAAAAATCAAATGAACCGGAAAAAAGAATTGATCATCTTGCCGTTTATTCTGAAGAGGTTGATGAAGAAGAAATCATGGCTTCATTAACAGTTGGTGATGCATATGGAAAAGGGACCAATTCTGCCCGTACGCTTGTGAACCTTCCTGGAAATTTACTTACTGCAACCGATATGGCGTATTATGCAAAAGAATTAGGGGCCAAATATGATTTTGAGGTTGAAATTTTAGAAAAAGAAGAGATGTTAAAGCTTGGTATGGGAGCGTTATTAGCGGTTAATCAAGGGTCAAGTGAGCTACCGAAAATGATTGTTTTAAAGTATCAGGGAAAAGATGAATGGAAAGATGTCATTGGTCTAGTAGGAAAAGGGATTACCTTTGATACAGGCGGATACTCAATCAAGACGAAGGCTGGAATTGTCGGAATGAAAACCGATATGGGAGGTGCAGCGTCTGTCCTTGGGGCAATGGAAATCATTGGGGAGTTGAAACCAGAACAAAATGTGGTTGCTGTTATCCCATCTACTGATAATATGATTAGCGGGCAAGCCTTTAAACCTGATGATGTCATTACATCAATGAGTGGTAAAACCATCGAAGTCTTGAACACCGATGCAGAAGGTCGGCTTGTCCTTGCAGATGCGGTTACATATGCAAAGCATCACGGAGCGAACTATCTTGTGGATATTGCGACATTAACAGGCGGGATCATTACGGCACTTGGCACGGAAACAACGGGTGCCATGACAAATAATGAGGAATGGTTTGAACAAGTACTGGAAGCTTCTTTTGAGGCAGGGGAGCCAATATGGCGTTTGCCGATTTTTGAACGTGATAAAGAGCGAGTAAGGAATAGTCCAATTGCTGATTTGAACAACTCTCCAGGTAGTGAAGGGCACGCAATTATGGCTGGTGCGTTTATCGGAGAATTTGCTGAAGATACTCCATGGGTTCATCTTGACATTGCAGGGACAGCGACGACTAAAAAGGTGAGCAATCTAGGACCATCAGGTGCAACCGGCGTAATGACTAGAACATTAGCTTTGCTTGTTGAGCGGTTTGAAACAAACAAATAATAGGAAGAAGGGGGAGGAGCTAATTTTCCTCCTTTTCTTTATATAAGCTTTAGCTTGTCTATAAGTTCCTTCGAATTTTCTGCACTAACTATTTCTCCATTTACTTTTGCATAAGGTTTCGCTGCACATAGTTCACACTCACTTAAGCATGTATATTCTTTCATGGAAACATGTTCACTATTGATAAATGTTTGAAAAAGAGGAATGGATTCTTTATCTATAAATTTATCAAGATTATTTTGACAAAATTCAATTTTTCTTTTTTTATCTTTTTTAAGTATTTTTTGGAGCAATCCATTCATAGGTAAACACCTCCAGCTGCAATCACTTTAACTATATCAGTTAAATAGATGATGTAGTCAAGGAAAGTGACTTTTCTTATAATATTTATTCATGTTTTTAGAAAGTGACTTTTTATTACGCTGCATAGCTAGGGCCTTTTTTAGGTAATGCGACTAAATCTTTTAGCGTAGGTTAGACGCTTGCCCACTCGAAATGGTTCTTGCTTGCATATGAAGTAGTATGCAGGATAAATAAGGAGGTAAATCCGAGTGTATAGATATAGAAATTCTCATCAAGATCAACGAGTATTCTTTGCGGCTCCGTTTGTCGGTGGATTATTGGGAGGGTTTTTAGGCGGAGCATTGACGAATCTGCGTCCACGTCCGTACCTGTATCCATATCCACCAGTTTATTATCAACCATATCCAATGTATCCACCATATTACGGTAGTCCCTATTACTAAAAAACTCTCATATTGAGAGTTTTTTTTAGTAATTTTCCTTTCTTTAATAAATTTTGGATATAATGGTTGAAAATCATAGATAACATGAAAGGAGAAATTCAAAAGAAATAAACCTTATATTCTTCTTTAAGGCATAGCCCAGCGGACTTTTAGAATGAGATGACAGCAGTCGATATTATTTGGTTTATCAGTAAAGGTTATAATTAAGCCATTTGGCGTGTAGGAAACTTCTGAAATTTTTTCTATTCCGGTTGATTTGATCAATTCATTTACTTTATCATGTTTAGATTCCTGCGCAGCATTCATGATATCCAATGAAAGTTGTTGTGAATGGGCTAACTTTTCCAAAATCAAATCTGCATTCTTTAGTAATCCTTTCGTTTGTCGTGCTGAATTCATAAACATAGTGGGGTCAACTTTGGGAACATTGCGGTATGGAGAGTAGGCTGGGTAATAGGGATTAGTGGGATAGGCATGTTGATAATGAATGTGAGGGGGATAGTAATGGTGTGAAGCTAGATTATAGGGGTACATACTTCTTCACCCTTTCACGTTTTTATTTATTCCTTTTTACTATATGAATGATACTGCCTTTCCTATGTTTAATAAAGATTTAAAGACGTTACAAGAGGTGTAAAATAGCTTGGCGTGGAAATAGAATATATAGAAAGGATATACGGTTACTCTTTATTATAAGTGTTATGGGGAGGGGATGATCAGATGAATCTAGAAAAGACGTTACTCCATTCCTTGGGGATTGAATTAATCAAAATCGAAGAGGGAAGAGTAGTGGCCACCATGCCGGTGGATGACAGAACACGTCAACCATTTGGACTCTTACATGGTGGTGCAAGCGTAGCCTTAGCTGAAACGGTTGCGAGCGTAGGTGCTTTTGAAATGATTGATAAAGAAACAGAAGCGACCGTAGGACTCGAGATTAATGCCAACCATGTGAAGGGAAAAAGAGATGGAATCGTGACAGCTGTTGGTGAAGTGATCCATAGAGGGAGAACGACGATGGTATGGGAAATTAAAATTAAGGATGAAAGGGATCAATTAATCTGTATTTCACGCTGTACAATAGGAATTATTACTAAATAAAGATCTATCGTTAATCAAATGAAGGATACATAGCAAAAGACCAGATAGAGGTTAATAGTCTATCTGGTCTTTTATTACTTACTAAGTTTCATTCGTTTAGGTTTACTATTCTGCTGCATCTCTTTTTTTAGATCATCTTGTACACTTTTGTCCCATAATTTAACTCCTGAGTTATAAGCGGCTCTATTAATAAGATGTCCCGCCACAGGAGAAGTAATAAAGAGGAACACCATCGCAAGAATCAATCTTGCATTGAAATGTCCAACCTCAACGTAGTAATAGAGGAAGGTTGCAAGTAAAATGGATACAATACCAAGTGTTGCTGCTTTAGATGCTGCATGGTTTCTTGTATATACATCAGGAAGTCTAAGTACACCAACTGCAGATACCAAATTTAAAAATGCCCCAACAATAATCAGAATGACAACGACTACTCTAACGATTTCTTCGATCATGTTCAACGATAACCCCCTTTTCAAGATATTTTGAAAAGGTTACTGTACCAATAAAAGCAAGAATGGCAACTAGTAAAATGATATCGAGAAAGGCACTCGTTTTTAACATAATGGATACGAGCGCAATAATGGCGACAAGGTTAATTCCGATTGCATCAAGGGCGATGACACGGTCCGGCATAGTTGGTCCTTTAATGACTCTATAAATTAAGCAAACCATGGCAATTGCTATAACTAGGAGAGCGATGTTCACAACTATTTCCAACATTATCGACTCACCTCCTTGATTAGCCTCTCAAATGAATTCTTAATGTCATTAATCGATTCTTCGACATCAGGAATATCCATCGCATGTATATATAAAATTTTATTATCATCAGATACTTTAATAACGAGCGTACCAGGTGTTAAGGTAATCATACTCGATAAAACAAGTATTTCCCATTCTTTTGTCACCTCGATAGGTAAGGCAAAAATACCAGGCTTCATATCGAATTTTGGTTTTAACACGATCTTTAAAATGGCAACATTAGAAAGAATAACTTCTTTTATAAAAACCAGCAGCAAATGAATGATCGCGAACACTGGTTTTAAATAAAATCGTGCTGAAAAGAAACGTCTAAAAACAAAAATGATAATCAACCCTGTTAAAAAACCATAAAAAAATGTGATTGGATCATATGAATTTTTTAAAAACATCCAAGTAAAAGCTAAGAAAAAATTTAATGAAATTTGAAATGCCATCCTCACCACTCCTTTATTACGGCATCAATGTAGATGTCAGGGTTTAATAGAGTATCGGTAGCTTGTGAGATATAAGGATAGATCGTCTCAGAACCTACACCCATTAAAACAGATAATATAACCAGTATGATCGGTGCGATTAATAACGTTTTCACTGGAACCTTATCTTCTCCTTGATAAGAACGTGGAGTACCCCAAAAGCCGTTAATAAAAATTTTCATGATGGAAAATAAAATGAGCAAGCTAGATAGTAGGACAATGACGGCACCCCAGTAAAATCCTTCGCTAAATCCACCTTGGATAATTAATAGTTTTCCAAAAAAACCGCTCAATGGTGGAATACCAGCTAGAGAAACAGCTGCAAGAAAAAAGGTCCACGCTAGCCCAGGATAGCGTTTAATTAATCCACTAAATTGATTTAAATCACTTGTTCCCGTAATTTTGATTATAATCCCAATGAGTAAGAACAATGCTGCTTTTATAATCATATCGTGAACAATATAATAAATACTTCCTGAAAGGGAGTCTGGTGACATCACCGCAAAACCGAACAATATGACACCGACAGCAGCAATAATATTATAAATAACGATTTTCTTTATATCCGAATAGGCAATTGCTCCAATAACTCCGAATACAATCGTTAATAATGCTAGTACACTAAGAACTTGGTGAGTAAACCCTTGATCCTGATGAAAGAAAAGGCTGTACGTTCTCATAATTGAATAGACACCGACTTTTGTCAGTAGGGCACCAAATAAAGCCATAACAGGAGCTGGTGGAGCATAATAGGAACCCGGAAGCCAGAAAAATAATGGGAAGATTGCCCCTTTTAAGCCAAATACAATTAAGAACATTATGGCAATCGTGGTGATAATTCCCGTTTGTCCAGCTTCACTAATCCGACTTGAGATATGTGCCATATTCAATGAACCAATAACGGAATAAAGGTAACCAACGGCAACAACAAAGAGCGCAGATGAAATGACATTGACAAGAATGTATTTAATCGTTTCTCGTAATTGTATTTTCGTGCCTCCAAGTACAAGTAATACATAAGATGACATGAGCATCACTTCGAAGAAGACAAATAGGTTGAAAATATCTCCTGTTGTGAAGGCCCCATTTACTCCTACGATCAAAAATTGCACGAGTGCATAGTAGTAAAACTTTTCCCTATCCTTTCCAATACTAGAAAAGGAGTGAATGATACAAGCAAAAGCAACAATGCTTGTTGTCAACACAAGTAGGGCAGAAAGCATATCTGAAACAAGTGTGATACCAAAAGGTGCTTCCCAACTACCTAGATTAAGGGTTTGAACCCCGTCTAGATGTACCTTTTGGACTAATAATACTGAGATGATGACTGTTACAAGTGATGAAAGAGCGGAAACCCAACGCTGAGCGGTTATATGCCGAGCGAGAAAGAGCAAAAGGATTCCCGTCAATAAAGGGACTATTATCGGTAGTATTAAAAAATTAATCATTTCCTTCTGTTCCTCTCAATCGTTCAGTATTGTCTGTCCCAAGCTCTTGATAGGTTCGATAAGCAAGAACAAGGAAAAAGGCGGTAACGCCGAAACTTATAACAATAGCCGTTAAGATTAGCGCTTGTGGAATAGGATCGGCATAGGAGGAAGCCTGTTCACCTAAAAGTGGAGCTGCTCCTTTTTTTAAGCCACCCATCGTTAGAAGTAACAAATGGGCGCCATGGCTTAATAGTCCCGTACCAACAATGATACGTAAAAGACTTTTTGAAAGCATTAAATAAGTGGCTGACATGAATAACACGCCAATGACAATAGCCATTAAAATCTCCATTATTCACCATCCTCCCCTATCGTTTGAATAATGGTCATCGTCACACCAATAACAACAAAATAAACACCTAAATCAAACAGTGTTGCCGTATGGAGTGAAGTATCTCCTAAGATAGGTAAATCGACATGACCAAATGCATGAGTTAAAAACGGAACATTGAAAAACAGTGCACCTGCGGCTGTTCCGACCGCAAACAATAAGCCAATCGCTGTTAAAATTTTATAATCAATCGGTAAAATCTTTTTAATGGTTCTCATATCAAACGCCAGCATTAATAAGACAAGTGCACCTGACGTCATAAGGCCGCCAATAAATCCTCCTCCTGGCTCATAATGACCAGCGAAAAACATATGAACCGAGAAAAGAATAATGATAAACAGAACGATTTTTGTGCAGGCTTGTAGAATAATATCATTTGTTTTCATCGTTCTTTCCTCCCTGCCAGACGAAGTCTAATCATTGAGAAAATCCCAATGGCCGCGATAGCTAGTACAGTAATTTCAAACATTGTATCAAAACCACGGAAATCAACAAGGATGACATTAACCATGTTTTTTCCAGCAGCTTCTGTATACGTATTTTCAACATAGTACTGAGAGATCGAATCAAATAATTTATTGCTATGTGCGGATAGAGCAATAAGCGTGACCATCGTACCGACTCCAATTGAAATGAGTAAATTCGTTAATTTAAAACGAATTCTTTCCTCGTTTCGTTTTTTCGGTAAGTGGTAGAAACAAAGCAAGAACAAGGCAACCGAAACAGTCTCAATAACAAGCTGGGTTAAGGCCAAATCGGGAGCACGGAATAGGACATAAAAGAGTGAAACGGTATATCCAACAGCACCTAATAAAATAATAGATGTTAAGCGAGATTTTGCGAACAAAATAGCGATACATCCAATTACAATTAACAACGACAGCAACACTTCATAGACGCCAATAGGTGCTAAATTAGTCGTATTTACTGTAAAGGCATCCTTAACAGCAAGTGTTGTTGCTAAGATGACAGTGAAAAAGGCGAATATATAGATAAGATAGGAGCGAATAGATCCATTCATATACATATTCGTAAAAGTATGTGACAAACGCTGAGATGACTCGATTAGGCCATTGTATAAACGATTGAATGCCAATTTTTCAGGGAAAATGTTGTAAACCTGTTTCCATTTCTCCCTTGTAAGGAAAAGAATCGTTCCTAGTGCCACTACACCAATGGTCATGAAAAGTTCAATTGTAAATCCATGCCAAGCAGAGATGTGAACATGGAATGTTTCTGTCCCCGAAAGGAGACTTGGCAAGATTGATGCCATAGCTGGCGCAATGATTGACTCTGACAACAAGTCAGGAAAGAAGAAAATAATAATCACTAAGGAAGCTAAAATAATCGGTGAAATCAGCATTCCTAATGGTGCTTCATGTGGTTTCTTCTCCAGTTTTTCTGGTTGATATTTTCCTGTGAATGGTTTAAATACAAGAACCATGCTATAGACGAATGTGAAGATACTAGCAATCCATGCAATGATTGGGAAAAGGATTCCCCAAGTCTCTAAATTGAATAGACCCATTTCCTGTACACGAACCATTCCAGTGAAAAACATTTCTTTACTTAAAAATCCATTAAAAGGCGGTAATCCAGCCATTGAAAAAGCGCCAATGATAGAAAGCGTAAAAGTAATCGGCATAAAGGTCATTAAACCGCCTAGCTTTCGTATATCTCGTGTACCTGTTTCATGGTCAATAATCCCAACGACCATAAATAAACTACCTTTAAATGTAGCGTGATTAAATAGGTGAAAGATCGCAGCTGTTGTAGCAACTGTGAAATAGCTATCAGGGATCGATTCAAAATGTAAAGCAGCAGATCCAACACCAAGCAAGGACATAATCATACCAAGTTGGCTTACTGTTGAAAACGCAAGAATACTTTTTAAATCGGTTTGTTTTACAGCATTAAAAGAACCCCAGAATAGTGTCAAGAGTCCAACACCAGAAACAAGCCAAAACCATACTGGACTTTCCCCAAAAAATGGAGTGAATCTGGCAACTAAGTAGATTCCTGCTTTTACCATTGTTGCCGAGTGTAAATAGGCACTGACAGGAGTAGGTGCTTCCATTGCATCAGGTAACCAAATATGAAATGGGAATTGAGCAGATTTTGTAAAGGCACCCAATAAAATGAATATCATAGCAGGAATAAACAGGTAATGTTCGAAAAGTTCAGGTGATACTAAACTGATGATTTCTGATAGTCTATATGTACCTGTCATTAAATAGAGAAGAATGATTCCCCCAAGCATACATAAGCCACCAAACACGGTAATCAGCATTGATTTTTGTGCCCCATAACGTGACTTTTCCCGGTCGTACCAAAATCCAATTAAGAAGAAAGATGAGAAGCTAGTTAATTCCCAAAATAAATAGAGCACAATTAAGTTGTCGGATAAAACTACTCCTAGCATTGCACCCATAAATAGTAATAAATAGGTGTAAAAGGTGTTTAGCTTTTCTTTATTTTTTCCTAAATAATAAATGGAATAGAGTACGACAAGTGAACCGATTCCAGTGATTAGGAGGGTGAATAATAGACCAAGTCCATCCACTTTTACGGTAAAATCAATTCCTAAAGAGGGAATCCATGTGAGAGTTTCACTTGTTACTTGATTTTCTCTTGTGTTGGATAGAAAGGATAGAAAATAACTAAACAACAGAATGGGCAATGGCAGGATAAACCAACCTGTGTGGATCTTGCGAAAATACTTATAAACAATTGGCACCATTATCGCAAAGATAAATGGTGAAACAATAGCCCAGTGTAGCAGAGACAAAACAAAACCTCCTTATATTTAATCATTTTTCTTGAAATAGCGACCCAAAAAGGTATGGAATAATATTTAAGGGCACTTTAGAAAAGATTATAACCTAAAATAAGTCCATTTGCATGTGACCTAATCGTTTGAAAAGAGTAATATTACTTTTTTTATAAATAGGTAGAAATATGAATAATGTTCATAAAAAATTTTTTTTTATGAACAAAAAAATTCATTATTAGCAGTCTTATTATTCCATTTCTTGTAGTATTTATGTTAGTTGTATTTACTTTTAGGAAAACCGCTAGATTCATTGATTACTCTTCACTTAATTGTTATATCAAAAATATTTTGTAGTATATTTTTTCGTTTTTTTCATCATCCTAATAATGGTGGTGATGAAAATTGAAGAAAAAAATAGGAACGACTATTGGGATTTTTCTCTTGTTATTTTCAGGAGCTTGGATGCTAGATCAAACAGAAGAAACGCCATTAGGTTCCACAGAAAATATAGTGAATGTAGAAAATACGCCAGGGCTTATGAATGTTACAAATGATTCTCAAATAGAACGCATGAATAGAGAGCCGTTTGTGAAGTTTCAACCACGTGAATATATTCGTATTGAACAAAGATAACCAAAAAAGGGGATTGTCCCATAAGATGTCTGACATCTTATGGGACAATCCCCTTTTTTAATAGGCTATATTAATGGTGACTGTTGATAAAATGATCTTTGGTGTATGTGACCATGTGTTTGATTCGGTATGAATCACTTAATGGATGCGTACACGAAAAGGCCATTAGAATATCAACACGATTGCTTCACATAGCCTTTTGATAAAAGGTCTAGTAATTTCTATTTCACTTAATTTTAGAAGAATGAGAATACAGAAAAATAAAAAAATAATTTGATTTATGGTATAATTAAGGAAGAAATTTGCATTTTTTTTAACTTTGAAATGAAGTAAAAAGAAGGTGGTGGAGGGTTGGCAGACGATCAGCAATATTTGTTTATTGATTTTGAATTTACTATGCCGGAAAGAGGGAGAAGGACAAAAGGATTTTATCCGGAAATTATTGAAGCGGGAATTGTCTCTGTTATCAATAACCAGATTTATGAGAAGTACTCCTCCTTTGTAATGCCTTTAAGATTTCCAGTCTTATCAAATCGTTGCAAGTCGTTCCTACATATTCGTCAGGAACAGATCGAACAAGGTATAAGTTTTTATGAGTTAATCAATAAATTTTCCATCCTAACAAAAGGTTTTAAAAATACTGTGGTGACTTGGGGAAATATGGATATGAAAGTGTTGCGCCATAATTGTGAACAGGCTGCTGTAGCACTACCATTTCGGGCAAAGGAATTAGATTTGTCGATGGAATACAAGCGGTTTTTCGGGGATCAAAATCAAACAGGGTTATGGAAAGCTGTGCAGGAGTACGGTAGAGTTGGAGTTGGAAAGCATCATCGTGCGCTAGATGACGCGCTCACTACCTATCATATTTTTAAACTAGTAGAAAAGGATAAGCGATATTTGCATAATCCAGAACAAACAACCATTGGTGACCGAGTTGATCTGTCACAACTATTTAATAAGTTTGCCTAAAAAGCCAAATCATATACGTTGATTTGGCTTTTTGTTTGTTTTCAGGTACCTATTTTTTAAAATACTCAACTTCTAACGTTTCAATATTTTTAAGGCTTCGTGCAGCCCATAAAGAGGAATCCAGCGTTAGTTCTTCCTTCAATATTTGAATGGCAATTTTTAATGATGATTCATAATCAGGTAAGGTTTCATCAAAAGGTTTGACCATCTTTTTGGGGATATTTGCTTGTTCTCGGTATGAAAGAGCTTTTCGTTCATGGAAAAAGGGTACGTCTACATCCTTAGGATGATGCAAATCACCTTGCATCGGGTGTTTCATGACCGCAAGTACTCTGACTAAAAAATGTTCAGGACGAATATCGGTAATTTCACCGATATATTTACCTGTTTTATAGATAGCGGTTACTGTATCGCCTACTTGCAATGAATCCAAATCGTTCATCCTCCTATTGTTTGTATTGTAAGTTTATTATGACTCACAAAAGAGGAAAAACAAAATAAAAAGCAAATAGAGAAATGGTTGAAATAAATAAATGAAGGAATCGTATTGCACAAAAATAAATCAGAAAATTAGGATCATACAAAAAAAACTGATATAATAAAGAAAATTCTATTTTTCTTAATCTTATAAAAAACTTCATATGAGAAAGGGTAGAAGCACATGTTTTTTTCGTATGTTCTGTTCTCTTTTATGTATTTTCCAGAAGATAAATCGGAGTATATTCCAGCTGTCATTAACCTTGTCATATTTTCTGTTTTGGCTTATCTTGCTATGAGGTTTTTCATGAGAATTTCGAAACGAGAAGAAAAGAAGGCAAAGGAATTAGAAGAACAATTAAAGGTAAAGACTCAGGAAAAGAACAGTTAACTGTAAATCTGTTCTTTTTTATATGGATTTTTATCCAAAAAGTCTCATAAATCGTTTAAATTCATAGCAGTTCGTTAAGACTAAATACAAATTGTCTTACGGAGGGTATATAAATGAAAAAAATAGGCTTTTTGATTTCGTTTTTCTTTCTGGCTGGTTGCGCGGAACAGGAAGTAACGAAATTAGATGTAGAAATGTTTAATGCTTCCGGGGATTCTCTTGGAAACATCACGTTAACAGAACAAGCAAGTGGTGTAAAAGCGGATGTTAATTTAAGTGGGTTGCCTGCAGGGGAGCATGCGATCCATATTCATGATAAAGCATCTTGCAAAGCACCTGACTTCAAATCAGCTGGGGATCATTTAAACCCAGATGACAAAGAGCATGGACTGCTTCATCCAGAAGGACCACATGCCGGTGACCTGCCGAATTTAATTGTCGAGGATGATGGAAAAGCAACGGCGGAATTAATGGCAGCACAAGTGACGTTAAAAGAAGGGAAGGCATCATTATTACCTAAGGAGGGGACTTCGATCGTGATCCACGATGGAAAAGACGACGGAATGTCCCAACCGGCGGGAGATGCAGGGGATCGAATTGCTTGTGGTGAAATCAAGGAAAAATAAACAATTATTAAAAAAGGAAGCAGTTGCAAAACTGCTTCCTTTTTTAATAAAAATGAATAAAGCTTTTTATCTTAAGATTCAAATTTGCTCCCTTTGCTAAAATAAAAGGAGATAAAAAAATTAGAATGATATTAATTTAATTTTTTGTGTAGTTTAAGAAGAAAATAAGAAAATAACAGAAATATTCTTCGGAATTTTGCTATAATAGAACTATTTTAAAACATTTGGGGGTTTTTCCATGAAATTAACGGAAAAGGAAATGGAAATTGTAGAAATTCTGGAAAAAGATGCACGCTTATCTGTTGAAGATGTTGCTAAAATGATTAGCTTAAACGTTGACGAAACAGGAGAAATGATCAAAAAGCTTGAGGATAATAAAATTATTGTAAGGTATATTTCAATCATTGATTGGACGAAGATAGATGGGTATTCAGGCGTTAGAGCCATGATTGATGTAAAAGTTACGCCGAAAAGAGGCGTCGGTTTCGAAGAGGTTGCAGAACGGATCTATCGTTTTAAAGAGGTTAATTCTGTTTATTTAATGTCAGGTGCATATGATTTATCGGTGATTATTGAAGGAGAATCGATGAATGATGTGGCACGCTTTGTATCACAAAAGCTTTCAACACTTGATTCTGTTATATCGACAACAACCCATTTTATCTTAAATAAATATAAGCATGATGGAATTGTCTTTGAACCAGAAAATAAAGATAAACGAATTGTGGTGTCACCATAATGCGAGGAACAAAGAAATCTTACTTATCAAAGACCGTTGAGGAGTTAAAACCATCAGGGATTCGCCGCTTCTTTGATCTTGCCGCTGGAATGGAGGGGGTCATATCTCTAGGTGTGGGCGAACCTGACTTTGTCACATCATGGGGGGTAAGAGAAGCAGCGATCAACTCGCTTGAACAAGGCTATACATCTTACACGGCCAATGCTGGTTTACTGGAATTGCGGGAAGAAATATCGTCTTATATGAGCAGACAATTTAAGGCTGAGTATTCTCCGGAAGAAGAAATTATTGTAACAGTTGGTGCGAGCCAGGCAATTGATATTGCAATGAGGGCGATTGTAGATCCAGGTGATGAAGTCATTGTTATTGAACCATGCTTTGTTTCTTATACGCCAATGGTAAATTTAGCTGGTGGTGTTGCAGTCCAAGTTCAAACGCTAAAGGAAAATGATTTCAAAATTCTACCTAGTCAGATAGAAGAAGTGATTACAGAAAAGACAAAAGTACTTATGTTATGCTCTCCAAATAATCCGACCGGTTCTATGTTGAACAAAAAGGAATTGGAAGAACTAGCTACTATAGCCAAGAAATATGATTTGCTTGTGATCACTGATGAGATTTATGGTGAGCTTGTTTATGATGAAGAGTATACAAGTCTGGCAGCTATTTCAGATATGAAAGAAAGAACCATCTTAATTTCAGGCTTTTCAAAAGGATTTGCGATGACGGGGTGGCGTCTTGGTTTCGTCTGTGCACCTTCAGTGATCTCTAACGCGATGTTAAAGATTCATCAATATGCAATGATGTGTGCACCAACAACGGCTCAATATGCGGCAGTAGAGGCTCTTAGAAATGGGCGTTCAGATGTCGAGGAAATGGTTAAGAGTTATCGCCGTCGTCGAAATTATATTGTACAGTCTTTAAACGAAATGGGCCTAACGTGCCATATACCGGGTGGAGCGTTTTATGCTTTCCCTTCTATTGAATCAACAGGACTAAGTTCACAGCAATTTGCTGAACAGTTACTAGTACAAGAAGGTGTTGCTGTTGTGCCAGGAGATGTATTCGGAGAGAGTGGAGAAGGGCATATACGCTGTTCTTACGCGACTTCTTTAGAACAACTTCAAGAGGCAATGAAAAGGATAAAAAGATTTATAGAGAATTTACGGAAAAATAATTAATTGAGGTTGATCTTTTAAGAAAAGTTTTAAAGTAAAGGCTTTGTTCATGATTCATGTTGACATATTGCCTTTGGAGTATGTGGATATGTGTTTTATTCGAATGAAAAACGTAGTGCACGTGTACTTCAAAGGCAATAAGAACATTGACAAAGCCAAAATAAAAAGGACAGCCGGAAAGGCTGTCTAAAAACAAAAGGGGGGAATATTAGTCTTACATTGTAAGTCTTTCCAATTTCACCTTATTTTATTCCTCTCCACACATAAATTTTTGAGTTTTAACAAAGAATAGGTAATAACCGTACTATGCTTATTTAAAATTTTTTTGATTTTTACCTCTTACTATGGTATAATTTTTAATTGCGTATAATCAGGATAAAAATATAGATAAATTAGGAGTGTTTCCATGGCAGAGAAGTTGGAAGTTGGAAGTATATTAACAGGTAAAGTTACAGGAATTCAGGCATACGGAGCATTTGTTGCATTAGATGAACAGCATCAAGGTCTTGTTCATATTTCTGAAATTACACACGGATTTGTGAAAGATATTAATGAACATCTTAAGGTTGGCGATGAAGTACAAGTAAAAGTTTTGTCAATTGATGAAAAAGCTGGAAAAATTGGTTTATCTATCCGTGCAACAGAAGAAGCGCCTGCTCAAGTTGCAGATGCAAAGGTAAAGAAACCGCGTAATACTAATAAGCGTCAAGCTGCTGCTCCGGTTCACACTGAATCAGAACAAGGCTTCAATACATTAAAAGATAAGCTTCAAGAGTGGATTGATCAATCAGCAGAACGTGACAATTTAATTAAAAAATAATTTATTAAGAAGCATAGGCCATGCATATAATGGTCTATGCTTCTTTTTTTGATTCTTTTCCTTTTCTTCCCCATGCATTAATGTCTACTTACTCAAAGGCATTTAAAGCATCAACAATATTGTTTAACAAAGCCTATTTCAAAAGTATAACTTGCCTTCGGAACGGAAAGAAGGAAATGGAGGTTGACTGATGGAAAATACAAAGTCGAGTAAGATCATTGAGCAAACCAATAAATATGGAGCTAATAATTATCATCCATTGCCGGTTGTTATTTCTAATGCAAAGGGAGTCTGGGTTGAAGATCTAGAAGGGAATCAATATATGGATATGCTAAGCGCTTATTCAGCTGTCAATCAAGGACATTGTCATCCGAAAATTATTGAATCTCTAAAAGATCAAGCCGATCGAGTTACTTTAACCTCGCGGGCTTTTCAAAATGATCAGCTTGGGCCGTGGTATCAAGAAATTAGTCAACTGACAAATAAAGAAATGTCTTTACCGATGAATACAGGTGCTGAAGCGATTGAAACTGCTTTTAAAGCAGCAAGGCGGTGGGCGTATGATCGAAAAGGAGTGTCAGAAAACCAGGCTGAAATTATTGCTTGTACTGGAAACTTTCATGGTCGGACCATGACGGCTGTTTCCCTATCATCCGAAGAAGAATATCAACGGGGATTTGGTCCCCTGCTACCAGGCATCAAGCTTATTCCTTATGGAGATGTAGACGCTCTGGAAAAAGCAATAACCCCAAATACAGCAGCTTTCATCTTTGAACCGATTCAAGGAGAAGCAGGAATCATCATTCCTCCAGCAGGTTTTTTGAAAGAGGCGTATGAACGGTGCAAGCAACATCAAGTTTTATTTATGGCAGATGAGATTCAAGTAGGTTTAGGTCGGACAGGAAAAATGTTTGCTTGTGAGTGGGAGGATATTGAACCAGATGTATATATATTAGGAAAAGCTCTAGGCGGTGGTGTATTTCCCATCTCCTGTGTGGCGGCAAATAAAGATATTTTAGGTGTATTTAACCCAGGCTCACACGGTTCTACTTTTGGGGGAAATCCGCTCGCGTGTGCGGTTTCGGTAGCAGCACTACATGTTATTCAAGAGGAAAAGCTCGTGGAGCGTTCACATGAACTCGGTGACTATTTTTTAAATGAGTTGAAAAAGATAACCCATTCAAAAATAAAGGAAATTCGCGGTCGAGGGCTATTTATTGGCATGGAGCTTACAAAATCCGCTCGTCCATATTGTGAAGAATTAAAAGAAGAAGGGGTATTATGCAAAGAAACCCATGACAAGGTAATTCGTTTTGCACCCCCGCTTATTATTACAAAAGAACAGATCGATTGGGCAGTAGAAAAAATAAAAAGAGTCTTCAACTCTAGAAAAGGCAGTGCATAGAATGCGCTGCCTTTTCCTTGTCAGGAAGGATCTACCCTTCCTGACCGGTTCAGTTTATTATCTTGTTGGACGTGTTTCAGGTGATCTTTCGATTCCTTCATTTTGTCTAAATAGAAGTCCTAAATTAATTAGACCAGCAATCCCAACTAGACTATAGATAATTCTTGAAAGGATCGAATCTTGTCCCCCAAAAATGGATGCGACAAGATCAAACTGAAAGAATCCAATGAGTCCCCAATTAATCGCCCCAATAATTGTAATAAATAGTGCAACACGTTGAATACCACTCATACCAACTAGCCTCCTTAAAAATTAAGTACATCATTAGAATGGTTCTATTAGAAAGAATTATTCACTTTGTGGTAAAATACCAATATTTTTCACATAGAAAGGTGATTTTTCCAACAAGTAATGATCATGGATTTTATCCCACTCTTACTGCCCGTAAAGGTCCGATAAGCGCTACTAACCATCAGTGGGGATGAAGAAAAACCCCCACTGACGGAAGTCTTCTTTATGTGTTTGTTGATTTTGCATTCAACTCACATTTGCAAGATAATAAAATAGGAATGATCTATTTATTTTTCAAAAGTAAATGAGAGAGATAGGAGGCTAAAGCATGGAAAATTTTATCTATCAAAACATTTATCGTGCTTCCCTGTAAATATGAATCATTTATTGGCTTTGTTCATGGCCACACACAGTTTTGAATGTATTAAAAAATAATCAAAAGTTATTTGTAGAGATTTGTGAAGAAATGGGCACGCTTACAAGTAAGAGAAGTTTCTTGATTATATATCCTGCTTTCGTTAAAGTGATATTGACTAAAAAATTGGAGGAACATCATGACACATATTCATTTTGATTATTCAAAAGCGCTCGCCTTTTTTGGTGAACACGAAATTACATATTTACAAGATGCTGTTAAAGTAGCTCACCATTCATTACATGAAAAGACTGGTGCAGGAAATGACTTTTTAGGCTGGATTGATCTACCGGTTAACTATGATAAGGATGAATTCTCACGTATTCAAAGAGCAGCTGAAAAAATCAAGAAAGATTCTGATGTTCTTTTAGTGATTGGAATTGGTGGATCCTATTTAGGGGCTCGTGCTGCTGTTGAAGCATTACAACATAGCTTCTATAATATACTGTCAAAAGAAAAGAGAGATACGCCACAAATTATTTTTGTTGGAAATAATATTAGTTCTACCTATATGCAAGATGTGATGGATCTGTTAGATGGAAAGGATTTCTCGCTTAATGTCATTTCTAAATCAGGAACAACAACAGAGCCTGCAATTGCTTTGCGCATTTTCCGTAAGCTTTTGGAAGAAAAGTATGGAAAAGAAGAAGCGATAAAACGAATTTATGCGACAACAGATCAATCAAAAGGGGCACTCAAAACGGTTGCCACGGAAGAAGGCTTTGAGACTTTTGTTATTCCAGATGATGTTGGTGGTCGTTATTCCGTTTTAACAGCTGTTGGTTTATTACCAATTGCTGTTAGTGGGGCTGATATTGAAGCGATGATGAAAGGAGCAGCTTCTGCTCGTGAGGATTTTAGTCAATCTGAACTCGAGTATAATGCTGCTTATCAATATGCTGCGGTAAGGAATCTCCTCTATAATAAAGGAAAAACAATTGAAATGCTGATTAACTATGAGCCTGCTTTGCAATATTTTTCCGAATGGTGGAAGCAGTTGTTTGGCGAAAGTGAAGGAAAGGATCAAAAAGGAATTTATCCTTCTTCTGCTAACTTTTCAACAGACCTTCATTCATTAGGGCAATATGTGCAAGAAGGTCGTCGTGATTTATTTGAAACAGTCATAAAGGTTGAAAAGCCTCGACATGAATTAACAGTCGAAAAGGCTGAAAATGATTTAGATGGGTTAAATTATCTTTCTGGAAAAACAATTGATTTTGTCAATAATAAAGCGTTTGAAGGGACGTTATTAGCACATACAGATGGAGGGGTTCCAAATTTAATTGTATCCGTTCCACAGCTTGATGCGTATACATTCGGATACCTTGTTTATTTCTTTGAAAAAGCTTGCGCGATGAGTGGCTATTTATTAGGTGTGAATCCATTTGACCAACCAGGTGTTGAAGCATATAAAGTCAATATGTTTGCATTGCTTGGAAAACCAGGTTTTGAAGAGAAAAAAGCGGAATTAGAAAAGCGTTTGAAATAAGTAGAAAAAGGCTGTCCCCCAAGGTGTCTGCTACCTTTGGGGACAGCCTTTTGTTTATCTAATGAGGCCAACGTGAATCTCCCACCCACGATCATGTAATGATGATTAGTTGATCGTGTTTTTCAATTAAAAAAGGCTGTGGAGGATTTAAGATGGTGGCTTCACCTCTTTGGATTCCCAAAAGTGCTTTCCCTTCATTTAATAAATGGATAGCTAGAATGGTGTAATCCATCTCAATCTCTTCTATCATAGCTTCCTGAAAAACGAGTTTTTTCTCTGTTAGTTGATATAGTAAATCTAAAAAGGAAGTGACCATATCTTGTGCTGAAGTACTTTGAAGCATAACGAAACTAGTTAAAATATTGGTTTGAATAATTTCGTCTGCTCCTGCTCGTTTGGCATTTGCAACTTGTTCATTTGTCAGGATCTCAACGATCGATTCTACCTGTGGATTGAGCCCTTTAACCGTTAATAAGGTTAGTATCGTATACATATCGGCTTGTGACTCCCCTTTATTTGCATCCGCGGTAATAATCACCTTTTTTGCCTTTTCAATATTAGCTTGAATTAACACATTATCCAAATTTGAAGACCCTTGAACGAAATGAACATCTCTATGCAGAAGTGGATTCTTTGGTAGGGTTTCATCTATTAAAGCAATGGAAACAACTCTTTTTTCACTAATCAATGAATTAATAATCGTTCTCGAGCGTTCGTTCCATCCAATAATAATGTAATGATCCTTTCCTTTAAATTTTGCTTTCCCCTTCAGATAGTCATTTTGTTTTGTAGCAGCAGTTGTTGCTAAGGTAATAAAAAAAGAGGAAAGAAAGCCAGCGCTCGTGATAATTAATAAAATACCGGATACTCTCCCAATGATTGAATGGGGAACATAATCTCCATAACCAACAGTAGCGGCGGTTATAACGGCCCACCAAATGCCATCAAAAATAGTTGGGAAGTGCTCCGTTTCAAGATAATGAATGGAAATACCAAAAAATATAATGGAAGAAATGGCAATCAAAAATGTCCTTAGTAAAAGCGGTAAGCGAATAAACCCTAAATAAATTTGATGTGGCAAAGCTCTTCACCTCAAGTAAAAAGAATTATTTTGTCAGTATAGACGAAAAATAAACCTTTCATAAATAAAGAAATAAAAAACTCCTTCGCATCCTATAATCAGGTTGGGTACGAAGGAGTGGATAGAACATCTTGTAGACCACTTTATCTTCATTCAGCAGAAGTCCTCCACTTCTGTAAGTGGGGGATGAATGCAAAAAGCTCTCTGATTCAGTGGGGGTTCAAACCCCGACTGAATGAAGTTAAGCCTCCGGCGGATGCCTCGGATTTTTTAAAGGTCATTGATCGAGCGAGCTCGACGAAGGACAGGACGTCCTAGTCAGGCGAAAGCCACAGGATGTGGCTTTCTGAAGCGTGATAAAAATCCGGGCGCAAATTCGGCGGGGCGAATTTGATAATCTTTTTCAATAACAAAAGGGTGATATATGAATATCACCCTTTTGTGCTATCGTCCTTAGTTTGTATCCAATCTTGTGACCAGTGATCAATTTCTTTAAACACATTCTTTAAAGCCAGGCCCTTTTCTGTTAACGTATACTCAACACGAACAGGTACTTCAGGAAAAATCTCTCTTGAAACAATTCCCTCGATTTCTAATTCCTTTAGTCTCTCAGATAAGAGTCGTCCACTGATCGGCATCGAGGCATTAATGGTACAAAAACGTTGTGATCCAGATAATAACTGGTTAATAATTAATCCATTCCAACGCTTACTCAGAATCTCAATTGCTTTATGAAACTTGGGACAAAGAGTACTCTCCCCCATTTAAACCACCCCAGTTGAAAAATTAATTATTACTATTATAATAGTAAATATATTACTTGACGTCAATTGTTTACAAATATATACTTACTTACATATAGTAAGTGACATGCAGATAGTGTATTGTATGTTGAAAGGATGATCATAATGATTTCAGATAAAGTAAAAAATATTTTGATGAATAAAATGACGATTCTAAAACAAACAAATAAAAAAGATATATGTCTTGTCGGTCCGGTTAAACTCCCTGTTCAACTTGAAGGTCAAGTTGTTACTTTCGAGTGGTATACATGGCTCCCTCTTGAAGGGTTACCATCAGAAAAAGATGATTTGCTTGAAGCATTAGCTACCGCCGACTTAGCTAAATTTCAGCAATCATCTGTATTAGTATACGGAGATTTTGAGCATGAAGAAGAAGCTTATATACGAATGCATAGTATCTGCCATTCAGGAGATATTTTTGGTAGTAAGCGCTGTGATTGTGGTTACCAACTGCGTCAATCGATGAAAATGATTGTCGAACATGGAAGCGGAGCGCTTTTTTACTTAGCTAATCATGAAGGTCGTGGGATTGGTTTATTCCCTAAATCATTAGCTTATATTCTTCAACAGGAAGGATATGATACAGTAGAAGCAAATAATGCCCTTGGTTTTCCGGATGATACTCGTTCTTATGAGGAAGCTATTAGAGTGCTCACTGGTTTAAGAGAAAAGCCGGTTACACTCATTACGAATAATCCGAAAAAAATTGACGCTCTCAAACAAAAGGGGCTGATCATTCGTGATCATATTCCTTTATGGGGTGATGTTTCCGATTATAACAGCTTTTATTTGGCGACAAAAGTAGAGAAATCAGGGCATATTCAAAATAGTAGAATGATAATTACAAATTAAGGAGAATGTGCCATGAACAACGATCATTATTTTATGAGGCTTGCCCTTGATTTAGCAGCAACCGCAAAAGGAAAAACAAATCCGAATCCTCTTGTAGGAGCAGTAATTATAAAAGACGGGACGATTGTTGGATCAGGGCTTCATCGTAAGGCAGGGGAACCACATGCGGAAGTTCACGCTTTTCGAATGGCGGGTCAGCATGCAAAAGGAGCAACTCTTTATGTCACGCTTGAACCTTGTTCCCATTTTGGAAAAACGCCACCTTGTGCGAATTTAGTAAAGGAATCTGGAGTGAGTCGAGTGGTCATTGCGATGAAAGACCCGAACCCACTTGTTGCAGGTCGAGGAATTAACCTGATCGAAGAGGCTGGAATTGAAGTCGAGGTAGGCGTGCTAGAAGAGGAAGCGAAGCGATTAAATGAACGTTTTATTCATAATATGATTCACAGTACTCCATTTGTGATTTCCAAAGTCGCTATGACTCTTGATGGTAAAATTGCTACTTATAACGGTCATTCGAAATGGGTGACGGGTGATGAATCAAGACAACAGGTTCATTATTTGCGAAATGAAGTAGATGCCATTCTTGTTGGAATTGGAACCGTACTTGCAGATGATCCGATGTTAACAACGAGAATACCAGAGGGTGGGAAAAATCCAATCCGTATTATCATTGATTCGAACTTGAGAACTCCTGTAGAGGCAAAAATTACGGACTGTTCTGAAGCACAAACTTGGATTTTTGCTAAAGAAGGTGTGGATGAAGAAAAAGAGGCCGCTCTTTCAACAAAAGGTGTCCAAGTATTTTTAACTCCTGAAATGGATGAAGGAATAGATTTTACTTTTATTTTAAAGCAACTATTTGAATTGGGAATAACAGACGTACTTGTTGAAGGTGGAAGCGAAGTGAATGGTTCCTTTTTACGAGAGGGGCTTATCAATAAATTTCTCATCTATATAGCACCTAAAGTTCTAGGTGGTCGTCATTCCTTGACACCTTTTACTGGAAGTGATGTTGAGACGATGGATATGGCGCTAGACGTCAATTTCGATTCTGTAGAACATGTAGGGAATGATTTGCTGATCACTGCGTACCCAAAGCAATCCTAAGAAAAGAAACTAAACCAATTATAATGGGTGATGTAACGTGAAGGAATATGATTATAAGACAGATGTTTGTATCGTTGGTGCTGGACCTGCGGGTGCTTTACTCTCCTATTTATTAGCGAGTCATAACATTTCAACCGTTTTAATCGAGCGTCACGATAACATCAATAAAGAGTTCAGAGGAGAACATTTGAATGAGACGGGTGAATCAATACTACAAAAATACAATCTTTTTGAGGAATTAGAAAAAATAGGTTTGCTGCGAATGGACCGGGTTGAATACTGGGATCATGGTGAAGTATTTAAACAAATTATGCCTGATGAAAGTATAAAACATGTTGGTATACATGTGCCTCAAAAGCATTTGCTTGGTCTTTTGCTACAAAAAAGCCAACGACTTGCTGATTATACACTACTGTTAAATACAAGAGTTATTAAATTAATTGAAGAAGATGAACAATATGTGGGTGTAAAAGCGTTGAAGGATGGTCAAGAAGTGACGATTAAAAGCTCATTGATTGTTGGTTCAGACGGACGTTTTTCAACGATTCGAAAATTGGCTCATATTCCGTTTAAGAAAATTAGACATGGGTATGATCTTCTTTGGGCACGTATTCCCGTACCGATGGGTTGGGAACCAACGATACGGATGGCTCTTGTCAATCAAGAGCAACTCGCTTTATTTACACAACAGGGGGGATTTGTTCAAATTGGTTGGAATATTCCCGAAGGTTCGTTTCCTGAGCTGAAAAAGCAGTCGTTTATGCCGTTTATTCATCAGTTAATTGAGGCGTTTCCTGAATTAGCGGATAGTGTACATGCTCATATCAAGTCATGGAATGATTTTGTACTGCTTCAAGTGCAAAGTAGCCAAAGTGAGACTTGGGTTAAAAATGGTCTAACCATTATTGGGGATGCAGCCCACACGATGAGTCCGACGGGTGCCATTGGGATTAACAGTGCAATGAAGGATGCGGATGTGCTTTTTCAAATCATTAAGGAAGCGGGTTCCATTGAGCAAGTAGGAACAGTTGAATTGAAACGTTTTGAACAGATGCGTAGGCAGGAAGTTGAAATACAACAAAGAGAACAATTAAAGAAAGAAGCCTCATTCGGAAAACAATTTATCCCTGTTTAACTTCATTCAGCAGAAGTCCTCCACTTCTGTAAGTGGGGGATGAATGCAAAAAGCTCTCTGATTCAGTGGGGGTTCAAACCCCGGCTGAATGAAGTTAAGCCTCCGGCGAGCCTTTCGATTTTTTAAAGGTAATTGATCGAGCGAGCTCGACGACGGACAGGACGTCCTAGTCAGGCGAAAGCCACAGGATGTGGCTTTCTGAAGCGTGATAAAAATCCGGGCGCAAATTCGGCGGGGCGAATTTGATATGAAATTTTAAGGGGACTTCTTTGATAATAGAAAAACATGCCCGGATAGCATGGCTATGGTCTAATTGGCTACCGGGACTTTGTTCTAATAAGGTTTGTTATTTTCGTTCCATCCTGTAAATGTCCCAGTTCCATTACAACCAGGACAATCATAGGATTCTGGATAAGAGTATTCGTTAACAATTGGAATGTGAAATCCTTTTCCATTACAATCTGGACAGTTTCCCAGGCTTTCCGCCTGGGTAATTTTTTTTCCATATAAACTAGCCTTCCAATCGGATAGATAATTAAAAAGCCCCATTTCCTTATACACCTCTTACTTTTTTTATCCCACAGGATAGGTAACAAATGCTCTACTGAGGGAAGTCTTCTTATATTATTTTATGCAACATTGTTTTTTTGTGAGAATAATAAATATCATGTAGAATGAACTGTATTCCTAGTATTTGGAATAAATTAGATGTTTATACAGTGATCTGTAATGAGTGAGGGATATAGATACATAATCTAAAAGCAGCGTGCTTTATAAATCGGTAATTGTTATCCTTATGCTCGGTTAAATAGTTTTATTTTAAAGGGACTGTCCCAAAGCAAGGTGTCTGACACCTTGCTTTGGGACAGCCTTTTTTTATGTGATTACAAAGGAGTAGAACATAATTGATTTTGGATAATTGATTCTATTTTTGTGAAAAGTAAGAAGAACTAAGTTCATGAGGTGTTAGAAATTGGATTTTTTACAGGACAAAAGAGAGAAAAGATTACTTGCAATAGCTTTTGTTATTATTGCTATTTATGTATCGCCCTTGTTTATCTTAGGGGAAAATGCTCATATTCGTGTCCATGATAATCTTGATTCGAACTTGGCGTGGTATAAAGTGTTAAGCGAAAGTGGAGAAATATTTGGTTCTCTAAAAGCTGTGATTCCACAAGTGATGAATGGTTTACCAAGGAATGCCTACGGTACAGAGTACAGTGGAATTGTCTGGCTGTACGTGCTATTTCCGACCATGATCGCATATGGACTAAGTCAAATAATCACAAGAGTGGTAGCTTTTTGGGGGATGTATCTGCTGTTGTATGACCATTTTTTGAAAGGGGAAGAATGGGGAATTATCCGGATAGGGACAGCGTTAACCTTCTCTTTAACCCCTTTTTGGCCATCGGGAATGTTAAGCACCTTAGGCATGCCCCTAGCTTTATGGGCTTTTATGCATATAAGAAAAGGGAGAATTTCATGGAGGGAATACCTTGTATTTACTCTCCTGCCGTTATATTCCAGTATTGTTCTTGGGTTTTTCTTTTTCCTGTTTGCTATGGGTGTCCTTTGGGTGGTAGATGTAGTTAGACGAAAAAAACACCATGGGGCTTTTTTGATTTCTCTTATTTATATGACACTCATTTATAGTCTTGTTGAATATCGACTCGTCCATTCCTTTCTCTTTTCGGGTGAACCGAATAGCCGGGATGAATACTTTCATACCCGATTATCGATTTTAAGGTCGATCCGATTGACCTTCAAAAACTATATTCTGGGACATACACATGTGATGACCGTCCATGGTTTGATCATCCTGCCTATTTTGTTTTTAGCCTTTTATTTTGTGATTAAGAAAAGATGCTGGAAGCAGGAGAAAGGGTTTGTCTTTTTATTTATCCTAAATTTTATCCTCTCTGCTTGGTATGCCTTCTGGTTTTATAAGGGTTGGCAGCCGTTGACTGAAAGGTTCCATTTTATGGACACGTTTAATTTTGCTCGTTTTCATTTTTTAAGGCCTTTAGTCATTTATTTGTCTTTTGCACTAGGACTAAAAATTTTATGGCAGCATGTAAAGGAATTTCGACCAATTATACATTTTTGTATCATTGCTCAATTAATCTTATTAGGCTTCTTTAATGAAGAAGTATATTATCAATCAAAGCCTTCTGTTAAGGAATTTTATGATGAAGAATTATTTACAGAAATAAAGGATTATATTGGAAAACCGGTAGAAGAGTACCGGGTTGCGAGTGTGGGCCTGCATCCTGCGATTGCTCAATATAATGGGTTCTATACGTTGGATTCGTATAATAATTTTTATCCGCTATCATACAAACGTGAATTCAGAAAAATCATTAGTAAGGAATTGGAAAAAAATGAGAAAATTCGTGTTTACTTTGATGAGTGGGGTGGACGCTGTTATTTATTTACCGATGAGTTAGGAAAGCATTATATGTTTAAAAAAACGTCGAAAAAGAAGTTGAAGGATGTTCAATTTAATTTTGAGCCATTTAAGGAAATGGGGGGTACACATATTTTTTCAGCAGTTCCGATTGTTAATACAGGGGACAATCATTTAGTGCTTGAACAAGTGTTTTCAAGAGAAAAATCAATTTGGAAAGTTTATTTGTACAAAGTCACCTGAATTAAAGAATGTTTTTTCATTAAAAGAGGGTTATTTTGAAAAAACTACTTCCTTAGACCATTTAAAAATTATATCCATATTTATATAAATTTTGGTAAAAGCCTATGTTTTCTTATGAATGTATCGAATTGTATAAAGGAACGATTATGCGACATCTTGGAGGGAACAGACATGAGTGCACCGATTGTAACGCTTGTTGTACCTTGTTATAACGAAGAAGCTGTACTACCTAATACAATGGACGTTTTACATCAATTAGTAAACGAATTGATAAAAGAAACGCTGATATCTGATAAGAGTAAAATTCTATTCGTTGATGATGGAAGCAGTGATCGCACATGGGAGCTGATTTATAAAACCAGTTTAAAGTTCGATTGTATTCGGGGATTAAAGTTAGCGAGAAATGCAGGACATCAAAATGCATTATTAGCAGGGCTATTTTCTGCAAAAGTGGTTTCGGACTGTGTGATTTCCATGGATGCAGATTTACAGGATGATATTAATGTTATCCGACAGTTTATTGAAAAATTTAAAGCTGGCTATGAGATTGTCTACGGGGTGCGGAGAAGGAGGGAAACAGATACTTTTTTCAAGAGGAAAACGGCAGAGAGTTTCTACAAGTTAATGGGAAAAATGGGAGTCAATTTAGTCTATAACCATGCCGATTATCGATTGATGAGTAAGCGTGCCCTCGATGAATTGGAGCGATTTGATGAAGTCAATTTATTTCTGCGCGGAATTGTGCCGCTTATTGGTTTTCAATCTACATCCGTGTTCTATGATCGAAAGGAGCGGCTTGCAGGAGATACCAAGTATCCACTGAAAAAAATGCTTTCCTTTGCTTTTAATGGAATTACGTCTTTTTCTGTCACACCGATTCGTTTTGTTATGTTGACGGGATGTCTATTTTTCCTTGTCAGCCTTTTATTTTTAAGTTATTTTTTAGGATTAAAATTCTTAGGGGAAACAGAAATAGGCTGGACTTCATTGATTACTTCGATATGGTTGATTGGCGGATTACAATTAATGGCCATTGGATTAGTCGGAGAGTACATTGGAAAAGTATACCAAGAATCGAAGCGAAGACCGAAGTATATTGTGGATATTGACTTGTTTAATCTATCGATTCCACAAAATAGAAGTGAAAAAGATCCTGAGGAAGAATTATTTTATGAAATGAATTAAATATTTTCAAGGTTAGGTGTCAGGCACTAGGAATGGATATTTCTCTATGTGTGGTGCCTGACATTTTCTTTGGTAAGGATAAAATAAGTAGTAAAGTATCAAATTGCTTGGTTATTTTATAGCTGGAAATCCATGCTATTACTATTCTAAAAAAGTAAAATCCTCTTAAAAGAATCATTTTAATTATAGAAAATTCAATACTTTTTAACAAATAAAACGATTACATTTTTTATTTTGAAATATCTATTTACATAAAGAAGTATTGTGTGCAATAATAAGCCTTATTATTTTAAGGCTTTATCAATAAGATTAACTTTGATAATAATTGTTTGAAAATTATAAACAAACTTTTTTTACAGATAAAGTCAAATCATCCAGGAGGCGAAAGCAATGAATTCAAAAAATATTTCATACAAGGATACCATTGCCATTGGACTTATGCTATTTGCCTTATTCTTTGGTGCTGGAAATTTAATTTTTCCACCTGCACTTGGACAAGCTTCAGGCACAAGTTTTTGGCCAGCGATTATCGGGTTTTTATTGACAGGTGTTGGATTGCCACTACTAGGTGTATTGGCTATAGGGTTATCTGGACATGAACATCTTCAGTCATTAGCTAATAAAATTAATCCAACTTTTTCATTGGTTTTTACGGTTATATTATATTTATCTATTGGGCCATTTTTTGCAATCCCACGGACAGCAACGATTTCATATGAAATAGCTCTATTACCATTTCTATCTGAAGTGTCCGGTAAATTTAATACGATAGGATTATTGATCTTTTCCATTGTTTTTTTCACTATTGTTGGTTGGCTATCATTAAATCCAAATAAAATTGTAGGACGCATTGGTAAAGTTTTAACACCGCTATTATTAACGCTTATTTTAATATTGTTAGTTGTTACGTTAATTAATCCACTTGATAAACCATTAGCCCCTATTGATGGTTATACTGATAATGCTTTCTTTAAAGGGTTCCAAGAAGGCTATTTAACGATGGATACGCTTGCAGCGTTTGTATTTGGTATTATCGTCATTAATGCGATTAAAGATAAAGGTGTAACAAGTAAGAAAGGAATTGCTAAAGCAACTCTTCAAGCAGGAGCGATTGCAGCAGGAGCTTTAGGGTTGATTTATCTAGGCCTTGGTTACTTAGGATCAACAACGAATTTTGAAGGGAATGGGGGGGCTATCTTAACATCTGCAGCCAATGCCCACTTTTCTATTTATGGTAATTTAATTCTTGGTTTAGCAGTCTTGTTTGCTTGCTTAACAACAGCAATTGGTCTTATTACAGCTTGTGCTAGTTATTTTTCGAATATGTTTCCACGTTATTCTTATAAAACGTTAGCAATTGTTTTTACTATTTTCAGTGCTGCCATTGCAAATGTTGGGTTAAACCAGTTGATTACAATCTCTGTTCCTGTACTTGTAGCGATTTATCCATTAGCTATTGTTTTAATCTTCTTAACGTTTGCCGATCCGCTCTATAAAGGTCGTTTAGAAGTATATAGATGGAGTTTGCTATTTACAGGAATTGTAAGTGTTGTCGATGGTATAAAAGCAGCAGGCATTCCGCTTGAGGGTTTATATAATTTCTTCGGTCAATATATCCCATTATTTAATGCGGGAATGGGTTGGTTGGTACCTGCCTTAGTTGGAGTGGTCATTGGTTATGTTATTTCATCTATACGTAAATCCGATCCAACTTCATTAAATAAAGCTAGTTAATTTTTAATAAAATACAAAAAGAGGATGGCTTCTGTCATCCTCTTTTTGTATTTTATTTTATTTTCTTTGAAGACAAAAGTATTAATCTCCTTATAATTATAGATTTCACACATATAATGGTAGAACTCGATGGATTATAGGAGGGATATTAATGGTAATAGACTATAAACATGAACCATTTACAAACTTTTCGAATGAAGAGAACAAAAAAGAATTTAAAGAAGCTTTAAAGAAGGTGAATGCACAATTAGGTAGAGAATATCCACTAGTTATTAATGGCATAAAGATTTTAACGGAAGAAAAAATCGCTTCGTATAATCCAGCAATAAAAACAGAATTAATTGGAAAGGTTTCGAAAGCAAATCAAGATCATGCTGAACAGGCGATGCAAGCGGCCTTAACGGCATATGATTCATGGAAAAAGTGGGAGCCTGAAGCAAGAGCGGCAATATTATTTAGAGCTGCTGCAATCATTAGACGAAGGAAACATGAATTTTCTGCTTACTTAGTGAAGGAAGCAGGAAAGCCTTGGAAAGAAGCAGATGCTGATACAGCAGAAGCGATCGATTTCATTGAATATTATGCGAGGCAAATGCTGAGTTTGAAAGAAGGAGTACCTATTCTTAGCCGTGCCGGAGAACATAATCAATTTCATTATGTTCCGCTTGGAGTAGGTGTGATTATCTCGCCCTTTAACTTTCCTCTTGCCATTATGGCTGGAACGGCCATTGCAGCCATTGTGGCGGGAAATACCGTTTTATTAAAACCATCGAATAATACACCTGTTGTTGCAGCGAAATTTATGGAAGTTATGGAGGAAGCGGGATTACCAAAGGGTGTATTAAATTTTATTCCAGGAAGTGGTGCAGATATTGGCGATTTTCTTGTCGATCATCCGAAAACACGTTTCGTTTCATTTACTGGCTCACGTGAAGTAGGTTGCCGTATTTATGAACGTGCGGCAAAGGTTCATCCAGGCCAAATTTGGTTAAAGCGCGTTATGGCTGAGATGGGTGGAAAAGATACGGTTGTTGTGGATAGCGATGCAGATGTCGATTTAGCTGCTGCTTCGATTGTGTATTCTGGTTTTGGCTTTTCAGGACAAAAGTGTTCTGCGGGTTCTAGAGCGGTTATTCATGAAGATCTATATGATCAAGTGTTGGAAAAGGCGGTCGCTTTAACGAAAACATTGACAGTTGATAATCCAGAAAAAGCAGAAACCTATATGGGACCTGTCATTGATCAGGCTGCTTATAACAAAATTATGTCCTATATTAAAATAGGAAAAAAAGAGGGGAAACTGGTTGCTGGTGGTGAAGGAGATGATTCAAAAGGATTTTTTATCCAACCAACGATTATTGCTGATGTCGATGAAAAAGCACGACTCATGCAGGATGAAATCTTTGGACCCGTTATTGCTTTTTGTAAGGCAAAAAACATCGACCATCTATTAAAAATAGCTAACAACACGGATTATGGTTTAACAGGAGCATTTATTTCTAATAACCGTGAACATGTTGAACGTGCTCTTAAGGAGTTCCATGTTGGGAATTTATACATCAATCGGAACTGTACAGGTGCGATTGTTGGGTATCATCCATTTGGTGGTTTTAATATGTCGGGAACGGATTCAAAAGCGGGTGGTCCAGACTACCTTCTGCTGCATATGCAGGCACAAACAACATCTGAATCATTTTAAAGAAAGGGTACTTTCCACATAGTTGAAATGAACTCCTATATCGTTTTTTTAGTTCTGTTGAAAAGGGTTCTCCGAGACTTACTGGGGGACCCTGTTATGATTCATCCTTCGATGTAAAGGGGGGAACTTAAATATGTTGGCGTCAGTATCCAAAAGCTTTTTCCTTTATGTATCACGAAGTAAGCCCTTGAATAAAGCAGCTAAAAAATGGGGTCTAAAATTAGGTGCATCCCAAGTTGTAGCTGGAGATTCCATTGAGAGAATGGTTGAAACGGTAAAAGAATTAAATAGAAAAGGCTTGGTTTGTACCCTTGATCATTTAGGAGAATTTGTATCAAATAGAGAAGAAGCAATTGAAGCTACTGAATCAATTGTAAGAACACTAGAAATAATGGCTGCAGAAAATTTAAACAGTCAACTATCGGTGAAATTGACTAAACTTGGAGTTGATATTGATCGGCGTTTCTGTGTGAAAAATATGCATCGAATTTTAGATACCGCGAAAAAGTATCGTCAGTTTGTCACTATTGATATGGAAGATTATATACATTGCCAAATGACACTAGATATTTTGCGAGAATTACAAGAAAGATACGATCATGTAGGTACCGTTATTCAGGCTTATTTATTTCGTTCAGAACAAGATGTTAAGGATCTAAAAGGAACTTCGCTTCGACTTGTAAAGGGGGCCTATAAAGAACCCTCTAATGTGGCTTTTCAGAATAAAAAAGATATCGATGAAAATTATTTAAAGCTGATTAACTTTTACTTATTAAGTGGGAGTTACACGGCGATTGCTACCCATGATCATCATATCATTGACCAAGTAAAACAATTTGTTAAAGAAAACCAAATTTCTAGGGATCAATTTGAATTTCAAATGCTGTATGGCTTTAGAAGGGAATTGCAGCAAAAGCTTGTAAAAGAGGGGTATAAAATGAGGGTGTATGTTCCATATGGAGATGATTGGTTTGCGTACTACATGCGTCGTCTCGCGGAAAGACCGCAAAATGTTACATTTGCTTTACGAGGCTTATTCTCTAAATAGGTTGAAGACGAAGGCTACTAAACACAAAAAGCAGCCCTTTAGACAGGACTGCTTTTTAATAGATTATTCGAGTTTTACGATAGAAGGGTAGAATCTCATTGAACTAATGGTGTTAAGCCACCTTCTTTGCTAATGTAGAAATTTCTTCATCAGATAATAGTGGGAATATAGGTGTATTCTTAGGGTACATATTTGCAAAGCTTAATTCTGGAATAGATGCCTGATTGATAAGAAGACTTACGCTTAGTGAAAAATTACCTAGTAGTAATATCGCTCCAAAGATAGGGAATACTTTTCCGATTATTTTATCGATTGGTAACATAGTTGAAAGAATATAATAAAGGAAGTTGTTCATAAAGAAGATTTCCATAAGTGGGGGTTTTACTGCCCGTTAAGAATAGGGTGGATTGGGCTGACTAAAATCATCTTACATTAGAGTTCCAATCGTTCTCTTAATGCTTTTACATAGTTTCTGCTAACTGGAAGAGGATCGTTTATTCCAGTCATTGTTAGATTATAAGCTCCATTTAAACGATTATGAGTAGAATGATCTTAATTCCTTTTTACAAACATTTCTAACCATTATATAATTATAATGATTAGAACTATTTTGAAGCGGGTCGAAAAAATAGGTTAAGAGGAGATCATTGAGTATGATGAGAAAGCATGAATTACCGCTACGAGAAAAAAGCATTGTATTTGTTGGATTTATGGGAGTAGGAAAAACCACCATTGGTAAACAAGTGGCTAAAAATCTATACAGGGATTTTATTGATATCGATGAATTAATTGAAAAAGAGTTTAACATGCCGACGACTAAAATATTTGAAACATTTGGTGAAAAGACCTTTCGTGAACGGGAACAATCAATCATCATAGGCCTGAGTAAACAGCCATTGCATGTGATTTCGGTTGGTGGAGGAGCATTTCTAAATGAAGAAATAAGAAAAGCCTGTTTAGCCAACTGTCTTGTGTTTTATCTTGATTTATCATGGGATTCTTGGAAGGAAAGAATCAGTTTGATTATTGATAGTCGTCCGGTCTTGCAAAATAAGAGTCTTGATCAAATTGAAGAGCTATTTCACAGTAGGCAATCCGCTTATTCTTTGCATAATTCAAAGGTGAAAACAGATAATCTGAATGCAGAAGAAGTAGCAGAATATATAACAGATTCATTAAAATTAGCGTGGGATATGTATGAACCTCGGTAAAGAAAGCCGTTAACAGTAAGGGTGTTTTAGTCGGACTGTCCGCTTATTGCTTTATTAGAAAATCCGATAAAAAAGGGGTGCATAAAATTGTGAATACTTTAACGATTAAAAATGTAACGATAGGTGAAGGGATCCCAAAGATTATTGTCCCTCTTGTCGGTGCAACGAAAGAGCAAATCTTACAAGAAACAGAATTCGTAAAGGAACTTCACCCAGACATAGTAGAATGGCGTGTAGATATTTATGAACAGGTTGAAAATGTAGGGGCAGTTATAGAGATGATTGCTACGTTAAGAAAGATCTTTGCTGATGAACTTTTTCTCTTTACTTTCCGCAGTCATAAAGAAGGTGGAAATAAACAAATTAGTGATGCTTATTATGTAGAACTAAACCAAGCCGCTATTCTGACAAAAAATATTGACCTTGTCGATGTTGAGTTATTCAATGAAGAAATGAACATCAAAACGATCCTTACAACAGCAAAGACTAACGGTGTTTTTGTCATTATGTCTAACCATGATTTTTATAAAACGCCTACAAAAGAAGAGCTGGTTTCACGTCTTTGTAAAATGCAAGAGTACGGTGCTGATATCCCTAAAATAGCTGTCATGCCGACATCAACGGCGGATGTTATTACGCTTATGGATGCGACAAACACCATGAAAGTACAATATGCGGATCGTCCGTTTATGACCATGTCTATGGGGGGAACAGGTGTAGTTAGTCGTTTAGTCGGAGAAGCGTTTGGTTCTTCCCTTACCTTTGGTGCTGGTAAAAAGGCATCAGCACCAGGGCAAATCCCAGTAGATGAATTACGAACAGTATTAGAGATTTTACACAAAAGTATGAAATGATTTTAACTTCATTCAGCAGAAGTCCTCCACTTCTGTAAGTGGGGGATGAATGCAAAAAGCTCTCTGATTCAGTGGGGGTTCAAACCCCGGCTGAATGAAGTTAAGCCTCCGGCGGATGCCTCGGATTTTTTAAAGGTAATTGATCGAGCGAGCTCGATAAAAATCCGGGCGCAAATTCGGCGGGGCAAATTTGATAAATGAATGGATAAAAGGCCCGTTGACTCAAAGGTAACGGGCTTTTGTATGTTAACCATTTTCCAAAAGAATCCCTCTTCCTTAATTGAGTGCAGAATGGAGCCCAACGGTAAGGAGGGGATATTTACCCTTTTAAGTAAGGTTTGAGGATATCTATGACCTCTGTAAGCTTTTTCGCATTTTTATTGTACATGGCTTGTGCTTTATCTGATTCCGTCTCGAGGGAGAATAACTCTAAATCCGCTTGGCATTTCTTGATCATGGCCATAAGAAGAGGACGAACTTCTGGAGAAGGGATGTTCATTTGATCATCATAAACATCGATTGTTAAGTCGCCATAAGAGTCTACCTGTGCCATAAATACATTTTCAACGGTGACACCGAGCTTGTCTAGTTCCGCATGGAGCCAATTTCGATCTTTCCCTGCTGCTGACATAGCATCGTTTATAATGGATCCATCCATAATAACGGTTTGTGGTACTTTGTCATTGGCTACTTTTAGATTCAGATCTTTTGCAGTTAAAGGCCTATTTTCCTTTTTTAAGAGAACACTGAGATCACCCTTCGGCTCAAGAATAGCAAATTCAACATCTGCCATATTAAAGACATCTTTTTGTCGCAGAAGAGATTCTAATTCCGTAGTGGAATATTTCTCCTTTTTTAAATTATCTTCCATTATTTTTCCATCTTTTATAAAGATTGTTCCAGTTCCTTCTATGGTATCCCTGAATTTTTTGCTTTTTAAAGAAAGGATATCTACAAATAAGGTAATCAAAGAAAAGACCAAAATTGCTAATACTCCATGGCCAATTTTATTATCCAATCCCATGATGGCTTCACCAGCAATACTCCCAATCGTAATCCCTGATACATATTCAAAAAAGGAAATTTCCGATAACTGCTTTTTTCCTAATAATTTTGTCATAATGATTAAAACAATAATAAATACAATCGAACGAATAAAAGTATCTGTCCAATCGGACATAGTTCCACCACCTATTTAAGATTCTTTATATTGTGGTTCCTCTAACTCCATTTCTACTTTACGGTCTTGTAGATCCTTTTTCACCTCTTCAATCACTAACATCATTTCATGAAAGGTTTGAGCTGCCTTTTCTTCTTGGGCATGCAAGGCAAGGGTGGATAATTGTGCCTCAATACTTTTAAGTGTGGACAAAGATTGTTTTACGTTTGAAATGACTGTCATTTTATCATTCTCCCTACTATTTCATTAACCCCATCTACAGATATAGAGGGGCCCTATTGGATCAAGATTGAATAGGTCATTATGTAAAAATAGAACCGGTTAGCCAGGAGCCAACCGGTTAAAACCTTATTGTCTATATTGGGGCTCTTCATCTTGTATTTGTTGAAGTCGTGGTTCAATGCTATCAATGATGGCTTGTGTTTGGTTTGCTGCATCTGTATACATCTGCTTTGCCTCTTGATTGTCTGTACCTAAAGAGAAGGTTTCTAAACTGGCTTGAGCACTTTTTAATCCGGCAACGGTTTGTTTCACTTGAGTAATAACTGTCATGTGCGTTCCTTCTTTCATTAAAATTTACTTACGAGTCGTATTATTTGTTTTCGTTTATCATGATATGCATGGAATAATATGGGGTCGTTTAGATATCTATCCTCTATTAAAGAAACAAAATCTTATGTCCTATCTTTTTTTATTATTTCTTGGCTTACTCGTGTTAAGTTGGTTCCTTATTTAAAGATGATGTTGTTATCTTGTTTTAACTTCATTCAGCAGAAGTCCTCCACTTCTGTAAGTGGGGGATGAATGCAAAAAGCTCTCTGATTCAGTGGGGGTTCAAACCCCGAATGAATGAAGTTAAGCCTCCGGCGGATGCCTCGGATTTTTTAAAGGTAATTGATCGAGCGAGCTCGACGACGGACAGGACGTCCTAGTCAGGCGAAAGCCACAGGATGTGGCTTTCTGAAGCGTGATAAAAATCCGGGCGCAAATTCGGCGGGGCGAATTTGATTATTCTTCAAATATTACAACTTGCTTTATAGGAAGTATAATGTGAATAGAGGTGTTGCAAAATGGGATCGCAAAATAAAATCATTATTTATTGGTCATTGCTCAAACATAAGGATTGGAGTATATATATAGCTGCCACATCAAAGGGACTTTGCTTTGTTGGATCGCAGAATAAATCGTTTGAGGAATTGTCTGCATGGGTAAAGAAACAATTTCTTGATAATTCCCTTGTAAAAAACGCAGAAAAAATTCAACCGTATGTGGTAGAGCTAATTGAGTATTTGGAGGGAGAAAGGAAGAGTTTTACCATTCCATTTGATTTCAATGGGACAGAATTTCAACTTGCCGTATGGAAGGCACTGGATGAGATTCCGTACGGACAGACGAAATCCTATTCCGATATTGCCCACCATATACATAAACCAACTGCTATCCGTTCAGTGGGAACGGCTATTGGAAAGAATCCAGTGTTAATCACTGTTCCATGCCACCGCGTTGTGGGGAAGAACGGATCATTGACTGGCTATCGAGGTGGTTTGGAAATGAAAACCAAACTCTTGGAGTTGGAGCGGCAAAGTTCACCGAATAGAGGAGATGAACTTTGCCGATAAACTTAGCGAGCATAGGGCGCTGTCTGTGTTTTAATTTTGATCATTTGGATAGATAAGCCCTATTTCGCTGCGTATTTTATCTAACACTTTCATTGTCGTGTGTGAATGTTCATAGGAGTTAGTATCAGATTCAGTTTTCCCTTGGTTAAGTAATTCAACAAATTCCTTTACTTCTTTTAGTTCACCAAATAATGTAATAAGTGGATACAAACCATACACCCTAAGATCCCTTAATGAACCATTTGCAAACTCGGGTTTAAAGGCATTATCGAATGATCTAACTTTTAAAAAAAGACTTTGTTAAACAATATTGTTGATGCTGTAAATGCCTTTGGTATATGCGTCCATTAAGTGATTCCATGACCTTGGAAACTAAAAAGAGAACATGTTGAATGGAGAACGGTATCTTGCAGTAGACCCAGAATTAGCACAAGAAAAAATAAACGATTGATAAACCGTAAAGAATGGATTCATTAAAATACCATTTCGAATTCTTTATAGGTTTTGTGATGCTATGTTAAAATTAATTATGTTTGATTTTTGAATGAGGTATGAAGGAGAATGCAATGAAAAGAGAAATTATTTTGATAGTATGTTTGTGTTTCTTAATTTTTTTATTGAGTGCATGTAATATAGAAAAGGACATGAAGACGAGCGAGAATGAAAATTTAACTATAACTGTTGCAGCCGCCTCAAGTTTGCAATTAGCATTTACAGAAGTAGCGCAAAACTTCGAAACTCTGACAAATAGTAAGGTTCAATTAACATTCGGATCTTCCGGCAGGTTAGCTCAACAAATTGAAAATGGAGCTCCCTATGATGTTTTTGCTTCAGCAAATGTTGATTTTGTTGAGAAATTAAAAGAGAGTGGAAAAACAATCCCTGAGACACAAACTCTTTATGCTAAAGGTAGAATTGGGCTGACAACATTAAAAAACAATCCTATAGAGATAAACGATTTGAACGATCTATTACTTCCAGCGGTCAAAAAAATTGCTATTGCCAACCCGGACCATGCCCCTTATGGCTTAGCGGCAAAACAAGCGTTAGAATCTGCTGGATTATGGGAGCAAATCGAAGATAAAATTGTCCCAGGAAAAAGTATTTCTGACACGCTCACACTTGTGACAACAGGAAATGCAGAAGTTGGACTGGTTTCCCATTCATTAGTAGATGATCAACTGAATTTTACGTTACTAGATGAAGATTTACATAACCCCTTAAATCAAGCTATTACGGTTATTAAAGACACATCTCAAGTACAATTAGCAGAACAATTCATTGGTTATGTGACAGGTTCGGAAGGGAGAAAGGTGCTGGATAAGTATGGATTTGATTTGCCTGAGGTTCAGGAATAATGGCCAATGAAATCAATCTTTTTCCCTTATTTCTATCGTTAAAGGTAGCAACAGCTGCAACGCTGATTGGATTAATCATCGGTCTGCCTGTTGCCTATTATTTAAGCCGCTCAAAAACGAATGTGTCCGATCTTCTTGATACATTATTAACGTTACCTGTTGTACTTCCACCTACAGTACTCGGTTATTATTTACTTGTTTTACTTGGAAGAAGCAGTCCAATTGGACAATTTCTTGAAGAAAATTTCGATCTTATGATTGTATTTACACCTATAGGAGCAGTAATTGCAGCTTCTGTTGTGTCAGCTCCATTTTTAATTAAATCTGCTCGGTCCGCTTTTTCAGGGATCAATCATGATGTGGTGAATGCTGCGAAGTTATTAGGCCGATCGAACCTGAATATTTTCTTTTCCATCTTTATTCCATTAGCATGGCGTGGGATACTATCTGGAATCGTTCTTACATTTGCTAGAGCATTAGGAGATTTTGGGACAACGATTATGGTTTCTGGAAGTATTCCAAATCAAACAACGACAATGTCGATTGCCATTTATGATGCATTACAAGCGGGTGACACACAATTAACAAATATTCTCGTTATTATCATGACCTTTGTTGCCATTACCTGTCTATTTATACTCAATCGATTAGAAAAGAAAATAGAGAAAGGAAGAAGGAACGATGTTAGAAGTTAAGATTAGTAAAGCACTACACTCATTTCATCTATCTTCCTCCTTCACTGTTCAAAATGAAATCCTCGGTATTCTCGGAGCATCTGGAAGTGGTAAAAGTATGACCCTACAGTGTATTGCCGGTTTGCAGACACCCTCGTCAGGAAAAATCGTTTTAAATGATCGTACGTTATTCGATTCTGATAAAAAGATTAATATACGACCACAATTACGAAAAATTGGCTATGTTTTTCAAAATTATGCTCTTTTTCCCCATCTAACAGTGGAAAAAAACATTGCTTTTGGTTTGAATCATTTACCGAAACGAAAACAACAGCAATCTGTGTTAGAGATGATGGATCGTATGAGGATCATGGGGTTACAGCATCGATATCCAGATGAATTATCGGGTGGGCAACAGCAACGTGTAGCTTTAGCTAGAACTTTTGTAACGCAACCAGATATATTGCTACTTGATGAACCTTTTTCTGCGTTAGATCGTCATGTTAAAAGCCAATTGGAACAAGAGTTACTTGATATGATCCATGATCACTTTAAAGGGTCTATTCTTTTTATTACGCATAATCTTGAAGAAGCATACAAATTATGTGATCGTATTTTAATGTATGATAATGGAAATACGGTTCAACTTGGTCGGAAAGAGGATATTATGAATCAACCAGCTAATCTGACTGTTGCTAAAATGACTGGATGTGAAAATTTAATTCCTGTTTATATTCATAAACCATTGAATGGAAAACGGCCATTATCAACAGGTGAATGGACCTTTTTCGCTAATGATCATAAGCTGAATTACGACGGGAAAATGATTGCTGGTATCCGTTCCCATCATTTAAAAATACACGCAAAGGCTACAGAAGACGAAAATATATTTCCATGCCAAATAAATAAGGTAATCGAAACAATCAGTTCGATGATCGTTTATGTTTTATGTATCGGTCATCTGTTTACTGTGAACATAACAAAGGAAGACTGGAGAAGAGTCACTACTTCCAACCAGCCTATCTATTTACAACTCCCTGCTAAACATATTTTTTTAGTTTCAGATGAAGAATAGACAAAAAAGCGAACAGCACTGTTCGCCTTTTTGAATGTTAATGAAGAAAGAGTATCCTGTTGAACATAGATAACGATCTAGTACAAGCCTATTTATTATGTAATTTTGATTGCCTTACCAAAAGGTACCTTTGGTAGGTAATCATCTGGTACTAACCAAAACATTTCGTAATCAATCTGTCCCATTTCTTCATAAAAATATCCTGTGACATCGGTAATATAAAATAGAGTATCGATCTTTTCATTTTGAGCCCATTCTAAAACCAATGTGTAGGAAGTCTTTCCATGATTGTAATATTTTATGGTGTCCGCTTTGACTGGAGCAATGTTTCTTATCTTAAAATCAGCTTGGACAAGGAGAGTATCTGGTTTAACGGTTTCAAATAATTTGACGATGTTGTTAATAAGGTTTATTTGTACTTCCGTAGTTGAAGTATCAACGGCAAGAGCAATTTTTTTGTCTTGGCGAGCTTGAATCATTGACAATAAGGTTTTTTGCCATCTCAAGTAAATCATCCCCTTTTTGACTGGAGTTAGCAGCAGTTCTTATTTTGCTTTTTGTAAGGAATAAATATAATGGCTATTTCAAAAAGTTTTAGGCTGTGTTCATGATGATTATTGATAAATGGTCTTTGGGTATGCGGCCCTTGGAGCATTAACACGATTGTTTAACACATAAGTTAAATAAATGGATAAAAAGATGTTGGTTATGAGTGCTTGAATAATGGAAAAAACTATAAACCCTTGTTGTATAAGGATTTATAGTCTCATTTATTATTTTACCGGGCCTTTTGTAATCTCGGTTAGTTTTGTATTTATGGCAAAAATTTTAGCATTAACGTCGGTTATTCCAAAACTAGTCAATCTTTTTGAGTGCATATTCATATATTTTTCAGCAGTTTCTTTTGTCTCAAAAATATAAATTCCACCGGCTTGGTTTGTTTCAGGACTTTCTGTCCAGATCTTCCACATGAAGCCTTCTTCTTCGTTAATACTTTTCGCTAAATCAGAAAATGCTTCTGCCATTTCATCTCCAAATGGTCCTTGCATGCTAAAGTCAACCTGTAATACGTATGCCATGTTCATTCTCCTTTAGTTGTAATGATCTAGAGTATTCATTGCTAGGAACACTCAGTTTATCCCACTTTTAACTTCATTCAGCAAATGCTTTTTGTACCGAAAGCTTGCGACAGGTACAGAAGTCCT
>NZ_JAETXM010000016.1 GCF_024494465.1 Bacillus sp. V3B | reverse complement strand
TAATGTTTTCAATGATGATCTGTCGTTATCTAGTTTTGAGGGAATAATCTCTCAAACAAAATAGTCTGGTAGCAATAGCAAAGAGGTCACACCCGTTCCCATACCGAACACGGAAGTTAAGCTCTTTAGCGCCGATGGTAGTTGGGGGTTCTCCCCCTGTGAGAGTAGGACGTTGCCAGGCGAGTAAGAGTATCCAAAAAGGATACTCTTTTTTTGTGTGAGGAAATTTTTCTCGTATATGGTTGAGAGCAACAGGTCATGAATGTTTTGTATAGATAATAGTAATATACTTTATTACTATAAAATAAATTTAAATATAGGAGAATTAAAATGAGAAAATGGTGGTTAGTCATATTCGTTCTGATCTATTTACTATTAACATTTTTCGGATTAGGACCAGTTTTATTTGCAGATGGATCAAATAGTGAAAGGCTTGTCACTTTTTTAATTGTCATCGGTTTATACATAGCTATTAGCTGTATTTTATGGTACTTACTAAAAAAATAATACAATAATATATCAAGAGTAGGAGTATCTAAAATAGGTACTCTTTTTTAAATGAAAAAGGTCATTTCAAACTTATCTAGAATATATATATTCTAGATAAGTTTGAAAAATAATTAAATAACGGATTACCTTACTATACAAAAACTTAAAAATTTAATTAGGTAAATCTTTATAATGGGTTTATCGAAAAGTTGAGTTTGAGAATAAGATAAAATGGGAAAAATAATAAAGTCTGTTTATTTGCAAGAAACTATATTGATCATGTATAATAAAAGTCAAATATAGTCAAAGTCAGAAAGGAGGAAGCTTGGTGAGAAACATTTCGGACATTATTGAAAACTACTTGAAACAAGTAATAAAAATGAGTGAAAAAGAAATAGTAGAGATCAAGCGCAATGAAATAGCCGATAAATTCCAATGCGTTCCTTCGCAAATAAACTATGTTATAAATACACGATTCACAATTGAAAAGGGTTATGTGGTTGAAAGTAAGCGCGGTGGTGGCGGTTATATCCGTATTATAAAGGTTCATTCATATGATCATGCAGATTTAATTGATCAGCTATTAACCTTAATACAAATTCGAATATCTCAGAGTAGTGCAGAAGATGTGATCTACCGTATAGTAGAAGAAGAGGTGATCACGGAGCGTGAGGCTCGAATTATGCTGAGTGTCATTGATCGTTCTGTTTTATATATAGATCTACCCTATCGTGATGAATTACGAGCAAGAATGTTGAAAGCTATGCTTCAAACATTAAAATATAAATAAAGAATAAGAAGTTGAAGAGGTGATAACATGGTATGTCAAGAATGTAATCAACGACCGGCGACACTACATTTTACAAAAGTAGTGAACGGTGAGAAGACAGAATTTCACCTTTGCGATAAATGTGCACAGGAAAAAGGCGATATTTATATTATTAATAATTCGTCTGGCTTCTCTATCAATAGTTTATTAGCTGGCTTATTCAGTATAGAACCCCAAATTCAACATTCACAACAAAATCCTTTTGAGAAAAAAGAATTATTACAATGTGAACATTGTTCAATGACTTTTCATCAATTTATCAAGGTTGGTAGATTTGGATGTTCCCACTGTTATACTGCATTCAAAGATCAGTTAAAACCAATATACAAACGGTTGCATAGTGGTAATTGGTCTCATAATGGTAAAATACCACAAAGAATTGGTGGGACGATGCACATTAAGAAAAACATTGAAGAATTAAAGCAGCAATTACAAGACATGATTACAAATGAAGAATTTGAAAAGGCTGCTGTGATTCGAGATGAAATTCGTTTACTTGATCGAAAGTTAGATGAAACTTATGGGGGAGGGGAATAAATTGTCACTAGAGCGATTTTTGAATCAAGCAGTAAGCTCTTGGATGAGTGCTGAAGGCCCTGACTCTGATATTGTACTTAGTTCTAGAATTCGGTTAGCACGTAATATGGACCAATTTAAATTTCCATTTCTTTTTTCAAATGATGAGGCTCTAGAAGTAATTGAAACCATTAAAAATAGAATGAAGAGTCGTCCTTTTACAGAAGCCAGTGAAATGGACCTACTCGTTATGGAAGAATTACAACCTCTTCAAAAAAGAGTGTTAGTTGAAAAACATTTAATTAGTCCCAATTTAGCGGAATCTTCAAATCATGGTGCATGCTTACTATCTGAAACTGAGGATTTAAGTATTATGATCAATGAAGAGGATCATATTAGAATTCAATGTTTATTTCCTGGACTGCAATTACAGGAAGCGTTGGACATGGCAAATGCAATTGATAACTGGCTCGAAGAAAATATTGACTATGCATTTGATGAAACAGTGGGGTATTTAACAAGTTGTCCTACAAATGTAGGTACTGGACTTAGAGCATCAGTCATGATGCATCTTCCGGGACTTGTTCTTACCGAACAAATGAACCGAATTATCCCCGCAATTAGTCAACTTGGATTAGTTGTTAGAGGAATTTACGGTGAAGGTAGCGAAGCTTTAGGTAACATCTTTCAAGTATCTAATCAAACTACGCTAGGAAAATCAGAAGAGGATATTGTGGAGGACTTAAAAAGTTTGGTTAGTCAAATTGTTTCACAGGAAAGGTCAGCCCGTGAAGCATTGGTCAAGACTTCAAACATACAATTAGAAGATAGAGTCTATCGCTCTTTCGGAATTTTGGCTAATAGCCGAATTATCGAAACGAAAGAAGCGGCAAGGTGCTTATCTGATGTAAGGCTTGGAATTGATCTGGGATTTATTAAAAAAATTTCTCGGAACATATTAAATGAGTTGATGATATTAACCCAGCCTGGATTTTTACAACAATATGCTGGTGGTTCATTAAGACCAAATGAACGGGATATTCGTCGGGCTACTTTAATAAGAGAAAGACTAAATCTAGAAAACTAAGAGTAGGGAGGAAGTGGATATGATGTTTGGACGATTTACAGAAAGAGCTCAAAAGGTGCTAGCTTTAGCTCAGGAGGAAGCCATTCGTTTAGGTCATAATAATATAGGAACAGAGCATATTTTATTAGGGCTTGTTCGTGAAGGGGAAGGGATTGCAGCTAAAGCATTATATGCTTTAGGACTCAGTGCAGAGAAGATTCAGAAGGAAGTCGAAGATTTGATTGGCAGAGGACAGGATGCAACCGGGTCCATTCATTATACACCACGTGCCAAAAAAGTAACGGAGTTGTCTATGGATGAAGCAAGAAAACTTGGACACTCTTATGTAGGGACAGAGCATATATTACTAGGCCTTATTCGCGAAGGTGAAGGTGTAGCCGCACGTGTATTAAATAATCTAGGTGTTAGTTTAAATAAAGCACGTCAACAAGTTTTACAGCTATTAGGTAGTAATGATTCCGGTACCCATCAAGGCGGTTCTGCAGCTAATGCAAATACGCCTACTCTTGACAGTCTTGCTCGTGATCTAACTGTAATTGCTCGAGAAGGAAGTCTAGATCCTGTTATCGGACGTAGTAAAGAAATTCAGCGTGTAATTGAAGTGCTTAGTCGACGTACCAAAAATAATCCTGTTTTAATTGGTGAACCAGGGGTTGGGAAGACGGCTATTGCTGAAGGACTTGCGCAGCAGATCGTTAATAATGAAGTTCCAGAAATTCTTCGCAATAAACGTGTAATGACCCTTGATATGGGAACAGTCGTTGCAGGTACAAAATATCGTGGTGAATTTGAGGATCGTTTGAAGAAAGTAATGGATGAAATTCGACAAGCAGGAAATATTATTTTATTTATTGATGAACTGCATACCCTTATTGGAGCTGGTGGGGCAGAAGGAGCAATTGATGCTTCAAATATTCTAAAACCATCCCTTGCTCGTGGAGAACTTCAATGTATTGGTGCTACTACTCTAGATGAATATCGTAAGTATATTGAAAAAGATGCAGCGTTAGAAAGACGCTTTCAGCCTATAAGGGTTGATGAACCTACTGCTGAAGAATCTGTTCAGATATTAAAAGGTTTACGTGATCGCTATGAAGCGCATCATCGGGTTTCGATTACAGATGAAGCGATTGATGCAGCAGTGAAGTTATCAGATCGTTATATTTCCGATCGTTTCCTTCCTGATAAAGCGATTGACTTAATTGATGAAGCAGGATCAAAGGTTCGTCTTCGTTCTTATACGACGCCACCAAATTTAAAAGAACTTGAAGTAAAGTTAGAAGATGTGAGAAAAGAAAAAGATTCAGCTGTTCAAAGTCAAGAGTTTGAAAAAGCTGCGTCACTAAGAGATTCTGAACAACGCTTACGTGAACAATTAGAGGAAACGAAGAAAGTTTGGAAAGAGAAGCAAGGCCAAGAAAACAGTGAAGTAACCGTTGAGGATATTGCCAGTGTCGTAGCGAGCTGGACGGGTATTCCTGTTTCTAAACTGGCACAAACAGAAACGGATAAATTATTGAATTTAGAGGAAATTTTACATTCTCGTGTTATTGGTCAGGAGGAAGCTGTTAAAGCCATTTCAAAAGCCGTTCGTCGTGCACGTGCTGGTTTAAAGGATCCAAAACGACCAATTGGATCATTTATTTTCCTAGGACCAACTGGTGTTGGAAAAACAGAACTAGCTCGGGCTCTAGCTGAATCGATGTTTGGTGATGAAGATGCCATGATTCGAATTGACATGTCGGAATATATGGAGAGACACTCTACTTCCCGTCTTGTTGGTTCGCCTCCAGGATACGTAGGCTATGAAGAAGGCGGTCAACTTACTGAAAAGGTACGAAGAAAGCCTTATTCTGTTGTACTGCTCGACGAAATTGAAAAGGCGCACCCTGATGTCTTTAATATTCTTCTTCAAGTGTTAGAGGATGGGCGATTAACCGACTCGAAAGGAAGAACGGTCGACTTTCGTAACACGGTTTTAATTATGACATCTAACGTTGGTGCATCGGCATTACAAAGAAATAAATATGTTGGCTTTAACATTCAAGATGGTGAACAGGATTATAAGGATATGAAAGGAAAGGTCATGGAAGAATTAAAAAAGGCCTTTCGTCCAGAATTCCTTAACCGTATAGATGAGATTATTGTTTTCCATGCATTAGAGAGAAAACATCTAAAGGAAATCGTCTCACTTATGTCCGATCAATTAACAAGTCGATTAAAAGAGCAAGAGATTTCACTAAAACTTACTGAAGCTGCGATGGAGAAAGTTGCTGTAGAGGGTTATGATCCAGAATATGGTGCAAGGCCGCTTCGTAGGGCAATCCAAAAGCATGTTGAAGATCGTTTGTCAGAAGAGTTGTTAAAAGGAACTGTTTTAACAGGCCAAAATGTCATTATTGATGTTGTAAATGATGAGTTTGTTATCAGAACAACGGAAGCTGCTATAGAATCACAATTGCAAAATTAACTATCAAAGAGGTACACGAAAAAGAATACGTGTACCTCTTTTTTTGATTAAAGGGAATCTTTTTCGAGAGAGAATCGTATATTATACTTTAAGTAGGTTTTGGAAAAATTAATCAGTAAATACAGGAAGTGAACAAATGGCTAAGAGAAAAACAAAGTTTATGTGTCAGGAGTGTGGATACGAATCTCCAAAATGGATGGGAAAATGTCCTGGATGTAGCGCTTGGAACAAAATGGTGGAAGAAGTAGAGAAGGTATCGGCTAGAAAAGGTGCTTTTGCCCATTCAGAGGGGACAACGACAGCAACAAAGCCAACCCCCATTACAGCAGTTGAGACTGTTAACGAACCGCGTATTTATACAGATTCTAACGAATTAAACCGCGTATTAGGTGGCGGAATTGTAAGAGGGTCCCTCGTGCTCATTGGGGGAGATCCTGGAATTGGAAAGTCGACATTATTGTTGCAGGTTTCCTCGCAACTGGCAGTCAAACAGCATTCTGTTTTATATATTTCTGGTGAAGAGTCGATACGACAAACGAAGTTAAGAGCAGACCGTTTAGGAACATTGTCTGATCACTTACTTATTTATGCAGAAACAAATCTAGAAGAAATAAGTCGTACAATTGAAACCGTTAAACCTGATTTTGTCATTGTTGATTCGATTCAAACTGTTTTTCATCCTGAAGTCACCTCTGCTCCTGGAAGTGTGTCACAGGTTCGCGAATGTACGGCAGAATTAATGAGGATTGGAAAAACAAAAGGTGTTGCTATTTTTATTGTGGGGCATGTTACAAAGGAAGGATCGATTGCAGGTCCCCGTTTGTTAGAACATATGGTTGATACTGTTTTATATTTTGAAGGGGAACGCCATCATACATATCGTATTCTTCGTGCTGTCAAAAATCGATTTGGTTCAACCAATGAGATGGGAATTTTTGAAATGAAAGAATCTGGGTTGGAAGAAGTTGAAAATCCATCAGAAATTTTTCTGGAGGAGCGATCACAAGGGGCTGCAGGTTCCACAGTTGTTGCTTCTATGGAAGGGACGAGGCCAGTCCTTGTTGAAATTCAAGCGTTGATTTCTCCAACAAGCTTTGGAAATCCACGTCGAATGGCTACAGGGATTGACCATAATCGTGTACCTCTTTTAATGGCGGTTTTAGAAAAGAGAGTCGGAATGCTACTACAAAATCAAGACGCTTATTTAAAAGTAGCGGGAGGAGTGAAACTAGATGAGCCGGCAATTGACTTGGCTATAGCCATTAGTATCGCTTCAAGCTTTCGTGATAAACCGACAAGGCCGACTGATTGTATAATAGGTGAAGTGGGATTAACGGGTGAAGTAAGGCGGGTTTCACGAATTGAACAGAGAGTGCAAGAAGCAGCTAAACTTGGATTTGAAAGAATTATCCTTCCTGCTAATAATATTGGTGGTTGGACGGGACCAAAGGGAATTGAATTAATAGGAGTTAAATCTGTTAGTGAAGCTTTGAAAGCTGCATTAGGAGGATAAAAAGTGGAAAATAAACAACTGGGTAATAAAGCAATGAGTAGAATACTGAAGTTTATAGCTCCTGGAACACCTATTCGTGCTGGGATCGAAAACGTCCTTCGAGCAAAAACAGGGGGATTAATTGTTTTAGGTTGTAATGATAAGGTAAGAGCAATCATTGATGGTGGATTTCAAATTCAATGTACCTTTACGCCCAGTTATTTGTATGAACTTGCAAAGATGGATGGAGCGATCATTCTAAATGATGCCGGCAGTAAAATATTAATTGCCAATGCCCAATTGGTCCCAGATCCAAGTATTCCTTCTTCAGAAACCGGGATGCGTCACCGTACTGCAGAGCGTGTTGCAAAGCAGACTGGAGAGCTTGTTATTGCTATTTCACAAAGAAGAAATGTGATAACTCTTTATCAAGGTCAGTTTCGATATGCACTTCGAGATATTGGCGTTATTTTAACAAAGGCAAACCAAGCTGTACAAACATTGGAGAAGTATAATGTTGTATTAGAGCAAAGCGTCGCAAATCTAAGCATATTAGAATTTGAGGAGCTTGTTACCTATAGAGACATCTTACAAGTATTGCATCGTTTTAGCATGGTTTTAAGAATTAAAAATGAGTTACTAACTTATTTAAATGAATTAGGAACCGAAGGAAGGTTAATTCTATTACAAATGAATGAACTTCTTACAGACATGGAAAAAGAAGTAAAGTTAATCATTAAAGATTATGCTTATTCAAGAGCTGTAAACGTAGATGAAGTTTTGCAGAAGCTGAGTGAGCTTTCTCATTCGGAAGTAATAGAAGATAATCTTGTACTAAAACAGTTTGGTTATCAAGGCTATGTACACATTGATGAGGGGAAATGTCCACGTGGATATCGAATGTTGAGCAAAATTCCTCGGCTTCCTCTTGTGATTATTGAAAATTTAATTGGTCGATTTCACGAACTTCCAATGATTGTAAGGGCCACTGTTGAGGATTTAGATGATGTTGAAGGAATTGGTGAAGTGAGGGCAAGGAAAATAAAGGATGGTCTAAAATTTCTAAAAGAACAATTATTTGCGGATCGACAACTTTAGATGAAATAGGTATATTGATATATATTCAATAAAAAGACGATTGAACTAGACGGATTAATATGTTAAACTATAAATTTAATTATTTGACATATGGTTTATTTAGGTGCTAATCTAAAATGAAAGATACTTATTAATTAGATGAGAATTGCACAAAATAGCTAATAGATATTCAATCACTGTTTACGATTCTTTTTACTAATAAAAGTAAAAAATATCCTAAATTAGGTTTCGTTTTTTGTAAAATGTTTATAATGATTAACAGGGAGGTGAAGGAATGTTAAAACGTATTATTCAAGCTTGTTTCCTCATAACAGGAGGAACATTGGGACTCTTTTTAATCCCAGACTTATTCACTTTAGCTAATATAGACATTCCATTAATAAATAATCCATATGTATCGGTCATTTTAGGAGCTGTTATTTTTTATTTCATTACTTTTTGGGCGATTGATCATGTTGTTAATTTTGTAAAATGGATTGAGGAATCCTTAGTAAGAGCGCCGATTACAGATATTATTTTTGGTAGTGTAGGGCTTGCTTTTGGACTTATTGTTGCCTTTTTAATTGGTGATGCTCTTAATGCTATTGAAGTACCCATTTTAAATACTGTAGCTCCAATTTTGCTGACTTTATTATTTGGTTATTTAGGTTTTCAAGTGGGTTTTAAAAAGCGGGATGAACTACTTGGATTATTTGCAAATAAGAAGAAGAAATCAGTAGAAGAAGAAACAGAAAAAATGGATAAAAATGCTTTGAAGATTCTTGATACGAGTGTTATTATCGATGGTAGAATTGCAGATATATGTCAAACAGGATTTTTAGAAGGGACGATTGTGATCCCTCAGTTTGTCCTTGCTGAATTACAACATATTGCTGACTCCTCAGATGTTTTAAAACGAAATAGAGGTCGACGAGGTCTTGATATTTTAAATCGTATTCAAAAGGAACTTGCCATTAAAGTTGAGATTTATGAAGGTGATTTTGAAGAAATTCAGGAAGTTGATAGTAAACTTGTTAAATTAGCAAAAGTGACAAACGGGGTTGTTGTAACAAATGACTTTAATCTAAATAAAGTTTGTGAATTACAGAAAGTATCTGTCTTAAATATTAATGATTTAGCGAATGCGGTAAAGCCGGTTGTTTTACCAGGAGAAGAAATGAATGTACAAGTAATTAAAGATGGCAAAGAGCATAATCAAGGAATTGCTTATTTAGACGATGGTACAATGATTGTTGTAGAGGAAGGTCGTAATTACATTGGGAAACATTTAGATGTCCTTGTGACCAGTGTTCTACAAACATCAGCAGGGAGAATGATTTTTGCTAAACCTAAATTACTTGAAAAAGCACTGTAAAGCTGTATTTAAATAAAAAGAAAGCCTGTTGAGTTAGATAACATCTAGCTCCAGGCACTTACGCTTTTAGTAGATAGGAGTTCGGTTATGACTTATCAAGTCATTATCCCTGCAGCAGGTCAGGGGAAAAGAATGGGAGCAGGGAAGAATAAACTTTTACTTGAGTTAGAGGATATGCCTATATTCATCTATACGTTAAAGGTTTTTGAAAAGGATGAGTGTTGTTCGGGAGTAGTCCTTTCCATTAATGAGCAAGAAGAAAGAGAGATCATGGACCTGTTAAGCTTCTATGGAATAAAGAAAGTAATTGGTTTAGTCCCTGGTGGAAAAGAAAGACAGCATAGTGTATTCCATGGCGTGCAAGCACTCAAAGATGATGGGATTGTTTTAGTTCATGATGGGGCACGCCCTTTTATTGACCATGATCAGATCCACTCCCTTGTCGTGGCGGCTGAGCAATACGGAGCATCTGTATTAGCTGTTCCTGTAAAAGATACAGTGAAAAAAGTGATGGGCAATAAAGTGATAGAAACGGTTGAGCGTTCTAGCTTGTGGGCTGTACAAACCCCACAAGCTTTTCGTATGTCTCTATTACGCAGAGCGCATGAAAAGGCAATGGAAGAAGATTTTTTAGGGACTGATGATGCAAGCCTTGTGGAGCGGATGGGTAAGGATGTTATAATTGTAGAAGGAAATTATGACAACATAAAGTTGACGACACCGGAGGATTTGTTTTTTGCAGAGACCATTATTCGTAAGCGGAGAAGTATGTCGAAAAAAGGGAGGTAGAATGAATGTTTCGTATCGGACAAGGGTTTGATGTGCACCAACTATCAGAGAATAGACCGCTTATTATTGGTGGAATTAAGATCCCTTTTGAAAAGGGGCTGTTAGGCCATTCTGATGCAGATGTATTATTACATACAGTTACAGATGCTTGTTTAGGGGCGATTGGAGAAGGCGACATAGGAAGACATTTCCCAGATACGGATGCTGCATTTAAGGATGCAGATTCAAGTAAACTGCTTCAACATGTATGGCGCCTTGTTAAGGATCGAGGTTATGAGTTAGTGAATGCAGATTGTACGATTATCGCTCAAAAACCAAAAATGGCACCGTATATTACACCTATAAAAGAGAAAATCGCTTCTCTATTAGAAACGAGTCCAGAAAATATTAATGTAAAGGCAACAACAACAGAAAGACTCGGTTTTACTGGACGTGAAGAAGGAATTGCTGCTCAAGCGGTTGTCTTATTAAAGAAGCAACATTAATGATTAATGTTGCAAAATTGCCTTTGGTGTATACGGGCATGTGTTCTATTCCCTTGAATAACTTAGTGCTCGCGTACACGAAAGGCTTGTAAAGGATCAACACTATTGTTTAACAATACCGTTAACAAAGTTGTTCTAGTTTCAAAAGAACAGATGGATATTGATAAATGAAAACCTTATATAACTGGAGGATTTTGGAAAGATGACAAATGAAATTCGTGTAAGATATGCACCAAGTCCAACTGGACATTTACATATAGGAAACGCCCGTACAGCTTTATTTAACTACCTATTCGCGAGAAGTCAAAATGGAAAATTTATTATTCGAATAGAAGATACAGATCAGAAACGTAATATTGAAGGTGGAGAAGAAAGCCAATTAAAATATTTAAAATGGCTTGGAATGGATTGGGACGAAGGTGTCGATGTCGGCGGCGATTATGGTCCTTACCGTCAATCAGAACGAAATGCTATTTATCAAACCTACTACAGTGAGCTTCTTGAAAAAGGACTTGCCTATAAATGTTATTGTACAGAAGAAGAATTGGCAACAGAACGTGAAGAGCAGATGGAGAGAAATGAAACACCACAATACTCGGGTAAGTGCCGCCATTTAACAGCTGAACAACAGCAACAATTAGAAGAGGAAGGCAGAAAGCCAAGTATTCGTTTTAAAGTACCAAAAGGTCAAATGTATTCGTTTGATGATATGGTAAAAGGACAAGTTTCATTTGAAGGCGATGGAATTGGTGATCATGTAATCGTCAAAAAAGATGGAATTCCAACATATAATTTTGCTGTTACGGTTGATGATCATTTAATGGAAATATCCCATGTTTTACGTGGTGATGATCATATTTCCAATACGCCTAAACAATTAATGATCTATGAAGCGCTAGGTTGGACACCGCCTATTTTTGGCCATATGACATTAATCGTCAATGAAAGTCGTAAAAAGTTAAGTAAACGCGATGAATCGATTATTCAATTTATTGAGCAGTATGAAGAGTTGGGCTATATTCCAGAGGCATTGTTCAATTTTATCACTTTGCTAGGTTGGTCTCCAGCAGGTGAGGAAGAAATCTTTTCAAAAGAAGAGTTTATTAATACGTTTGATAGCAATCGATTGTCAAAATCACCTGCCTTATTTGATAAACAAAAATTGACTTGGATGAACAACCAATATATGAAACAAATTGAACTTGACCGAGTCGTAAAACTTGCTTTGCCACACTTGATTAAATCAGGTTGTGTAAAGGAGACAAGAACAGACGAGGAAAATGCATGGGTCCGTGAGTTGATTGCTCTGAATCAGGAAAAAATGAGCTTTGGAGCAGAAATTGTGGAGTTTTCCGAACTATTCTTTAGTGAAAAAGTTAGCATGGATGAAGAAGCGAAAGAAATCATTTCGGAAGAACAAGTTCCAGAAGTACTTTCTGCCTTTCTAACCGAAATAGAGAACTTGGAGTCTTTTACAGCGGATGAAATTAAGAAAGCAGTTAAAGCTGTCCAAAAGTCAACTGGACACAAGGGGAAAAAGCTATTTATGCCGATTCGAGTCGCGACAACAGGACAAATGCACGGTCCTGACTTGATGAAAGCTATCGAGCTTTTAGGAAAAGATAAAGTTAAAACACGATTATTACACATAATTTGATTAACATATTGATAGAAATGTAATATAGTAAAAGTAACTAAAAATGCTAAAAGTGTTGATGAGAAAGAGTAAAAAAATGATGCTTTGAAGGTGTTGGGATGAAAGTAGGAAGTATCGGGAAATGTTTTTCTTATGAGTTCAGTTCGAAAGCCGATAGGGTAAACGAATAGAAGGAACTCATTTTTCTAGTTATTTTCTCCATCTAATGCCTTTGATTAGAGAGAACCATCAGTGGCTGGAAATGGTTTAAGCCTCTCATTTTTTGAATGCGCCTCAGAGCCCTGTGTCGAAATCTTAGTAGGCATGGGCGGGTTCCCTCCGTTAATAGGGGTAGAGTGGAGGCCTTCTTTGAGGCTTAAACAGAGTGGAACCGCGCAACATCTGCGTCTCTGTCAATGTGACAGGGACGTTTTTTATTTTTTAGGATGGGAGGTAAGCGCAGTGTTTAGAAATCTTAAGCAGGACATCGCAGTGATTTTTGAGCAAGATCCGGCGGCTAGGAGCTATATTGAAGTCATTTTGACCTATTCAGGTCTGCATGCTATTTGGTCACATCGAATTGCACATGCTTTGTATAAGGGGAAATTTTATTTTCTTGCACGAATTATATCGCAAATAAGTCGTTTCTTTACCGGAATTGAAATCCATCCAGGTGCAAAAATTGGAAGTCGGCTTTTTATTGATCATGGCATGGGAATTGTGATTGGTGAAACTTGTGAAATTGGAGACAACGTGACGATCTATCAAGGTGTTACACTAGGTGGTACGGGAAAAGAAAAAGGAAAGCGCCATCCGACAGTCAAAGACAATGCTTTGATTTCAAGCGGCGCAAAAGTAATCGGGTCTATTACAATCGGAGAAAATGCAAAAGTAGGTGCGGGATCTGTCGTTCTTCAAGATGTGCCACCAAATTCAACGGTTGTAGGTATTCCAGGACGTATAAAGGTGCAGGATGGTATTAAAGTGAGTAAAGATTTTAATCATGCCAATTTACCTGATCCATTAACAGATCGACTCAAAGAAATGCAAGAAGAACTAACGAGATTGAAAGTAGAATTAGATGAGCTTAAGCAAGAAAGGAGTTCAAAACAACGTGACTATTCAAATTTATAATACACTTACAAGACAAAAAGAGGATTTTATCCCTCTCGAAGAAGGAAAGATAAAAATGTATGTGTGTGGGCCGACAGTATATAATTACATTCATATTGGAAACGCACGTCCAGCAATTGTTTTTGATACAGTTAGAAGATATTTGGAGTTTCGCGGCTATGATGTTCGTTATGTCTCTAATTTTACTGATGTAGATGATAAATTAATAAGAGTAGCGAATGAAGTTGATGAAGATGTGCCGACCATTGCTAACCGATTTATAGAAGCCTATTTCGAGGATGTTTCCGCATTAGGTTGTCAGAGAGCACATGTTCACCCTCGTGTAACAGAGAATATGAATATTATTATTGATTTTATTCATACGTTGATTGAAAAGGGTTATGCCTATGAATCAGAAGGTGATGTGTATTTCCATACACGACATTTTGAAGGGTACGGGAAACTTTCTCATCAATCGATTGATGAACTTCGCGTGGGTGCTCGTATTGCGGTAGGGGAGAAAAAACAGGATTCTCTTGATTTTGTTCTATGGAAAGCAGCAAAAGAGGGAGAGATTTATTGGGAAAGCCCATGGGGAAAAGGAAGACCAGGTTGGCATATTGAATGTTCAGCGATGGCAAAAGAATATTTAGGCGATACCATTGATATTCATGCAGGTGGTCAGGATTTAGCTTTTCCTCATCATGAAAATGAAATTGCTCAATCTGAGGCTTTAACAGGAAAATCATTTGCTCGCTATTGGATGCACAATGGTTATATCAATATTGATAATGAAAAAATGTCAAAGTCTCTTGGTAACTTTGTCCTTGTTCATGATATTTTGAAGAAACATGATCCACAAGTTATAAGGTTCTTTATGCTCTCTGTTCATTACCGCCATCCAATTAATTACAATGATGAGTTGTTAGAAAATACTCGTGCTGGCTTGGAACGTATAACAACATCTTACCAAAATTTAAAACACCGTAAGGAGTCGAGTGCAAACTTAACGGATACAAGTAATAAATGGTTGGAGCAAATGGACGATATACGAAGAAACTTTATCGAAGTAATGGATGATGATTTTAATACAGCAAATGGAATTTCTGTTCTTTTTGAACTATCAACTCTCGCCAACCGCTATTTATTAGAAAATAATACAGATTCAAAAGTAATCGAGAGCTTTATAAAACAATTTGAAGAACTATTTCACATATTAGGCCTTCAATTAGAAAAAGATGAACTTCTCGATGAAGAAATTGAGGCATTAATTGAAAATAGAATTCAAGCGCGAAAAGATCGGAACTTCCAGTTAGCGGATCAAATTCGGGATCAGTTAAAAGACTTGAATATTATTTTGGAAGATACACCTCAAGGAACACGTTGGAAAAGAGGTTAAAGAGATGCTTCACGATGATCAAAATATAAATGAAAAACTTCTAAACAGTCTCGCCCTAGCATATATGGGCGATGCTGTTTTTGAAACATATGTAAGATTTCACTTGTTGCAAAATGGTCAAGTCAGACCTAATTTGCTCCATAGAGAAGCAACAAAGTATGTATCAGCAAAGTCCCAATCTGAAGTACTTCACCGACTGATGGAAGAAGGTTATTTTACTGATGAAGAAATAGCTATTATAAAAAGGGGGAGAAATGCAAAGTCTGGTAGTGTTCCAAAAAATACGGACGTGCAAACCTATCGCTACAGTACAGCATTTGAAGCATTAATTGGTTCTCTATACTTATCTGGAAACAGAGAACGATTAGAGGATATCATTACAAACGTTTTTCAACAGGTTGAAGAAGTGAAGGGAGGAAAATAGTATGAGTTATGATTTAATTATCGGAAAAAACCCTGTACTTGAGGCTTTAAAATCAGAGCGGGATATTAATAAGATCTGGATCGCTGAGGGTTCACAGCGTGGACAAATGCAACAAATTACGAATCTAGCAAAGGAATTAAATGTACTAGTACAAGTTGTTCCAAAGAAAAAAATTGATGGAATGGTAGAGGGAAATCATCAAGGTGTTTTGGCACAAGTAGCAGCTTATCAGTATGCAGAGATAGATGATTTGTTTGCGAGTGCAGAAAAAAGAAATGAATCTCCTTTCTTTTTATTATTAGATGAAATAGAAGATCCGCATAACCTGGGTTCTATTATGAGAACTGCTGATGCAACAGGAGCGCATGGTATTATTATTCCAAAACGTAGAGCAGTCGGATTGACAGCGACTGTTGCGAAAGCGTCTACAGGTGCTATTGAACATATTCCAGTCGTTCGGGTAACAAATATGGCGAGAACGATTGAAGAACTGAAAGAAAGAGGCGTTTGGATTGTGGGAACAGACGCAAAAGGAAAAGAAGATTATCGACAGTTTGATGGTAAGATGCCACTGGGGCTTGTTATTGGTAGTGAAGGGAAAGGGATAGGGCGACTTATTCGAGAGAAATGTGATTTTCTCATTCAATTGCCTATGAAGGGGCATGTTACATCTCTTAATGCATCAGTTGCAGCTGCTTTGCTTATGTATGAGGTTTATCGGAAACGTCATCCACTTGAGGGCTAACAATGGACATATTGTTAGTGGATGGTTATAACATCATTGGTTCATGGCCTGAGTTACGTGAACTAAAAAATAAGGATCTAGCTGCTGCAAGAGATAAGTTAGTTGAAAAGATGGCTGAATATCAAGGATATAGTGGATTTAAGGTTATTATCATCTTTGATGCCTATGGAGTACAAGGAATAGAAAAGAAATATAAAAATTATCAAATGGAAGTTATTTTCACAAAGGAAAATGAAACAGCTGACGAAAGAATTGAAAAGCTAGCCATAGCCTTAAGTAATCGAAAAACACAAATTCATGTAGCGACATCTGATTTTACGGAGCAGTGGGCCATTTTTGGACAAGGTGCGCTACGAAAATCAGCAAGGGAGTTACTCTATGAAATGAGTATAATTGAAAAGGGAATTGAAAAAAAGGTAAACAAAATTAAAGGGAATAAACCATTGTCAAAAATTCCCTTAAGCAAAGAAATAGCAGAAATTTTTGAAAAATGGCGCAGAGGGGAGTAATGACTGGTTGACGATGGAAAAAAATGTGCTGTATAATGTTTCTAATCATGCTTAGCGGTCGGGGGGATCTGCGTTGAATTCTTACTTCGGGACAAAGCTTAACGAAAATAACGTTCACTATATACAGCTTGAGGATGAAAAAATTATAGAATTAGTACACAGTGGTGAAAGTGAAGCACTTGATTTTTTGATTCATAAATATCGGAATTTTGTACGGGCAAAGGCACGTTCTTATTTTCTGATTGGTGCTGATCGGGAAGATATTGTTCAAGAAGGAATGATCGGCTTATTTAAAGCGATTCGTGATTTCAGGGGGGACAAGCTATCGTCCTTTAAAGCATTTGCAGAACTTTGTATTACACGGCAAATTATTACAGCGATAAAAACAGCGACCAGGCAAAAGCATATTCCTCTAAATTCGTATGTGTCCTTGGACAAACCTATTTATGATGAGGAATCGGATCGCACACTAATGGATGTTATTTCGGGTGCAAAAGTATTAGATCCTGAAGAATTGATTATCAATCAAGAAGAGTTTGATCATATTGAGGTCAAAATGTCAGAACTACTTAGTGACCTTGAGCGAAAAGTGCTGGCTCTTTATTTAGATGGACAGTCGTATCAAGAAATATCAGAAGAACTGAATCGACATGTTAAATCGATTGACAATGCTCTTCAACGTGTAAAAAGAAAGTTGGAAAGATATTTGGAAATTCGAGAATTCACTTCTTTATAACTGTAGACCGCTTTTTCCTCTTATTGACATGCCATGCTGACCATGGTACATTTTTATAGGTATAAAAGAAGCTATAGTAGGTGCGTAAAATGAGAAAAAAGGTTATCCTTGCATGTTCAAAGTGCGGTTCACGGAACTACACGACAATGAGCAATAAGGAATCAGAACGTCTTGAATTGAAAAAACACTGTGATCAATGTCAGGCTCATACAGTCCACCGCGAAACGAAATAGCTGTTTTTCATAGAGTAAGTAATGCATCACTTCAGGTTTGGAGGTTACGAAATGCAATGCATCGTGAATTTTTTCCGTGAAGTTGGACGTGAAATGAGAAAGGTGAGCTGGCCTAAACGCAAGACATTAACAAGTTATACATTAACTGTTCTTGCCACTGTGACATTTTTTTCGATCTTTTTCGCCGTCATTGACTTAGGTATTTCTGAATTGATTCGATTAATTCTTGAATAACACCCATTAACTAATGGTATAATGGGAAATAACACAGGAAAACAATACAAAGCCCGGAAACGGGTTTTTTGGTTTGTAAAGAAATGTTTTTTCGCGAGAGTAGAACAGTATTTATTGTTTTAGTTTAAAACAAGAATGGCTCTGAATAACTATATAGGGAGGGAAGGACAAATAGTCCCCTTTAATGGAAAAAAATTGGTATGTTGTCCATACGTACTCAGGCTACGAAAATAAAGTGAAAGCTAATTTGGAAAAGCGTGTTGAATCAATGGCAATGCAAGATAAAATCTTTCGTGTGATTGTGCCTGAAGAAGAAGAAACAGATATTAAAAATGGAAAGAAAAAAGTGGTAAAGAGAAAAGTCTTTCCAGGTTATGTACTAGTGGAAATTGTCATGACAGATGACTCTTGGTACGTCGTTCGAAATACACCAGGTGTTACTGGATTTGTAGGTTCTTCAGGGGCGGGTTCAAAACCAACTGCATTATTACCTGAAGAGATCAATAATATTCTAAAACATTTGGGTGTAGATGAAAGAAGAATAGATATTGATTTTGAAGTTGGCGAGACAGTGAAGGTTAAAGAAGGTCCATTTGCAGACTTCACAGGTTCAATTGAAGAGATTGATAAAGACAAGGCGAAAATTAAAGTACTAGTCAATATGTTTGGGCGGGATACGCCAGTAGAACTGGAATATACACAAATAGAAAAATTATAACCAGAAGAGCTTGAAATTATAAAGAAAAAGTGTTAATATTTCAAAGGTCAGTATGTCTCAATTGTAGAGACGAGACAATTATTAAGCTCTTTATTTGAAAAATAGAGACTATAGATGAGTGGGAGGGCCCCAAAAGAAGGGTCCCAATTACCACATCACGGACTTAAGGAGGTGTGTCTCGTGGCTAAAAAAGTAATCAAGGTTGTTAAATTACAAATTCCTGCAGCTAAGGCGAATCCAGCTCCACCAGTTGGTCCTGCTCTTGGTCAAGCCGGTGTAAACATCATGGGATTTTGTAAAGAGTTTAATGCTCGTACAGCTGAACAAGCTGGATTAATTATTCCGGTTGAAATTACGGTATTTGAAGACCGTTCATTTACATTTATTACAAAAACTCCACCTGCTGCTGTTTTACTTAAAAAAGCGGCTGGAATTGAGTCGGGTTCAGGTGAACCAAATCGTAATAAAGTAGCTACAGTTAAGCGTGACAAAGTACGCGAGATTGCTGAAACAAAAATGCCTGATCTAAACGCAGCTAGTATTGAAGCAGCTATGCGTATGGTTGAAGGTACTGCGCGCAGCATGGGAATCGTTATCGAAGACTAATGTATGCGGCAAATGGGAGGTTGCGGGGATGAAGATAGCTTCACTCGCAACCTTTATTCGTGGGAGGTTATTCCGCTAAAACCACAATCAAGGAGGAAACAAAAAATGGCTAAAAAAGGTAAGAATTATTTAGAAGCTGCTAAGCTTGTAGATCGTTCAAAAGCTTACCCAATTGTTGAAGCGGTAGAGTTAGTTAAGAAAACTAGTTTTACAAAATTTGATGCATCTGTTGAAGCGGCATTCCGTTTAGGAGTTGACCCGAAGAAAGCAGATCAACAAATCCGTGGAGCAGTTGTACTTCCAAATGGAACGGGTAAAACACAAAGAGTACTAGTATTTGCAAAAGGCGAAAAAGTCAAGGAAGCAGAAGCTGCTGGTGCAGACTATGTGGGCGATGCAGAATACATTAATAAAATCAACCAAGGTTGGTTTGAATTTGATGTAATCGTTGCAACTCCTGACATGATGGGTGAAGTTGGTAAACTTGGTCGTACATTAGGACCAAAAGGTTTAATGCCGAACCCTAAAACAGGAACAGTAACTTTTGATGTTACAAAAGCTGTAAACGAAATTAAAGCTGGTAAAGTAGAATATCGTGTTGATAAAGCTGGGAATGTTCATGTTCCAATTGGTAAGGCATCTTTCGACAATGAAAAGCTTGTTGAAAACTTCAACACTATTTTCGATACAATGGCAAAAGTAAAACCTGCTGCTGCAAAAGGAACATACATGAGAAATGTAGCGATCACTTCAACTATGGGTCCAAGTGTTAAAATAGATCCTTCTTCAGTAGGTAAATAAAAATAATATTGACAATCTAGGCTCTAGTTGCTATAATCGAGTCTGTTGTGAAAATAGAATAATATTTGTACCGTAGACAGCAGGTGCTAAATAAGCTTAATTTCCTGCCGAGGTCATACGATAGATAGTAATCTTCCGTTTTTTAAGCGACTATTGTATACCACCTCCATGTCTGTGTTGATATGGAGGTATTTTATTGACCGGTATGAATTCAGAAATTCTTACAGGAGGTGTAAAGATGAGCAGTATTATCGAACAAAAGAAACAAATCGTAGTAGAAATTGCTGATAAATTGAAGGATAGCAAATCAACAGTTGTTGTTGATTACCGCGGTCTGAATGTAGCAGAATTAACTGAACTACGTAAACAACTTCGTGAAGCAGGCATCGAATTTAAAGTTTATAAAAACTCGATGGCTCGCCGTGCAGCGGATGCTGTTGAATTATCAGGATTAAACGATTCTTTAACAGGTCCAAATGCAATTGCTTTCGGTAATGAAGATGTTGTTGCACCAGCAAAAATTATCAATGAATTTGCGAAAAAACACGAAGCATTGGAAATCAAAGCAGGTGTAATTGAAGGGAACTTAGCAACAGCTGAAGATATTAAAGCTCTTGCTGAACTACCATCACGCGATGGTCTACTTTCTATGTTACTCAGCGTGCTTCAAGCACCTATCCGCAATCTTGCTCTTGCAACAAAAGCTGTTGCAGAACAAAAGGAAGAACAAGGCGCGTAAGTTAGCCTGATCGTTATAAAAAGCAAACCCAAAAATAAGGAGGAAAATCAATCATGACTCAAGAACAAATCATTGAAGCAGTTAAAAATATGACTGTTTTAGAATTAAACGACTTAGTAAAAGCAATTGAAGAAGAATTTGGTGTAACTGCTGCAGCTCCTGTAGCTGTTGTAGGTGGCGCTGCTGGTGCTGCTGAAGAAGAAAAAACTGAATTTGACGTTATTCTTACAGGTGCTGGAGACCAAAAAATTAAAGTTATCAAAGCCGTACGTGAAATCACAGGTCTTGGTCTTAAAGAAGCAAAAGAACTTGTTGACAACACTCCAAAACCAATCAAAGAAGCTGTTTCTAAAGAAGAAGCAGAAGAAGCTAAAGCTAAGCTTGAAGAAGTTGGAGCTGGCGTTGAAGTTAAGTAATTCATCCAACAAGAAGCTCGCTGTTTAGGCGAGCTTCTTTGTCTATATCTATATCTTTTCCTCAAAAACTACTATGCGTGATTCTCCGACGGAGGTGATTACATGTCCGAGCATTACTATTCCCGAACACAAAATGTTGAAAGTGATCCTCAATATTGGAATTATATGTTGAGAAACTCTAACTTTCGTTTTAAAACTGATCATGGTGTTTTTTCCAAAAAGGAAGTAGACTTTGGATCAAGATTATTAATAGAGACATTTCAAATGCCAGAAGTTCATGGTGATATACTTGATGTAGGCTGTGGTTATGGTCCAATTGGTTTGACGATAGCAAAGCATTGGACTGACAGAACGGTTTATATGATTGATGTTAATTTGCGAGCTTTGCAATTGACGAAGGATAATAGTGAATTGAATGGAATTACTAATTTGATGATCTACGAGAGTGATCGCTTGAGTGCAGTAAAAGAGAAAAAATTTGCTGCCATCCTTACAAATCCTCCTATCCGTGCTGGAAAAAAAGTTGTTCATGATATTTATGAACAAAGTTATAGAAGCCTTTTACCAAATGGGGAGTTATGGGTAGTTATTCAAAAGAAACAGGGAGCACCTTCTTCCATTGATAAACTTTCCGAACTATTTGCGGATGTGAAAATAGTTGAAAAGAAAAAAGGTTACTTCATTATAAAAGCAAAAAAGAGTGTATCAGAACAGTAAAAATAATATATTTGAATGATTCATTGGATTTGTAAAAAAATATTGACTAGCCAATACTGTTGTGTTAGCATTGTAAAATGCCAATAGATTATTTTCCCTTTATTACTAATTTTATCGAAAGTTGTATAAAATTAGTTTGAATGGAGAAACTAAGAAAATAATAGTCGTAATGTGAGAATGTGGTTTTGAGTTAAAAACCCTTTTTCTTTTTGTCTTATGGAATTTATGTGAGTTCTATGAATGGACAATCGTCTAACTCTATCGAGAGTGGTAGGTCAATGGTAACTAGGTTAAGAAGGTAATAAATATTCTTTTGCTAGTTTGTTTTTTGCTTCAATGTATGTACTATAAGTTAGTAATAAATATTATAATAACGCTTGATTTGAGGGGTGAATCTGTTGACAGGTCAACTTGTTCAGTATGGACGACACCGCCAACGAAGAAGTTATGCACGAATCAGTGAAGTTTTAGAGTTACCAAATCTTATTGAAATACAAACCTCTTCTTATCAATGGTTTCTTGATGAAGGTTTGCGTGAAATGTTCCAAGATATTTCACCAATTGAAGATTTTACTGGTAATCTATCACTTGATTTTATTGATTACAGTCTTGGCGAACCAAAGTATTCTGTTCCAGAATCGAAAGAACGGGATGTTACATATTCAGCACCATTGCGTGTGAAAGTACGTCTTGTAAATAAAGAAACGGGTGAAGTGAAAGACCAGGATGTCTTTATGGGTGATTTCCCTCTTATGACAGAAACAGGTACATTTGTCATTAATGGGGCAGAGCGTGTTATTGTTTCTCAACTCGTGCGTTCACCGAGCGTCTACTACAGCGGAAAATTGGATAAAAACGGCAAAAAGGGCTACACAGCGACGGTTATTCCAAACCGTGGTGCATGGCTTGAATATGAAACAGATGCCAAAGATGTTGTGTATGTGAGAATTGATCGTACTCGGAAACTGCCCGTTACGGTTCTTTTGCGTGCACTAGGTTTCGGGTCAGATCAAGAGATACTTGATTTGATTGGAGACAATGAGTATCTCCGTAATACTTTAGAAAAAGATAATACGGAAGGCTCTGAAAAAGCATTGTTAGAAATATATGAACGTCTACGTCCTGGTGAACCACCAACAGTTGATAATGCAAAAAGTCTACTGGTTTCAAGGTTCTTTGACCCTAAGCGCTATGATTTGGCGAATGTGGGACGTTATAAAATGAACAAAAAGCTTCATATAAAAAATAGATTATTCGGTCAGCGTTTAGCTGAGAATCTAGTTGATCCTGAAACTGGTGAAATTATTGCTGAAAAGGGAACGCTACTTGACCGACGTAATTTGGATCGAATCATTCCAAGTTTGGAAAAGAATATAGGTTTTAAAACTTATTCTCCATACGGTGGTGTTGTTGAAGAAGAAGTTCTTCTTCAGTCCATTAAAATATTTGCTCCAAATGAAGATGGTGAAAAAGAAATAAATGTTATAAGCAATGCTTATGTTGAAGAGGCAGTTAAACACATTGCACCAGCTGATATCATTGCTTCAATTAGTTACTTTTTCAATCTTTTGCATGAAGTTGGTCTTACTGATGATATTGACCACTTAGGTAATAGAAGACTACGTTCTGTTGGTGAGCTTTTACAAAATCAATTTAGAATTGGTTTATCCAGAATGGAACGTGTTGTACGGGAAAGAATGTCTATTCAGGATACAAATACAATTACACCTCAGCAGTTAATTAATATTCGTCCTGTTATTGCTTCAATCAAGGAGTTCTTTGGAAGTTCTCAATTATCACAGTTTATGGATCAAACGAACCCACTGGGGGAATTGACTCATAAAAGACGTCTATCTGCATTAGGACCTGGTGGATTAACGCGTGAACGAGCAGGGATGGAAGTTCGTGATGTTCACTATTCTCACTATGGAAGAATGTGTCCGATTGAAACACCAGAGGGTCCAAATATCGGATTGATTAACTCACTATCATCTTTTGCAAAAGTGAACCGTTTCGGCTTTATTGAAACACCATATAGAAAAGTTGACCCAGAAACAGGCAAGGTAACTAGTCATATTGATTATTTAACGGCTGACGAGGAAGACAATTATGTTGTCGCACAAGCAAACTCTCGGCTAGATGATGAAGGCGCCTTTCTTGATGATGAAGTTGTTTCTCGTTTCCGTGGTGAAAATACGACTGTTGCACGAGAAAGAATTGACTACATGGATGTTTCGCCAAAACAAGTAGTTTCAGCGGCAACAGCATGTATTCCTTTCCTTGAAAACGATGACTCTAACCGTGCTTTAATGGGTGCGAACATGCAACGTCAAGCTGTACCACTTATGCAGCCGGAAGCACCTAGAGTTGGGACAGGTATGGAATATGTATCTGGAAAAGACTCAGGAGCGGCGGTTATATGTAAATATGAAGGTATTGTTGAGCATGTTGAAGCGCGTGAAGTCTGGGTGCGCCGTATTGAGGAAGTAGATACTCAAGAAGTAAAAGGAAATCTCGATAAGTACCGAATGTTGAAATTTGTGCGTTCTAATCAAAGTACATGTTACAACCAACGTCCAATTGTCGCTGTTGGCGACCGAGTGACAAAAGGAGAAGTCTTAGCTGACGGACCTTCAATGGAACTTGGAGAATTGGCGTTAGGACGCAATGTCCTTGTTGGATTTATGACATGGGATGGCTATAACTATGAGGATGCCATTATTATGAGTGAACGTCTAGTAAAAGATGATGTGTATACATCTCTTCATATTGACGAATATGAATCAGAGTCTCGTGATACAAAGCTCGGACCTGAAGAAATTACTCGTGACATCCCAAATGTTGGAGAAGACGCTCTTCGTAACCTTGACGAACGAGGGATTATTCGTACAGGAGCAGAAGTGAAAGATGGAGACCTTCTAGTTGGTAAAGTAACACCAAAAGGGGTTACAGAATTAACTGCTGAAGAACGTTTATTACATGCGATCTTTGGTGAAAAGGCTCGTGAAGTTCGTGATACTTCGCTTCGTGTCCCACATGGTGGCGGTGGTATTGTATTAGATGTGAAAGTCTTTAATCGGGAAGATGGAGATGAACTTCCACCAGGAGTAAATCAACTTGTACGCGTCTATATTATTCAAAAACGTAAAATATCTGCTGGAGACAAAATGGCTGGGCGACATGGTAATAAAGGGGTAATCTCGAGGATTTTACCAGAAGAAGATATGCCTTATTTACCAGATGGTACACCTATTGACATCATGTTGAATCCACTAGGGGTTCCTTCACGGATGAACATTGGACAGGTGCTAGAGCTCCATTTAGGAATGGCAGCAAGATATTTAGATATACATGTTGCATCACCAGTATTTGATGGTGCAAGGGAAGAAGATGTTTGGGAAACAATTCAGGAAGCTGGGATGGCTCATGATGCCAAGACTGTGCTATACGATGGCAGAACAGGTGAACCGTTTGATAATCGAGTCTCTGTAGGTGTCATGTACATGATCAAATTGGCTCACATGGTAGATGATAAGCTTCATGCTCGTTCAACAGGTCCATATTCTCTTGTTACGCAACAGCCACTTGGTGGTAAAGCCCAATTTGGTGGACAGCGCTTTGGGGAAATGGAAGTTTGGGCACTTGAAGCCTACGGTGCTGCTTACACTCTACAGGAAATTTTAACAGTTAAGTCTGATGATGTTGTAGGACGTGTGAAAACGTACGAGGCGATTGTTAAAGGTGAAAATGTTCCAGAACCAGGTGTTCCAGAATCATTTAAAGTATTAATAAAAGAACTTCAAAGTCTAGGTTTGGACGTTAAGATCCTATCAGGTGATGAACAAGAAATTGAAATGCGTGATCAGGAAGATGAGGAAGAGATTCAACAAGCAGAATCAATCACCGTATCTCCAGAATTACAAAATGTTGAGTCAGAAAAAGTTGGTTTGAACGAATAAAGATTGAAACAGGCTAAATAATTTGTAAGGATGCTCTTTCAGCTGATAAATGGGTATGTATGGTATACCGTTTATTAGCTGAAGGTTAATCCAAGAATTGCTTAAATAACTTGTTACGCTACTACAATAAATGTTTATAAATGATTAGAAGGTATTCTTTACTCTTTGAAACGGAAATGACCCGTTAATAAAGCGGGAATAGTAGCAATTAGGGTAGAACCCGGAGATGAAAAGGGAGGTAGGCCCCTTGCTTGATGTAAATAATTTTGAGTTTATGAAAATAGGTTTAGCATCACCAGATAAAATTCGATCATGGTCATTTGGTGAGGTAAAAAAGCCAGAAACCATTAACTATCGTACATTAAAGCCGGAAAAAGACGGCTTATTTTGTGAACGTATTTTTGGACCGCAAAAGGACTGGGAATGTCATTGTGGGAAGTATAAACGCGTTCGCTATAAAGGTGTAGTGTGTGATCGATGTGGTGTTGAGGTAACACGTGCAAAGGTTCGTCGTGAACGCATGGGACATATTGAGTTAGCTGCCCCTGTTTCTCACATATGGTATTTTAAAGGAATTCCAAGTCGGATGGGTCTTGTCCTTGATATGTCCCCTCGCGCACTTGAAGAAGTCATCTATTTTGCTTCATATGTTGTCACTGATCCAGGTGATACGACTCTTGAAAAGAAACAGCTACTATCTGAAAAAGAATTCCGTGCATATCGTGAAAAGTACGGGAATAAATTCCAAGCATCAATGGGTGCTGAATCAATTAAAAAACTTCTTTCAGATATTGATTTAATAAAAGAAGCAGAAATGCTGAAGGAAGAGTTAAAAACGGCACAAGGACAGCGTCGAACTCGTGCAATTAAACGTCTAGAAGTCATTGAATCTTTTCGTGGTTCAGGTAATGAACCTTCTTGGATGATTCTTGATGTTCTACCTGTTATTCCTCCTGAACTTCGACCAATGGTTCAGCTTGATGGGGGTCGTTTTGCTACTTCAGATTTAAATGACTTATACCGTCGGGTGATTAACCGTAATAACCGCCTTAAGCGACTTTTAGATCTTGGTGCACCAAGCATTATTGTTCAAAACGAAAAACGAATGCTGCAAGAAGCAGTAGATGCATTAATTGATAATGGTCGTCGTGGTCGTCCTGTAACAGGTCCGGGTAATAGACCATTGAAATCGCTATCCCATATGTTAAAAGGTAAACAAGGACGTTTCCGTCAAAACTTATTGGGGAAACGTGTTGATTATTCAGGTCGTTCTGTTATTGTCGTTGGTCCTAATCTTAAAATGTATCAATGTGGTCTTCCAAAAGATATGGCATTAGAGCTTTTCAAGCCTTTTGTTATGAAGGAACTTGTAGAAAAAGGCCTAGCCCATAATATTAAGTCGGCCAAACGTAAAATAGAAAGAGTACAACCAGAAGTATGGGATGTATTAGAAGAGGTTATTAAAGAGCATCCTGTTCTGCTAAACCGTGCCCCAACACTACACAGATTAGGAATTCAAGCTTTTGAACCTACTCTTGTAGAAGGAAAAGCTATTCGTCTTCATCCACTTGTGTGTACGGCATATAATGCGGATTTTGATGGTGACCAAATGGCTGTGCATGTTCCGCTTTCATCAGAAGCACAGGCGGAAGCCCGTCTATTGATGCTTGCTGCACAAAACATTTTGAATCCGAAAGACGGAAAGCCAGTTGTTACTCCTTCTCAAGATATGGTGCTGGGAAACTACTATTTAACGCTTGAAAGAGCAGGTACTGTTGGTGAGGGAATGATCTTCAATGATATCAATGAAGCTCTTTTGGCTTATCAAAATGGATATGTCCACTTGCATACCCGAATAGCTGTACAATCTAGCTCTCTCAATAATGAGACGTTTACAGAAGAGCAGAATAAAAAGCTATTAATTACGTCAGTTGGTAAATTGATTTTCAATGAAATACTGCCAACGTCATTTCCCTATATCAACGAACCAACTAAAGCAAATCTTGAAGAAAAAACACCTGATAGGTACTTTGTAGAACAAGGTGCTGATGTTAAGGCTATTATCGGAGATATGCCTGTAGTTGATCCGTTTAAGAAAAAGATTCTTGGTAACATTATTGCCGAAGTCTTCAAGCGGTTCAAGATCACTGAAACATCGAAAATGCTTGATCGTATGAAAGATCTCGGATTCAAGTATTCGACTAAAGCAGGTATTACCGTTGGGGTTTCAGATATCGTTGTATTAGCTGAGAAAAAAGAGATTATTGATGAAGCGCATATTAAAGTCGATAATGTATTAAAGCAATTTAGACGTGGTTTAATCACAGAAGACGAGCGATATGATCGTGTTATCTCAATATGGAGTGCAGCGAAAGATACGATTCAGTCGAAACTAATGGATTCATTAGAGAATACAAATCCGATCTTCATGATGAGTGATTCCGGTGCTCGTGGTAATGCATCTAACTTTACACAGCTTGCAGGAATGCGTGGGTTGATGGCGAACCCGGCTGGACGTATCATTGAGTTACCAATCATCTCAAGTTTCCGAGAAGGTCTAACTGTGTTAGAGTACTTTATCTCAACACATGGTGCTCGTAAAGGTCTAGCAGATACAGCGCTAAAAACAGCTGACTCAGGTTACTTAACGAGACGTCTCGTTGATGTAGCACAAGATGTCATTGTTCGTGATGATGACTGTGGTACTGATCGTGGTCTTTTAATCTCAGCACTAAAAGATGGTACGGAAGTCATTGAAACTTTGGAAGAACGTTTAATTGGGCGTTATACTAGAAAAGCGATTAGACATCCAGAGACAAAAGAAGTGATCGTACCAGAAAATAGTTTGATCACTGAAGACCTTGCTGTAGAAATTACTTCATTAAATATTGAAGAAGTTTGGATTCGTTCTGCCTTCACATGTAATACTCGTCACGGTGTTTGTAAGAAATGTTATGGACGAAATCTTGCTACTGGACAAGAAGTTGAAGTCGGAGAAGCAGTCGGAATTATTGCAGCTCAATCGATCGGGGAACCGGGTACACAGTTAACGATGCGTACTTTCCATACGGGCGGTGTTGCCGGTGATGATATTACACAAGGTTTACCACGTATTCAGGAGATTTTTGAAGCTCGAAACCCTAAAGGGGTTGCGGTTATCACTGAAATTGATGGAACTGTAGTATCTATTAATGAAGGCCGTGATCGCCAGCATGAAATGGTTGTCCAAGGGAAATTAGAAACACGCACCTACACTGCGCCATATACAGCAAGGCTAAAAGTAGCTGTAAATGATCACGTAATAATGGGTCAAGAGTTAACGGAAGGTTCTATTGATCCAAAAGAATTAATTAAAGTAAAAGATGTTATGACTGTTCAAGAGTACTTGTTAAAAGAAGTTCAAAAGGTTTACCGTATGCAAGGTGTGGAAATCGGTGATAAACACGTTGAAGTAATGGTTCGTCAAATGCTTCGTAAAGTTCGTGTAATTGAAGCAGGAGAAACAGATGTACTTCCTGGAACATTGCTTGATATTCACCAGTTCACAGATGCTAATAAAAAAGCATTGCTCAGTGGAAAAGCACCAGCTACAGGCCGACCTGTTTTACTAGGAATTACAAAAGCTTCTCTTGAAACGGACTCCTTCTTATCAGCTGCTTCCTTCCAAGAAACAACTAGAGTTCTAACAGATGCAGCAATAAAAGGAAAACGTGATGAGTTACTAGGCTTGAAGGAAAATGTTATTATAGGAAAACTAATTCCTGCAGGAACCGGAATGTCACGGTACCGGAGAGCTGAGCCTATTACAAACAATGAAGAAACAGTAGAACCTCAAGTAACAGTAGAATAAATGAATCGCACAGTACTCTGCATATAGAGTGCTGTGTGATAACCATTTCATTGATTGTAAAAAAGGAAAAATGTCCGATGTAACTTACTACAGTAATGCTTTTTTGCAAAAAAGATTCAATAACGTATTGACAACGTTAACCCTAAGTGATAATATTGCAAAGGTGCTCCTCATAACCGGATACTTTGGAGGATATTTTTATGTCTTATGAAAAAGTATTTCAGACTAAAAGTGTTATCGTAGGAACAAAGCAAACTGCTAGAGCCATAAAATCTGAGATAGCTAGTGAAATTCTCGTTGCGATTGATGCGGATCCTAGGTTGACGTCGAAAATCGTGTTACTTGCAAATGAAGCTAATATCCCAGTCACATATGTTGACTCGATGAAAAAACTTGGTAAAACATGTGGAATTAAAGTGGATGCAGCAGTTGTTGCTATTACTATTTAAAATCGTTTTTGTGGATATAATCTACAAAAACTTTGTTTTTGTTTTAAAATGAGCCACCTGGATGTGTGGACTTAACAAAAAAGTGAAGGGAGGACAAAACAATGCCTACAATTAATCAATTAGTGCGTAAACCACGTAAGTCTATTGTGGAGAAATCAAAATCACCAGCACTTAATAAAGGCTACAATAGTTTCAAAAAAGCACAAACAAACTTAACATCACCACAAAAACGCGGTGTATGTACTCGTGTTGGTACAATGACTCCAAAGAAGCCGAACTCAGCGCTTCGTAAATATGCTCGTGTGCGGTTGTCAAACGGAATCGAGGTAACTGCATATATCCCAGGTATCGGACACAATCTGCAAGAACATAGTGTTGTGTTAATCCGTGGCGGTCGTGTAAAAGATTTACCGGGGGTACGTTATCACATTGTTCGTGGCGCGTTAGATACCGCTGGTGTTAACAACCGTATGCAAAGTCGTTCAAAATATGGTACTAAGAGACCAAAAGCAGCTAAGAAATAATAAACTTAAATAGAATTTTCCTGAAGGGAGGAAATAAAATGCCACGTAAAGGTCCTGTAGCAAAAAGAGACGTGTTACCAGATCCAATTTATAATTCAAAGCTTGTTACTCGCTTAATCAACAAAATGATGGTTGATGGTAAAAGGGGTAAATCACAAGCAATCCTATATGCAGCATTTGACACAATTCGTGAACGTTCTGGCAAAGAACCAATGGAAGTGTTTGATCAAGCACTTAAAAACATCATGCCAGTACTTGAAGTTAAGGCACGCCGTGTAGGGGGTTCTAACTATCAAGTCCCAGTTGAGGTGCGTCCTGATCGTCGTACAACTCTTGGTCTTCGTTGGTTAGTAAACTATTCTCGTCTTCGTGGTGAGAAAACAATGGAAGAGCGTTTAGCTAATGAAATTCTAGACGCTGCTAACAATACTGGTTCATCAGTGAAGAAACGTGAAGATACTCATAAAATGGCTGAAGCAAACAAAGCGTTTGCTCACTATCGTTGGTAGAATTAGTTTTTTAATAAAAATTACTCTTAAACTAGGAAGGAGAAAGACCAAATGGCAAGAGAGTTCTCCTTAGCAAATACTCGTAATATCGGTATCATGGCACACATTGATGCTGGTAAAACGACAACAACTGAGCGTGTCCTTTATTACACTGGTAGAATTCATAAAATCGGTGAAACACATGAAGGTGCATCTCAAATGGACTGGATGGAACAAGAGCAAGAACGCGGGATCACTATTACATCTGCTGCTACAACAGCACAGTGGGATGGTCACCGTGTAAATATCATCGATACACCAGGACACGTAGACTTCACTGTTGAAGTTGAACGTTCTCTACGTGTTTTAGATGGTGCTGTTGCGGTCCTAGATGCTCAATCAGGCGTTGAGCCACAAACTGAAACAGTGTGGCGTCAAGCAACAACATACGGAGTTCCACGAGTTGTATTTGTTAACAAAATGGATAAACTTGGAGCGGATTTCATTTACTCTTTAAGTACACTTGATGATCGTCTTCAAGCAAATGCACATGCTATTCAGCTTCCTATTGGTGCTGAAGATGAGTTCTCAGGGATCATAGATCTAATCGAAATGAAAGCAACTATGTATGGAAATGATCTAGGTACTGATATGCAAGATATCGAAATTCCTGAGGAATATAAAGCTCAAGCTGAAGAATACCGTGAGAAGTTGCTTGAAGCGGTAGCCGAACTTGATGAAAATCTAATGGAAAAATATCTTGGTGGAGAAGAAATCACTAAGGAAGAGTTAAAAGCTGCAATTCGTAAAGGTACTTGTGATGTAGAATTCTACCCAGTAATTTGCGGTTCAGCATTTAAGAACAAAGGTGTTCAAAAAATGTTGGATGCAGTTGTTGATTACCTTCCATCACCACTTGATGTCCCTGCTATCAAAGGAACTCTTCCAGATTCCGGCGAAGAAGTAGAACGTCATGCAGATGATGAAGAGCCATTCTCAGCACTTGCATTTAAAGTTATGACAGACCCTTATGTAGGTAAATTAACATTCTTCCGTGTGTATTCAGGTACACTTCAATCCGGATCATATGTGACAAACTCTACAAAAGGTAAGCGCGAACGTGTAGGACGTATCCTTCAAATGCATGCAAACAGCCGTCAAGAAATTTCAGAAGTATATGCTGGTGATATCGCAGCAGCTGTTGGATTGAAAGATACAACTACAGGAGACACTCTTTGTGCTGAAAAGAATCTTGTTATTCTTGAGTCAATGGAGTTCCCTGAGCCTGTTATCCAATTGTCTGTTGAACCGAAATCAAAGGCTGACCAAGATAAGATGACAGCAGCTTTACAAAAACTTCAAGAAGAAGACCCTACATTCAGAGCACATACTGACCAGGAAACTGGACAAGTTATCATTGCTGGTATGGGTGAACTTCACTTAGATATTCTTGTAGACCGTATGCGTCGTGAATTCAAAGTAGAAGCAAATGTTGGTGCTCCACAAGTTTCCTATCGTGAAACTTTCCGTCAAGCTGCATCTGTTGAAGGGAAATTTGCCCGTCAGTCAGGTGGACGTGGACAATACGGACATGTTTGGATTGAGTTCGCTCCAAACGAAGAAGGAAAAGGATTTGAATTTGAAAATGGTATCGTTGGTGGTGTGGTTCCACGTGAATACATTCCAGCTGTTCAAGCAGGTCTTGAAGATGCCCTTCAAAGAGGTGTGCTAGCTGGTTATCCACTAGTTGATATTAAAGCTAGACTTTTTGATGGATCATACCATGACGTTGACTCAAGTGAAATGGCATTTAAAATCGCAGCTTCTCTTGCATTGAAAAATGCAGCTTCTAAATGTAACCCTGCTATCCTTGAACCTGTTATGAAGGTAGAAGTTACAATCCCTGAAGATTACTTAGGTGATATTATGGGTCAAGTCACGGCTCGTCGTGGTCGTGTAGAAGGTATGGAAGCACGTGGTAATGCACAAATTGTAAAAGCAATGGTTCCATTATCAGAAATGTTTGGTTATGCAACTGCATTACGTTCAAGCACTCAAGGGCGTGGAGTATTCTCTATGCACTTTGATCACTATGAAGAAGTTCCAAAATCAATTTCTGAAGAAATTATCAAAAAAAATAAAGGTGAATAATTGATTTTACCTTTTTATTCAAGTATAACTACTTATGTAAGCTTAGATAGTGTGAGAAGGGGCCCCTTCTCACGGTTATAACTAAAATTATACTTAAAACTTTTCTAATTTAAAGGAGGATTTTTCCTAATGGCAAAAGCTAAATTTGATCGTTCAAAGCCACACGTTAACATCGGTACAATTGGTCACGTTGACCATGGTAAAACAACTTTAACAGCTGCTATCTCAACTGTTCTTTCAAAAGCAGGTGGCGGTGAAGCACGCGGGTATGACCAAATCGATAATGCTCCAGAAGAAAAAGAGCGTGGAATCACAATCAATACTTCACACGTTGAGTATGAAACTGCAAACCGTCACTATGCACACGTAGACTGCCCAGGACATGCTGACTATGTTAAAAACATGATTACTGGTGCAGCACAAATGGATGGCGGCATCCTAGTAGTTTCTGCTGCTGATGGCCCAATGCCACAAACTCGTGAGCACATTCTTCTTTCTCGTCAAGTAGGTGTTCCTTACCTAGTTGTATTCATGAACAAATGTGACATGGTAGATGATGAAGAACTACTTGAATTAGTTGAAATGGAAATTCGTGATCTTCTTTCTGAATATGATTTCCCTGGTGATGACATTCCTGTTATCAAAGGTTCTGCTCTTAAGGCGCTTGAAGGTGAAGCAGAATGGGAAGAAAAAGTTCTTGAACTTATGGCTGCTGTTGATGAGTATATTCCAAACCCAACTCGTGACACTGACAAACCATTCATGATGCCAGTTGAGGATGTATTCTCAATCACTGGTCGTGGAACTGTTGCTACAGGTCGTGTTGAGCGTGGACAAGTTAACGTTGGTGACTCAATCGAAATCATCGGTTTAACTGAAGAGCCTAAAGCAACTACTGTAACAGGTGTTGAAATGTTCCGTAAGTTACTTGACTATGCAGAAGCTGGAGATAACATTGGTGCACTTCTTCGTGGAGTTGCTCGTGAAGAAATCCAACGTGGTCAAGTTTTAGCAAAGCCAGGTTCGATTACACCGCACACAAAATTTAAAGCTCAAGTTTACGTTTTATCTAAAGAAGAAGGTGGACGTCATACTCCATTCTTCACAAACTACCGTCCTCAGTTCTACTTCCGTACAACTGATGTAACAGGTATTTGTAATCTTCCTGAAGGCGTTGAAATGGTAATGCCTGGAGATAACATCGAAATGACGGTTGAGCTTATTGCTCCAATCGCTATCGAAGAAGGTACTAAGTTCTCAATTCGTGAAGGTGGCCGTACAGTAGGCGCTGGATCTGTTGCTACAATCTCTGAATAATTATTTAAATAAAAAGCAGATGAGTGACGACTCATCTGCTTTTTATTTTTGCTTTCATAGTAGAGTTTGTTTCTCGAATCAAGATCTGCAGTGAAAAACTGGTATGCAAAATAAAAGACATATAAACAAATAAAACTTGATCTTTAGTTATGAAACAATTATAATAGAAAAAGTGTTCAAGACATGGAAAAAAACATTATATTTTATGTTGCTTTTTTATGATGTTTTATTGTATAATAGACAATGTTGGTCTTTGACTGCGATGATGTGGGAGGTTGCTGACACACCCGGCCGCTTTGCCATGGCGAGTGTGCGGGAGATTTCCACGGAGAATGTCTATTCTAATATAGGCGAAAAGGAGGGAAAATAATGGCAAAACAAAAAATTCGTATACGTCTTAAAGCATATGATCATAGAATTCTTGATCAATCTTCTGAAAAGATTGTGGAAACTGCGAAGCGTTCTGGTGCAGCTGTATCAGGCCCGATTCCACTACCAACTGAGAAATCAGTTTATACGATCTTACGTGCGGTACACAAGTACAAAGATTCTCGTGAGCAATTTGAGATGCGTACACATAAACGTTTGATTGATATTATTAATCCAACACCACAAACAGTCGATTCATTAATGCGTTTAGATTTACCATCTGGCGTTGATATCGAAATTAAACTTTAATCTAATAAAATGAAATAAAATACAAATTAGGAGGTGTGACTGAAATGACCAAAGGAATCTTAGGAAGAAAGATCGGTATGACTCAAGTATTTGCAGAAAATGGTGATTTAATTCCAGTAACTGTTGTTGAAGCTGGAAATAATATTGTTCTTCAAAAGAAATCAGGTGAAACTGATGGTTATGAAGCGATTCAATTAGGTTTTGAAGACAAACGTGAAAAGCTGTCTAATAAACCTGAAAAGGGACACGTTTCTAAAGCGAATACTGCTCCTAAGCGCTTCGTTCGCGAATTCCGCGGGGTTGACTTAGAAGTATATGAAGTTGGTCAAGAAGTCAAAGTTGATATATTTGCAGAAGGCGATGTAATAGATGTAACAGGTGTATCGAAAGGTAAAGGTTTCCAAGGTGCAATTAAGCGCCACGGACAATCTCGTGGACCAATGGCTCACGGATCTCGTTATCATCGTCGCCCAGGTTCAATGGGGCCTGTAGCTCCAAACCGTGTATTCAAAGGCAAATTATTACCTGGTCGTATGGGTGGAGAGCAAGTAACAGTTCAGAATCTTGAAATTGTGAAAATCGACGCTGATCGTAACCTACTATTAATTAAAGGTAATGTTCCTGGTGCTAGAAAAGCATTGCTGAAAATTAAAAGTGCGATTAAAGGGAACTAATTAAGTCGGAAAGGAGGAAATGAGAATGCCGAAAGTTGATTTATTTAACCAAAGCGGTTCAAAAGTAAGTGAAATCGAGCTTAATGAATCTGTATTTGGGATTGAACCAAACCAACATGTACTATTTGAAGCGGTTGTTATGCAAAGAGCATCTTTGCGTCAAGGAACACATAAAACAAAAGTACGTTCTGAAGTAGCTGGTGGTGGACGTAAACCATGGCGTCAAAAAGGAACTGGTCGTGCGCGCCAAGGTTCCATTAGATCACCACAATGGCGTGGAGGCGGAACTGTATTTGGACCAACACCACGTAGCTATAGCTATAAATTACCAAAAAAAGTTCGTCGCTTAGCGATTAAATCTGCGTTATCATCTAAAGTAGTAGATGAGAACATCTTGGTATTAGAAAGCCTGGCTTTCGATGCTCCAAAAACAAAAGAATTTAAAGATGTGCTAAAGGCACTTTCTGTTGATTCTAAAACATTAATCGTTACTGCAGACCTTGATGAAAATGTAGCGTTATCTGCTCGTAATCTTCCTGGTGTAACAGTACTTACTGCTGAAGGCATTAACGTTTTAGATGTTTTGAATCATGACCGTTTAATCATGACAAAAGCTGCAGTTGAAAAAGTAGAGGAGGTGCTTGCATAATGGATGCACGCGATATCATTAAGCGCCCCGTTATCACTGAACGTTCTACTGATTTAATGGCCGATAAAAAATATACTTTTGATGTTGATGTTAGAGCTAACAAAACTCAAGTAAAAGACGCTGTAGAAGAAATTTTCAGTGTAAAAGTTGATAAAGTTAACATCATGAACTACAAAGGTAAGTTCAAGCGTATGGGTAAATTCGGTGGTTACACAAACAAACGTCGTAAAGCGATTGTTAAACTAACAGCCGACAGTAAAGAAATCGAAATTTTTGAAGCATAAAATCTAAATAAGAAGAGGAGGGAAATGAAATGGCGATTAAAAAGTATAAACCTACCAGTAACGGTCGACGCAATATGACTTCATCTGACTTTGCTGAAATCACTACAAGCACACCAGAGAAATCCTTACTTGCTCCAGTGCATCGTAAAGGCGGCCGTAACAACCAAGGTAAAATCACAGTTCGTCATCAAGGTGGTGGCCATAAGCGTCAATATCGTATTATCGATTTTAAACGCGATAAAGATGGCATTCCAGGACGCGTTGCCACAATAGAATATGATCCAAACCGTTCTGCAAATATTGCATTAATCAATTATGTAGATGGAGAGAAGCGTTATATCCTAGCTCCCAAGAACCTTACAGTAGGTTTAGAGGTAATGTCCGGCCCAGAGGCAGACATTAAAGTAGGAAATGCACTTCCGTTAGTGAATATTCCAGTAGGTACAGTTATCCATAATATCGAGTTAAAACCTGGAAAGGGCGGACAATTAGTACGTTCTGCAGGTACTTCAGCACAGGTTCTTGGTAAAGAGGGTAAATATGTACTTGTTCGTTTGAATTCAGGAGAAGTTCGTATGATTTTAGCTACTTGTCGTGCAACAGTAGGTCAAGTAGGGAATGAACAACATGAACTTATTAATATTGGTAAAGCAGGTCGTTCTCGTTGGTTAGGCAAACGCCCTACAGTACGTGGATCTGTTATGAACCCTAACGATCACCCACACGGTGGTGGTGAAGGACGCTCGCCAATTGGACGTAAGTCTCCTATGACTCCTTGGGGTAAACCAACTCTTGGTTACAAAACTCGTAAGAAGAATAATAAATCAGATAAATTTATTGTTCGTCGTCGTAAAAAATAACGAGATTGTACTACGGTTCAAAGGAAGAGCCGTAGAGCAATCACGAAGGGAGGTTCAATTATGGGTCGCAGCTTAAAAAAAGGACCTTTTGTTGATGAACATTTAATGACAAAGGTTGAGAAATTAAGTGAAACAAATAGCAAGCAGGTTATAAAAACTTGGTCAAGACGTTCAACAATTTTCCCACAATTTATTGGACATACAATTGCAGTTTATGATGGTCGTAAACATGTGCCTGTATATGTTACTGAAGACATGGTAGGCCACAAACTTGGAGAATTTGCTCCAAGTCGTGCATACAAAGGCCATGGAAATGACGATAAGAAAACAAGACGTTAATGAGAGGAGGGCATTTATATGCAAGCTAAAGCTGTTGCAAGAACAGTTCGTATTGCTCCTCGTAAAGCTCGTTTAGTCGCAGATTTAATTCGAGGAAAGCAAATTGGCGAAGCAGTAGCCATTTTAAAACTTACACCAAAGGCTGCTTCTCCAATCATAGAAAAAGTATTGAATTCTGCTGTAGCGAACGCTGAGCACAACTATGAAATGGACGTTAATAATTTAGTTGTTGCCCAAGCTTTTGTAGACGAAGGACCAACAATGAAACGTTTCCGTCCTCGTGCACAAGGTCGCGCTAGCCAAATTAATAAACGCACTAGTCATATTACAATCGTTTTATCAGAAAAGAAGGAGGGGTAGTTAGTGGGTCAAAAAGTAAATCCAGTCGGTTTGCGTATCGGGGTTATCCGTGATTGGGAATCTAGATGGTATGCAGGAAAAGACTATGCTGATCTATTACACGAAGACCTAAAAGTACGTGAGTATATTGCGAAACGTTTAAAAGACTCTTCTGTTTCTAAAGTTGAAATCGAACGTGCAGCTAACCGTTTAAATGTTACTGTTCATACTGCTAAACCTGGTATGGTAATTGGTAAAGGCGGAACGGAAGTTGAAGCTTTACGTAAAGCATTAAATTCACTTACTGGGAAACGTGTTCACATTAATATACTTGAAATTAAAAAAGCTGACGTTGATGCGAAATTGGTTGCGGAAAACATTGCTCGTCAATTAGAAAACCGTGTATCATTTCGTCGTGCTCAAAAACAAGTTATTCAACGTGCGATGCGCTCTGGTGCAAAAGGTATCAAAACAATGGTATCCGGTCGTTTAGGTGGTGCAGACATCGCTCGTTCTGAGTCTTATAGTGAAGGAACAGTTCCACTTCATACTCTACGTGCAGACATCGATTATGCTCATGCAGAAGCTGATACTACTTATGGTAAACTTGGCGTAAAAGTGTGGATCTACCGTGGAGAAGTCCTTCCTACTAAGAAGAAAACTGAGGAAGGAGGCAAATAATTATGTTATTGCCAAAACGTGTAAAGTATCGTCGTGTACACCGTGGAAAAATGCGCGGTCAATCAAAAGGTGGTACTACTGTAAATTTCGGCGAATTTGGTCTTCAAGCTACTGAAGCATCATGGATTACAAACCGCCAAATTGAATCTGCCCGTATCGCTATGACACGTTATATGAAACGTGGTGGTAAGGTATGGATTCAAATATTCCCACATAAACCTTACACTGCTAAGCCTTTAGAAGTTCGGATGGGTTCCGGTAAAGGTGCTCCTGAAGGATGGGTAGCAGTTGTTAAACCTGGTAAAGTAATGTTTGAAATCGCAGGAGTTTCTGAGGAAATTGCACGTGAAGCATTACGACTTGCCGCACACAAACTTCCAGTTAAATGTAAGTTTGTAAAACGAGAAGAAATTGGTGGTGAATCAAATGAAAGCTAATGAAATTCGTGACCTTACCACTGCAGAAATCGAACAAAAAGTAAAATCATTAAAAGAAGAGCTTTTCAACCTACGCTTTCAATTGGCGACTGGACAACTTGAAAACACAGCTCGTATTCGTGAAGTGCGCAAAGCGATAGCTCGCATGAAAACAGTGATTCGTGAAAGAGAGATCGGCGTTAACAATCGATAAATCGAGAGGAGGTTCATAAATGAGTGAACGTAACCAACGCAAAGTTTACACTGGACGTGTTGTTTCTGATAAAATGGATAAGACCATTACTGTAGTTGTTGAAACACATAAAAAGCATCCATTGTATGGTAAGCGCGTAAAGTACTCTAAAAAGTTCAAAGCTCATGATGAGCAAAACCAAGCAAAAATTGGCGATATCGTTCGCATTATGGAAACTCGTCCGCTTTCTGCTACTAAGCGTTTCCGTCTAGTAGAAGTAGTGGAAGAAGCAGTTATTATTTAATTGATCGGATATGCATGATCCCGAAGGGAGGTTATACACATGATTCAACAAGAAACACGTTTAAAAGTTGCTGACAATTCTGGTGCCCGTGAGGTATTAACCATTAAAGTTCTAGGTGGTTCTGGTCGTAAAACAGCTAATATCGGTGACGTTATTGTTTGTACAGTAAAACAAGCAACACCAGGTGGCGTTGTTAAAAAAGGCGATGTAGTTAAAGCTGTAGTTGTACGCACAAAGTTCGGTATGCGTCGTAATGACGGTACTTACATTCGTTTTGATGAAAACGCATGTGTAATTATCCGTGACGATAAGAGTCCTCGTGGAACTCGTATTTTCGGACCAGTTGCACGTGAATTACGTGATAGCAATTTCATGAAAATCGTTTCTCTAGCTCCAGAAGTATTATAATTTAAAAATTACTGCCTTTAAGGAGGTGCAAACAGATGCATGTAAAAAAAGGTGACAAAGTTATGGTCATCTCTGGTAAAGATAAAGGCAAAACAGGTGTCATTCTTGCTTCTTTTCCTAAGAATAGCCGTGTTCTCGTAGAAGGTGTGAACATTGTAAAGAAACACTCTAAGCCATCTCAAATGAATCCACAAGGTGGAATCTTTAGCCAGGAAGCACCTATTCATGTATCAAACGTTATGCCTATCGATCCAAAGACCGGAGAACCAACTCGTGTAGGTATAAAAGTGGTTGACGGCAAAAGAGTACGCATAGCAAAAAAATCAGGTGAAGTTCTAGATAAATAGTCAAAAGAAGAAGGGAGGTACAATGAATGAGCCGCCTAAAAGAAAAATTTGTTAAAGACATTACTCCTGCTCTAATGGGCAAGTTTAATTATAAATCAATTATGGAAGTACCAAAAATTGAGAAAATCGTTATCAACATGGGAATTGGTGATGCTGTGCAAAATGCAAAAGTTCTGGATAATGCTGTAGAAGAACTTGCATTAATCACAGGTCAAAAGCCTGTTGTTACTCGTGCGAAGAAGTCTATCGCTGGTTTCCGTCTTCGTGAAGGAATGCCGATCGGTGCGAAAGTAACTCTTCGTGGTGAGCGTATGTACGAATTCTTTGATAAATTAGTATCAGTTTCTCTACCGCGTGTACGTGACTTCCGTGGAATTTCTAAAAAATCCTTTGATGGACGTGGAAATTATACACTTGGAGTTAGGGAACAATTGATTTTCCCAGAAATTGATTACGATAAAGTAAGTAAAGTACGTGGTATGGATATCGTTATTGTAACGACAGCGAATACTGATGAAGAAGCACGTGAACTTCTAACTCAGTTCGGAATGCCATTCCAAAAGTAATCTTTAAATAGAGGGAGGCGAAAACGTGGCTAAAAAGTCAATGATTGCGAAACAAAAACGCACTTCAAAATTTAAAGTACAAGAATACACACGCTGCGAACGTTGTGGTCGTCCACATTCTGTATATCGTAAATTTAAGCTTTGCCGAATTTGTTTCCGTGAATTAGCATACAAAGGACAAATTCCTGGTGTTAAAAAAGCTAGCTGGTAAAACCCATATTTGGGAAGGAGGTAAAATCAATGGTCATGACAGATCCAATTGCAGATTTGCTTACACGTATTCGTAATGCAAATATGGTTCGTCACGAAAAATTAGAAGTTCCTGCTTCTAATATGAAAAAAGAGATTGCTGAAATTTTAAAGCGTGAAGGTTTCATTCGTGACGTTGAATATATCGAAGATAATAAACAAGGTATTATCCGCATTTTCTTAAAATACGGTTCTAGCAATGAGCGCGTCATTACAGGTCTTAAACGTATTAGTAAACCAGGTCTTCGTGTATATGCGAAATCAAACGAAGTACCGCGCGTATTAAACGGACTAGGCGTCGCATTAGTATCTACTTCTCAAGGAGTTCTTACAGACAAAGAGGCTCGTGCAAAACAAGTCGGCGGAGAAGTATTAGCATACGTTTGGTAATAAAGTTTTTAATGAATGGAGGTGCAATAAATGTCTCGTATAGGTAAAAAGCCAATCGAAATTCCATCTGGTGTAACGCTTACAATCGATAACAATAACACTGTGACGGTTAAAGGTCCTAAAGGTGAACTAACTCGTTCATTTAATCCTGATATCGAAATCAAAGTGGAAGAGAATATTATTACAGTATCTCGTCCCTCTGATGCGAAAGATCATCGTGCATTGCACGGAACAACTCGCGCGTTGCTTTCCAATATGGTTGAAGGTGTATCAAAAGGATTTGAAAAAGGTCTTGAGTTAATCGGTGTCGGTTACCGTGCTCAAAAACAAGGTAATAAACTTATATTGAATGTTGGTTACTCTCACCCTGTTGAGATTACACCTGAAGAAGGTATTGAAGTTGAAGTACCAGCTAATACAAAGCTAATCGTAAAAGGTATTAACAAAGAGCGCGTCGGTGCACTAGCTGCTAATATTCGTGACGTTCGTCCTCCTGAACCGTATAAAGGTAAAGGAATCCGTTATGAAGGTGAATATGTTCGTCGTAAAGAAGGTAAAACAGGTAAGTAATGCCGCATAGGTAAACGAAAGGAGTGACCTAAATGATTACGAAGGCTGACAAAAATGAAGTCCGTAAGAAAAGACACGCACGTGTGCGTTCTAAACTTAGTGGGACTGAATCTCGTCCTCGTTTAAATGTGTTTCGCTCAAACAAGCACATTTATGCGCAACTCATTGATGATGTAAATGGAGTTACTTTAGCGAGTGCTTCTACATTAGATAAAGACGTTAGCGTTGAATCTTCAAGCAATGTGGATGCTGCTGTTAAGGTCGGAGAACTTGTAGCAAAACGTGCAGTTGAAAAAGGTATTAAATCTGTTGTTTTTGACCGTGGAGGATACCTCTATCATGGACGTATACAAGCGTTAGCAGATGCTGCCCGCGAAAATGGTTTAGAATTTTAATAGATAAAGGAGGGACATAAAAAGATGCGTCGTATTGATCCAAACAAACTTGAACTAGAAGAACGCGTAGTTACGGTTAACCGCGTAGCGAAAGTAGTTAAAGGTGGACGTCGTTTCCGTTTTACTGCTCTTGTAGTAGTAGGCGATAAAAACGGCCACGTTGGCTTCGGTACAGGAAAAGCACAAGAAGTTCCTGATGCAATCCGTAAAGCAATTGAAGATGCAAAGAAAAATCTCATTGAAGTACCTATGGTTGGTACTACGATTCCTCATGAAGTAATCGGACATTTCGGTGCTGGTGAAATTCTTCTGAAGCCTGCATATGAAGGTACTGGAGTTATCTCAGGTGGACCAGTTCGTGCTGTACTTGAATTGGCTGGTGTAGGTGACATTTTATCTAAATCTTTAGGTACAAACACACCAATTAACATGGTGCGTGCAACTTTAGATGGATTAAAACAATTAAAACGTGCTGAAGACGTAGCAAAATTACGTGGTAAGTCAGTAGAAGAACTGTTAGGATAAGGAGGGAAATCAAATGGCTAATAAATTACAAATTACCCTCACTCGCAGTGTCATTGGTCGCCCACAAGACCAACGTAAAACAGTTATAGCTCTTGGTTTGCGTAAATTAAACCAAACTGTTGAGCAGCAGGACAATCCTGCAATTCGCGGAATGATTAACAAAGTTGCTCACTTAGTAACTGTTAAAGAAAACTAATATCATTCTTCTTAAAAAATAAGGAGGTGCCAATATGAAACTTCATGAATTAAAACCTGCAGAGGGTTCTCGTCATGATCGAAAGCGTAAAGGTCGCGGTATCGGTTCTGGAAATGGTAAAACTGCTGGTAAGGGTCATAAGGGACAAAACGCTCGTTCTGGTGGCGGTGTTCGCCCAGGATTCGAGGGTGGTCAAACTCCTTTATTCCGTCGTTTACCTAAACGTGGTTTTACAAACATTAACCGTAAAGAATATGCGATTGTTAACCTTGATACGCTTAATCGTTTTGAAGAGGGAACTGAAGTTACTCCAGAACTGTTAATCGAAACAGGTGTGGTTAGTAACGAAAAAGCTGGTATTAAAATACTAGCAAAAGGTACTATTGAGAAAAAACTATCTGTAAAGGCTCATAAATTCTCCTCTGCTGCAAAAGAGTCAATCGAAGCTGCCGGCGGTAATGCTGAGGTGATTTAATGTTTCAGACAATCTCCAATTTATTGCGCGTGGGTGATATCAGACGAAAAATTATATTCACCCTATTAATGATGATCGTATTTCGCATCGGTACATTTATCCCTGTACCGAATGTGAATGCAGAGTTCCTTGCTGCTCAAGATCAGCTTAGTGTGTTTGGAGTACTGAATACATTTGCTGGAGGAGCATTAAATAACTTCTCCATCCTTGCAATGGGCATTATGCCATATATCACAGCATCTATTATTGTGCAATTATTGCAGATGGATGTTGTGCCTAAATTTACAGAATGGTCAAAACAAGGGGAAGTTGGACGTCGCAAACTAACCCAATTTACACGATACTTTACCATTGTGCTTGGTTTTATTCAGGCATTAGGAATGTCATATGGCTTTAATAATATGGCTGGTGGACTGTTAATTCAAAATCCAAGTATCGGCACATACCTATTAATTGCTGTTGTACTAACCGGTGGAACTGCTTTTCTTATGTGGTTAGGTGAACAAATCACTTCAAAGGGTGTTGGAAATGGTATTTCTATTATCATCTTTGCTGGGATTGTTGCAGGAATTCCAACGATAGTCAATCAAATCTATGCACAACAATTTGAAAATGTCGGTGATGATTTATTTATTCGTATCATAACGGTATTGCTAATTGTTATTGCTATTATTGCAATTGTTGTAGGTGTTATTTTTGTTCAGGAAGCATTGAGAAAGATTCCAATTCAATATGCTAAACGTATGGTAGCTGGTCGTAATCCTACAGGAGGTCAATCTACTCACCTACCGTTAAAAGTAAATGCAGCAGGAGTTATCCCGGTTATCTTTGCCGTTTCATTCATTGTGACACCGAGGACGATTGCTTCATTTTTTGAACAAAATGATGTGACGCTTTGGATCCAAAAGGTATTTGATTATACGAATCCTATTGGAATGGTTGTGTATGGAGTATTGATTATTGCGTTTACTTACTTCTATGCTTTTATACAAGTAAACCCTGAACAAGTAGCTGAAAACTTGAAGAAACAGGGTGGATATATACCAGGTATTCGACCAGGTATAAATACACAAGAATATTTAACTCGTACCCTATACCGTTTAACTTTTGTAGGTTCCATATTCTTAACTGTGATAGCTATACTGCCAGTGTTCTTCACAAAGGTTGCCGGGCTTCCACAGTCAGCACAAATCGGCGGGACTAGTTTACTTATTGTTATAGGTGTTGCTCTTGAAACAATGAAGCAATTGGAAGCACAATTAGTCAAACGTCATTATAAAGGGTTTATAAAATAACTAGTTTATGGGCATGAGGCCTTGAGACTCTTGGTACTCTGTCGTTCCTAAAACTTAGTTTAACGAGGGGGGAATACACGTGAATTTAGTATTAATGGGGCTCCCTGGTGCCGGAAAAGGTACACAAGCTGAGAGAATCGTTGAAAAATACGGCATTCCACATATTTCTACTGGGGATATGTTCCGTGCAGCCATCAAAGAAGGAACTGATTTAGGTTTACAAGCGAAATCCTTTATGGATGAAGGGAATCTTGTCCCTGATGAAGTGACAATCGGAATTGTACGCGAACGATTAAGTAAAGAGGATTGTAATCAAGGGTTTTTACTTGATGGCTTTCCAAGAACAGTTGCTCAGGCAGACGCTCTTGAAAGTATACTTTCTGACTTGAACAAACAGATCAATTTTGTTATAAACATTGATGTAAACCAAGATATTTTAATGGAACGCTTAACAGGCAGACGTATTTGTAAATCTTGTGGTGCTACCTATCATCTTGTTTTTAACCCACCTGCTCAAGAAGGTGTATGTGATCGCTGTGGTGGAGAGTTATATCAACGTGCTGATGATAACGAAGAGACGGTTCAAAACCGCTTAGAAGTGAATCTAAAGCAGACGAAGCCATTGCTTGATTTTTATGAAACAAAAGGATATTTACGAAATATCAATGGTCAACAGGATATTCGTAATGTTTTTGCTGACCTCGATAAATTACTCGGGAGCTTACATGAATGATCCTTTGTAAAACCCAGCTACTAGGTGAACGTTTATCGAACATCTCCCACGCAATTCAATCGTATACAGAATCAAACGGCTTATCCATTGCGCACGAGTATGTGGGACTTAATATTGGGCAAGACTTACAAAGGTTCGATGAAAGTTCTATTAGAGCAGCGCATTAGGATATAAAGCCTTGAAGTAAGATACATTTTGAAATAAGAAGGGAGTTCGTGTTCGATGGCGAAAGACGATGTAATTGAGATAGAAGGTACGGTTTTGGAAACTTTGCCGAACGCAATGTTTAAGGTAGAGTTGGAAAATGGTCATTCAGTATTAGCTCATGTATCAGGGAAAATTAGAATGCACTTTATCCGCATTCTACCTGGTGATAAAGTAACTGTTGAACTTTCTCCATATGATTTGACTCGCGGAAGAATCACTTACCGTTTTAAATAAATCTCATTGCACTCCGTACTATTAAGGAGGTTAGGATAATGAAAGTAAGACCATCAGTAAAGCCGATCTGCGAGAAATGTAAAGTTATCCGCAGAAAAGGTAAAGTCATGGTTATCTGCGAAAACCCTAAACATAAACAAAAACAAGGTTAATAAGAAGGAGGTGCTTATTTTAAATGGCACGTATTGCTGGTGTAGATATTCCACGTGAAAAACGAATTGTTATCTCATTAACTTATATTTATGGTATTGGAAAAAATACCGCTCAACAAATATTAGCTGAAGCAGGTGTTTCTGAAAACACTCGCGTTCGCGATTTAACAGAAGACGAACTAAACAAAATCCGTGAGATTATTGATAAGTTGAAAGTCGAAGGTGACCTTCGTCGTGAAATTTCTCTTAACATTAAACGCTTAATGGAAATTGGGTGTTACCGCGGATTACGTCACCGTCGTGGTTTACCTGTTCGTGGACAAAATACTAAAAACAATGCTCGTACACGCAAAGGTCCTCGTAAGACTGTAGCGAACAAGAAGAAATAGGTCAGTAAAGGAGGTACTATAAATGGCACGTAAAACAAATACACGCAAACGTCGTGTGAAAAAGAATATTGAAGCAGGAGTTGCACATATTCGTTCAACTTTTAATAACACAATTGTTACAATCACTGACGTTCACGGGAATGCTCTTGCATGGTCAAGCGCTGGTTCGTTAGGCTTTAAAGGTTCTCGTAAATCAACTCCATTTGCAGCTCAAATGGCAGCAGAAACTGCAGCAAAAACTTCAATGGAACATGGAATGAAAACTTTGGAAGTAACTGTTAAAGGACCAGGCGCAGGTCGTGAAGCAGCGATTCGTGCTCTTCAAGCTGCTGGTTTGGAAGTGACTGCAATTAAAGACGTAACTCCTGTCCCTCATAATGGTTGCCGTCCACCTAAACGTCGTCGCGTATAATTTTTCTGTATAGATTTTGTAACCTTGTCTATAATGGGTTATGATACAAAAAACTTATACAGAATTATTATTCCAGTTGTTTGCACAAATGGGAATGTATACTGGGGGAATTTCGGTTAGAGGTCTAGCCGGGGTTTCGACGTTTTGAAGGAGGGTATATTTTGATGATCGAAATAGAAAAACCAAAAATCGAAACGATTGAGGTCAGCGATGATACTAAGTACGGTAAGTTCGTCGTGGAGCCACTTGAGCGTGGATATGGTACTACTTTGGGTAACTCCTTACGTCGTATTCTACTATCCTCACTCCCAGGTGCCGCTGTTACATCCATTCAGATTGACGGAGTTCTTCATGAGTTCTCTACCATTGAAGGTGTAGTAGAAGATGTTACGTCAATCATTTTAAACATAAAAAAAATGGCGCTAAAAATCTATTCTGATGAAGAAAAGACTCTAGAAATTGATGTGCAAGGTGAAGGTGTTGTGAAAGCTTCGGATGTGACACACGATAGTGATGTTGAGGTCCTAAATCCTGATCTTCATATTGCAACGCTTGGTACAAATGGTCATTTACGTATGCGGTTAACTGCTCGTCGTGGGCGTGGATATACTCCTGCAGACCAAAACAAACGGGAAGACCAGCCAATCGGTGTAATTCCTATCGATTCTATTTACACTCCAGTTTCACGTGTCTCCTATCAGGTGGAAAATACACGCGTTGGTCAATTGACTAACTTTGATAAGTTAACATTTGATGTTTGGACAGATGGTAGTACAGGTCCGCAAGATGCAATTGCTCTTGGAGCAAAGATTTTAAATGAACATTTAAATATCTTTGTGGGCTTAACAGATGAAGCTCAAAATGCGGAGATTATGGTTGAAAAAGAAGAAGATCAAAAAGAAAAAGTTCTTGAAATGACAATTGAAGAATTGGATCTTTCTGTTCGTTCGTACAACTGCTTAAAGCGTGCAGGCATCAATACTGTTCAGGAATTAGCTAATAAGACTGAAGAAGATATGATGAAAGTGCGTAATTTAGGTAGAAAATCTCTTGAAGAAGTAAAACACAAACTAGAAGAATTAGGGTTAGGCTTACGGAAGGATGACTGACTAGTTAATCTGAATTAACTAGACATTTTTCTGCGGTTAGCACTACCACTAAAAAGAAGACTTCAACAAAGGAGGGAAACTTTCATGGGATACAGAAAGTTAGGACGTACTAGCTCGCAACGTAAGGCAATGCTACGCGATTTAGCTACAGATTTAATTATAAACGAACGTATTCAAACAACTGAAACACGTGCAAAAGAGCTTCGCTCAGTTGTTGAAAAAATGATTACACTTGGTAAGCGTGGAGATATACATGCTCGTCGTCAAGCGTCTGCTTATATTCGTAATGAGGTAGCAAATGCTGAAACAAACCAAGATGCTGTTCAAAAATTGTTTAGTGATATTGCACCACGTTATGAAGAACGTCAAGGTGGATATACTCGTATCATGAAACTTGGACCTCGTCGTGGAGACGGCGCGCCAATGGTTATCATTGAATTAGTATAATAGGGAAATGAACAACAAGGGCAAAGGACAGTTTTGAATTGAACTTGTTCGTTGCCCTTTTTTCAAAAACATCAAGGGGAGATTAAATTCTCACCAAGCCAAAAAAGAGCGTTACGATGAGCATGCTCCTCTATATTATTCTATGGATGGTGCCCTAAACATTTACTACGTTCAGTAGCTCCTGTATCATGCATGATACAGTGATAGCATGTCTCGTCTAGCTCATGCGTCTTTTCACTTATTTGATTGGGTTTATATCCCATGTGAAGAGACGCAGGCTTTTTTGCGCTAACTTCTGCTTTAATAAAGAGCAATGATTACGGAAGCAATGTAAGTTAGCAGATTAGCACGCGGTATTTAAATAGGTGCTTTTGCAAAAAGTACTCAGCTCATAAACGTGTATATCAGCATTCCAGTTGCTTCGTAATATCAAAGCTCGCCAAAAGGCGGGTATTTTTTTTATCAACTATCGGATAGCAGGTTTTAGAGGAGGGCTAGGATGCGAAAGTCGCTTATTCAATTGGAAGGTATTTCCTATCAATATGAAGATCAAATATCTTTTGCACTTGAAGATATTTCTTTGAACATCTATGAAGGAGAATGGTTAGCCATAGTAGGGCACAATGGTTCTGGAAAGTCAACGTTAGCTAAGCTTCTAAATGGACTTCAATTTCCACAGAAGGGAAATATTACAGTTTGTGGAATTTCATTAAATGAGGAAACGGTTTGGCAGGTGCGAAGACAAGTAGGTATGGTGTTTCAAAACCCTGATAACCAATTTGTCGGAGCGACTGTTCAAGATGATGTTGCCTTTGCTTTAGAAAACAATGGAATACCTAGAGAGCAAATGGTTGATCAAGTTATAGGTTCTCTTGAAAAAGTTCAAATGGATTCTTTTCTGAATCAAGAGCCACATAATCTTTCCGGAGGCCAGAAACAAAGGGTCGCCATCGCAGGAGTCATCGCTCTTCGTCCGGCGATTATTATTTTGGATGAAGCGACTTCAATGCTTGATCCAAGGGGACGGGAAGAGGTTTTGAATATAGTAAGAGAACTAAAGGCAGATCATCATTTAACTGTGATCTCAATTACGCACGATTTAGAAGAAGCAGCAAGGGCTGATCGAATCATTATTATGAATGAAGGCAAACTCTATCAAGAAGGTACTCCAGAAGAGATTTTTCATTTGGATAAGGAGTTAGTTGATCTTGGCTTAGATATTCCATTTCCTGTAAAAATGGGTAAGTTACTAAAAGAAAAGGGTGTAAAGATTGTAAAACCCTATTTATCAGAAGAAGAGTTGGTGGCAGATTTATGGACATCTTACTTCAACAGGTAGAATATCGTTATCAGGCAAATACTCCGTTTGAACGACTTGCCCTAAGGGACGTATCATTTGATATCCCTGAAGGTGCTTATTTTGCGATTATTGGTCATACCGGTTCAGGAAAATCAACCATCCTACAACATTTAAATGCTCTTTTAAAACCTACAAAAGGGAAAATCGTGATTGGTGATACTGAAATCATTGCTGGGCAAAAGCAAAAGAATCTAAAAAGGGTTAGACAAAAGGTAGGGATTGTTTTTCAGTTTCCAGAACATCAGCTATTTGAAGAAACCATTGAAAAGGATATTTGTTTTGGTCCGATGAATTTTGGTGTAACAGAGGAAGAAGCAAAAAAAAGGGCAAAAATAGCGATTAAGCAGGTTGGACTATCGGAAGAGTTCCTACAAAGATCGCCTTTTGACCTTTCTGGTGGACAGATGAGAAGAGTAGCCATAGCAGGCGTCTTGGCCATGGAACCTGATGTTATTGTTTTAGATGAACCCACGGCAGGTCTAGATCCTCGAGGGCGAAAAGAAATTATGAACTTGTTCTATGAACTTCATAAAGAGAAGAAATTATCGACCATACTTGTCACTCATAGTATGGAAGATGCCGCACGTTTTGCAGATCAGATTATTATTATGCATAAAGGTGAGGTATATAAAAAGGGCACTCCCGAAGAAATTTTTGCTTCTCCTGAAGGGTTATTGGAGCTTGGTTTAGATGTGCCAGAAGTTATTCGATTTCAAAAAAATTTTGAAGAAACCTGTCAAGTAAAATTAGATCGAATTTGCCTGACAACTGAACAATTAGCAGAGGCTGTAACTGAGTGCTTGAAAAGAGGTGTGCCAAAATGATGGATAAAATGATTTTTGGCCGCTATGTACCTGCTGAATCACTTCTTCACCGAATGGACCCAAGGTCAAAATTGTTAATTATATTTTTATTTGTTTGTATTGTATTTCTTGCGAATAATGGTCTCACTTATGGGGTTTTGTTAGCTTATACACTTAGTATGCTTGTATTGTCAAAAGTACCCATTCGATTTATTTTTATTGGTCTTATTCCTGTGTTATGGCTTGTATTGTTTACCTTGCTTATTCATTTGTTTTTCACACGAGAAGGTGACCTTCTTATAAATTGGGGTTGGTTTAAGATTTATGAAGAGGGAATGAGGCAAGGTATTTTTATCTCAATGCGGTTTTTATTGCTTATTTTGTTAACATCGTTATTAACACTTACGACTACACCGATAGAAATTACGGATGGAATCGAGTATTTACTGGCTCCGCTTAAAAGGGTAAAATTCCCCGTTCATGAACTTGCTTTAATGATGTCGATCTCACTGCGTTTTATTCCGACTCTTATGCAGGAAACAGACATCATTATGAAGGCCCAAACTGCCCGTGGGGTTGATTTCTCTAGTGGTCCAATTAAGGATCGTCTAAAAGCTATTATTCCGCTCCTGATTCCCTTATTTATTAGTTCCTTTAAAAGGGCGGAGGATTTGGCTATTGCGATGGAAGCAAGAGGATACCGTGGTGGTGAGGGACGAACAAAGTATCGTCAATTGAATTGGAGTTTTGCTGATACAGGCATGCTTTTATTACTAGGTTTTGTAACCGTCTTATTAGTCATTTTCAGAACGTAACGGGGGCTGGGGTCATGCAGCGTTATAAATGTACGATTAGTTACGATGGCACTTTGTTTTCAGGTTATCAAGTACAGCCAAATAAGCGAACTGTTCAAAGTGAAATAGAAGAGGCTTTAAAAAAACTTCATAAAGGCAGTCCTATTCATATTACTGCGTCTGGTAGAACGGATGCAGGAGTTCATGCTAAAGGCCAAGTTATCCATTTTGATTCACCCCTTTTGATTACAGAAGAAAGATGGGTGAAGGCTCTTCAGGCCGTTTTACCAGAGGATATTGTTGCTTTAAAGGTAGAGAAGAAAGATTCAACCTTCCATGCTCGTTATCAAACTACGGGCAAGGAATATCGTTACTTTGTTCGGAAATCAAAGGTTAAGGATCCTTTTACTCGTCATTATCAATTTCAATATGGATATCCGCTTGATGTAGAACAAATGAGGAAGGCTGCTAATCTTTTAGTTGGTACACATGACTTTACAAGTTTTTGTTCAGCCAGAACGGGAGTAAAGGATCGTGTGAGGACGTTAAGAGTCATTGATATCGTTGAAGAGGATGATAAACTCATATTCCGTTTTGTCGGGGATGGTTTTCTTTATAATATGGTACGAATTCTTGTGGGTACACTCTTAGAAGTAGGATGTGGGTTGCGTAAGCCGGAGGATATGTTGACAATTATTGCACAGGAGGATCGACAGAAGGCGGGAAAGACGGCAGAGGCTCAAGGGCTCTATCTGTGGGAAGTGTTCTACTAGGGCTATGTCTTATACTTGTCGGATCTGAACAAACCGCTTCCGATTTTCAATGACAACTAAACCTGGTGTAACATTTTCTTGACAATAGGTATGTGAGTGTATATTATTATATGGTATGTATTTTAATCCCACGATAAGCCCCGGAACTTATTGTGATAAAAATATGCGAAATGAATAATTTTGAAAAAAAACAAGTTATTATTTAGGAGGGAAACTCATGCGTACAACGTTTATGGCAAATGCACAAAATATTGAGCGTAAATGGTACGTGGTAGATGCTGAAGGCAAAACATTAGGTCGTCTTGCTACTGAAGTTGCAGCAATCTTACGCGGTAAACATAAACCAACTTTTACACCACATGTTGACACTGGTGACCATGTGATCATTTTAAATGCTTCAAAGATTGAATTAACTGGTAAAAAATTAACAGACAAAATTTACTATCGTCACAGCTTACATCCAGGTGGTTTAAAAACAAGAACGGCTTTAGAAATGCGCACAAACTACCCTGAGAGAATGCTTGAGCTAGCTGTCAAAGGCATGCTTCCAAAGAACTCTCTTGGTCGTCAAATCTTTAAAAAATTGCACGTATATGCTGGTAGCGAACATCCGCACCAAGCTCAACAACCTGAAGTTTACGAACTTCGCGGATAATTTATAAGGGAGGTAATCATCTTGGCACAAGTTCAATATATTGGTACTGGTCGTCGTAAAAGCTCCGTTGCACGTGTTCGTTTAGTTCCAGGCGACGGTAAAGTTATTATCAATGGTCGTGAAATGGCAGAATACATTCCATTCGCAGCTTTACGTGAGGTTGTTAATCAACCTCTAGTAGCTACAGAAACTCTAGGTAGCTATGATGTGCTTGTAAATGTTAACGGAGGTGGCTATACTGGCCAAGCTGGAGCAATCCGTCACGGTATCTCACGTGCGTTGCTACAAGCTGATCCAGAATTCCGTCCTTCATTAAAGCGCGCGGGATTATTAACTCGTGACCCACGTATGAAAGAACGTAAAAAACCAGGTCTTAAAGGTGCTCGTCGTGCGCCTCAGTTCTCAAAACGTTAATATTGCTTATATATCAACGTTTTCAAACCCTTTCCCGAACTTTCGGGAGAGGGTTTTTTAATGTTGAGAATCAGATTGAATACCCCACTGAATACCCTTTTTAGAAATCCATAAATTCCTCAATCTTTTTAGCTGCACGATCTTTAACAGATTGTGTTACATGAGTATAGATATTCATTGTTGTTTTAATATCACTATGTCCTAATCGTTCTTGAATCTCTTTAATACCTAAACCTGCTTCGAATAATAATGAAGCATGTGTATGACGAAACCCATGTACTGTAATTTTAGGTAATGTAGGGTGTCGATTTAGGAATCTTTGAAGCTTATCGTTTGGAAAAGCTAAACGAATATAGTTCATTTCATGCTCTTTTGGATAATAACGAGTGAATACAGGCTGTTTATTATCTGTTTGAACTTTAAGTTCGATATTAGTGTATTCTTCCAATTGTTCTAATTTCCACTTTTTTAAAACCTCCAATGTTCCACTATCAATACTAATAGTACGACGTGATGACATTGTTTTAGGTTGGTGTAACAGCTTCATTGAATTAAACTCTGCAAGGTTTTTCTTGATTGAGATAGCGCCTTTATCAAAATCTATATCTGACCAATGTAAAGATAGTAATTCGCCTTTGCGACAACCGCTAAATGCTAATAAGCGAAACATCGTATATACTTTATAATCTTCCTTCGCCTTTAATAGCCCTAGGAACGCCTCTAATTGCTCTTTAGTATAGAAGTTAGGGGTTTCTTCTTTCTCATGATACTGAAGCTCTTCAGGCCGTTTAGGCATTGAGATGGCGTCTAAAGGATTCTTCTCAATGATTCCATGCTTTAAGGCATATTTGAATACAAGATTAAGCTGGATTTTATAATCGTGAAACGTATTCATTGTTTCAGACCATTCATTTATTACTTGTTGACAGTGAAATGTCTGAATTGCATTCATTTTTATGTTACCGAATTTAGGTAAGATTTGAGCTCTGAATTTACTGGCGATCGCTTCATACGTTGTGATACGTATCTCTTTTTTATGCTGCCCTATCCATAAGTTATATACATCTTCAAACGAATAGTTGTTGATATGAGCAATTCCATTTTCAGCTTGTTCTAATGTCAGTCTATTTAGTGCAATTTTTGCCTCTTGCTTTGAAGTAAACCCTCGACGAGTTGTCCGTTTTTTCTTCCCTGTAATTGGATCTGTACCTAAGTAAATGTTAAACATGTAATATGTTTTACCATCGTCTTTTTTATAAGATTTAATTTTTGTCATTCTTCTTCTTCCCTTCCATACGCTGGCGAGCAATATATGTAAAAGGAATATTGATCAGTTATTGTTATTTTGTATAGATTGAAATCAATGTCTTGCTCGTTTTAACATCGTGTGAGACATTTTTAATGTTAGGAAAAGATCTAGTCAACGAATTAAGATCTGCAATAAATGGACTAACATAGTCGAATTTTAATTCAGTTGTGTTGCCATCTGAAATACTAAGCTCATAAGGGAATGGTTTTATCAAAATATCATTGCAATTATGAGAAACATTAGGGAAGCCATACCAACTGAATAATAAACATGAATTGTGATTTATTCCTTCGCCTTGATAATTCCACAATAACTCTGTTGCAATAAGATGTGCTAAAGCAGTCATTAAGGAATCATCAGCACTTTTGATAAAGAAAGATAATTCCTTATCAGATTCATTTTCCAGAACAAAATCCATAAATAAAATCTGAATAGATATTTTATCAATATTAGATTTAGGTATATTGACCTTATTTAATAATGCTGAAACCTGAATTTTTAGAATACTAGCTGTATCGTTATTCTCGTTTTTAAATTGAATATTATACGCAAACGATTTCGCTTCTAAATTAGTGAATGAACTGTAATTATTTGAATCCTCTAGTAGTGAAATTGTATATAAAGAACCTACATTGTGAATTAACTCCTCCACCCGACACCCAGTAGCATCTAGTATTTTCTCTAAAGTATGAAACTGGATACCGTTACTTTTTCCGTTAGATAAAGCACCTAAAGAGTTAGTAGATATTCCCGTTAGTTCGGATAAATCAGTTAATGTTAACTTCTGGTCTTTCATTATTTGTTTTAAATTTAATTTAATCAATTAATATCACCTCAATCCAAAATTAACATATATGGTTTGTTAAAATCAACAAGTATAGTTATATTTTTCTTGACAATATATAATGTCACATAATATCATTTGAATGTAAAGTAAACTTGTTCTAAAACAACAAGTATAATTGTTTATAAGGGGAGGGGAAGTAATTTTATGCAGTCCACTACAGTTTTACCACTGCAACTACCAAGAGAATTTTTAGAATCCTATCAACAATTTTTATTCAAACTGGCTCGGGAAAGCTTTGAACGTGCTCAAGAAGGTTCAACTTTAAAACCGTATATGAATAAGAAAGAAGCTGCTCAATACATTGGTGTAAGTTTCAATACGCTCCAAAAGTTTATTGAAAATGGGTTGCCAATGATTGAAGTTGAAAATGTGAAATTATTAAGTAAGAAGGATATTGATGAGTATTTGGAGAGTAATAAAAAATAATAACATGCTGGCGAGCACTATGTTTAAGGGGAATAAAAAAAGTCCTCTAATGCTGTAACATTAGAGGACAGTCCCTTTACTAATCTTTAAGAAAGGAATTAGTAATGGATCAAAATATCGTAACTAAAGTTTACAGCATGCTTGATAAGAATGCAAAAGACAAAGTATATAATAGTCACAAAAATATTTTAACCATTTTTCAAGAGGATAATAACTTAAAAGAAATTATACGAACAAATGAGTTCTCTAAAACACGAGAAATTAATAAAAGGCCATTTTGGAGAAGAAAAGACGATACAAACATTTTATGGACAGATGAAGATGATTCACAATTATTTATCTATTTTGGTAGATATTACGAAATTACAGTATCAAAGCGGATTAAAGAAGTTGTAGATCAGCAATTTTATGAGAATGTATATAATCCTGTAAAAGATTATTTAAACGGATTACAGTGGGATGGAAAAGAGCGAGTAGAGAGGTTATTTATTGATTATCTTGGAGCTAATAATTCGGAATATGTGCAAGAGGTTACCAAACTGTCTTTAGTAGCAGGTGTTAAGCGGATTATGGAGCCAGGGTGTAAACATGATACTGTTCTAGTTCTTGTAGGAGGACAGGGAGCTGGTAAATCAACAATGTTATCAAAGTTAGGTATGGAATGGTTTAATGAAAGTTTGAGTTCGTTTAAAGGTGATGAAGCATATATAAAAATTTCCAGCAGCTGGATAATTGAACTTGCAGAACTTACTGCCTTAAAAACGGCTGATTCAGAAAGTATTAAGTCGTTTATATCTGCTAAAGAAGATGTTTATAGACCGAAGTATGGACGTAATCCAATTCGTTCTCCACGTAAATGTGTTTTCTTTGGCACCACAAATAATTTTGAGTTTTTGAAAGATCAAACGGGTAATCGACGATGGTTACCAATTGAGGTTAATCATACAAAGCGTAGTAAGAGCCCTTTTGAAGAATTTACACAACATGAGGTAGATCAAGTTTGGGCTGAAGCTGTATATCTTTACAAAAATGGTGCTAAGACATTTCTAGATAAGCCAGAGCTTTTGGAAGCGGCTCGGCAGTTACAAGAATACCATAAAGAAGATAATGGATTACAAGGTGTTATAGAGACTTTTTTAAATACTCCTATTTTAGAGAATTGGTACGAGTTATCAATTCCTAATCGTCAGCTTTATTACAAATATCAATCGTATAAAAATCCGTCAGCTCCATTAGTAGCACGTACTAAAGTTTGTGCATTAGAGATTTGGCGTGAGTGTTTGATTAAAAATACAGAAATGTCTAAATCTGCTGCTGCCGAAATCAATCAAATATTAAGAAGTCTAGATTATTTAAGAGAAGCAAGAACTACCTTTGGTCAATATGGTCAACAACGTGGGTTTATTTTTAAATAAAGTGTTATAAAGATTGTCACAATGTCACTTAGGTTATTGAAGCTTGGTTTATAAGGGATTGTGATATGACAAAGAGAATGACAATCTGACATTCCTTTTTTCTAGTAACGGATTTAAGTACAGTTACTAGAAAAAAACTCAATTGGAGGTATATGAAATGAGCGACGAATTACGTGAAATGGTTGTAGAACTAAGAGTTGAATTAATTGAATTGATTTCGGAATGTGAAAATGACAAGCAAGTGTTAATCAATCAAACATTACGCTTATCAGATAGTGAAGTATTAGCACTATACATTTGTCACACATTCGATTCAGACTGGCGAGGTGCATTGATCGGTGATATTGCTTGTATGTGTAAAACGAATGATAAGGAGATGGTTTTATGAGGAAAAGGTTAGCGATAATAATTTTTGGAGCTTCTGTGATTTTGAATGGATGCGGATCTAATGGTGGTGTAATGACTTTATCACAAGATGAATTAACAAGTTTTGTTGAAGGTGATGACAGTGGCTTTTTGTATGTTCATACAAACGAGCCAGAAGAACTAAAAGTGGTTACTCGTCTTGTAGAAGAAAACGGGATTGAAGCGTTAGTTTATGATATTTACAAGCCCAATGGGCAAAGCGATATTCCCTCTAACGAGCAACCAGACTATAAATACTTGGGGCAAATTGGTAAAAACGCTATCTCTTTTATGAAAAATGGCGTGGTTAAAGCAGAATTGAAAATTGATATAACAAACCCTGACTTCAAAGAACAGTTTAATAAATTTGTTGAACAAGTTAAATAAGAGGTGAGCATATGAGTAAAGAGGAAATTGCTGAAAAGTTACATCAGTTTTCTGAATTTTTGAACCTTTCAAATCTCTTTTCGGATATGTTCCGTTGGCTTGGTTGGGTAATAGCGGTTGGTTTATCAATGCTAGTTGATGGCTTGGAAGCCATTATTAATGAAGTTTTACTGGTCAAAACACTCTTTGAAAATCCCGAATATGTAAATTTCGTAAATAGCTTCAGACCACTGTTTTCCGTGCTTTTAGCGGTTAGTTTACTCATTATTGGCTACCAGTTAATATTCCATAAAAAAACGAATAGAGAAGCGATTGTGTTCAATTTAGTAGTAGCTTTATTTATTGTCACAACACTTACTACTGCAACCAATAAAGTAAACGATTTTACAGATGAAGCGATTGAAACGATTCAAGTTGATTCTCTTTATGGTGGAGAAGAAAACGGGACAATCGGCCAAGCTATTTTAAAAAATAATTTAACTGACGTTGTATTGCTAGATAAAAAAGGGTGGTCCACAACTGAACTGGAAACAGAGAACACAATACAGCTTAAATATATCCCTAGCATTGATATTCAAGAAAAACTAGAGTCAGATTCCGATAATTATCAATTAAGCAGCGATGGGAAGGAGATCGCTAGTAATAAGATTGCTTGGAACACTGACACGAGTGAAGCCAGTTTGATAGAGCTAGATCAGGGTGGTCTTGTTGGTTGGGATAACGAATATTATTACCGTTACCACATAGATTGGTTTACATTGCTCACAACACTTGTTGTTATCGGCTTTACGTTATTCTCAATCTCCTTCAAGTTAGCTCGTCTATCGTTTGAACTGGCATTTAATAACTTATTAGCGACCATCATTGCACCAGTTGATATGCATGACGGCCAAAAAACAAAAAAGATTTTACAAGATATTATCAGCATTTTTACGGTCATTATTATGATTTTCCTTTCCATGAAGATTTACATGGTAGGTGTGGAATTCTTGGAAGAAAACTTAAGCGGTTTAGCGTATTTAATAGCATTAATTGGCTTTAGTGTCGCTTTAATTGATGGCCCGAATATTGTTGAAAGACTATTCGGTATCGATGCGGGCGTGAAGTCCGGTTGGAATGTTCTTGCAGGGGCTTACGCTACTTATACAGGGACAAAAGGTTTAGCTGGTGGTGTTGCGAATTTAGCTAAAGGTACGACTAACTTAGCAAGTAAATTTGGCGGTAATAATGGCAACGGCAACTTAGGGACAAATAATAAAGCAAGTTATGACCGATCACCATTATCAAAAGTGCAGCCCCCCTCACCTTTTTCTAGTAACGATTCTAAAGATCTATTGGAGAACAAAGGGAATGAGAAACAAGCTGATACTGGTTTAGTAGCTAACTCAACAAGCAAGGGCATTGAGCAAAAGCAAGGTGGAGGCATGGAGAAGGACTCACAACAATCTAAAATGATAAGCGGTCAAGACAGCCTTTCAGAAGGGGTTCCGAACACTTCGCAACTTCCGAACACGCTTCAAATGGATACTGGCGGACATTCGGAACATGCAAATGCTAATTCAAAAGGGGTTGCGAATAAGCAATTAAAAGCTAGTCGTAATGGAATGTTTGCTACAAGTGTTGAAGGTAACGATAACATCACAACTACAAATCAGGGTAACTTGTTACCGGTACAACAAACTGGTATAGAAACACCTTCTCTAGAAGAAAGCGGAGGTAATCTGCAATCAACTGAAAGCATTTCATCGCAAGCAAACGCTGGAAAACGTCTGCAAGTAAATCGTCAAACTACACTTGCGGCAAATGTTGAAGGTATCGAACACCTTTCTTCTACAAGTCAAGGCAGTGTACCAGTAGCAACAAATATTGATACAACACAAACCCAAATGGAGGGGGAAGTATCAAACGTAAGTGAACAATTAGCAGTTCAATCTAGCGTTGATAAAAATGTAATACTTGAGCAGCAAACAAGCGTTAATTCTTCTCTAGCAACAAATGAAAATGTAATTAGCGGAAGTCAAAAAAATACGTCTAGTGGTGCAAATGCAAGTGATCTTGTTTCTCCCTATTCTACGACTGAAGAAGGCAGTAAGTTAACTGCAACGAGTGAAACTTTGCAACAACAAGTAACAGAAACAGGTACTCACGATAAAACAATTCGGCTAGAAAAAACAACAGTCATGAATGAAAATGTTTCTACAATTGAGCAAAGTTCTGATCTACAATCAAACATGAATGAAGAAAGTCATTCGTTGGTTACCCAACAAAATGAAGGGTATAAGCTCAATCGTACAAGTAAAACTGAACGCTTACAACGAATAAAACAGCATGGGAAAACAAGCGTGAAAGAGGTGGAATATATCAATGAACGTTAAGAAAAAAGAAATTCGTGTAAGGTTACGTGATGAAAACCATGAATACCTAGAGGGATATAAAGAGGAACGTGGTCTTTCTACACTAGGTGCTTCAATAGATCACATCATTGATCAGTATAAAATTTTAAGTAAACGTATGTTTGACTTAACTGTTATATCAAATTTGGTAGCTCACGAAGTAAAAGGTGGCATGCAAAATGAATTAAAAAAGATGTTGCTAGCAATTAATCATACTGATTATAATACACAAGTTTTAATTGAGTTGCTTCAAGGCTTTATCGTTGCCGATAACAAAGAAACACTCACGACAACAGACCTTTTTAAACCTCCATTTTTAGATGAAGCTGAACAAGCAGTAAAGCAAAGAATTGAAGCACAAAAGGTAAAAAAACATACAAAATAGGCATTTGAAAAATTAAGCAATAAGAAAAAATGCATCCGCAAAGTTGTGGAATTGATTATAAAAGTCGTACACAATTTTGCGGAATTACTTTAAAGGTTGGTACGTAAAATTGAGGAATTGCTTTAATATAGTGCAAGCACGAAAACACTAGGCTCTGCCTAGTCTTGTCACGAAAGTGCAAGCACGTTTTCCTTATGCTCTTCTATCTAATTTCCTGGTACTTAAAAATTATGTGCTTTAAAAACAAAAAATAATTGCTAGAAAAAAGAGGTGTGTTTATGGATATTAACGTGAGAAATGTTGAGCCTGTTGCAGTGAAAAAATTGGATGAACTTGCAAAAGCAAAGGGTATGAGTAGAAGTCAATATATGCGTGAAATGATTGAGAGTTTTACATTTCTCTCCATGCGAGACGGCATTGTGGATCGATTAGAATACCAACTTGATCTAAATACACTTGCATTACAACGTTATTCAGATTCAATTGAGGAATTGGTTTCAGTGCTAAAAGAAATGATTGCTGAATAAAAATAGAAACGACTGTCGTACATGTTACTTTAAAATAATTTTAAACCGTTTATAAAAAATAAAAACCGAAATACCTCATCTCAATAAAGGAGGAATTTCGGTTTTTCTTGTGGAATGAGAACCTGTTAAGTGAATAATTGAGTTATTCAAGAAAAGGGCCAGCATTCCTGTAATGAATGAAAATGAGATTTGAGTATCAAAAAGACCTCTTGGTATGATTAGAATGTCCCAAAGCTGGCCAGCGAAAAGGACAAATCTATCATGACCAGGAGGCCTATCATGAATTATAACCAAAATAAGAAAATCGCTCAAATTACTCCTAAAACACTTATTATCGGAGTAGATATTGCAAAATACAAACACGTAGCCAGAGCTCAAGATTTTAGAGGATTAGAGTTTGGCTCACCTTGTTACTTTGAAAATACAAAAGAAGGATTTTGTCATTTTCTTAATTGGATCTCACGACTTATGAAAGATCAAACGATGAATCAAGTAATTGTCGGTATGGAGCCAACAGGTCATTATTGGCTTAATTTAGCTTATATTCTTAGGGAACATACCATTAAATTTGTGTTAGTTAATCCATTACACGTAAAGAAAAGTAAGGAATTAGATGATAATTCACCAACTAAAAACGATATAAAAGATGCTAGAGTTATTGCGCAATTGGTCAAGGACGGGAGATATGCTGAACCAACTATTCCACAAGGAATTTATGCAGAACTCCGTGTGGCTAAGAAAATTCGTGATCTCTTAACTGTTGACCAACAAATTGTACAAGGTCAAATGCATAACTGGATTGACCGATATTTCCCTGAATTTTTAACGGTTTTTAAGAATTGGGAAGGTAAAGCAGCTTTACAATTTTTGAAGTTAAATGTATTACCACATGAACTTGTAGATTTCTCTGATCAGGATCTATTAAATCACTTAAGAAAAGCTGTTAAACGCAGTGTAGGACTTAGTAAGATTCAGGACTTAAAACAAGCAGCTCGTAAATCTATTGGTATTCGTCAAGGGGCAGATATGGCGAAATTAGAAGTACAAACATTGATAGCTAAATATGAGTTACTCCAGTCTAAATTCGAAGAATTGGATGCCAAAATAGATGCATTAATTAATCAAATACCTGGCGTTCAACAGATGCTTGCCATCAAGGGAATCGGAAGAGATACTGTCGCAGGCTTTTTTGCAGAAGTCGGAGATCTAAATGAGTACTCCCATCCTAGGCAAATCATTAAGCTCGCTGGATTAAGTCTTAAGGAAAATACATCTGGTAAGCACAAGGGACAAACAAGGATTACGAAGCGAGGTAGAAAGAAACTTCGTGCTCTGTTGTTCAGAGTTTGTATGATACTCGTTGCGAAGAATTCAGCCTTTAAAGCACTCCATAGCTATTATACACAACGACCTGACAACCCATTGAAAAAGATGCAATCTCTGATTGCTTTGTGTAATAAGCTCATACGTATACTCTTTGCCATAGGTAAAAAACAATTTGAATTTAGTGAAGAAAAGATGTTAAAGGATATTCCTCATATGGCAGTATCAGAGAATGTAAAAATAGCCGGTTGATAATGTTTTAGATTAGATTAAGTAGTAAGTAGTTAAGTACTAAAGGTTTAGGTACATTTGAAGCACGGATTAGTCAGTAAAGCAACAATACTTCGGGCAAGGACCCTGTGGGCCAGCGTAACTGACATCCACCTCATGGAAAGGTTGGACGAAGGAATTTGAGAGCAAAGACTCTGTGAGGCATGGGAGGGTTGACCTCCATGAGATATGTGGACATCCACCAGTGCTATCATATTTTTACTAATCACCCAATTTCTGTAAGGAGTTGGTTAGTAAGCTATGAGTCTTTTTTCTTCAAATGTCCAATTTTATCCTCATAATCTATCTTTATCCATATAGAAGATAATCTTTGAAACAAAACTACTATGAAAATCTAAGAAAACAGGAGAAATCGTTAGATTTCACATTCTTTATTGAGGGAGATTGTTTAGTAACCTTTTCTAAGTAAAATAATACAAGCTCTCCTGAATAGTAAGGAGAGCTTGTATTATTTCAGTAAGCTCATCTTGATTATTTAGTTAAACTGTTCCTATCTTCCATTTGAGGTGGCTCTTCGAGCCAACCATTTTTTGCCATGATTTTTCCACCGTCCCGTCCATAAGTTAATACGTCTTTTGCTGTATTAACCATTATTAATGGGAGGTCACTTCGCAAACTAAATGCTGTTCCTAAGGCATTGCTTCCTAAACCAAAGCCAGAAAGTAGACTGGTACAGTACATCATTAGTTTATCTGAAAAAGGAGCTACCTTTGAGTCTGTTGCATTTGCCCCCCATGTTGAAGGCGGCTGAATATCACTTTGAAGAAATAATTGTGTATAGTCAGTTACAACTTTTTTCGCTAATTCTTTTCCTTTTATGAAATATTTTTTTACTTCAGGTTCATTTGCTACTTGTGAGAAACCAGTTATCATTTGCATTCCAAGAATATTTGATTCAATTGCATTGTATAAATGTGCTACCTCCACTGTATTCAATGCTCGCTTTTCAGAAAACAAGTTAAAACCACTCATATAACTGGTTCCATCTGCAAACTCCACAGTCTTTGGCATAGATACTGCAGGAGGACGTGGTAAAACATCTTTCTCTTGCAAATAGTCTACACATTCATCATAAACACTTTGAGTAAATGCAGTTAATTCCTTATAAAGAAGAACGATATCTTTGCGATATGCCATACTTATATGGAGTGTATGTAATCCCATGCTTATTGCTTTGAGAAGACGAAGAAACATAATATCAAACATGTTGTCATACAGCTTAGGTACGCCAATATTAACATCTTTCTCTGTGAATCCGACAGGAATGACAGCACCTTCATTTTTGAGGATGGTTTTTATCTCTTCAAGATAATTCATAATTTTCATATGAGCATCTTGCATAATCTCTTTAGCTCGATCATCATCTGCTTGTTCTATAAAATATTCAAGCATTCTCTGTATCATTGTTTTTTGTTGATAGGTCATCCACAATGTTCCTAATTCACTTGAACTTAAAGCTTGTTTTTGAGTCATAATGTAAGCCTCCATTTATTGTATTTACTACAAACAATAATCACTATCATCGAACCTTAATACGCATTACGATACACTTTACAAAATTCCCTACCATTAAGCCTGGAATTAAAAACAAGATTGGAAACCACACAGGTCCCAGTAATATTTGTCCTAATTTTAGTGAAGAAGAATACATAAGCCCAATTGTTACAAAATAAGCTCCAAATACAAAAGGGAGATATGAGTAAGGTGGAGTTTCTCCTTCGGCATCTTTATAAGCATCCCACATAGCAAACATATATAGACAGGGATAGAACATTAGCCATTGGTAATTTGTTGCTTCGATTGCTTCTCTAATTTCCCCTTGAAAGCTATACAAAATCACAATGTTAAAATGACTATTAACATTAACCAGCAACTCCAAGAAAATAAAAATGATTCCTTTAATGATTTTCCCGTTTAGTAACTGGGCAAATCCAGGGAGAGCTATACTCCATAGAATAGCTTCTAACTTATCAGTCATATCATATTATCCTTATAATCTGTAATAGTTTTAGTATTTCTCACAGGAGAAATACTATGTAGTAGAAGAAGTTATTTTTCATTTCTTATGAAATTAACGGGGCAGATTTGTTATATAACAATCAGTATGCAATAGGAAAATTAAGTAAATGATAAAAATAAATACATAAAAAAGGAAAATATTTGTTATGAGGAATATTTCAGCGTTATTTTCATTACTGATGCCAGGGTTTGGGCAAATATATAATCGACAATTTTTAAAAGGTGTTATTTTCGTAGTGTTCGAACATTTTGATAATATGGTTGGAAAAATAAACAAAGCTATTCAACTTGATTTTAATGGTGCCCATCAACAAGCATTAGAGGTAGTTATTTATGATGGTATGTTATTTTATCCAGGCTTCTTTGTGTATGTAGTATGGGATGCTTGGTATTATGCAAAGGAAGGTGCAAACAAAACTACAACTGCTATTCCTTTTATTATTGCTGGTTTTTTAGGAGTATTGGGTGCAATTTTTGCTTCAAAGTTACCATTTCCTACTTTAACAGTGGGAATGCTTATGATAATTCCAATGATTTTCGGTATGGTTATTTTTAGAAAACAATAATATATTTAATAATTATTTGTTCAACGGGTGCTTATCTTGAATAAGATTTAAGTAATAATCTTCAACAATCGGGCGCTTTAATGAAGCAACGAAAAAAGCCTAATTTCTTAATTTTTTAATGTTGAGAAATTGGGCTTTTTATATTTACTTATAGTGCAAAATAGCGTTTAAAAAGTGTGCAATTTATCTCTTAAAGTCACAACCTAGTTTAATTGAGTTTTTTTATTACCAAAAAACGTGTCCAAAAAGATTACCAAATACTTTTATAAAAATACTGGAATAGCATGGGAAATAGGATTTGGCAAATAGTGGAACTCTATGACCTATTTTCAAACGTATCTCGGTCATACCCCGTCTTCGAAATTAATGATTTTTGATATTTTATCAAGAACTTCGGGTAGATCGTCTCTTCCAACTAATCTATTGACTAAAAATATAACTCCACCAAATGCTAAGGTACCTAAAAATACATCTCCCACACTGCCGAATTGAATTTCTTTTTCGCCATTTTTAATAATCATACTTGTTCCTCCTTTGTCCCCTAAATAATTGGAAAAACTGACTTGCCAAAACTTTGACAGGTCAGTTTTTATATTATTTATTTTCGTCACTTTTTTCTGCCACCATTGGTAAATCATCATCATTACCTAACGGATAAAATTCATCAAGATGAGTTTGACTATCATCAACCACCTCAAACTTAGGCAACTGCCCGACCAATTCAATCGTCTTCATACTTACCGTAATCACAGACAACAATAAATTCAAAATGTACTTGGGGTCATCACTAAATTCGTTAGGATCATCAGTAATACCTGACTTCTTATCGGTCTTAACTTGATATTGGTCAATAATCCATTCAATCGCAGGACGACCATTGACAACATACTCGTATGCTATCTCTGGAATGTTTTTAATCGTGATATTTCCATTGAATATAATCATGTTCAGACAATCTTTTTTCGGATGCTTCATTTTCTTTACTTGGTAGGTTGGTTTAGTGCCTGTGATTTGGATTTCAACACCGTCCCAACTTGGCTGGTTTTCATAGTTCAAATGTAAATCAGAAAGTTTAAGACCAATTTCAACGTATTTTTCTTTATTTTTGAGTAAAGGTATACGTGGCAAGGATTTTTGTAAGTCATTAGAGTACTTTTGACGGTATTCTGGGGAATGAAGTACTCCATATATATAATGATATGAATCTAATTCATTCATTCCAAACAGTGAATTTATATTCATTTGATTACCTAATAATCCAGTTGTTTCACCGAATAAGTTAAAACCACGTCCGCTTGACAAGAATCCATATTCAGGAACTTTATCAATAATTAGTGTAGAAAATCCATTTTTACTTCCAGATGGAACATACAAAGCATTAATTTCATCGAATTTTCTAAACGCTCCTGGATTTTCATTAAGCGCCTCATCAAAATATAAGTATTTTTTAGTGAAAGGTCGATATTGACTGATAATCATTTTTTTTGAATTAAACACCAATTTTTGACCTCGTTTATACTTATTTAGTAATCCACGAGACCATTTTATTTTTGCAGAATCCATCGATACATCATCAACTAATACCCTTTTTTCTAATTCACTGTTGTAATTTGAAATCAATTTTTGAGAATTATATTTGACACTTTCTTTTGAAAAACCATAGACCCAGGAGTCACGGCCAGTTTGTGTGCCTAATGCTTTGGTATTAAAAATCACATCGATAGCTGGATAACTCAAATAATTCTCATCACGTTGGTTAATCCAGTCATTATTTTTATCCGGTGTGATTGTTTTCCAAGCTACACCTGTTATAGACTGACTACTACGCAAAATGGCGAGTTTTTCATCACGACTGAGATAATTACCAATGTCGTGGTAATGCACTTCGTGATCTTCACTACCGTCTTTAACAAGAATTGAAATGGCAATTGGTGTCCGACTTCCAGAACCAAAAATTTTACCGCCCTCTCGACGTGAGGTTTCACCTTGTGTTCGTTGGTCACCACGTAAATTAAAAATATAGAGATGGTTGAATTCTTCGTAAAGTGACTTGCGAAGGCCGTCAGTTGTCCTGCTATCAATAAATGATCCATTTGAAACAAAACCTATTACGCCTTTAGTAGCAAGTCTATCGCTTGACCAACGTATCGCTTGAATATATGAGTCTCTAAGAGAATTAAGCGCTTTTGAATTAGAGAATTTTGCATAAGTTTCAGAAATGCGATTTTCTAGAGCCTCATATCTTAAATTTTGATTACCTTCATTAGCATCATTTTGTCCCATTGAATACGGAGGATTTCCAATAATAGCTGTAATTGGAACCTCCTTTTGACGTTTCAATCGTTCATCATTAGTGCCAAAGAAGCTATCATCAAGTGTATCTTCTTTTTCAGTTGATTCAAAGGTATCGGTCAAAACAATACCTTCAAATGGTACATAACCTTGTTCATCCCCATTAATTTCATCGAATGTTGCTTCAATGTTGATGGCAGCAATGTAATAACTCAAAAGTACAATTTCATTGGCATGCAGCTCTTGCGTGTATTTACGCGTGATATCGGCAAGTGTAATCTCGTCATTATCCATTTGTGATTTGAGATAAGATAGTGTGCGAACAATAAAAGTACCTGTTCCTGTAAACGGATCAAGAATATGCACACCTTCACTGGCTAACGACTTACCAAAATGTTTGTTCAGCACATCATCCACGGACTTCACAATGAAATCGACAACTTCAATCGGCGTAAAGACAATTCCTAATCGATCAGTAGTTGATTTGAAACCTGTTGAGAAGAATTTATCGTATAGCGTGATAATGATTTTTTGTTTACCCTCTGCATTATCAACACCACTCGCACGTAATTTAACAGACTCATAAAATGGTGCAAGTTTTTCTTGTTCTTTCTCAAAGCCAGCTTTTTGCAACTCAGTAACAATGGTTTCCATCGCTTGCGATACGGGGTTATTATTGACAAAGCTATATTCATCAAATAGAGCTTCAAACACTGGTTTTGTAATTAAATGTTGGGCAAGCATTTCAACAGCAGAATCTTGTGTGATACTTTCGTTGATATTATGTTGCAGGCCATGAACAAACTTAGTAAATTCAGTTTTGATAGGATTGTCTTTATCATTAAGCCGTTCATTTATCCATCTGATATAACGTTGAGCAATTTCATTAACGTCTTTTGACCAATCTTCAAGATAGCGTCTATCTCCAACTTTTTGGACGATTTTACCAAAAATGGTATCTCGAATCTCGTCCCAAAGTTGTAACTCTGTTTGAACTGGTTGCTCTACATCAACACCTTGTCCATCTTTACCCTCTACATACGGTTTTCTTGGACGTCCTTTACCTGGATTGATGATATTGATATTGTCTGGCTTCTTTTTATTAAGCTGTAACTGATTAACAATAGCGTTAAAACGCTCATCAGTAGCACGCAAAGCATTTAATACCTGCCAAACAGCTGCATAAGTCTTATTGTCATCAAGAACATTTTCAGGCGTTACACCAGCAGGAATAACGATTGGTAAGATGATGTAGCCGTACTCCTTACCTTCAAATTTACGCATGATGCGCCCAACAGCTTGAACAATATCGACTTGTGATTTTTTTGGTGCAAAGAAGATAACTCCATCGAGGTTTGGAACATCAATTCCTTCAGTCAGAAATTTTACATTGGACAAGACACGAGCTTCATTATTATCAATTTCACCAGCAAGCCAATCAAGTGCTTTTTTCTTTTGTAAAGCATTCAAAGTACCATCAACGTGGCGAACATCAATTTGGAAACTTTCTTCAGCACTATCACCTAGATATTCATTCACTACGGAATTAAACTTTTCAGCAATTTTCTTTGAGTTCGCGATGGTATCAATAAATGAAATGGCACGTTTCATCGGTTGACCACTAACTTTACCAGTGGCGCCTTCACGTTTAATCATTCCATTCCAAACTCCAACAATACGTCCTACATCATCTATATTTAATCCGTTCTCCGAATCAGCAAGGGTTTGTTGCAAATTTTTGGTCATAGCTTCTTCTTCAACAGTCAAGACCATTACTTTGTAATCAGTCAGATAGCCACGTTCAACCGCTTCACCAAAACCTAGACGGAAAATTTCTGTACCAAAAATAGATTCATCATCCATGGATGAAATAACAACAGACTTTTCAACGCCTTTGGATTTGGCATCATCTGAATAAATTTTTGGTGTTGCTGTTTGGTAGAGTCTAAGTTTACCCTTAACGATCTCGTTGCTATGAACTTTTGTAAAAGTACTATCTTCTTGACCTTGTTCCTTAAAACCTGTTGTTCTATGTGCTTCATCTGACACAATAAAGTCAAATTCAGGATAGCCAAGTTCTTGCGCTTGATGAATGACATCTATTGATTGATACGTACTGAAGATGACGTTCAACGTCACTTTATCACCTTCATATTTCAAAGATTGATAATTTTTGACAACTTCAACCGCATTCGTAGTAGCTGGGAAGCCAATATCGGTTGCTAAGATATCAGCATCATCGTCATCCGCTTTTTTCTTAGTTGCTTTTCTATCAGATGTAACAGCAAATGAATTAAGATTGAAATCGTCAGAACTATCAGCATTCCAACCAAACAGCGTTTGTGTTAAGAGTTGAATACTCGGTACAAGATACAAGACGTTATAAACTTTTTGATCACTATCTTTGGCAAACTGCTCTACCATTTTCAGTGAGGTAAAGGTCTTGCCTGTTCCTGGTGCCATAACAAGCATTCCACGGTCATGAGACTTAAAATATTCTTTCGCAAGTTCAATTGCTTTGTCTTGATAGTCACGTGTTTTCTTGTAAGATTTTACAATGATTTCTTTTGGCTTTTCAAAATCGACAGAAGACCAATCAACTTTTGAGTGTCGTAAGTCAGATAACCCAATTTTTTGGACTTGCTTGGTTTGCGAATTAACTGTATCAAGTGCATTTTGATTCCACTCATCAGTAGTAGAAACAATCATGCCCGCACTATAATAGCTTTTACCAAGTTCTGCAATAAATGAATTGATTTCAGCCTTGCCGACTTTTCCTTTATAAAATTTGGCTTGGATTGCAGTTAGTTCACCCGTATTACGGTTTTTGGCAACCAAGTCCACGCCAGTATCTTTCTTAGGTATACCATATTCTTTTGGTACATCTTTTAGTTGCCAAACATCAGAATATAGATTCTTGTAGATTGGTTCATTTTGCAAATAAATCTGTACTAACTGTTCAAAATAAGTACCACGATCACGTTGGATAGTACCTGCAGATTCATTGATAATTTTAATGAGATGATCGAATGAATGTGTAGAAGTATTCATAAATTATTGCTCCTTATAGTTTAAGAACTCTATCACTAGAGGCTTCTTCTTTGATAGCAAAATATTTGTTTTTTATTATTATATCGTTTTATCGAGATTATTACATTTGATTTTGTATTGTTCAACCTAATCATTGAATAGCATTATTGATAATTTTCCTTTCAATTTTTCCCTAAGAGTTATTGAACTAAATGGGGCGTTTCTGAAACAACGGAAACGCACTTTTCTTCTTTAAGTAACCAGCTATAAGAAGCTCAATCTTATTCCATTATAGGGCGCGATTGTTCAATAAAACTCAGATTTTCAAACGACTTTATTGTTATATTTTTTAGGATAGTGAAGTATCTTAAATCAAAAATTAAACAACTATATTTTTAACCCCGTCCTAAATTAGAACGGGGTTATACTTGTTTGAGCTTTTAAAATTAAATAACTTTATTGTCATTTCACAGGAACATATTTGGTTAGGAAAAGGAAATTTGATGAAAGGGCGTGGGGAATGTTAATCACGTTTGGAACGACCATCATACTTTCAATCATACTTTAATTTTTTAAATCGTGGTGTTAGAGCCTTTCTAGCACCTTATTCACTTTCTGAACGAAGCAGTTAGTTGCGGTTTTGAAGTAAAGCTTGATAGTTATAAAAGTCTGATTGCTTATAAAAAGTTTGAACAAAAATCCTGTGTTGATATGCGGAATTTTTATGTTTGGAAAGGTGGGTATGATAGGCTGGTTGCATGATGAAACAACGGATTCAACCTTATAAGACAATCTACTAACAGAGGCTCTAAGTCAAGTCTTTAGACGTTTATCTATGGCTACATGTATACAATGATAAAGGCTGCAACCTATCAAACGCTTTTAGCTGATACTGTAGATTAGGAAAAGATTGTTGGAGAATGTTCATTCTGTTAAAAGGTGCAATTGTTGAAAACTTTATATTTAAACGGCCTTATTTTTATATATTAAGCTCGATGAATTATTTTACATCAAAAACCAGACAACCTTATTTTAACCCCGTACATAGTCGGATCGGGGTTTATGCGTGTTTGAGGTTTAAAATTAATCACCTTATTATCACTTTATAGAAATAAGATCTTTATAAAATTAAATTATTAGAGAAATATGGTAAAATTTGAGGATAGATGATCTAGGTGTTTTTTGGGGTTTAATAGTAGGTAAGTAATACATTGGAAACAGGTGAGTTAGTTTGGAAACTATAAAGTTATTAAATTATTTTTTTTCAGAATATCCAAATGATCAAGAAAAAATAGAGTTCTTAAATGAGAATATAATTTCAAAGAAAGATACTGAAATTATGAATTATTTAATGGCAATAGAACCAGATGAAGTAGGAGGGCTCACTGCTATTTCAGGTTTTTTTTATCAATTTCTTGTTACAATCGAATATTTTATAGAGTTATTAGATGGTAAATGGGATTTTGTAGCCTTTGAACTACATGATGATATAGTAGTTGGAAATGAAAAGGAGAAAATAATTAGATTTATTCAAGCGAAAACTAGTAAATATAGTTCTCAAAATCCAAGTGATGTTTCAAACATGTATCTAGGTAGTTCAAAGAAAATTAAAGGAACAGAGGACACCGTAAGGTTAAAGGACTCCTGGGTCGATAAATTACTATCAAAAGCCCAATGTTTTAAAAAGGAAGACGGGTTTAAAACACAATTTCAAATATATACGAGTTATCATGTTGTCAAAACAGATAAATATAACTTTGATTACTATACCGATAATGACAATTTCGATAAAGTAATAAATTCAAAAGATTCCCTAGTTAATGCAATTAAAAATAATACCCATAATTCAAAATTAGAGAAAATAAGTTATGAAAGTTTATGTGGTGAAACAGTTGAGGAATTATTATCAAGATTTCATTTGAAAACTGGACCTTATATGGTAGATATTAATCGTTTTATAAATGACTTAATTATTGAGCTTAGCAAAAGAATCTTTAAGGATTTCAAAACAAAAAATATTGCTTTAGAGGTTAAGGATATTCTTTTATTAATAGGTATAATTTGTTCTAAATGTAAAGTAGATGGTGATGTTAATTATTTAAAGGTTACTAAAGATGAGTTAGACGATATTTTAAATGAAATTAGGGAGCGTTGTCTCAAAAATATTGAGGATATGAATGAGGAACATGGTAATAAAAAAGTCATTGAAAGGGTATTTGGATCATATCTAGAGGAGATTGAAAATGCTAAGATTTATAGGCATTTAGAAGATCATGCTTTTACATATAGAGAATATCTACAAGAATGGTTGAGTAATAATGGGAATATCAGGGATTTATTCAATAGATATGTAGAAGGTACAAACAGAACTCAAACTTATTATAAAACGAGTCAAAATAAAAGGGAGAATACCTTGAGAGAATTATTTGCATTCATAATTCTACTAAATATTATACATGGAGAAACTTTAGAATTTGGTGATACAAAATATTTCTTAACGAAGAAGAGGTCAGGAGAAAAGAAAGAAATAATAACCTTGTTGAATTCTGGGAAAACCCTAAATCTTAATGATTCTATACAGAAGTTAAATCTAATCATGGAAAGTGCAGATGAAAAAGAACATCTATTTCTTTTAGATAAAGAACTTAAAATAGTATTACAAAATTATAGAGATAGAAAATTTAATGAAGCGGAACACCATGCTTTAATGACAAAAATACCAATTAGAGCAGTAGATGGATTAGACGATACTTCTGATATAAATAAAGTTTCATTACCTACAGTTATAATTCCAGGTAACATACTTGAGGATGAATGGTATGAATTCTTGTCATTAGATGAGTTTAAAGAATTCAAGAATGAGATATTGACAATTTGGAGAACGATTGGAGATACAAGATGAATATTTTTAATAGGACACATAATGAATTGGAAGAGTTAGGATTCATAATGAATAAAGAGGAAATTGAAGAAATTGACTCTATAGGTTGTGTTTTATATTCCAATTTAAAGTTTAATATATTAGTGAAATATTATACTAATCCTAAAGAGGAATTCATAAGAGAGGAATCAATAAGGTTAAGGGAACGATTGTTTTATTTAAATTATAATGTATGGAATACGTATTTTTTAGTATGTGTGAATGATTCTGTATCCAAAGATTTTACGTATCTATTAGAAAAGGAAACTAAGGGTTTAAGAAAATATGTAGTCAAAAGCATTAAAGACTTTGACAGAATACCACTTTTTGATAAACCACAAAGTGGTTTTGATTTTAAAATTGAATTTACTACAGCTGAGGAAGATAAAGAGGTATCTAATATATTAGAACTAGTACGAAAGAATAATGGATTGGAAACAAATTTTACGAATCAGAAAGTGAACGATATAGTCCAAGAAATTATAAACGAGGAGAAATAATATAATGAAGATTGACAAAGTAGTTATAAAAAATTTCCGGAATTATGTTGGAGAACATCACTTCGATTTATCAAAGGATATTACTATTCTTTATGGGGATAACGGATTCGGAAAGAGTTCATTTTTTGATGCAATTGAATGGTGTATTACAGGTACAATAAGTAGGTTTAATGATGAAGGCGAAAGTGAAAAATTTAAAAAAGACTTAATAAATAGATATGTATTAACCAGCGGAGAAAATGATATAGAATGCTGTATTACATTAGAGTTTAATAGTTTAAAGTTAGTAAGAAAATTTAATTGTAAAAATAAAATTTTTAAAAACACATCAGTAAAAATAACTGACTCTAATAATAAGACATTAAAGAATTCAGATGGAAAACCGATTAATAGTAAGGAAAAAGTAGACGAATTCCTAAGTGGAATATTCCAACAAAATAATGGAACTAATAAAAATATGTTTGGAAAATTAATGAAGCAGACATATATTCTTTCTCAAGATCAAGTAACAGAATTTGTTACTAGTGAAGATGCAGTTGAAACTTTTCGTTCAATAGCAAATATAATGGGTTTTAAGCCATTGTTAAAACTCTCAGATAACATGAAGAAGATTCATTCAGCATTAGAAACTAAAAGCAAAAAGTTAAGTGAAGAATTGGAAGAGAAGGATAAGTCGATCTTAAGTAAACAAGAAACAAAAAGACAAGTTGATATTTACAAGATGGATACTAATTTAAATACATTATCTATAAATACAAAAGATAATGTTAAAGAAATAAAAAAACACTTAGAACAACTTAGAGACAAGGAATTCACTAAAAAATTAAAAGCTGAAGATCAACTGAAGTTGTGTAATAAATTAAATGAAGAGTTTTCTGATATAGAAAAGGTGAAATCTAAAATTGGTGAGCTAAAAGCTACCGAGGAGAAGAATAACCAAAGGTTAGAATCATATAAAAGTTTAAAGAGTAAGTCAGAAAATAAACTTCAAGAACTAGCTATGATTAAAAAGGATATATCAAGTTATAATCAGCGATCAAATAAAATTAAGGAAATAAATCAAAAACTAAAAGAATTACAACCGTATCCTGAAGATATAGAGCTTATAAAATCCGCCATTAAAGATAAGAAACAGGTAAATATTAATTATCAATTTACATTAATCAATTTTAATAATTATAAAAAGGATAAAGAAACTGTAACTAACTATTCAAATGACCATAAAACGTTGAGTGTAAAATTAACAAAACTAGAAAAGCTCCAAAAGAAAAGATATGAAGTTTTAACAAATATAGATAATAAAATAGTTGAATCAGAAGATGGGGTTTTTGTAAATTTACTAAATAATATTAAGGAAATAAATAAATTCGTAGAGAGTAATGAACAAAATGAAATTTGTCCTGTGTGTTCCTCTAAATTTGAAGAAGAGGGCTTGTTAAAATCGATCGACAAGAATATTAAGTTGTTAAAAGAAAGGATTAATATATCTTCATCATATGCTGATAAACTACTTTCACTTAAAAGTAATCTGAGGGAAAACATAGCATTTTTGGATATTAAGATCAAAAAGATTCATGATAAATTGGACGTCTTAACTAGAAATTACAAAAGGGCTAAAAAAGAAATAGAAAGAATTGAAGTAAATAAACTCTTTGATTCAAGCCTTATGGAAAGGGATTTAGAAGATGTTAAGGCTATTAATTCATCAAATAATGAAGGTATTGAAAAGTTAAACGATGTAGTTGGGTTACTTTTAGAATTAGAAAAGCTAAAACAGGAGGATAAACTAAAAACAGGCAATATTCTATTCATGACTGAAGATAAAATTAGTAACAGACTGGATTGTTTAAATAGAGCAGATAAAAGAATCGAATTGAGGATTAAAAACCTTAAACAACAAACAAGTAAGGAGGAAATAATACAGAATCTAGAAAGTGAAGTGCAAGAATATGTTAAAAAAATTTCTAGTGAGCATTTAAATTTAGCTTTTGTGAAAATCATAGAAAAAATAGAGAGTAATATAAAAACTATGGATAATACTTTGAAGTTAGTTTCTAGTTTAGAAAAGGACTTAGAAATAATTGAACATAATGATCATGTTGAAGCACAAATTAACCTATTAAAGATTGAACGCCCTAAACTTAATGAAGAAATAACTAATTTAAATAAGACTACAACATTATTATCCAATTATATTAAAAGTGTTTTTGGAGATTTCGGGAACAATGCTAAAGATTATCTTAATCAATATTATTCTCCCATTCAAAAGTATTTTAGATATTTAAATCCACTTCCAACACGAAGTTCAATAAGGTTTGAGGGAGAAGATGAGAGATTGTTTGTAAAAGTAATCTTTGATGAACATGATGATGAAGGGGACATAACAACGCCCAAGAATGTTCTAAGCTCAGGGCAATTAAATGTATTAGCAATTTCTATCTTCTTAGCAATGAATGATTCCCAAAAAATACATGAGTTGGATTTCATTGCAATAGATGATCCTATTCAAAATATGGATGATATTAATCAGTTCTCAATTTGCGATGTATTAGGGTCTATAAATAAACAATTAATATTCTCCACACATAATTTTGAATTTTTAAAACTATTTATAAAAAAGAATGAATATAAAAAGGATGCAATTCAAGTCTATAATCTCAAAAGCTCCTTCTTGATACCAGAAAGAGTAGAGCATCTAACTTTCACTAAATAATATGAATAACAAATTAATGTATATAGGTACCACTGATATCTAAATTTAAACTTGTTCAATAGAACACTGAGTCCAAATATATATCATCTTGATGCTCATAAATAGTATAGCTTTTTTTGTTAGGTATGGTGTATTGCATTACCCCATAATCAAGAGTAGCTAGTAAGTCTGTATCTATTATATTTCTCCTTTTGATTGAATATGAAAAAATTGTACAATAAACAATCTTCCGCAATCGGATGCAATTGTGGAAGATTAAAAGTACAATATGGTTTCTTCTTATTTACTGTAAAATACAGGTTTGTAAGGTGTTTTTGATCAATCTTTATTTCAAATTACAAGTTTAATTCAAATTTATGATTTGGTTTGATGGATATGAATAGAAGTATTTTTTCTTGGGTAGATTTTCTTTCGAAGAGTTGATTTACCATCTGCCCCAATAAATGCCTTCTAGTTAACCGTCCATTAAAGAAATTTAATCCGTCGTTAGTTACTAGAAAAGGAAAGTAACATAAAAACTTTTTAACTTCCCTTATTCCTTTTTCTAGAAATGTGTTACACATTTGGCTCTCTAATGTATGTGGATTTTGGAAATTCCTGAATGAAATTGTTAATTTAATATTTAAAATAAGATGATGAGAAGAATTCACTTAATGAGATGTTACATCCTCTACAATACATAAAAATAGTAGATACCTTCGGACTTTTAGATCGCCCATGTATTATTTCAGAAATTGTAGATTGATTAATACCACCGAGAGCAGCAGTTTCAGCAACGGTTTTCCCACGTTCTTTGGCCAATTCCTTTATTCTAGTAATAATTGCTTTATTTAGTTTATCTACTTTTTTTGTAACTGAATCATCTATAAATTTTTCACCTTCAACTGTATGACTGTTTTCCTTTGAACTATTAGGAACTATATTGTAATTTCCAACGTCCTGTTCTAATCTATAATATTCTTCTGTAAATTCAAAGCACTCTTCTACGAGAATATTAACGCTTGGATTGAGGTCGATGGTACAGTAATCAATTGCATACTTAAAATATCTACCATCGATATCAATTTTCCTGTCCTTTATATAGTTAATGAATCCATTGATATCATCACTTTCCATTTCAAATACTTTAACTGTTTTCAAAGGTTGAACACTTAGCAGAGAAACGATGTCAAATCCTCTATGTTTTAATAAATTTTGATCGTCTTTTATAAGTAAAATAAATACTCGCATAGTAGTCGCTCCTAAATTTAATTCATCGTTAGTTACTAGAAAAAATGGTGATAATAGTGTTTGTCACAATGACAGTAATTGTCACATAGTAAAACCTTATTATATAGAAGGATTGAGGTTCAATGTGACAAAGTGACAAGAAAACCTTCGAACTTTCTTATTATTTTTTCTAGTAATACTTTTATACATATGGCTCGCCAGCGTATTTAAGTTTTTGAATCCATTTTGAATACCCTTTGAATACCCTCAAGGGAAATCAGATGAAATTACATTAAATTGACATTTAAGGATACCGTTGATATATCAAGGTTTTTCAATCGTATGAAACGAGGTAAATCTACGCTGATGAAAGAACGTAAAAAACCAGGTCTTAAAGGTGCTCGTCGTGCACCTCAGTTCTCAAAACGTTAATCATTTTACGTTTCAAGGCTCTCAACCTTTGCTGGTTGGGAGCTTTTTTATTTTTAGGCTTTGTTCATACTGATTGTTGATACATGACCTTTGGTGTATGCGGCATGTGTTTGATTCAGTATGAACCACTTAATGAACGCGTATACCAAAGGCCATTGGAGCGTCAACACGATTATTTAATACAACCTATTTAAAAAATATTTGGTGATAGTAGATGTTAAAAAGATGGTTTAGGAATAAAAATTGGCAGTTAAACCAGGGGGGCTTTATGAATGACTCTTTAATCGTAGTCAAAGAATACTTTTAAAGAGGTGAAAAGAGAAGTGAATGTAATAACAACCTTTGTAGAAAAAAAACGAGCAAAGCAAATCAAATATGAAAAATCTGTTCTTCGTGAAATATCAGTGAAGGCTCTTAAAGAAAGTGTGCAACATTATTTTGGATCTTCACGATTAACTCAAAGTCTTATCATGAATAGTGGAATTGAAGAGGCTTGTTATGATGTAGCTATTGAAGCCTTTTTATTAGGAGCAAACATGAGTCGTTTCGGTTATTATGGAGAACAGGCTAAAGATGTGAAAATCAGATGTCAACAAGAAGAAAAACATTTTGTTGATACTTTATATAACTTTTTGTTGTATTGGGGAAATGGAGAAGAAGGCACGATGAGTGAATCCCTTTATATTCAATGTGAGCAGTTTGTAAACAGTTGGTGGATAGAAGGCTTTCATAAAGGTGAAAGAAGAATTAAACTAAAGCTTCATTAAATCCTATTCATCAGTTCTAGTATCCCTCCTTGTCCCATATATTGTATTGGAAGGACGAGTTGGAGGGATTGATGAATACAGATGAAAAAAGGATGGAAAATAAGTATTTTTACAGTTGGACTTATTGTCCTATTTTTTATTCTACAGTATGATTTTTCAGAAGATGATACTTGGAATTCATGGAATTTACCTCTATCAGGAAAAGTAATACTCATTGATCCTGGACACGGTGGACCGGATGGAGGAGCAGGAGATACGGAGGCATTAGAGAAAGATATTGCATTAAACGTTTCATTAAAACTAAGAGAGTATCTGGAAGAGCAAGGGGCTCTGGTTATCATGACGCGAGAAGAAGATAAAGATTTAGCTGATGAAGATACGAGGGGATACAGTCGAAGAAAAGTAGAAGACTTGAAAAAGCGCCTTGAAATGATTAATCAACCCGAAATTGACTTTTTCGTCAGCATCCATCTTAATTCAATTCCATCACCCCGATGGAGTGGTGCACAAACATTTTTTGCTCCTCAATTTAAGGAAAATGAGAGAGCAGCTAAGTTTATTCAAGATGAATTGAAACGTAATCTTGAAAATACAAAGCGTGAAGCGAAGCCTATTAACCATGTATATATATTAAAACATGCTAAGAAGCCTGGTGTATTAGTTGAAGCGGGTTTCTTATCAAACTCAGATGAGAGAGAAAAACTACAAAAGAACCGTTATCAAGATAAGCTAGCCGCATCGGTTTACAATGGAATTATGCGTTATTATACAGATGAAAAGGAATTAACGATACCTGACTGAAGGCGCCAAGGTAGCGCCTTTTTGTTTACTTTTTTCATGATTTGAATAGCTTTTCTAGTGGACACAAAAAATGAGCTGGATAGGTGAATTAGAATCATTCTCTCTATTTTCATACATAAAAGTTTAAAAAATACTTTTAAGGTGTGAGTGAAATAATAGTGATTATGATTCTCTGTGTTATACTAATACGTAGAAATCTTATAAAGGTAGGTGCTAGTTTATGTTTACAGTAGAAGAAGCAAGAGAGTTACTAAATCCAATTAAAGAGCCTTTCTTACATATATCACTATCAGAGTTAGACGCTATTGAAGAGATAAAAGTGAAGGAAGAAAAGAATCATGTTAGTGTAAAAATTGCAATTGCGAAGACTGGAACATCTGAGCAACTCCAATTTCAAACACAAATCGTTAATCTTTTAAAAGAAGCCGGTGCAAGCACAGTGGGTATTCGCTTTAATGAATTACCTGCCGAAGTATTAGAGAAATACCGTTCTACTGAATCTAAACAAGCTAAAGGTTTATTATCAAAAGATAGCAATACTACCTTTATTGCCATTGCTAGCGGTAAAGGTGGAGTTGGAAAATCAACAGTATCGGTTAATTTAGCTGTTTCTTTGGCAAGGTTAGGCAAAAAGGTTGGTCTTGTAGACGCTGATATATATGGTTTCAGCGTTCCGGATATGATGGGTATTACAGACCGTCCGGTTGTCCAAGAACAAAAGCTTATCCCGGTTGATCGATTTGGAGTTAAAGTCATTTCAATGGGATTCTTTGTTGAGGATAACTCACCAATCATTTGGCGTGGTCCAATGCTCGGAAAAGTACTGAACCAATTCTTCAATGATGTCGAATGGGGTGAACTAGATTATTTGTTACTAGATTTACCACCAGGTACAGGAGATGTTGCTCTTGACCTTCATACGATGCTTCCAACTTGTAAAGAGGTTATTGTAACAACTCCACATCCAACTGCTGCTTTTGTTGCTGCACGTGCAGGAGTTATGGCATTAAAAACGGAACATGAAATTTTGGGTGTTATTGAAAACATGTCATATTTTGAAAGTAAGGTCACTGGAGAAAAAGAACATGTTTTTGGAAAAGGTGGCGGTGATAAACTTGCTGAAGTTCTCAAAACAGAGGTTCTTGGTCGGTTACCGTTAGCACAACCAGATTTAAATGAAGAAGATTTTGCGCCTTCTGTCTATCAGGAGGATCACCAACTTGGAAAAATTTATGGAGAAATTGCCCGTAAAATGATCCAGACAATAGGATAATGATTTTTTTCCATCAATCTAAGGCATAACACAAAAGAGCTCTTCCAATGAGGTGAGCTCTTTTATGTTGTTGTCTAATATCATTCTTCTTTCTTCTTCTCTTCAGCTGCTTTTAGCAGAAGCTCCTGGATTTTTACTTGATATAAGGGACTTTCAATGGTTTCTGTTATGACCTGTTTTAAGTGATCGCGATATTCATTACTTTTTAATACATTTGTTAATTCTTTTTCAAGTTCAGGATCCTTCAATACTTCAATCATTTTTTCGCGATACTCAGGATCGTTCATTAAGTTTTTTAATAGTTCTTCATTTTCCTTTAGCATGCTTTTTGAGATGCTTTCTGCAAATTTAGGGTCTTCGAAATTTTTCTTCCAAAACTCAGCCCCTTTTTCACTTATTAGTGTACTTTCAATCGTTTCTTTTACAACAGACTGTTCCATAACTAGTTCTTTTCTTAATTCTTCATCAGACATTACTTCTTGAATTGCTTTTTTCCCTTCATCTGTTTTTAAAATATCAACGACCATTTTTTTTGTTTCTTCATATTCTAATTGGTTGCCACCTGATTCTTCCTGAGCACATCCGGTGATTAGAAAAATAGCTAGTATGGATATAAGTAAAGAGAAATTTTTTCTCATCATAATAAACTCCTTTCAGAGTAGATCCTTTTATTAGGATGAAGATTTTTGTCTAATATTATTCGTTTGAAAGCTGTACCTAGATTTTTTAATATTTGGTTGTTACAATCAAATAAATGGAATATTTTTATAATGGGGGATAATGCTGTGACAAGTCGTAATGTAGTAAAATTGTTTTTTTCTACTTTGTTCATTGGGGGAATTGTAACGGGTATTACAGGATTCATTGTTCGCTGGAACGAGTTTGTTCCCTATTTTGTAAATGGTAGCGTTTTGAAAATTATCTCAACCTTCTTTTGGCTATTTGGAGTGGGTTTAATTTTTAGTCTAGTTAGCCAAGTATCCTTTTTTGCTTATTTAACCGTACATCGTTTTGGATTAGGAATCTTTAAGTCAGTTTCCCTTTGGAATGGGGTTCAAGTAGTCCTCATTGCCTTTGCGCTGTATGATTTAGTTTATTTTCGCCATAGAGCTTTTGCAATGGAGGGAGAGGGGACTTTACCTTATATAGTACCTGCTATTTTAATTCTAATTGTAGGAGTAGTGATAGCGTATTTTAAGGCTAAGCAAACAAATAAAAGTGCATTTATTCCAGCTCTTTTTTTTATGACGGTTGTAACCGTTATAGACTGGGTACCTGTTTTACGGCTAAATGACGTTAGTTGGATTTATTTAATGATTTTTCCATTATTAATATGTAATGCATATCAAATACTTATTCTCCATAAATTACATGAGAACTCGATTCAAGAACGAAAGTTAAAAGCAGAAAAGTCAGCCTAAGTGGTTGGCTTTTCTGCTTTTAATTAGGTTATTTTATTTCTGTTGTTTTTGAGTTAGCATTTGCAATCATTTCTGACACAGTAACAAGTTCAAGGTTTTTCTCTTTTATATTCTGTAATATTAAGGGAAGAGCCTTTTCTGTCTGTTTAGCTGAATCGGAAGCGTGGAGAAGAATAATATCGCCTTTTTCTGCCTTTGAAACATTTTCAGTAATAGCCTCAACTCCAGGATTCGTCCAGTCCTTTGAATCAATACTCCAATGTATAACTGTATAGCCATATCTTTGGGCGACTGTTAGTGTATTTTGGTCAAAATGTCCAGTTGGAGCACGAAGAAGTTGAATATTATTGACGTTAAGCTTTTTAAAAGCGGTTTGAGCTTTTGAGATATCCTGGCCTACCTTTTCCTTCTCTATCTCGGTGTAATCTTTATAGTCGTAGCCAAGCATTCCAATTTCATATCCCTCCTTCACCATTCTGTTAACGAGATCTGGGTGACGTTCAGCCCAAGATGCTGATAGAAAAAATGTGACTGATTTAACTTCGTGTTTTTTTAACGCATCAAGAATGGGTTCAGCTTTTTCATCACCCCACCCAATATTAAAGGTTAAAGCAATATCCTTTTCTCCTTTGTAAACGGCCTTTGGACCATCCTTTGCGGAAAAAACAGGAACTTGTACGACATTCCCTAAATACAGAAACCAGGCTGTGAAAAAAGCAGCTATACCAATTACGAGAATCTGTTTAATCTTTTTGCCATTTAGAATATAAAAGAAGTTCATTCCATCACCTCGTCCAACTCTTCTTTAAATCCTATGAATGATAACAGAGAAAATGAACTAAATTTTTATAAAAATATAAGAATAAAAAATACTACTTATACAAATTATGAAGTAAAGGAGGCAGTATTCATGATAGCGATGTTGTTAAATGAGGTAGAAAAAAGAGAAATGCAATATTTACTAAAGAGAGAAATGGATGAAATATTATTTGATTTAAAAGATGAGCGGATCGATATAATGGTTAAGGGTGAAATGGAGGAAAGGTATAAGCATCTATTTACCTTGTTTAAGAGGGTGGCATCTCCGAGTGATTGTATGAAATATATGCGTAAGAATCAATGGATACCGAATGGAACGAACAAAATAATAAAGAATGAAAAAAGTTATTGACATTAAAAAGATATATTGTTATATTAGTAAACGTCGCTAATGAGGTAACAGATTAAAATATTTAAAAATAGTTCTAAAAAATATTGACACAGAATTTTGAAAATGTTATCTTAGTAAAGCTTATCGCTAAGCGAATGAAAGAAATCGCTCC
>NZ_JAETXM010000015.1 GCF_024494465.1 Bacillus sp. V3B | reverse complement strand
TTTTGAGTTTAGCGTTTTTTTCTTTTGTTCTACATTCTTTCCAAACATGCTACTAGATCCAAGAACTTTGGTGACATGATCTAGAGGTACCGAATCCTATTATTTATTACAAATTTAAATCCGGTTCTCAAATGGACGATACAATACATAAGGTTTATCGACAAAACATATAAAAGAAATAGTGGATTCTTTATAGGGGGGAGTTATTCTGAGTAGGTCTTATATCAATGTTACGGAAGGTAAAAACAGTTGGTGGAGATATTTGTTGGTTTTTATTATATCCATCCTATCTTACACATTCATTCCAGCCATAGCATCACTCATTTATGTTGCAGTAGATGGGAATCCTGCCACCTATATAGATGTGGAAACAGACCAATTTATTTTCATTCCACCTGTACAAGAAAATTTTATATTTCATATTTCACTGATTTTGGTTTTAGCTATTATTTGGTTATCCGTTAAGTTCATTTTAAAGAGACCTTTAAGAACCTTGATAACAAGAGAAAATAAAATAGATTGGAAGAAAATCTTTTGGTCATTTAAAGTGTTTTCCATATTATTCTTAATTTCTATTTTCATAGGGTATATCATTTCACCAGAAGATGTTTCTTTGTACAAATTTAAATGGATAGATTACGTATTTGTGTTTTTTATTACACTCTTTTTGACACCTATACAAACTACCTTAGAAGAATTAATGTTTCGAGGCATATTGTTGCAATGGATAGGAAAAATCATAAAGAACCCTTTCTTGTTAGCCTTCATCATTGGAGGAATCTTTGGAGGACTCCATTTTGCCAATCCAGAAATGAATTCTTCTGCTTTTTGGGTTGGACTAGATTATGTTTTCGTTGGATTTATGCTTACTTATATATCTGCAAAAACAGGGAACTTGGAATTTTCAATAGCCGCTCACGCAGCAAACAATATGTGGATATACTGGTTAATTACAATGGATGATTCAATAGGAGAAGGACTCCCGGCACTATTCTATGTTAATAGTTCCAATCCTGCACCTTCAACAATCCTCAATATCCTTTTATTTATATGTTTCTATTATGTGATTTACAAGAAATATCTAAAGGAGAAATCATCAATGAAAAAATGAATAGCAGAGACATCTTTCAACAAGAGATTGATTTGCTATGCATAGGTAAGTTCAACAAGAAAAAGAAGACCAATTAATCTACTCAAAATCAGAATAAAAGGTTTCTAAACCGTTCCTCTCAATGTTAATTAAATAGAGAATAATCGACATATCATTCACACATACTACGATGGGTGATGCTAATGCCATGTCAATCAAGTGAAGAATTAAAGCAATTAGTAGAAGAAGCAAAAAGATATACAAAGGATGGCAAGGTTGCAAACTATATTCCCGAGTTGGGTAAAGCAAATCCAAATGATTTGTCCATTGCGATTAACTATCCTGACGGAAGGTGTATCTCAGCGGGTGATATTGATAAAAAGATTTCGTTGCAAAGTATCTCAAAGGTTATAAGCTTGGCCCTTGTTTTGATGGAAAGGGGCTTTCACTATGTATTTGAACGGGTTGGTATGGAGCCTACTGGAGACCCATTTAATTCGATTGCCAAGTTGGAAACAATGGCACCGGCCAAACCGTTAAACCCGATGATTAATGCTGGGGCCCTTGTCGTAACCCATATGATAAAAGGGGATTCGGTGGAGGAGCGGTCTAATCGTTTATTAGGTTTTATCCGGGAATTGGCTCACGACTCTAACATTGGCTATAGTGAAAACGTAGCCCGTTCCGAATTTGAAACAGCTGATCTAAATCGAGCATTATGTTATTTTCTCAAGCAGCATACTATCATCACGGAAGATGTGGAACCATTAATGGACTTATATACCAAACAATGTGCTGTTGAAATGAATTGTTTGGATTTAGCGAGGATCGGAATGATTTTTGCGATGGATGGGGTTGATCCGCTTAGTGGGAAACGGATTATGCCCGATGATGTTGCACGAATTTGCAAAACATTCATGGTTACGTGTGGCATGTATAATGCATCAGGCGAATTCGCCATAAAAATTGGTATTCCGGCTAAAAGTGGTGTGTCAGGCGGTATCATGGGGGCTATTCCTGGAAAATTTGGAGTCGGAATCTTCGGACCTGCATTGGATGAAAAAGGAAACAGTATTGCAGGAATGAAACTTCTCGAACTTTTATCAAGAAATTATCAACTGAGTATGTTTTAAAGGGGCTGACATTTTCCTGTTTTCATTGTAAAAGAGCAACGACTAGGTAGCCGTTGCTCTGAATTATCAAAATACTCTTTTCTTATGAAAGCTTCACTGAATGCCAAATACCTGATTTAACTTTGTATCAACAGTACAGATTTCATGACAGACTTTTTAAAAATGACTTTCCATTTCTTTTCTTTCGTAGGCAAATTCATAAGTGTTTTCTAGCGTATGATCACTCATTCTCTCTAACTGGATAGGATTTCCCCCGAAATAATTCACTAAAAATTGGATTATGTTATCACGCTCTTGATTTGAAAGCATTCACCATCATCCTCCTTTTATAATATATAACAGATATATTATCTTTTTTATTATTATATAACAGATAACTAATAAATGCCACTGTTTTATTTAAAATTTTCTGACTTTTATTAGTTTTTTTAAAGTGGCCTTTTTACTTTTAACCTGTTACTGCAAACGTTGCAATTGACTACAGTATAGAGAAAGATGTACTTATCCCATTCAATCTAAAAAAGTGGACGGTCTTGCTCATCCTTTTCATTCCATTCTATGATAGTATGGAAAGAGTATTCACAAGTGATAGGTGTTTTTAATAATACTCTGCCTTAGTTCGGCAAAATGGAGAAAAATGAAGGGGTATGAGATGAAGTCGAAAACTACACAAAATTATGAAAAGCTAAAGGTGATTTATGAAGAAAATTTAAGCGTTGATTTGTTGGCTGAGGATATCTCTATCTGTAACAGCTCTGACAACTCCTTATTTGTAAAAGAAGAAATGAGCAAAAGAGATTTTGACGTATATGGTGTAAAGGATAATGGGAAACTGACGAGGTATGTGTTGCGAGAAGAATTAGGTGAAGGCGTGATCAAGGATTATTATCGACCGTTTCACTCAGAAGATTTGATATCGGATTCTACTTCTTTAATCGAATTACTCGATATCCTTCGGGAGAGATCTTACATTTTTATCCTCGAAAAAAATAAAGTAAGTAAGATTGTGACCGTTGCCGATTTACATAAGCAGCCGATCAGAATGTTGGCATTTAGTTTGATTTCTCTATTAGAAATGCATCTTACTGCGCTAATCAGTCATACTTATCTAGACGGCAGTTGGACTCAGCTTTTGTCTGAGGAACGGTTAGGAAAAGCACAGGAAATGTTACAGAAGAGACTCGAAAAAAATCAAGCGTTAACGTTGTTGGATAATACACAATTAGGCGATAAAGGAACAATCGTTCGAAAAACGCCTGATCTTATACAAAAATTAGGGTTTGATTCAACTTCGAAATGTAAGGAGTTTTTCAAAAACATCGAGGTATTAAGGAATAATACCGCCCATGCTCAAGAAGAAATTTATCATGATTATCAAGAGTTTATTGAGCTTATTTTACAAATTGATAGGGTTTTAGAGAGACACGTAACAATAGAAGAAACATGGTCATGAAGGTGGCACTATCCCAAAATTGGATGGTGCCTTTTGTTTTTCTTACGTGAAACTCCATATAGGAATCTGAAGGAATCGTCGTTTATACAAGGAATAAGGCAGCCGATGTGGAAGTAGATGATCTTGTCTCTGTAGATGGAACGGTGGCTGAATATCATATTGATGTCTATTATAATCCAAAAGGATCTAATACAGTATTTAAAAGAGTCGCCACCAGCACAAACTTCAAGGGTGTTTTACTATCCCCTAACGCCTTTAATACAGTTACGATAAAGTTGTAACTCATTAAAAATAAAATACCGAGAAAATTGATTTGTAAATACACCTTAAATGAACTTAAATATGATGTATATCACCTCTCTTATCACCTTGCTGTTGTACGATGAAGAAAAAGAGGTGAGATGATGAAAAAGAACCGGTCTGTTTCATTTGAGCATGATGAATATGAAGAAAACGTGGATCTTGTCGTACAGGATGCCATCGAAGAGGTTGAGAACACTTTAGCAGGCTATTATGTGAATCTAGTTACTCCAGAAGGGTTTGGAAATCCCGATGAATATTTAACAGAGGTATTAGAGTTGCATTTCAAAGATACCATTAGGGCTCAATTCATTGATCAATGCGGATGCGGAGGATATGTGCTCAGGGTATGGAAAAATAAATAACAGATTTATCCATTTTGATAAATTATCATAATCGGCAAGTCATCATCAATGATTATCAGGATGAGTAGGGATGAAGCGAAAGACTTGTATTTGTTGATCGTTTCTTTCTATTTTGCATACAAGTCTGTTATTGTCTTGGGGCATCCAGAATATGATTCTAAGCTGGATTTCAAAAAAGCATCTTCATGGGGGATTAAAGCATCTTTTGAAGTATGGGATGAATCATTTAGAACCATTGAATGATCAAAAATGCTCTTAATAAAATTTCGTGGGTTGTTGAATATCCGAGTATATTTATTGAATAAGTATTTCAACTAACGAGAGCATTGATCAGGGGAATAAAAAATGCCTGTCATAATGACTCGGCACTTTTTGGGGTATTTGGGTCAGAATTCATCTTGGCTGAAGGATGCATTCTTTCGTGATTTAGTATCTTTTTGATTTTACTATTAACCAATTGAATAATTTTCCCGACAAACAAGGCAATGATTAATGTTCCTAATCCGACTGGTCCGCCAAGTAAAAAACCTAATAACGTGCCGCCTAGTTCAACAACAATACGAGAAACATTTAAATTCCAATGAAACCGATGGTGTAAAGCTAACATCAGTCCATCAACTGGAGATTTTGGAAACTTTGCTTCAATGTAGATGCCGATTCCAATTCCGATGGCAAGCGTTCCAAGCAGAAAAACGAGCCACTGGATGACCAAAGAAGATGGGATTTCAATATGGTTAAATATTAAGTACATCCAGACATCTAAAAAAATACTACGGATGATAATCGCAAGCATGGAACCATATTGGAATCTTTTTCTTTCAATGATTTTCGTGGTAACGACGATCAGTACTTGTATGGCAATCGTCCAAGTGCCAATCGTTAATCCAAAATAATTGTTCATTCCGATGGCGGCCGCATCCCAAGAACCGACTCCCGCTGTTGAAAAAATTGTCAATGCGATGCCCAAGGCATTAATTGACAATCCAATTAAATAAACTGCTAATCTGATCACCATTCGTGACACCTTCCTTCCCCTTTAAGAAATAACGAACACCCTTCTATTTCATAAAAGGATGTTCGTTTGTCATTAAGGGCTTGTTTCAACTTTAAGGATATTGGCGATTAAATACGCCCCAATAGCTTCATTTAATTAATGAAAAATGTGTTAAGGATCCAGCCACTAGTACTGCTCCAGCAATGGTATAGACGCCCGTAATAGGCTGGCGATACTTTAAGGCTAAATAAAAACCCGCTAAAGAAATAAACAGTGAACAGCCAGCTGATTGTTTGTGCATAAGTCAAACCACCGCTGATGGAAGTTTTGTTCCTTTATTTTTAATATTGAAAAAATATAATGAGTTGTGAACGTAAGAGAGATGCAATCTATCACCATACCAAAATAAAAATAGGAACGCATATATTGCTTTCGATACGATACGTCCTGTATCATATTATACATATAAGAAAATATTTTTCAATACTTTCTAAAAATTTTTATTATTGAATCTATATAGTGCAATTCATTACAATCATAGTAAGTAAAGTGGAATATTATACTAGTATCCATGTAAGTGAGGGATGAACATGTCAGAAAAAAAACGAACGAAACAGGACTCAGTAGGAAGACCTCGAAGTGAGGCATCTAGGATCGCTATTCTTAACTCAACCGTTGAGTTACTAGAGAAATTTGGATATGCAAATTTGACCATTGAAGCCATTGCTGCTCAGGCAGGTGTGGGAAAATCCACCATCTATCGTTGGTGGCCGAATAAATCTTTTCTCGTTTTTGATGCCTTTCTCATGTCGACCGACACACATTTATACTTTCTTGAAAAAGCATCTCTTCGTGAAAATTTTCGTCAACAACTTCACAGTCTTGCAAATATTCTTAATGGTACTCTTGGCCGAACAGTGGTAGGTCTTGTAGCAGGAAGTGGGGAAGAGTCAGAAATTGCTAGAGCATTTTATAGTAACTTTCTTAAATTTCGCCGTGAGGATGCGAAACGGATTCTTGAACGTGCCATTGCTCAAGGAGAAATTCAATCTACGATTCATTTAGATGTAGTATCAGATCTGTTATACGCTCCTGTATACTACCGGATCCTTGTCTATAAGAAAAAAGTAGATTCGAAGTTTATTGATACATTAGTGGATCAGGTAATGAAAGGTATTGGTGCCCCTTAACCAATAATGTCATAGAAACAGATACCATCAATTTCGTGGAAATGTTGGTGAATTCATTTGATTAATGTTTCTTTAATGAATCATTTAAGTAAGAGGTTATACGTTTTGAATAGTTAACACTGAATAATTCTATAAAATACTGGCTTCTACCGTTACAGGAAATCCATATATATAAGAGTAAAAGCTAACAGGAGTAGAGGTCATTGGACAAACAAAATAGCCAGTTTAGATGGGTTGTATTCTCTTCTGTATTGTTTACTTATTTAGTCATGTCGAGCCAACGAACTGCTCCAGGATTGATTACAGACCAAGTAATGAGGGATTTTAATGTAACAGCAGCAACAATTGGGTTACTGACAAGTATACAATTTTTTGTATACACTGGTTTGCAAATTCCGATGGGTATTTTCGCTGACCGTTTTGGGCCCAATTTTTTTCTCATTATAGGCGCAATCCTTACAGGTTTAGGTACAATCATTTATAGTCTTGGTACGCATGAATTTTTCCTTTTTTTTGCTAGAGTACTGACGGGAATAGGGGATGCAACCATCTGGGTCAATATGGTGTTAATTTTAAGCCAATGGTTTAATGCAAAGGAATTTACTCGATTACTCGGTGTGACGGCAATGACTGGAAGTCTTGGTTTTCTTTTGGCGACAGTTCCTTTCTCCTTATTGATTGACTTTCTTGGGTGGAGGGCATCATTTTTTTCAACGGGACTACTATTATGTTTATGTAGCATTCTCCTTTATTTTGTACTCGTAAAAAAACCAAAACAATCGGTATTTGTAAAAAATGAAACAAAACGTGAAAAAACGTTGGTTTTACTACGACGAATATTTTCAAATCGGCAAGCATGGGCTTTATTCTTTTGTCACTTTGGGATTGTCGGAACATATGTAGGATTTATCGGTTCATGGGCAGTGCCCTATGGAATGAATGTGTATGGAATGACACGTTCAGGGGCGAGTCAACTCATTTTGATTGGTCTGATCGGGGCGCTAATTGGTGCTCCTTTAGCCAGTTGGATTTCCAGTCGGTTAGAAATGATTAAACGACCTTATGTTGTTGTGCATATTACTCTTTTACTGAGTTGGTCTACCTTTCTTTTATTTCATGGGAATCCACCATTTTTCTTGCTCACTACGCTTTTTTTTATTATTGGCCTTGCATATGGGGCAAATGCTTTAACTTTTGCTGCAGTTCGCAGGTCGTTTCCAATCATAGAGTCTGGCATTGCCTCTGGTTTTGCCAATACGGGTGGATTTCTAAGTGCTGTATTGCTCCCCAGTATTTTTGGCGTTGTATTGGATCATTTTCAGTCTAGCTTAGGCAGTATCATTGATGGATACTATTACGGTTTCATCACGCCTGTTATTTTTTCCATGATTGGTTTGATGGGAGTGATTTTAATGAAGGAAAAGTGTCAAGAGGATGTAGAACCAATACCCACTTATCTTAAATAGTGTCGCTAAAAGGTAAGAAGTTCAGGTAATAGTACAACGATCCTACACTTAGTTCCACAACAAACGATAAAGAACTTGGGAAATACCCAAGTTCTTTTTTGTGGGATTAAATGTAACATGATCAAATCATCTAATTTTTCCCCATTTTTTATGTTTATATTTGTTGTGAATACGTAGATAGGTTCGATAGATTCCGCCCTGTACACGTAATCTGCTGTGTAGTGAATGCTTAAAGAATCTTGTGTATTCATCGAGACGTACCTAGCGTGTAACCAATATCTACTAGGAACGAATTCATTCCATATTCGGTGTTTATCTCTTATACTGAAATAATGTGTATTCAATTGATTACAAGTTTTATTTAGTTTGATACGATATATTTGATATTAATAGAGCAATAACGGCTATGATTGAGGAGGAAAATAGATTGACTATTACTAGAGGAGAAACAATGGTTGTTGAAATAAGTAAATTAGATGAAAAGGGTTCAGGACAGGCTGTCATTTGGCGTAAAAATGAACAAGGGAATCCGAAAAAGTTACGACTTACGATTCCGCAAACACTGCTAGGTGAAAAAGTGAAAGTAACAGTGGATAAGCCTGAACGAAGAAGAAGAAAGGCAATGGCAGAAGAAATTCTAGAGTCTCATCCAGAAAGAATCGGGCCTGCATGTCCTCATTTTGAAAAGTGTGGTGGATGTGTTTGGCAGCATTGGGACTACCAAGGGCAGATACAACAAAAGACGAACCATGTGAAAGAGGCCATTAAAGCACAAGGGTTTGATCCAAATCTGGTGCGAAATACGATTGGGATGGACGAGCCTTGGCATTATCGTAATAAAATGGAATTTACGTTTGCTCCAGATGGTTCGATGGGCTTGCATGAACAAGGGAATTTTCGAAAAGTCATTTCACTTGAAACATGTTTAATTGCAGGGAAGGAAATGGTAGAGGCCGCTATGGAAGTAGCGGATTGGGCGAAACACCACCAATTGACAGGCTATAACAAAGATGCTCATGAGGGTTTGCTTCGTCATTTGATGGTCAGACAATCATTTGCAACAGGAGAAATCATGCTCGCTTTATTTGCAACAGAGGGACCTGAAGCTCATCTTAAAGAGGTAGCTGACGATTTGGTAAAACGTATTTCGGGTAAGTTCCCTCAAGTGAAAAGTTTGTTATGGCTTGAAAATACGCAATGGGCGGACCGTACTCAATCAGAGAAAAGTCATGTTCTAGCTGGACGAGACTTTATTTATGATGAAATGGATGGTTACCGTTTCCGTCTATGGTTTGATACCTTTTTCCAAACCAATCCAACCCAAGCGCAAAAATTGGTCGATTTAGCGATTGAGCAGGCGCAGCCGAAGAAAACAGAAAAGATGATTGACCTTTTCTGTGGAGTTGGTACGTTTTCTCTTCCGTTTGCGAATGCAGTAGGGGAACTGGTAGGAATTGAAATCGTTGAAACGTCAATCGAATCAGCCAAACGCAATGCGAAAGATAATGGAATCTTTAATACATCGTTCTTGGCAAAAGATGCAAGAAAAGGATTTGATCAAGTAATAGAGGAGTTTGGAAGACCGGAATTATTACTGCTTGATCCACCACGCTCTGGTGCAGGCGGGAAAGTCATGAGAAGAATCGGTCGTTCCAAACCAGAACGCATTGTCTATGTGTCGTGTAATCCGGATACATTTGCGACGGATATTAAGGAGCTAGAACAATTTGGTTATGTTCTAAATGTGGTTCAACCAGTGGATTTATTTCCTCACACGGTTCATGTAGAATGTGTGGCACAACTAACTTTAATCTGACCTAACAAAACAGAAACTTTCCCTGTTAAAATAAACATTTGCTACTCCCACCCTGATTTCGTTTAAAAAATCTTTTGCGATTTCGGGGTCTTTTTTGTGTCAAATCTTTATTTTAACTGCTTAATTGCTTTCATATGGTCGTTACCAATCAGTTTGTATGTATCTATGACTCCAAGCATTTTTACTTTATTTGGCGTTACATGCTTTGCTTATTTACTCAGTTATTTTCTAATGATTTGGAAGAATTATTATCGTAAAGATTGAGGTGATTATTTGAAGAAGACGACTTTATTTTTCGTATTCATTTTCATTAATATGTTCTTAATAGGCTCTTTTCCATCGAATGCAAGTGCTTGTTCGTGTGCAGAATTACCGAGTGTAGAGGAAGAATTTGATCGTTCGAAGGCTGTCTTTAGTGGGAAAGTTGTTGATATCAGAGAGAAGCGGAGTCTAAAGGGATATACATCAAAGTCAGTTCTCTTTGAAGTAGTTAACACATGGAAAGGCGTAGAGCAGTCACAAATAATCATTACTACTGGTCAGGGTGGTGGAGACTGTGGATTTGATTTTAAAGAAGGACAAGAATATTTGGTTTATGCCAATGAATCAACGATGTACGGCGTAAAATCACTTGTAACCGTCATTTGTGATCGAACTAACGAATTGAGTTCGTCACAGAAAGATTTAGAGGTTCTTAGTGAAGGGCAACCCCCAATTGAAGAAGTTGATCTAACTGATAAACATGAAGGAAAAAAATTATATTTATGGATTGCAGTGGTTGTAGCCATTGGTATTGTTTTGACTTTTATTTATTGGAGAAAAAATAAAAGTGAGGTAAATCGCTAATGATTGAAAAGCCTCATCAAACGATTGAACAATATAGAAATGGATTATATGAAAGAAGAGTATGAAAAGAGGATCACTAAAACTATAAAAAATAAAAATAGAAGGTAGCATTTCTATAACGAAGGATCACTTTTCTAATTCAAGAGGTTGGTTATTTTTAGAAGGAATTTATGAGAGACTACGATTCTATAACATTTGAAAATCATTTCAAGAAAGATGTGAAACTGCCATTTAAAGTGCCTTCTATTCCTTTTACTCATTATTTTGGACGATTTAATGATTTGGAAGGGAATTTAAACGACTCTTTGGATATTGAATTTATAAATGAAAAGTCATCAGAATATCATTACAAACTCGATATTCGACAATTGAAATACAAAATTAATTTCAAGAATGAAAAGAATCATACAACTTATACGCTCGAAAATGGGCAAAAGGTGATTTATTTCGAACATCAATATTTTAACTTTTTCGTTTTTGAACATGATAATTGGCAATATATACTTAGTGTTAGTAAAAGAGTTTTAGATACAGTAACACCAGAAACATTTATTGAAATCGCTAATTCAATTGATTATGTACCTGAAAAGGGAAGTTCGTAATTGAACAAACATGATTAACGGTAGTTTGCTTAATTATGAATTAAGAAAAAAGAACTTGTTGCCAGCAATTTTTTGGAAAACAAGTTCTTATTCGTCTAATTTACATTGGCATTCTTTAGAGAGAAAAAGTCTGTCCCCATTAACTTTTCTCGAACTTACTACATCCCAAGAAGTATCACTTCTCCTTAATTTTATCATAACGTTTGTTCCATCCAGTTCCTTATATAAGAGATAGCCAACAAAGGAATTATCATATTTCGGAGGAATTGACTCCTCTCCGCTTACAATGAATAATTTTCTTTCTCCTTGATTAGATCCAGTAAACAAAGGTAATAACGATTTGAGATGTGAAGTTTCTCTACCCTCAATGATTATTACTTTATGTAAATCATCCATTGTATATTGAGTAACACGACCTTTATCTTGATCTAAGATACTTAACTCTGGAAAATTCACTTTTATATCGTGTAATATTCTTTGGTTTAAGTTCTTCCAGCATTCATCCTTTTCAAGACTTGATGCAGAATAGGTCATATTTGTATTCACAAAATTGAATATGAGTAACAATGACATAACTTGAAGAATTCTTTTAATCATATGCTATCTCCTTTTCCGTTTTTGTATATTCTTATCCAACAGCACTTATTTATTACGCTATCGAAGTTAATAATTGATAAAACTTCTACATTTAACCTTGTAATGCGATGTACTAAGGTGTTACGATGCAAACTTCATGAGTACATTCACAAAAGTAGAATCAGCAAAACAACCTAATGTGTTTTTTAACGATTTTCCCCCTGAACAATATATGCTTTTTGGATGGCTTCCATATGATCAAGCGGATAAAGAAACCTTTCCAAAACGTTCTGTAAACGGAAATGGATATTCAAATGGGACAGTGGATATGGAACATGTGATGATACTGGATAAAGGAGACATTGAGCTTCCAGATTTACATTAATGTATGGCGAAAAAGATAAAATGAAGCCATTTAAGTCAAGAAATGGGGATTTCTGAAATACGAGCAAAACGAAAGTCATATGCTGTTATGGCTATTCTTACATCAGTATTTGTTCTTTTTGTTGCTCTATATACTTTTTAAATGGGGAAATAGAGATTATATTCAACAAACAGATTCGTTAGAAAATATGAACTAAAAAATCAAAAATAAAAGGGAACTAAACCGTAAATATTGATTTACAGATTAGTCCCCTTTTATTTTTCTTATTCAGCTAACATAATTTTTTCAAGTTCAAGTGGTTCAATGTATGTATCGTCTTTGTATGCACGCATATTACCACCAGAAATTTCATCAATTAATAAAATTTCATTTGTATTTGCGTCGCGACCAAATTCTAATTTAATGTCATACAATGTTAACCCTTTTTTAGCAAGTTCTGAACCTACAAATTTAGAAATCTCAATTGTACGTTGTTTTAAAACTTCATATTCTTCTAGTGATAAAATACCTAACATAGCTAATGCATCGGCAGAAATAGGCGGATCTTGACGATCGTCATCTTTAATGGTTACTTCAACGAAAGCGTCTAAATCTTGTCCTTCTTCCACATATGCTCCGTAACGACGTAAAAAGCTTCCGACAGCTTTAAAACGACAAATGACTTCTAAACCATTACCGAATACAGTTGCTGGTTTTACAGTCATTGTTGCACTTTCGAAGTTTGCATCGACATAGTGAGTAGGGACACCTTGTTCGTTTAATTTAGAGTAGAAAAAGGAAGTAAGGCGTAATCCAGCAAGTCCTGCACCATCAATGGTTAATCCAACTGTGTTTGCACCTGGATCGAATACTCCGTTTTCTCCAGTTACATCATCTTTAAATTTTAGTAAATAGTGTCCATCTTCTAATTTAAATACATTTTTTGTTTTACCTGTATACATTAATTCCACAAAAAAACCTCCAATTCAATTATATTTTTATTATACACGAATATTTAATTTATTTGCAGTGATAAATGTTCGCTATTTCAATAAATTTTATGCATTTTTTTCTCATTGTAAGTAATGTTTTTGTATTTTAAGTTGGAATGACTTGTACAAAAGAAGGTACTAGGTGATCAAACCTACCTGGAAAATGCGCAGAAGCTATCGCAGAGTTTGCGAAAAGCGGGCGAAGCGGTAGAAGCAGCCAATGTGATTTTGACTAAAATAGAGGAGAAATCTTAATAGAATGGATTTTCCGTTAGATAACAGCGAATGATGATTGTAAGGAGGAAATCGTAACGATCCTTCAAAAAGTTTGAGTGACAGGTACCTCTAGAATAGGATGGAACCTAGTCACCTTTTTTTGGTACGAGCCATTAGTTCGGGATTTGAATAGAACGTCTCCTTCTATTGTTTGCACATCTATTAAAAATGGCATAAAATTCTTATTAATAGAAAAATAAATATCAAAACGATCAATCAATGTATAGATTGATCGTTTTATAGATTGATCGTTTTTAAAAAAATGGAAGGGACGGTGTTAAATGTATGAAAAAACTAAGCCCGTCCCACCTACGAAAGGGAGTATACACATGGAAACGAAACTTGTGAATGAGATCAATGAAAAGCTCATTGGGAATTTTGATGAGGTAGTGAGTTGGAGAAGGTATATGCATGAGAATCCGGAATTGTCCTTTAAGGAGACGAAGACAGCTCAGTACATAAAGGAGAAATTAATCGATTTTGGGTTGGACGTGAAGACCAATATTGGTGGACATGGATTGATCGGGATTCTACGAGGTGATCAACCAGGAAAAACGATCGCTTTACGAGCTGATTTTGATGCTTTACCGATCCAGGATGAAAAGGAAGTTCCTTATAAATCGAAAAATTCAGGTGTGATGCATGCTTGTGGTCATGATGGTCATACCGCTGCATTGCTTGGTACCGCGCAAGTTCTCAGTCAGTACCGCCAACAAATGAAGGGAAACGTCATGTTTATTTTTCAACCAGCGGAAGAAACACCTCCAGGCGGGGCGAAATTTATGATTGAAGAAGGAATCTTGGATGGGGTCGATTATGTCTTTGGCGCTCATTTAGATTCACAGACGCCTTTAGGAAAAATCAGCGTCGGAGAAGGCCATCAAATGGCGGCCGTCGATAAATTTGCGATTCATCTACAAGGAAAAGGCGGTCATGGAGCGCGGCCGCAAGAAGCAATTGACTCGATTGTGATTGGTAGTGAAATCGTAAGTGCCTTGCAAAAAATTGTGAGCCGAGGAGTCAACCCACTTCAATCTGCTGTAGTGACGGTTGGTATTTTTCAATCGGGTACTGCCTTTAATGTCATTTCTGATAAAGCGACGATCGAAGGAACGGTACGGACTTTTGATAGTGATGTCCGGAAGAAGGTAGAAAATCAGATTAAGAGTATCGTAGATGGAATCTCATCCGCATTTGGAGCAACCTATTCGATTGATTATTTAAATGGCTATCCTGCCTTGTATAATCATCATGAAGAAACAAGTTTGGTGAGAAAATTGTTTGTACAGGAATTTTCGGAAGGGAACGTATTGGAGTTGACTCCAAGCATGGGGGCGGAAGACTTTGCATACTTTTTACGAGAAAAACCAGGCACCTATTTCCAAGTGGGTTCACAAAATGAAACATCCCATACGGCTTATCCGCATCACCACCCGAAATTCGATATTGACGAAAGAGCGCTGCTAAATGTAGAAAAAGCATTTGTGAAAATTGTTGAGCATTATTTGTTTTAAAAGTAGTGTCCTGCTAATCAGAACCATTCCCGAGTAGAGAAATTGGGAGTGGTTTTATTTATTTCCTTGTAAAAGCCTATTATAATGGAAGTATCTAACAGAAAATGAGGAGTGGATGTCTTGGATGGTCAAATTCTTGCCAATAGTATCGTTTCTTTAAAGGGAAATGATCTTCGAATGGTATATGCCTTATTATGCAAAACAAATATTGGTCACCTTTTATCATCAAAGACAAAGGATTTATTTTCAAAAGAAGGACAAGACCATTTTACGAAGCACTTAGAGGAAGAAGTAAAGAAAATAGAAAACAAAGAGGATCAAGAGTTGCAGGTAGATCTATTTTTAGAATTGACGGAATTATTAAAACTCAAAGGGAGAAAATATACACTCCAACAAGATATTGAGGACCAATGTATAACCATAGTGAATGAGGTATATGATCAGTATCAAAAACAAGATAAGCAGTTTCGTTCATTTGTGGAAAGCGGGTCCTCGTTAACAAAGCTGCAACAAATGATTCGTTTTCAAATGAGTAAAGTATTTCGTGAATTAGACGGTAGTTTTCAAGATTTTACAGTAGAAGATCAAATGAAGTTTGCTTCTCAAGTGAATGAATATATTCATAGTTTGTCAGAAGAAAAGAAAATAATCATTCAAGAAGAGCTAGACATAACGGAATTAACCGATGAAATGATTCGTAAGGCCATCACGACAAGCGGAACAAGTAGGGTATTCGCTATTATCGCTGAGGTTAGTGGATCCGCTTTTTATTCAACTGTAACCTCTTTAGTAACAAGGTTCGCAGGTTTATTCGGTCTCACGTTTCCGTTTGGTTTCTATACGGGTGTAACATCAACCATCGCTGTACTGACGAATCCGTTATTTATCTTTCCGCTTTTAATAGGTGGCGGTGCCATAATCATTAATCAGCAAAATAAATCATTAAAGAAAAAGTTACTTCCGATTATTCTGTTGCAACTATCCCTACCTTATATGAGTGGGGGTGAGGACGCTGCCGAGTTTGAGCCATTCATTCAAGAATGGGCAAGACGTTATAACCAGTACCGGAGTTTTCATGTGGAATTAGACAGAATCGAAAAGGAACAAAAAGAACTAAGAGACGGCATTCATCGAAATGACACCATGATTAAGGACTATGAAATGCAGATTGACGAGGAATTAGAGAAAATCGGGGTAGAGAAGCAGCATATTTTATCTGCCTTAATCGTTTCAAATCTTGACGCGTTAGATATTTCATCTTCTTTTGAGGCACATAAAAAGGAATACCAAGAAGTGGTGGCTAAAATTAAAGAGCTAAGGGGTGCTAAGGAAAAACAGACTGCCGCAGTGGGGTTCTTGAGGAAAATAGGCAGCAAACTAACGAATTTCACGAATCCATTGGATATACTGGAGGAGGAAAAAAAGGTAGAGCCTATGTTGGACAAAATGGTCAATGATGTACTTCTTTCAAAGAGTTCTTTTGTCGAGCTTGAGCGGGAACAGATTCATCGCATGGAGAGGAAAGTAAACAAGTTGAAAAGGGATTTGATCACAGAGAAAGAGGAAAAACAAATGTGGGAAACCGGTTTAAGAAATTTAAATGAAGAGCATGATATCTATATGGAACAAATCAAGCAATTAGAAAATGAAAACTATGGATTAGCAGATTTAATAATGTCACAAATGAATGGATCTCAGTCCTAAATTCTAGAAAGCTTTCTCATTAAATAGAGGAAGCTTTTTGTGTATAAAAAGAAGCATGACCGTAAAAAACTCTAACCAACTTTTTTAATCTTTATAAGAGGGGCTTTTTCAGTGGCCTTCAACCTTTACTGTCCTGCCCAAAAAAGAAAACATTTACTTAATTACTTTAAGGTGTGAATAGGATTGAACACTTTTCTTCCTTTGCTTTTTCTTTCTTCTATCTAAATCTTTGCTCAGGTCTTCCTCTTTTTTATTTTTGCAATTGATATCTCCATATAAAGTATTTGCATACATTTCTAGTCCGTATTTGAATAATTCAACAAGTTTTTTCATGTTTTCCTAACTCCCTTATACATCATTTACTATTCTGAGAAAATGAATTTAAAATGAAAAATACCAATGTATACGTCGTTATATATATGTATATCCCTTTCTACTTTCGTATAAATATATATATTCTTCACCAAAAAATTTAATTCCTTCAACCATACTAGTATAGTTTTTCGATTTTAGAATAATCGAGGTATTTTTTATGTAGAAACCCTTCAAAATTCAGAGTTTTTTCCTCAATATAAAACCTCCGTAACAGAAAATAAAAAGTCTATATATAGTTTTAATGAATAAACTTTTGAGGAGGAGCAGGCAAGGAAGAAGATGTGCTTATATTGTCAAAGTGAAGTGAATGAAAGATATTGAGCAAATGAGTGTGGTGACTAAGGCTATTATGAAAAACATGATGATGAATGTCGTGATATGGAACATCCTTACATCGATGATTACGAATTGCATACAGATATGAAGGGCAATGCGCTGATATCGAGGTTATCTTTCCGAGAGAATGATTATTCGGGCCGTCAAAGGGAACGTAATTAGGATGGAGTTTTTATAATCCAAAGGTATATAATGATAAAATAAGAGCAAAGCTAGTACTACATTTTGTTGTCTTATATAGTGCTTGTATACATGCTAAAATAAATAGACTATTTCAAACTAAGAATGGTTTTTGGTTGATTCTTGGGAAATAGAATAAGATATTGGTAGGTGCAGTCTCAACATGCAGAGACAGAAAGCAATAATCATTATTGCTAGTCTGCTATTAGTATGCTTCCTTCTATATTTACTTTTTTCGGATTTCAATCAAACAAAACAAGTAAGTTTGAAAACTCAAACGTCGAATATGAATGAACAAATGGATATAGATACTGCAGCTGTAGAAGAAGATCAACAAGAGAATATTTCTAGTGATACTATAGTTGAAAAAGAGGATCAAATGGACAATATTTCTAATGATATCGCAGCAGCAGAAGAGGGTCAGCTAGAAGCAGATAACACTAATGATAAACAAACAATAACACAAAAAATTAAGGAAAAGATCAGGGAAGTAGTGGAGGGTACCATTCGTTTATTCAAAAAAGATCTAAAGATCGTGGCTATCGGTGATTCTCTGACTCAAGGTGTAGGAGATGAGACAGAGAGCGGGGGTTTTGTCGGGATCCTAAACCATACTTTTGAAGATAATAAATTAAATGTCACTATAGAAAACTATGGAAAAAGAGGAAACCGTACAGATCAATTATTAAAACGGTTGGAAAATAAAGATATCGCATCCTCCATTCGCAAGGCTGATACTGTCCTCATAACAATTGGTTCTAACGACATTATGAAGGTGGTTAAAAATAATTTTACCAACCTTACTTTAGAGCCTTTTCAAAAAGAAAGAGAAGAATATAGTAAGAGATTAACAGACATTTTGAATAAAATAAATGAATTAAATCCAAATACACACATTTATTTGATTGGTTTTTACAATCCATTTGAACGTCCCTTTGGTGATATAGAGGAATTTGGAGTGATCATGAATAACTGGAACGATGTGGGTAAATCAGTTACAGAAGAATTTGAGAATGTGAATTATATTCCGATAGCGGACTTATTTGTTCAATCCAACGTAGAATTGTTAGATGATGATCATTTTCACCCAAACACTAGCGGTTACAAACTAATTGCACAGCGCGTTTTAGAAAACTTGAATGAAATTAGTGTAGAAACAGAAATAACCACAGCGGAAATAGAATAATAGAGGAAAGGGGAGTGATCAGTATTGATCGGGCTCTCCTTTCCTCTATTATTAAGAGCTTTTATGAATGATATGTTGGGTTTCGCTGTCTGTTAAGAGTGGGATAAATGAAGATGAGGAAATTCATGGTGTAAGATGATTTAGCGTACAACCTTTCAAAAAAAGCCGATTCCAAAATAGGAATCGGCTTTTTAACTATTTATTACTATAACATGGCGTGCGGGATTTATTTTTTTAATCTTGTATAAATGATCCTGAATTTGTGAAGTTTAATGATTGTTGATTTTTATTTCAACTATATCACATTATACTTAACCAGGGGGTAATGATTTATGACACAACAACACCAACAACAAGTGCAACAAGCAATTCAAGCTGCTCAACAAGCACAACAGGCTGTTCAATCTGCTCAAGGAAGTGCAGATCCACAACAATTGCAACAAGCACAGCAACAGCTTAAGCAAGCACAGCAACAATTGCAACAAGCGCAAAACCAAACAGATATCTCGGCAACTCCAGAGCAGCAGCAACAATTACAACAGGCTCAACAACAAGTTCAGCAAGCACAACAAAGTTTAGGTTCACAAAACCAAAACCGTTATCAATAATACTTATCCCCTTCAAAGGGGATTTTGTTGGACTATAGCCAAGTGGTAAGGCAACAGACTTTGACTCCGTGATCGTTGGTTCGAATCCAGCTAGTCCAGCCAAAATTTTCACCTAATATAATCTACTATATATAAATAAATAGACAATTGTTTAATTTCTAGCTTGAAGATTTGTTCATTTTAAACTGTTTGGATGTTGAAGCGTGGAGAGCTTCAACATCTTTTTTTACTTTGTATAATAATGAATCTTTATTTTTGGTAATACTCTGTAATTACACTGCTTCTTATAGAACTCTATCTTTGCCCCTTCCTTAGCAAATGCATACGCAACTGCTCTTCCGATCCCGCTATCCCCACCTGAAATGATTGCTACTTTTCCTTGTCATTTACCTGTTGCTCGATAGGTGCCGATTTCTGAAATAGGTCTTGGTACCATTAACCATTCAACCCCTGAATGAAATGGCTGATGTTGGGGAGGGAATTGAACAGGTAGCTTTTCAAAAGATTCTTTAATGCCTCAAGAGACTCTAGAAAATTATTTTGTTCTTCTTTTGAATAAACAAAATTCAACCAGCATTCCAGTTTCACTTGAAGAGAATCTTTAACACTATTATAAGCTATCATGTTATAATGGGGAGAATTGAGATGTTTCAACTGCTTTCTGTTTAGGAAAGTGATTAGATTAAATATCACCTCATTCTAATGAGAGGGAGTTTTGACTATGCATAAGATTTTAAGATATACCTTTTTGTGGTTTTGTATTGTAACAGCTGCTGCATCAATCCTCGGTGGTTTCTTCTTACTCGACATTCCGTTATATATAAAGTTGATTTCTATCGGATTATTAGCCTTTTTTGCATATGATGCGATTACCGAACATAAGAAAAGGAAAAATGATGAAGTGCTAGATTCATAATGTTTATTGAAAAGAATAGAAACTCAAAACACTCTGGGGACGGGATGAACCAGAGTGTTTTTTTATGCTGTTAGGAGAGGATGAATTGTCTCTCGATTAAAGGAGAAGATTGGTTTAATTGAAATCGCTTTCTAAATAAATTAGCATAAATATTCGAAAAAATGGTTGTCAAACTATGTAGATTACTCTATAATCGAACTATCAAATGTAATGAAACATAACATATAAACGAGGGGTAATCTAACATGAATGAAACGCTTATTTTAAATGAAATGACAACTTTAGAACAAATTAAAGAGACCATTAAAGAAAAAAGTGTTGAACTACTACACTTACAATTTGTAGATATTGAAGGAATCTTAAAGCATGTAACAGTAACAACTGAACAATTAGAAGATGTAGTAGAAGGCAAAATGATGTTTGATGGTTCTTCTATTCAAGGTTTTTCACCTATTAATAAATCAGACCTTTATCTGCAGCCAGATTTAGCGACATTTGCTGTTCTTCCTTGGACAGAAGAAGAAGGTTATGCGGAGGCACGATTCTTATGCTCTGCAAAGAACCCAGATGGAACGCTTTTTGAGGGAGACACAAGGAATGTGCTAAAGAAAGCAGTAGAGCGTGCAGCTGATAAAGGGTTTACCATTTCAGTAGGGCCTGAGTTAGAATTTTTCCTATTTAAAACGGATGAAAATGGTTACGCAACACAAGAAATCAGCGATAGAGCAGGCTATTTCGAGCCATCTCCACATGATCTTGGAGAACGTGTTCGCTTAGAAATCTATCGTGCCTTAAAAGCAATGGGCTTTACGATTGAAGCATCTCATCATGAGGTAGCAGAAGGACAACATGAAATCAACTTTAAATATGCAGATGCACTAACAGCAGCAGACCTATCAACTACGTATAAATGGGTCGTGAAGACTGTTGCACAGAAATTCGGATTGCATGCGACATTTATGCCCAAGCCAGCATTTGGAATCAACGGTTCTGGTATGCACGTGAATATGTCATTCTTTGAAGGCGGCGAAAATGCATTCTTTGATCCTTCAGATGAGTTAGAATTATCCGAGAAAGCTTATCAATTTATTGCAGGGGTACTAGAAAACGTGAAGAGCTTTGCAGCAATCACAAACCCACTAGTAAACTCTTACAAGCGATTAGTTCCTGGCTTTGAAGCACCTTGTTATCTTGCTTGGTCGGCTTCTAACCGTTCAGCTCTTATTCGTATTCCGGCAAAAAGAGGTCTTGCGACACGTGTAGAGTTACGCTGTCCAGATCCATCGTCTAACCCTTATTTAACATTTGCAGTCATTGCTTCTGCAGGTTTAGATGGAATCGAACAAGGACTAGAAACACCAGATCCAATTAATGAAGATATCTTTCATATGACAGATGAAAGAAAGGTAGTACTCGGAATTGATAACCTACCTAGTAGCTTAAAAGAAGCAATCAGTGAATTAGAATCAAGCGAATTTGCTTATAAAGCATTAGGAGAGCACGTATATAGCGAATATGTCTCAATGAAAAAAGCAGAATGGGATAGCTATCGCACAGCTGTTCACTCATGGGAAATCGAAAACTATCAATCTAAATTTTAACGAAAAAAAGCGAGTATTAGAGACTGTTGATAATCTAATAGGAATTTAGAAGACCTGTATAGAATTTATTCTGTACAGGTTTTTTCTCTAAATAAAGGTTTAAAATGGAATAAGAAAAGGAGTTGAGTTAAATGAAATATACAGATACTTGGGATTTAGATACGATCTTTCCGGGTGGAACGAAATCACCGGAATTGCAAACCAAATTACATACGATTAAGGAAGAAATTCAAGAATATCAAAATCTAATTCAAGAGTGGAACTTTGCTGAAGACAAATTGACGGATCCATTAAAAGCGATATTAAAAAAACAGGAAACCATTGAGAAAAGGTTAGGTCAATCTAGCACGTTTGTGCAAATGTGGCACGATGCCTATATGAATGATGAATATGCCAATGTGGTGATGGGACAAGTGATGGACTTATCCAGTGAAGTAGAAAATCTTTCTACTACCTTTACCAAAAAATTGGTCGCCCTTTCGGATGAAGATTGGAAAACTCTCTTACAAGATCAAGTATTAAAAGAAGTGTCCTTTACTCTAAATGAGATTCGGGATCAAGGGAAACGCTTGTTATCTGAGGCAGAAGAAAAAATTATTACCGATTTAAACAATGATGGTCTATCGGGTTGGAGTAATTTATACGATACTGCCGTTTCGATCATGACTATCCCATTTACGGATCAAGAGGGAAAAACAACGGAATATTCAGTGGGTCAGGCCATGAACCGGATGTATGCTGATCCAGACCCTGAGGTGCGCAAACAACTTTTTGAAAATTGGGAGGGGACCTGGACTAAAGTTGCGCCCATTTTTGCCGATACATTGAATCATTTAGATGGCTACCGGATTACGCTACAACAAGCACACGGTCGTGAGAACTTCCTCGATGAGCCATTAGAATATAACCGTATGTCCAGAGAAACTCTCGATGCGATGTGGACAGCTGTTTCTAATCATAAACAACCTTTTATTAAATTTTTAAATCAAAAGGCTAAAATATTGGGTATGGAGAAATTAGGCTGGCAGGATGTGGACGCTCCTGTTGCTTTTGGTGACGTGGAACCGCCGCGCTTTACCTATGACGAAGCCTGCGACTTTGTGATCGAAAACTTCGCTACCTTTGGACCTGAACTTTCAGCCTTTGCCAAACATGCTTTGGAAAATCGTTGGGTGGAGGCAGAGGATCGTCCAAATAAACGGCCGGGTGGTTATTGTGAGGAACTTCCGGAATTTGAAGAATCACGGATTTTTATGACCTTCACCGGTTCTTCTTCGGATGCCGGCACATTAGCCCATGAATTAGGCCATGCCTTTCATAGTTATGTTATGAGAGATTTGCCATCATTAAACCGTAGCTATGCCATGAATGTTGCGGAAACGGCCAGTACCTTTGCCGAGACGATTATCGGCAATGCAACAGTAACCAATGCCAAAACGAAAGAAGAAAAAATCACCCTTTTAAATGCAAAAATGGAAAATGCAACAGCCATGTTTTTAAATATTCATGCTCGTTTCCTATTTGAAAAGTCCTTTTATGAAGAACGTTCAAAAGGGATCGTGTCGGAGCAAAGAATCAATGAATTAATGGTCCAAGCTCAAGAAGAAGCGTATGGTGATTCTTTATCAAGTTACCATCCACATTTCTGGTGCAGTAAATTACACTTTTTTATTGATGATGTACCATTCTACAATTTCCCGTATACCTTTGGTTTTTTATTTAGCCTTAGTATCTACGCTGAATACTTAAAGAATCCAAATGGCTTCGAAAACAAATATGTAGCGTTATTGCGTGACACGGGTTCGATGAAAGTAGAAGAATTAGCCATGAAACATTTAGGAGTGAACATGACAAAACCAGCTTTTTGGGAGGCTGGTATTCAATTAATGGAAAGAGATGCGGAAGAATTTATCCGATTAACAAATGAAGTAATTTGACACTCCACACAGCTAAAGCAGTGGGATCCTTACCCCAAAGCTGTTACGAATCGATTAGACGAATTGTGGTTGTGTGGTTTTCTTGGGTCGCCTTTCTCCTTTGAGAAAAGAAGGATGGATACGATACTTCCTGTATCCCCATCAAGCTCAAACTGGCTGCCCGCCAGCGAAAACGTTCAGTCCTTCGACCGAATTAGTATAAGTGTTTTATCGTCTTTCGCATAATGACACCTATTGTTTTACCAATAGCATGAATGAGGCTATCGAACCTTATACAATATCTAATGATCAAAGAGCAAAAATGTTTTATAGACTTGGTTTTTGTCTATAAGCCTATTTTACCACTTCAGATGCTTGATGTACAGAACATACTTTCGATATTTATCTATACATCACATCTGACCTCACTATCATCCCATGTCTAAAAACGGTCTGCGACCTGCATGGGCTTTCTCATTCGGAAGATCTGTAAATATTGATCTGAACCTCGGTGTAACAATGCCTAAGCTTCGTACGTCTGGGAAAGGCGCTTCAAATCATTCCAATAATAGTCCAGTTGAGTGGGAATAAGTAGAAGGGTTCGTTTATTAAATTCTGTTTATTTAATTATCCATTATTCGGTAACAAGGGAGTCTCTATTTATATGGAGGCTCCTTTGTTTGTATAGAGTTATTATTTTGAGGAGATGTTAATGTTTCACCATATACGGGAAAGTAAATAATATAGCGACAACATGTTTGTACTCTAATATTTACTATGGATGTTTTTTATCGAGTGCGGGAGTGAAAAAATCTTCTTTTTTATTTCTTTTATCAGGAAACGATCATTTATTTTGTCGATTATTGTTATAATACAAATATCAAATATGCAAATATACAAAAATATCTGTATTTGAGAAATAGTACAACTAAATTGAAAGATCTAAGGAAATATGTAGACGTATTTGTATTGTCAAATAATGATTGGAAATGAGGAGATATCTAATGAAATTAAGAAGTACTTCATATTTTGTGCTATTTATAATAATAGTACTAATTTTTAGTGCGTGTAGTACCCCGATTAAGGATCAAAATCAACAAGGAAAAACAATGAATGAAAAAGAAAGAGGAGCAGAAGATATAGAAAAAAAAGAAACAGACTCTAATCTAAAAGAAATACCAGAACCAGAACCAATCGTGAAAACGATTCATTTATCAGCGGTGGGAGATATTTTAATACATAATTCGGTTTATGAAGATGCCTATGTTGGTCATAACCAATATGATTTTATCCCTATGTTTGAACTAGTAAAGCCTTATATGCAAAACGCTGATATTACATTTGCTAATCAAGAAACGGTTATTGGAGGAGTTGATTTAGGGCTCTCATCCTATCCTGCTTTTAATAGTCCAGTAGAAATTGGTGATGCTTTAAAAGATGCTGGTGTTGATCTTGTATCAATGGCTAACAATCATACTTTAGATAAAAAGGATAAAGCCGTTCCACTTGCTATTGAACACTGGAATAAAATTGATATGCTATATACTGGTGCTTATGATTCTTTTGAAGATCAAAATATAATTAGAGTCATTGAAAAAGATGAGATTAAAGTTGCTTTTATTGCTTATACATATGGGACAAATGGAATCCCAGTCCCAGAAGGAAAAGAGTTTCTTGTCAATATTATTGATAAGCAAAAAATTAAAGAGGAAATTGATCGAGCGAAAGAAATGTCTGATGTCATTGTGTTAAGTCTTCATTTTGGTAATGAGTATGAAAGAATGCCTAATCAATCTCAACAGGATTTAGTTCAATATGTAGTTGATGAAGGTGTAGACATCATTCTCGGAACACATCCCCATGTCTTGCAACCTGTTTCTTGGATTCAGGGAAAAGAAGGAAATAAAGCTTTTGTTATCTATTCACTTGGCAATTTTGTATCTGCACAAGATCAGTTATATAGACAAATTGGGGGAATGGCAAATATTGAAATTCAAAAAGTGATAGACGGCGATAATGTAGAGATCACCTTACAAAACCCAAAGTTTTTACCAACCTATGTAAAGTTTCATAATTGGAGAGATTACAAAATTATTCCTATGAATCAATTGACTAATGACGATTTAATGAATGCACAAGGTCTGTATGAAGATATTAAAGCACATATGTCACAATGGGTTCCAGAGTTAGAATTTATTGAAAATATTTAGAGAGGGGTTAGTCGCAAGGTCAGTCAGATAAAGAGCATTGTAGTTAGGAATGCTTCAATTACACTTAAAACATTAAAATAGATAATGAAAACACAAAACCGATTCTCTGGTTATCATTGAGAATCGGTTAGTGGGTCACTTTGTATTTTTTGAAGTGAAATCATCGTATCACCCTTACTGTTGGCTATTATAAACCTAAATCTAGATTATTTCGCTTCTTTGTTGTCTTCTGATACTCTGTATTTTCCTAATCCTTCTATTTTACTGTAAGCATCCGCGTAAAGTTCATAACCTTCTTTAAAAGTCTCGATCAGTTTTTTTATCATTTGTTATCCCTCTTTCTTTATTTATGTCTTATGTATCTATGTCTATATTATGAAGGATTCTAGAATATTTAACAATGCGCATGGAAACGGTAACATTACGGGTGAAAACGACAACATTCTTGATGAAAGCGAGATCAAATACATTTATCTCATGATTTGGCTGTTTTTCTCGTGTAAGGTATGCTAATCACTCTTGATGAAGAGATTATGTCCAAATTATTTTCTACCAGTGTAGAAGATAGAGTGTAACAATTCTCTGTTTTAAATAGCAGGAGGGTATAACCATATAAAATGGAGGGATGTAAACACGATATGAAACTTAGAATTGTTGAACTACCCACCACTTAATTTCTGACGAAATTTGAAGTGGGGGATTCCTGCGAACTCCGTTCTATCGAACAGATATTGAGCAGGCTAACCCCGTCGCACCGACGGTTAGCAGTACAAACGACTAATTTAGCCTCCTGCCAGTCATGCAAACTTGTACGTTGACTCGCCACACGTCCTACTTTAGCTAAGGATTAGCAACTTCGGTACGTGTGGGACGAAAGAACGTTGAAGATTTTACCTAGCAGACGTTTTTCCTGCTAGAACCTCCTATCTTCAGTTTTCAAAGAACAACTTGTACAGGTATATGTACAGGTATATGTACAGGTATATTATACCACGCAAACACATGTTTCGCTACGCAAAAAGACGATTCATCTCCCACTTATTTTTGGGCGTTGCCCTTCACAAAATTGAAGTGGGAGTCTTCTCGCCTAAAATGATAAAATGGTTTTTTTGGCCATCTTTATTATTAGTTATTATCGTAACCTTTTTACTAGTTATATGGAGAGAAACAGCTGGACCTATAATAGAAGGAATGATGAATGCGATCAACTACCGCTTAGACTGGGCTTTTGAGTTTCTAACAATCGGTTTATTTATTATTTTAATATGGCTAATCTTGGACAATATAGAAAAGTCAAGTTAGGTGATGCTCAAGACCGACCAGAATTTTCTCGCTGAGCACTGACAGAAATTTTAACCGAGCAAGCGGTTATTGTAGCCGTATTAAATGCTTTGCCTCTACCGCTTATTAGCATTTTCTCTTATTAAATGGTTAAACGAAAATGAAAACCATCATATTTATGTAAAAAATCATGATGGTTAAGGTAGAGTATAGTGCCAAACTAGTTTGATTTTCAACTGTAATATACTTCCTTACAATTAAAAATAAGCCCCCGATTCACTTTTATGAGTCGTGGGCTTATTTCATTTATAGCAAGGTAGAGAAAATCACCATAGATTGCTGATTACATATCGTGGTGAGAATTGTGTTTTTGTCTTGTATGATTGCGGTTCTTCACCTTTTTAGAACCGCTTAGTGGCTCAGGTTGACCTGATTGCTTTGGTGCGTTCTTACGCATATCTTTCCCATCATTTTTATTCATTTTCATCCCTCCTCCTTATTAGGATGAGAAAATGATTTTTTTTTATGCTGAATATTTTATTTCATGATTGCACAATTTAACGGTACATATTTAGTAAAGGAGGGAACAGACATGCCATACCATAAAAATAAACAGCAGGCGTTTCAAGCAGCACAACAAGGTGTAGAGGATGCTGAAGAGCTTTATTATGAGATTGTACAAGACTCAGCTAGCTATGGACACCAGCTTAAACATTTAAAACAAGAAGTAAATGAAGCGTATCAGCAAATTGAAAATGCAATGGAAGTAGCTTCTGAACATCAACGTGTTCAATTAGAAAAGTTTCAAAATGATTTACAAAGCATGGTAAGTGAAGTGAACCAAACACCATAATGAAAACAGCCCTCCAAGTTTTAAGATGGGGGCTGTTTTTTAAAAGCACTATTGATGCGTACTGTTGGAAGATGTCCTTAGGCATATGTAAGCATGTGTTTTGTTTTATTAAATAACTTACATATAAATTTTAAAGCACCAGTACTATTACAAGCCTTTTAAAAAAGCGAGAATTATCGGTTTCACAATACTTATTGGTTCTTCTTCCGTTTTTTATTATTTAATTTTTGAGCCTCTGTTAGCGGTTCGTTAGAAAATTCTTCATTATATCCGGTACCTTTACCTTGTCCACTGGCTGCATTAGCTCCAGGAATAATATGGTTTGCTTTTCTTTTTGCCATGATTATCACCTCCACATTTCGATATTATCCCTTCTATATCGAAAAATTATTCTTCATCAATAAGATTCAGGTAGTGTTACTTCTCTAGGGAAGATTTTCATATTTTAAATAAATATTATAATTGTTTTTTTGAAATAATAAATATGTTCTTAACATTCTTGTGGTTTCTTGTTATTTACATATACAAGGGCATATATTAGAATGGAATAGTTGGAGAAGTTTGTCACAAAAGTAAAAATTCAAATTTTTCGACAAATTGATAAAAATTGTATATGATTATTACGGATATCATGAATAGGGGGAAAATACATATGACAAAAAATGATGTTTTTAATGCCCGTAAGTCGTTTGAGTTAGACGGGAAGCGCTACAATTATTATCACTTAGGTGCTTTAGAACAAGCGGGAGTGGGAAATGTTTCAAAATTGCCTTACTCTATTAAGGTTTTATTGGAATCCGTTCTTCGCCAACAAGATGGCCGAGTGATTACAAAAGAACATGTTGAAAACCTAGCAAAATGGGGTACAAATGAAGTAAAAGAAATTGATGTTCCATTCAAACCTTCACGCGTTATCCTTCAAGACTTTACAGGAGTTCCTGCTGTTGTTGACCTTGCATCACTTCGTAAAGCAATGGCTGATTTAGGTGGAGATCCTGATAAAATTAATCCGCTTAAACCAGTTGACCTTGTTATTGACCACTCTGTACAAGTTGACAAGTACGGTACACAAGAAGCTCTTGGTTTAAACATGGAACTAGAATTTGAACGTAATGCGGAGCGCTACCAGTTCTTAAGCTGGGCACAAAAAGCATTCGATAACTATCGTGCCGTTCCACCTGCGACAGGAATCGTTCACCAAGTCAACTTAGAATACTTGGCTAATGTTGTGCATGCACTTGAAAATGAAGACGGAGAATATGATGCATTCCCTGATACATTAGTAGGAACAGATTCTCATACGACGATGATTAATGGTATCGGTGTTCTTGGATGGGGCGTAGGCGGTATTGAAGCGGAAGCAGGAATGCTTGGACAACCTTCCTATTTCCCAGTTCCTGAAGTTGTAGGGGTTAAGTTAATTGGTGAACTTCCAGATGGTGCAACCGCTACTGACCTTGCCTTAAAAGTAACACAAGTACTTCGTAGCCATGGTGTGGTTGGTAAATTTGTTGAATTCTTCGGCCCTGGTGTACCTGCATTACCACTTGCTGACCGTGCAACGATTGCTAATATGGCTCCTGAATATGGTGCAACTTGTGGATTCTTCCCAGTAGATGATGAGTCACTTACGTATATGCGTCTATCAGGTCGTTCAGAAGAGCAAATCAAAGTTGTTGAAACATATTGTAAAGAAAATAGTTTATTCTTTGATCCATCTTTTGAGCCAGTCTATACAAAAGTGGTTGAAATAAGCCTATCTGAAATCGAAGCAAATCTTTCTGGTCCGAAACGTCCACAAGATTTAATTCCGCTTTCAGCTATGAAGAAAGAATTTAACGAAGCACTTACAGCTCCTCAAGGAAACCAAGGTTTTGGTTTAGATGAGAAAGAAATTGACAAAGAAGTAACGGTTGATTTTGCAAATGGCGATCAAACGAAAATGAAAACAGGTGCTATTGCCATCGCAGCGATCACAAGCTGTACAAATACTTCTAATCCTTATGTATTAGTTGGTGCAGGTTTAGTTGCGAAAAAAGCAGTTGAACTTGGTATGGAAGTACCTAAATTTGTGAAAACTTCTTTAGCTCCAGGATCAAAAGTGGTAACAGGATACTTACGTGATTCAGGTCTTCTACCCTATTTAGATCAACTTGGCTTTAACACTGTAGGATATGGCTGTACAACTTGTATCGGTAACTCTGGCCCATTAAAAGAAGAAATTGAAAAAGCAGTTGCTGATAGCGATCTACTTGTTACATCTGTTCTTTCAGGTAACCGTAACTTTGAAGGACGTATCCATCCGCTTGTAAAAGCAAACTACTTGGCTTCACCGCCGCTTGTTGTTGCTTATGCATTAGCAGGTACCGTTGATATCGATCTTCAGAACGAATCAATCGGTAAAAATAAAGATGGCAATGATGTATTCTTTAAAGATATTTGGCCAACTACTGCTGAAATAAATGCAGTTGTGAAACAAACCGTTACACCAGAATTATTCCGTACCGAATATGCAAATGTATTTGGTGATAATGCTCTTTGGAATAAAATTCAAACAAGCAATGAACCACTTTATTCATTTGATGAAAATTCAACTTATATCCAAAATCCACCGTTCTTCGAAGGCTTAAACCCTGATCCAGATGAAGTAAAACCATTAAATGGTTTACGTGTTGTTGGTAAGTTCGGTGATTCTGTGACAACGGACCATATTTCTCCAGCGGGTGCAATCGGTAAAGATACACCAGCAGGTAAATATTTACGTGAAAATGGTGTAGACGTACGTGACTTTAACTCATACGGATCTCGTCGTGGTAACCATGAAGTGATGATGCGTGGTACATTTGCCAACATCCGTATTCGTAACCAGATCGCTCCTGGTACAGAAGGTGGATTCACAACTTACTGGCCAACTGGTGAAGTGACTTCTATTTTTGATGCTTGTATGAAGTATAAAGAAGATGGCACAGGTCTTGTTGTTTTTGCTGGGAAAGACTATGGAATGGGTTCTTCTCGTGACTGGGCAGCAAAAGGAACCAACTTACTTGGAATCAAAACCGTTATCGCTGAAAGCTATGAGCGTATTCACCGTTCTAACCTTGTTCTTATGGGTGTCCTTCCATTACAATTCAAGGATGGCGAAAGTGCTGAAACACTTGGCCTAACGGGTAAAGAAACAATTGATGTTCAAATTGATGAAAACGTTCGTCCACGTGACTTCGTTAGAGTAACGGCTACAGATGAAGAAGGCAATAAGAAAGAATTTGACGTACTTGTTCGCTTTGATTCAGAAGTAGAAATCGATTACTATCGTCATGGTGGTATTCTTCAAATGGTTCTTCGTGAGAAATTAAAATAATTAGATTTTCTTGAAACACCATACATTTTTCTTGTATGGTGTTTTTTTAGATAAACACTGTATATAAATTATTTCATTATATTTATGCTTTAGGTTACAATATACATAGAATGAATTGGGAATGAAGGGGGATTTTTCATGGTTAAAAAAGTTGCAGCATCTGTTCTTTTACTTGCACTGATGACCGTTGCAATTGTTCAAGCAATGGAAAAGGAAGAAAAGCCAGACAACCTTCCTGGGCTAGGTCTAGGAGTAAACGCGCCTGATTTTGAGGTGAAAACGTTAACGGGTGAATCAGTGAAATTATCCGATTATAGAGGCAAAAAAGTGATGTTGAACTTTTGGGCAACTTGGTGTCCTCCATGCAAAGAAGAAATGCCTGATATGGAAGAATTTTATCAACAAGCAAAAGGGGATGTCGTTATTCTAGCAGTTAATATTGATCCTCAATATAATGTAAATAAATTTGTGACAGAGATGGGAATTACTTTTCCTATTTTGCTCGATGAGAAAGACACGGTGAATTCAATGTATCAAGTGTTGACGATTCCAACTACCTATTTTATTGATGAAAAGGGGATCATTCGTCATAAATACTTAACGGCAATGACAGAAGATATTATGAAACAATATATAGAAGATATGTAAAAGGAGCACTGGTCTAACAGGATCGGTGCTCCTTTTATGATACATTACTTTAATAACAAGGGATGTAAACTTTTCCTAGCCTATATAGCTAAGTAATCATGGAAACAAAAATTACACAAAAAGTTGCGAAAGATGTGATATTTTTCACAATTAAGTTAATAAACAAATGCTATAATTTCAATGATATTAATAAAAAAAAGTAATTGCAAAGAAATTAATTTTCGAAAAGTTGTAATAATTTAAGCGGTTTTAGACCATAATAACCGTTACAATAGTAAATAAGGAAGGTGAATAAGAAATGAGAAAGCCCAGAAAACGTTCATTTGCAGAACTAGTTAACGAAAATAAACTACAATTATTACGTGACCAAGTTGCAATAGAAAAAATCGAAGAACGCTTAGAGAAAAAACATTTAAGCAAAGCTGAATAAATATAAGAGTGTGCTAACATTCTTTACCAATAATGAAACCCCCTTTCATAGGAGATACTTTACATGAGGAGTAACATCAGCAAAATAGAGTGGCTGGTAATAACATTCTCATGAAAGATTTACGCTTTGAGGAGGGAATCGAATGGGTAATCCAAAGAAAGATAGTAAACATTTCGTTCCAAGTCATATTGGAACACAACCGCGCGGTTTTGGAGGCAGTAAAGGAAAGAAAATGCAAGATACATCTGGAGAACACGCCCAAGTGATGCAGACTAAGGGAGAATAATTAAATAAATTAAAAAACATAGAGAAACGCTAGATACAGCATTTCTCTATGTTTTTTTAGTTTACATAATAAAATTATGTTAAATAAAAATTATGTTTCTGCTTTCTGATTATTTTTCAAAAGAAGTTGACAAACTAATTTTGTACGATTAAATCTCATTACAAGGAGGAAATGTTATGCCCTACAATAATAAACCGAACCCAGATGATCGTAGTGATAATGTTGAAAAGCTACAACAGATGATTGTCAATACGGATGATAATATCCGAAAAGCGGAAGCAACAATGGACAATTTAAGTGGCGACGAAAGAGCACAAGTGGAAGCAAAAAATGAGCGTCGTCGGGAAAGTATTGAGGCAATGCGCTCAGAAATACATGATGAGAATGGAGCTCGTTAATCATTAATGAACTAAATTAGAAAATGATCCTTTTAAACCCCTACTTAAAGAAAACCGTTCTTTGGGTGGGGTCCTCTTAAACGTTTGAAATATCCTCTATGATCAACTTTTATGCTCTAAAAGACTTTTCCTATTTCCTTTAAGTAAATATGTTAGAATAGAAGAGATTCCTTAAGATCATAACAACAAGATAAAGAAGTGGTGTTTATGAATAAATTACAAAAACAAGATGAACAAAAACAACTCATTCAAAAATGGGAAAATGAACTCAATAAGCATGGTTTTATTGAAAACGAAGGAGAATTATTAAGATTACTGCAAGATATTGATATAAAAGAAAATAAAAACAATATGCTTGCCTCGCAATTACTGACGATTGTCGCATTATCTACAGCAGCGAAAGGAAAAAAGGACTCTCTTGTTCTTGGCTGGATGGAAAAAGCGAAGAAATTAAATCCATCTAATCAAAGAGCAAATGAATATTTAGCTTGTTACGAATGGAAAAAAAGCAGTAAATTATTAGAAGGATTAACATTTCCGCCCATACGAGAAACCGATAATCGTCAAGCCAGAAAACGAGCGGTTGATCTCTATATCACTATATGCCAACAATTTTTAAAGATAGCAGAACTACATATGGAAAAATTAACTTCTTTTACACAGTCATCAACCGAAATCATAAATGATGATTCACTTGTTCTCTATCAAAAAATGATCCGGATTTTGGAAGAGGTTATTGAACAAAGCGCTTCATTATTAAAAGCAACGAGTGAATATGAAAAATCATTAGCTGGTGCGTTTCATACTGCTGTTCATTTTGAGAATATGAAGCTCCATCTTTCTTCCATTAACGAATTAAAACAGCAATGGTCAGCTCTGTTTATTGATGATAGGGCCAGCGAGGAAGAAGGTGTTGTTAGTTCACTAGATGAATTAAACGGAATGATTGGACTTGAGTCTGTTAAAAGAAGGGTAAATGATTTTTATCAATTTTTTAAGTATCAAAAGTTAAGAAAGGAAAAAGGGTTTCAAACAAAGGACGAAGTCAGTTTAAATATGATCCTAACAGGAAATCCAGGTACAGGGAAAACGACGATTGCTCGATTGTTTGCAAAAATTTATCATGAATTAGGTGTATTACCGAGCAAAGAAGTGGTCGAGGTTGACCGTGCACAGTTAGTGGGCGCCTATGTAGGTCAAACAGAGGAAAATGTACGTTCAGTAGTAGAACGGGCTCTTGGGGGCGTATTGTTTATTGATGAAGCTTATAATTTAAAGCGAGAAGGACAATCCGGTAATGATTATGGTCAAACCGCAATCGATACGCTCGTTTCATTGATGACAGGTAAAGAATATGGAGGGAAATTTGCGGTTATTCTTGCGGGATATCCCGATGAAATGCGGCAATTTTTAGAGGCAAATCAAGGATTGCGAAGCAGGTTTCCGATGTCTAACCATATTTCATTACCTGATTATACAAATGAAGAATTAATTAGGATTGGTGAAAAACTAGCCGCTGATAATGATTATGTTCTAACAGACGCCGCAAAGACTGCTCTTGAAGAGCGAATTGAAAAAGAAAGAGTCGATGATTCATTTGGAAATGCACGAACGGCGCGAAATCTTATTCTTGATGCTATTTTTCAAAAAGGGTCAGGACAAGCATTCGATGAAGAAGATGACCTTTTACAATTTTCACTATTGGATAAAAAGGATTTTATCCATGAGGATAGAGCAGGAGGAACAGATCCACAGAAACAATTAGATAGCCTAGTCGGCTTAACAAATGTAAAAGATGAAGTTCGTTCGATTATTTCCTTTGTTAAAATGCAGAAAATGAGGCGCGATCATGGGTTGCCTGCTGTACCGATACAACTCCATTCAGTCTTTACGGGAAATCCTGGCACGGGGAAAACGACAGTTGCCAAAATTTATGCAGAGTTATTAAAAGAATGTGGCTTATTAAAAAGAGGTCATTTAATTATTTCAAGTCGTGCAGATTTTGTTGCCGGATATGTTGGACAAACCGCGATTAAAACAAAACGTAAAATTCGCGATGCTCTCGGTGGTGTATTATTTATTGATGAAGCTTATTCATTGTTAGGGCAATCTTCTGGTGATTTTGGAAAAGAAGTGATTGACACATTAGTCGATGAAATGACTCGACATAATGAGAATCTCGTCGTCGTGTTGGCGGGTTATCCTAATGAAATGAATCTCTTGCTTGAAAGTAATCCAGGTTTACAATCTCGTTTCAAGAAGTTTCTTCACTTCGAAGATTATTCAAGTAAAGAATTATTGCAGATCATGAAATCATATGGAAAGCAATTTGATTTTTATTTGACGGAAGAAGCCGAACAGTTTGTCCGATTTGAACTAAATACCTACTTCAATGATGGAAATGGACGGTTTGCTACAAACTTAATGAATGAAGCATTTCAATCACAGGCCCTTCGATTAATGACTGAAAATACCTCGACTCCCTTGTTAGAAGTAGCTACTCTAATTGAGAAAGAAGATATTGAAAGAGCGCTCAATAAATTAGGAAAAGTGGAGTAACCCTATTAATAGATACAGATACTGTTTCAGTCATTATACTAAGAAAGGATAAAGATGAAAGATACTCACAATGATTGGAGAGGAACAAAACATGTTTATTTCAAGTAAAGAAATTCAGTTGCTTTATGCAGATACGGATATGATGGGTGTTATTTATCATGCGAATTATTTAAAATGGTTTGAACTAGGGAGAACCCAGCTTATTATAGACCTCGGATTCAATTATCTTGCTATGGAGGAAATGGGATATTACGCTCCTGTCTATGATGCTCAAATTACATATAAGAAAGCCATAAGATATGGAGAACAGGCTTTTGTCAAAACATGGATTGAAAAAAACGATGGATTGAAAACAGTTTATGGGTATCACATTGTAAATGGGGAAGATGAAGTTTGTGCTCAAGGAAACACCACACATATTGTTGTAAAAAAAGACAATTTTAGGCCTGTTCAATTTAAAAAGGCTTTTCCTGAATGGTTTAATAAATATGAAGAAGTAAAGAAAAAATAGTCTGTAGTCATGACTCTTTTTAAGGAGGGGGAGCAGGACAGAAATGGCCTTTGGTATTACACGAAAAGAACTGAAAGAATGGAAAACGAAAGTTGATCAGGGTGAGATTGCTTTTCTCACTCACTATTGGTTGGATAATCGATTTCCGGATAGTAAAACGGTTACAAAGGTTGGCTGTAAGGATCTAAACAAGTTGATTAATTGGGGAATTCAGTACGGGCTTAAACCAGAATGGATTGACAAAAGAAAAGATGGTTATTCTCATTTTGATTTATTGGGACAAAAACAAAGTGAAATTCTTAAAAACGAAGGATTAACTCACCACCTGAGGTCATAAAGTGGTTTCTATCGGGTAACTAGAAGGATACACTCAGATTTACGCCCTATACCAAGCTAACAAGAGATAGATTGGCTTGAAAAAGGTAGAAAAATAAGCAGACAATAGACTTGTCTGCTTATTTTTGGAAGTGAAATTCTGGTTCACTTATCTTTGTATTAAACTCGATTAAAAGGTCATGTCCATCAAAATACCATAGATCTTTTTCTTCAATATAAAACGTAATTCCAGCTTTCGTTGTTTGCGTTCCAATATCAACAGGTTCTTCAGTAGAGATTCCAATGGAAAACCCTTGTTGTACTTTGGTTGATCCACCATATCGAGCATAATAACGAACAAAATCGCCTGTTTCTAGTCCCATTTCATCCTGATACCATTTTACTGCTTCATCATTAACCGATATTTTCATAAATCTCATCTCCTTGGTGTAGTCCATTCTGCTTCACTTAAAGTATATTGTATCGCAATTTCTAGGACAAAGAAACCTTGGAGAGGAATCTCATTTTTAATAAACCTATGGAGGAGCGGTTTTGAAAGGGGGTGACAATATTGTTTAAGGTTACTAATTCGGCACTTGAAGTATTAGATCAAGCAATTGTAAAAGGAAGAGATAGTGAGGACGAAAAGCTATATGTTCGCCTTACTATGGGAATCGGTTGAGGGGGACCTGAATTAAAGCTGTCTCTGGAAGAGAAGCCTATTCAGGGTGATCATTTGTATACATTTGATCCTATCGATATCTTAATTCACGAAAATGATCTTGTTTACTTTAATCATACAAAGCTTGATTACACGAGAGATACAATCGGAAAAGGTCGTTTTCACTTAATTAAAATTTAAAAATAGCGAAAAAAAGAACCCTATTTATCATAAATAGGATCGTGATCTATTTATTTTGTACCGGTTAATGGGTCCTTGTATAATTCACGAATCTTATCTTGATCGAAATCTCCAAAGAAAGAAATTAATTCATCAAAGTTATGAATTACTCTTTTCGGTTCTGATGCTGAGTGTTTATCATCGTGTTCATCTTCTGAATAAGAAAACAATTCAATTAGAAACTCATCTTGATTACTAGATGGGTCAACCGATGTTGAGAACATATAGTTTTGATCCTTTATCGCTGTTTTTCCCAATTTTAAAACCTCCAATGTGTATGATCTTTTATTTTTATTTTATAGCAATTAACTTTGTTTTTTTCACTATATTATGTCTATTTTTTAACAACATCAAATTTTTGACAAATAAATGAACAGCATATAGGCAAAACAAAAACGCAAGTTTATAACCAAACTTGCGTTTTTGTTTTGCCTATATGATTTCAGCTTCTTATTCTTATCCTAGCCATTTCACTTTTGGCTCTGTTTTATTAATGATTCGCTTAATATTTGCTCTATGCCTATAGATAACAAACCCTACTAGAATGGTTACGACAATGATTAGTGGGAGATCATCCTGCATAATCGAATAGATAAATGCAACAAGTCCACCAAACATGGAGGATAAAGAAACATATTTTGTCATGTATAAACAGGCAAAGAAACCCGCGATCATAATGAGAAACATGAGTGGTGCATAGCATAGTAAAACACCTGCAGAAGTAGCAACGGCTTTTCCACCTCTAAAGCTCGCAAAAATAGGATATGTATGACCAATTACAGCAAAAATCCCTGCTAGTAATATATGCATATCTGATTGAAAGAAAAGCGGAAGTGCTGCAGCGAGTGTCCCTTTTAAAATATCAGCAATCGTGACCGTGAGTCCTGCTTTTACACCTAGGACACGAAATGTATTTGTTCCGCCTAAATTACCGCTCCCATGATGGCGAATATCGACTCCAAAAAATTTTTTCCCAATAATTAAACCTGAAGGGATTGACCCAATTAAATAAGCCAGTATGATAATCATTCCGTACACAAACATGTAAACGCTCCTTTTCTTTACTAAATAGTCCTTGTTAATTCTAAATGACCTTTCAAACAAAGGGATAAAAAAGTTCGTAAATATTTTACCATGTAATCACCGTAAGAAACCATTGGCAGACAATAAAATTTTCGTGTGTGCTTTAATCATTTCCAATGAATTGATTGAAGTAAAGGGAAAACATAGTTAGTAAACTAGTTTATTTTGTTATGAAGGGATGAAGGGAATTTAACTTTTAAAATAACGCTGGTCTTATTTGGTTTATGAATACTTCTTTTCAACCTTGTTACATTTCGATAGGATAGGATAGAGGAGGAGTAGATTAAATGGCAAATGTAGTTTATCAGAAACAAAAAAACATCACAAAAAGTTGGATACTAGGTGGGTTAGTATTTGCATTAATCCTTATTATATCTAGTATTCTATTCATTTTTTATCCTTTTGCATCAAAAGAAAAAGTGGATTATTTTGATGGGGAGAATCCTATTTTATATAATGGGCAACAGGCAGGAAACGCCTTGATGGATAGCGACATGATTTATTTACCACTAACCTTTATGAAAAATCAAATTGATGAACAACTTTTTTTTGACGAAAAATCAAATTCAATGATCATTACAACCAGTAATAAAGTTGTTCAGATGCCGACAGAATCACTTACCTATTTTGTGAATGAAGAGCCAGTCCAATTACAAATGCCTGTTTTAAAGGATCAAAATAGAGAGCTCTATATCGCTCTGGATGAGATTCTTGCATACTATGATATGGAGTACGCCATCTTACCGGAAACAAATGCAGTTGAGATTATAAAGGATGGGACAGAAAAGACATATGGGACGATAAATGCTAAAGATATACATGAAGAAAAACTACGCTTAAGAACAGAACCTAGTCTCCAATCTCCCTATACCGCTCAAACCACCGATGGTGAAGAGGTCTTGATCGAAAAAGTGGAAGAAGAATTTTATTCTATTCGTAAAGAGGACGGAACCGTTGGTTACTTGAATAAAAAATATGTAACAGAAGGTAAAACAGAGACGGTTCAAATTAAAGATGAACAGAATGAAGTGGTACCTCCACAGATTGATGGTCCAATTCACTTAACGTGGGAAGCGGTTTACACGTATAACCCAGATACAACGGCTATCCCGGAGATGCCGGGAGTCAATGTTGTATCACCAACTTGGTTTGAACTAAGTGGATCAGATGGATCGATTAAAAATTTAGGTTCTCTTGATTATGTAAACTGGGCAAAAGAGAAAGGGTATCAAGTTTGGGGATTATTTTCAAATGCATTCGATCCTGATCTTACGCATGAAACATTGAAACATTTTGAAACACGCCAAAAGATCATTCGTCAACTTCTTCATTACAGTCAAATGTATCAGTTAGATGGGATTAACCTTGATATTGAGAATGTAAGAGAGGAAGATGGTCCACTTGTTACACAATTCGTAAGAGAGGCAACGCCCTATTTCCATGAAGCTAGCTTGATTGTTTCAATGGATATTACGTTTATTACAACTGGGAATTGGTCTGCTTTTTATGAGAGAGAGAAATTGGCAGAAACAGTTGACTATTTAGTCGTAATGGCCTATGACGAGCACTGGGCAACATCGCCAGAAGCAGGAAGTGTTGCGAGTTTTCCATGGGTTGAACAAAATTTACAGAGACTGTTGGAAGTAGTACCCAACAAAAAATTAATTCTTGGAGTTCCGTTGTATGCTCGTTTATGGGAAGAAAAAGAAACGGGTGAACTATCATCACATGCCTTATCAATGGACACAGTAAAGGAATGGTTAGCAGCGAATAGTTTAACACCGCAATATGATGAAATCAGTGGTCAAAACTATGCAGAGTACTATGATCCCGATACGAAATCTACCTATCGCATTTGGTTGGAAGATGAGCTGTCATTACAAAAACGCGCAGATCTCGCATTAAAATATAATTTAAAAGGTGTTGCTAGTTGGTCTCGTTATTTTGCTGATGAAACAGCTTGGTTAGCCTTGTCATTGGAAAATAAACAAGTGGCACAAAACGAATAAATGGTAAAAGGAGGAATTCATTATTAGAATGGATTCCTCTTTTCTATAGCAAATAAGTTCTGATTATGGACACACTATGATACACTTAATTCAATTGGATATGATCGTCATATCTATAAAATATTTGTAATATGGAGGGATTCAAATGGCAATTGAAAATCCGACAAGAGATGAAATTCGTGACATTTTGAAAAAAGCAAAACGTATTGCGGTTGTTGGCTTAAGTGATAAACCAGATCGTACTTCTTACATGGTCTCACAAGCGATGCAAAATGCTGGTTATGAAATCATTCCTGTAAACCCGACAGCTGCTGAAATTCTTGGTGTAAAAGCGGTTTCTAGCTTAAAGGAAATAGAAGGACATGTAGATATTGTAAACGTTTTTAGACGTTCGGAATTTTTACCCGAAGTAGCAAAGGAATTTGCTGAAATGGATGCAGATATCTTTTGGGCTCAACAAGGTCTTGAAAACGAAGAAGCATACCAATTTTTAAAAGAAAAAGGCTATACTGTCATCATGGACCGCTGTATTAAAGTAGAACATGCTATGACAAAATAAATGGTTGTTCATTCCTGACTAGAAGCGGATAAATGAGTCCAGCGTTGTCATAGAAAAAGGAAAGTTATAAAAGCTGAACAAATGCATGAATGAAAATCGCTTGCTTTTATAGCACTGTGGTGTATTTAGTAGGCTTGTATGTTAAGAAATGATCATCAGGCATGTACCAATCTAAGGGTACATGCTTTTCCCTTTTTAAGCATAAGCTATCTTGTTCCTTTTTGTAAACAATCACTACCTCAAATAGGCAATAATTAGTCTATTTTCTACTCTTATATAAATTCCAATTTGCCAAATAAAAATAAATCGATAAAATAATACGTAGACGTTTCAGTTTAATATGTTATGATTACACGAGGAACGTTTGTTCTTTGTATCAGAACAGTCATTATAAAATAATACTAATAGCTAATGAACAAGCTTTGTTATGATTATCATGTTCATTCACATAGATGAACGGTAGAATAGAGATATCTATCAAACAAAAAAGAGTAACGATTTAGAGGATGATCCCTTTTAGTAACAAATTCAACTCACAGCTGTTCGATAAAAGTATGAATGAAACGCAAATCAATTAGAGACGTGAAAACACGCAATTTAGTTCTTTTTATAGAAATGAAAGGGGTATGTTCGTGGCTAGAAACCAAGAGTTATTTGACTATAATGATGATGCTATACAAGTACTGGAAGGACTTGAAGCTGTACGTAAGCGTCCAGGAATGTATATCGGAAGTACAGATTCTCGAGGACTGCATCATCTCGTATACGAAATTGTAGATAATTCAGTTGATGAAGTATTAGCCGGTTTTGGTAATCACATTATTGTCAAAATACATAAAGACAATTCGATTAGTGTCCAAGATAAAGGACGAGGAATGCCAACAGGAATGCATAAAATTGGTAAACCAACGACAGAAGTTATTTTAACCATCCTTCATGCAGGTGGGAAATTTGGTCAAGGTGGTTATAAAACAAGTGGTGGCTTGCATGGTGTTGGTGCATCTGTTGTGAATGCCCTATCAGAATGGCTCGTTGTGACCATTAAACGGGACGGTGGTGTATATGAGCAACGTTTTGAAAAGGGTGGGAAACCTGTTACAACATTAGAGAGAAAAGGGAAGACCAATCAAACGGGAACGACCATACACTTCAAACCAGATCCTACTATTTTTTCAACAACTAGCTATAATTATGAAACACTTTGTGAACGTCTTCGTGAATCAGCCTTTCTCTTAAAAGGTGTAAAAATAGATATTTTTGATGAACGTAACGATGTTCATGATAGCTACCATTATGAAAACGGATTAGAAGCATTTGTGGAATATTTAAATGAAGAAAAAGATGTTCTTTCACCTGTCATTAGTTTTGAGGGTGAACAAAATGGTATTGAAGTCGATTTTGCTTTTCAGTTTAATGATGGTTATGCTGAAAATCTACTATCATTCGTTAATAATGTCCGCACAAAAGACGGCGGCACACATGAAGCTGGATTAAGAACAGCTGTTACACGGGTTTTTAATGAATATGCGCGTAAAGTGAATCTATTAAAAGAAAAAGATAAAAATTTAGACGGATCAGATGTGAGAGAAGGATTTTCAGCTATTATTTCTGTTCGTGTTCCAGAAGAGTTGCTCCAATTTGAAGGGCAGACAAAGGGGAAGCTTGGGACAAGCGAGGCTCGATCTGCTGTTGATTCGGTTGTTTCTGAACATTTATCTTATTTTTTCGGTGAAAACCCTGATATTAGTACACTTTTAATTAAAAAATCCATTAAAGCGTACCAAGCACGTGAAGCAGCAAGAAAAGCGCGTGAAGATGCGCGAAGTGGAAAGAAACGAAAACGGTCAGAGATTCTATCGGGAAAACTGACGCCTGCTCAATCACGAAATCCACAAAAAAATGAACTCTATTTAGTCGAAGGAGATTCTGCTGGTGGCTCAGCTAAACAGGGCCGTGATCGAAGATTTCAAGCAGTATTGCCATTACGGGGAAAAGTGATTAACACCGAAAAAGCAAAACTATCTGATATTTTTAAGAATGAAGAAATTAATACGATCATCCATACAATTGGAGCGGGTGTTGGCACAGACTTCCAAGTTGAAGACGTCAACTATGATAAAGTAATTATTATGACGGATGCTGATACAGATGGTGCTCATATTCAAGTTCTGTTGTTAACATTCTTTTATCGTTATATGAAACCACTGATTGAAGCAGGAAAAGTCTTTATTGCTCTTCCACCGCTTTATAAAGTTAGTAAAGGTACAGGTAAAAAAGAAGTCATTGAATATGCTTGGAGTGACGATGATCTTCAGGATACGATCAAAAAAGTAGGAAAGGGCCATATACTGCAACGATATAAAGGACTCGGGGAAATGAATGCTGATCAGTTGTGGGATACAACGATGAATCCAGAAACAAGAACATTAATCCGCGTTCGAATCGATGATATAGCTCGTGCAGAACGGAGAGTGACAACGCTTATGGGTGATAAAGTAGAACCACGCCGGAAATGGATTGAATCAAATGTGAAATTCGGATTGGAAGAAGAAGGTGATAGTATTCTCGAAAATGAGAATATTTCAGTGACAGAGGAGGTTGAGCCATCATGAGTTCTATTGAAACGTTTCGTGATCTCCCCTTAGAAGATGTTATTGGTGATCGATTTGGTCGATATAGTAAGTATATCATTCAAGAACGTGCACTTCCTGATGCGCGTGATGGTTTAAAACCCGTCCAACGCCGAATTTTATATGCTATGCATGTAGAGGGAAATACATATGAAAAGGGATTCCGAAAATCAGCAAAGACGGTCGGAAATGTCATTGGTAACTACCATCCTCATGGTGATTCCTCCGTTTATGAAGCCATGGTACGGATGAGTCAGGATTGGAAAGTGCGTAATGTTCTCGTAGAAATGCACGGGAATAACGGAAGTGTCGACGGTGATCCTCCTGCTGCGATGCGTTACACAGAAGCAAGACTTTCGGCCATCTCCTCGGTTCTTTTACGTGATATTGATAAAGAAACAGTGGAATTTGTGCCAAACTTTGATGATACGTCAAGTGAACCAACTGTATTACCTGCTATGTACCCAAATTTGCTTGTGAACGGTTCAACGGGTATATCTGCAGGCTATGCGACTGAAATTCCTCCACACCATCTTGGTGAGGTCATTGATGCGGTTATCCATCGAATGGATCATTCTGATTGTACGGTCGACGATTTGATGGAATTTGTCAAAGGACCAGATTTCCCAACAGGTGGAATTATTCAGGGGATTGATGGCATCAAAAAAGCGTATGAATCAGGAAAAGGTAAAGTTATTGTTCGAGGAAAATCAGAGTTTGAAACGATTCGCGGTGGCAAACAGCAAATTGTTATTACCGAAATTCCTTATGAAGTGAATAAAGCGAATTTGGTAAAGAAGATAGATGAATTTCGCTTTGATCGAAAAGTAGAAGGGATAGCGGAAGTGCGTGACGAAACGGATCGTACGGGATTACGAATTGTCGTTGAACTAAAAAAAGAAGCAGACGCTGAAGGTGTATTAAACTATTTATATAAAAATAGTGATCTGCAAGTTTCCTATCATTTTAATATGGTTGCTATCTATAATAAACGTCCTAGATTAATGGGACTTCGTGAATTGTTAGATGCTTATATTGCTCATCAAAAAGAGGTCGTTACAAGAAGATCTGAGTTCGATTTACAAAAAGCAAGTGAGCGTGCCCATATTGTTGAAGGATTAATGAAGGCACTATCTATTTTAGATGAAGTCATTGCTACGATTCGTGCCTCAAAAGATAAACGTGATGCCAAAAATAATTTGATTGCCGGGTATCAATTTACCGAGCCGCAGGCAGAAGCCATTGTATCCTTGCAATTATATCGTTTAACCAATACAGATATTACAGCATTAAGAGCCGAAGCAGAAGAATTAAGAAAGAAAATTGATGAGTTAACGGCTATTTTAAGTAGTGAGAAGAAGCTTTTCTCTGTTATAAAAAAAGAATTGAGAGATGTGCAAAAGCGCTTTGTAGATGGAAGAAAGACAAAAATTGAAGCTGAAATTGAAGAGATTAAGATTAATCTTGAAGTATTAGTTGCTAGTGAAGATGTTATTGTGACCGTTACGAAAGAAGGGTATGTGAAACGAACAAGCCAACGTTCTTATTCTGCTTCAAATGGACAAGATTTCGGTATGAAGGATTCAGATCGAATTATAGAGAAGCTTGATGTGAATACAACCGATGTTGTACTTCTTTTTACAAATAAAGGAAACTATCTGTACTGTCCGGTCCATGAATTACCTGATATACGTTGGAAGGATATTGGTCAACATATTTCCAATATTATTCCAATTGATCGTGATGAATCGATTATTACGGCTATACCGGTAGAGGAATTTGAGAAAGAAGCCTATCTATTGTTTGTCACAAAAAATGGAATGGTCAAAAAGACAGAGTTAAAACATTACAAAGCACAGCGACGTTCTAAATCCCTTGTTGCTATCAATGTAAAAGGCGATGATGAAGTCATTGCTGTACATGAAACAGATGGAACGAAAGAGTTATTTATGACAACCTATTTGGGCTATGCACTTTGGTTTAAAGAAGATGAAGTAAGCACAATTGGTGTCAGGGCTGCAGGTGTAAAAGGAATTAACTTAAAAGAAAATGACTTTGTTACAAGTGGAAAAATAAAGGCTACTGACAGTAATCCTTCCGTTGTAATTGTTACACAAAGAGGATCTGTTAAAAGGATGAAATTAAGTGAATTCGAAATCACATCTCGTGCAAAACGTGGCGTTGTTATTTTAAGAGAGTTGAAAGCAAACCCACATCATGTTGTTGGATTTGTGTTTGCAAACAATCATGATACCATTTTCATTGAAACAGAAAAAGGAATGATTGAAACAGTTGCTGCCGCTGATTTACGTTATAATGATCGCTATTCAAATGGTTCATTCTTATTTGATGAAAATGATAACGGAAAAGCGAAATCAATTTGGAAACTGAAAGAAAATAATTCTTCAACGGATTCGTAATAGGCAAAAGTTAGAATCGTTAAATACTAAAGGATGTTCTATTTTTTACTAATGTGTTGAAATAAAAGCTGATATGAATTTTTAGTTAAATAATAATGTAAAAAAAACCTTTTCTTGATTAAAAAAGAAGAGGTTTTTTTACATTATTTTTCCATTAATGGACATAATATTTAATGTAATTCACAAAGGAGGATTCAATTATGAAAAAGGAATTCGGTTTAGCTTTGTTAGCGCTTTTTTTCTTATCTTTGAATGCCATTACAGGAGCATATGCAGTTGAAAATGAAAATAAAGATAAGAATATTAAAAAAATAAATACCATCATCAAACAAGAAGTGGACGTTTCAGGGGATGGGAAACCTGATACCATTGAAATAAAAGGAATTCGATATGAAGAAGGGAGTTCGTATTTCAAAGACATTTATTTAGAGATTATAGCAACGAATGGTCAAACTTATAAAACTAGATTAGACAGTGGGTTTGATCCCACGCTCGAGTTTGTGGATTTAAATCAAGATGGCTTAGCAGATATGTTTATTAGTATTCCAACCGGTGGAAGCGGTGGGATATCGAATTACTTTCTATACACGTTAAAAGATTTTCAATTAAAAGAAATTGGTGCCCCTGATCCACTTATGATTACAAGTGAATTTCAAGATGATTATAAAGCAATCATAACGATTGATAATACAGGAGAATCGGTTACTTTTGATGTAATGAGTCGAAAAAAAGAGTATGAACGCTTGGGGCTGTATCAAAAAGGAAAATTAAATGAACCAAGAGAGCTCATGGTCGATCCATATAGTACATTAAAGCCGGTTATCATAAAGAATGACTCCAATGGGTTAAAAGGAGTTCAACAAATAAGTGGCGCTTATCATGCAGATGGAATTGCTTTTATTGAATCTACATGGTATTACGAAAATGAAAAATGGAATCTTATTCGTACAAAAGTAATAGAACGAGAACAAAATTAGAAAAAGTAACTATACAATAAGAAATAATTCCTCAAGTACTTGAGGAATTATTTCTTATAAAAAAGTATGAACTCGCCAAATGAAAAACCATTCAATACATAAAACAAGAATCCATCAATATTTTTTATTTTGTCTCACTATTATAAGTTTACTTTTATATTGAGACAAAAAACCGGTTTTTAAAATTGGTTCGTATAATATATATTATGTAAACTAGAAAAAGAAAAAAAAAACTGTTTGTAATCCATTTTCAATTAAATAATTAATGTGAATATCATTTTCGATTGCTACAGTATGGATTGGCTCACATTCGTTCTAAAGTTAACATCTGTTCTTTCGAGTGTTGAGATATATTAATTCTTTTATAGTTAATATAAATTCCGATTTCATACTTATAAATAATTGCAGCTAAGCACGATAAATTACTTTTCCCTTTAATCCATATACGATAAATAGGGTTTCCTACTTGAGAGATTTCTTGAGTAATTGCAGTACAAAGATCCCATGATTGCAAAAGAATTAGTAATCTTTCTACAAATAGTTTGCTGCCAGTAGTTATATTCATAGTACACCCTTCATTATCTACCCACCCCCATCAATCACTCCTCTTACAAATGATGGTAGGAATTCTTGCGGTACATCTGGAAATGGAACGGTTAAAGACTTATTGGCCGATATCCCTAATCCTTCAAGGTCTTTTTTAATTTTCTTAGTGATTCCATCATATCGAAAAAAATCTCATATAAACTTCGGTCTAAATCTAAGTTTCGCTTAATATTTTATAAAGAGATGATGAATTTCTTGATAAAAACATCTTATCCCCCTTTTCGTGAATAAATTGGAATAATGAGGAGAGATCAAAAGATGGTTACCATTCATTTTTTTGAAAATAATACTTTAGTATTAAGTCGATTGCAAAACCATATTTCTTCTGTGGATGAGAATATAAAAATTAAAGGTCGCAAAGGAAAAGTTGCAAGTGTTAAGATGATGAAAGAAGATCTAGTTCATGTACATGTAATTTTTGAAAAAGTTATTAAAAATCAGCCCCTATCAAAAGATCTTAAAAAGAAAAAACGATAACTTTTATTTATCCCCCTATTTCACTTTTGCTGAAAGTCTCGTATTCTTCTCGTATTAGAGTCTATCAATATAATTTAATTTCGCTAAAATGAAAAATAACGGATAAATAACAAATAAATACTATATTAAATAAAGTTGGCATTAAAGTATCGCTTATGAAAGGCAAAGCTAAAGACGAGGAGCCTAGTTAGACTCCTCGTCTTTCTTGTATCTATGATGGCGACTTTCACAGAGATTATCCGTTTAATTTCTAATTTAAACAGGTATTTTTATCAAATGTTAGAATTAACTATTATATAAAAACTTAAACTAAAGATGTCCATATTCTTGATAAAGTATTAAGGGGGAATCATATGAAAAAAATTGCTTGGGTCACTGATAGTACGTGTTATATAGAACCTGAATTTGCGAGACGACATAATATCTTTGTTGTGCCAATGGGCATTTCTTTTGATAGCGAAATGTATAAAGATAGAGTCGATATTACAGAAGAAGAGTTTTATCAAAAACTTACTTCTTCTCGTAACCTGCCCAAATCTTCACAACCTGCGATGGGAGATTTAGTTACACTTTATGAAGAACTGAAAAAAGAATATGATTTAGGCATCGCCATACATGTATCATCCGAACTCAGTGGAACCGCTAACGCTTCGAAACAAGCGGCTGACATCGCGGATTTTCCTCTTGAATTAGTGGATTCTAAGCTTATTTCTATGCCTATGAGTTATATGATCACAAAAGGTCAGGAAATGATTGATCAAGGGGTTTCCCCTGCTGAGGTAGCGAATAAACTAAGAACTATGTATGGATCCAATCAACTTTATGTGATGGTCGGTTCATTAGAACAGTTACATAAAGGTGGGCGTGTTAGCGCTCTGCAAATGATGATGGGAAGTCTTCTTCAAATCAAGCCTATTCTTACGTTTCAAGAAGGGAAACTAATCCCTCATGAAAAAGTACGTTCGCAAAAGAAAGCATTATCCTATATGGTTTCTCGTTTGAAAAGTGATTTAGAACAAGGAATGCATGTGAAAACGGTTTTTATCTTAGAAGGAAGCGCTGCACAAGAAGCACTTAATGTTCAAGAACAAATCCGTTCCCTATCCCCTAATATTGAAATTGTAATTGGTCCATTAGGTTCTGCTATTGGGGTTCATGCTGGAGCAGGTACAATTGCGCTTACCTGGTTTAGAGAATAATTGATATTTATTGACCTTTGTTATGTTAATCCATCTAAAATTAAATAAAACGAAACAGAAAAATCCCTTATTTAATTAAGGGGTTTTTCTGTTTCGTTCTATATTGTGGGTAACCGATGAATTACTCACAATCGGGATGAGCATTTCTGACAAAAAATAGTTTGCCACCCTTCTTGTTCGTTTTCCTCATAATAAAGAACTTTCCAATCTCCAAATACAGAAAGTAACTCTTTAGATCTTAACTTATATTGATTGGACACTCCTTGATCCTCGTTTTGCGGGGACAAATAGTACGTTTCCATGAAAAAATACCCATTATCCTTAATGACTGATTTAATAAAAGGGAATATTGAACGATCAAGATAATACGTAACGACAACAAGATCAAATGAAGCCTTGTTTAAATTCAGTTTATGCCATTCTGTCAGGTCGCATAGATGAGTATGGATGGAGAGCTGTTTTTTTACTGCTTGATTTTTTAAAAAGTCCACAGCCACGTCAGATATATCGAATGCTTGAACTTGATAGTTTAATTGTGCGAGGAACAGACTATTTCCACCAAGACCACAAGCAAGATCAAAAGCAGAACCTCCGTTTAGATACGCTGAAAGGTTCTTTAACCTAATATTTGGAGCTGGTTCATCTAAATGATGAAGACGATCACTGTATTTACTATTCCATTTCCTTTTTGGATCCATTTTTGAGCTCCTTTGGATTATCGATCATATTTTACATGTAAGTAAGCTACGATCAAATTTTTATTTCTATTATACCTATTCCCCTTTATGCTCCTCAATATTTAACGAAGTCTAGACTTACGAAAGCCATCAACCGCATTAAATACTGTAGATATCAAAAAGACGGAAATAACTCCGCCAACTGTCTGAGTTTTTAATTGGCCAGCTGTTAGGATAAATAAATCAGTCATGTACGTAATGAACTCTTGTTACAATAAGTTTGGGTTACTTGTATAGATGGCCACTTTTTCATTTCCTTGTATGATGATTATTTTTTATATTAATATAGCTAAATTCGACTTAAATGCTAAAAATTACGAGTTATGACCTATTAAAAATTATTTTAATATAATCAAATTTTTTTTTGGAAATAGTGATACAAAACTTTCATGAGCATCTACTCTCAACCCAGTATGTAAATGTCGATTGACCTACTTTCAATGCTTATGTTTTACTACGTACATAAAGGCTTGTTCAAGTAAGCCAACCAACAATTTATTTCTAAAGGGGTACGGAAACGATTCGGGGATTGAGGGGACACATATGAAATGATTTCCAATTATTATACCCCTTTTTCCTCTATTTCCTTTAGCTTGCGATAAAACGCTGCCTGACTAACCCCTGTAATAGCGCAAATCTCCTTTACAGTTTTATCTGTTGTCTTTCGTAATTCAATGGCATGGTTCATTCCTGGGTGTTTATCTGTATATTTTTCTACCCTTCCTCGATATTCGCCCTTTTGCTTAGCCAACTTAATCCCCGAACGCTGCTTTTCTTTAATCATTTCTCGATCTAGCTCACTAAATGCAGCCATAACAGTTAAAAAGAATTTACCAGTAGGTGTTCTTCTATCAATTCCTAAGTTTAGGATAACAAAATGTATGTTTCTTTCACGGAGTTGTTCAACCAGCTACAACAACTGAACAGTATTTCGACCAAGACGATCCATTCTAGTCACAACTAAGGTATCATCAGTAGCAATCTTGGAAAGAAGTTCATCCAAAGGGCCATTATATGTAGTATGATTTCCCACAATATTCACCTCTTTTTTGTTTCCTTGAAACGAATTATCCGGAAATGAATAGGGTACTTTTTTACATTATTAAGGAGAGTATTAAATCCTACAAACTAATAAAGATATAATTTTTACTAGTTTAATTCGATAGTTTGGTAATCCTATAAGTGAATTAATATATATTTCTTTTTAAGAAAAGGGTATCCTGATGATACCCTCAACCTTTTTTTATCCAAAACTTAAATATACCGTTATCCTCTTGAACTTTTAGAAATTCATGACCACCAGATTTTGCCCAAGCTGTCAGGTCATTTTTAGCCCCTTTATCAGTTGCATGGATCTCTAAAACTTCTCCTGATGCTAATTCATTCATTGCTTTTTTCGTTTTTATAATAGGCATCGGACAAGCTAAACCTTTTGCGTCTAAAATTTTATTGACATTCATTTGTTGTACCCTCCATATTTTTTGAATTCTGTTAAACTTGACTGTAAAATTTCCTCTAACCGTACCCGGACTCTGTCCTTCAGTACAGGATTCTTCTTAAGCGCATGACATGCTTATGAAGATCAGTCCGTATGATGTACTGCACAACGGTTTGGACCAATTTCTAATTCTTGCTTTCTTTCAACATCGGCTTCTTGAACACCACGGTTAATCATAATAATTTCTTCAAAGTTAGGTGGTTTTACAGAACTTGCTGATTTTTCAACATCGTTTAAGAAATCTTCTCTTGTTGCATTGAACATTTTCTCATTACGTGTACGGATGTTTCCTAACGTATCCCCAATGTAACCTTCAGCATTCATCTCTTCGTCAAAGTTAGCATAATGTGCTGGCAATACGATCACATCATCTGCAATTTCAGATACTTTATTAAATACAGTGTTATATAAGTCGTTTGCCCATTCTCTTACTTTATTTCCTAAGTCAGGGCGACCTAGCCCGCTTACGAAAATAGTATCACCAGAGAATAATAATTTTTTATTTACAAAAAATGATACACTTCCTGGTGTGTGTCCAGGTGTTTTCACTGCAAGCACTTCTAATTCAATATTTTTAAATTTAATTTTCTCGTGTTCTTCAAACGGTTTGAAATCAAAGATTGCACCTTCACTTTTCATAAGGTAGTACGAAGCACCTGTTTTATCTGCTAATTCTTTACCGCCGGAAATGTGATCTGCATGTAGATGTGAATCAACAATATGGGTTATTTTTGCTCCCTCTTCTTTTGCAGCTTCAATATACTCATCCACAAAACGTGCTGGATCTACGATTAATGCTTCATCATCTGAAACAACCATATAAGATAAACAACCTTTCCCTTCTCGTACAAATTGATAAACTTTAATATCTTCATCTTCATAAACTTTCGCTTTATATAAATGCTCACTCCAGGACTTCATCCCACCGCTTAAGTAAGCTGTATCAATTCCTTCATCAGAAAGCATTTCCGCTACCATCATAGATGAACCTTCTTTTGCACATACGACTAAAATTTCTTTATCTGATGGAAGTTTTGACAAAATCCCTTCAACTCCATCAAGTAATTCAAAATATGGAATATTTAAATACTCGAAGTTTTCACCTTCAATTTTCCAATCGTTAAAATCACTCACATTACGAACATCTAAAATAAATAAGTTTTCTTTATTTAACACCTTATCCGTTACTTCTTTTGCTAACATTTTACGTACTGCCATTATGAATTACCCCCTTAGGTATTATTATAGTTAAAAAATTTTTGTAAGTTGATTAGAATGTTAATGTTACATCCGCGTCTTTTGCAAACTCTAAAAATGTTACTGCTCCACCGACTTCGATGCCATCTACAAAAGCTTCTTTTTCTAATCCCATAACATCCATTGTCATTTGGCAACCAATAAATTTAACTCCTAAATCTTGTGCCATTTCCACTAACTCAGGGATTGCTGGCACGTTAGCTTTTGCAAAGTCTTCTGCAAAGTGTTCTTTACCCTCTGGCATAGGAAGCTGCTTGTATGCATCTTTATGAATTAAGTTTAACCCTTCAAATGTAAAGAAAATAGCTACTTCTTGATCTGTCGCTGCAGCTGCTGTTGCAATATTAAACACTTTATATGCATCAAATAATCCACCATTACTTGCGATGATTGCTACTTTTTTACTCATTACTCATTCCTCCTAGTTTTTAATGCCAACATAATATTATTTGGATCATAGCCAATAACCCACTTACCATTAACTTCTGTTTGCGGCACTCCCATTTGCCCTGTTTTGTTTACAAGTTAGTTCATTATCTCTGGTTTGGTTTCAACATTTATCTCTTTGAAAGGAATATTTTGATCTACTAAAAAATTCTTTAGCATAACACAATATGGGCAATGTGTAGTAGTATAGACTGTCACTGTGTTCATATTAATAACCTCCTATTTGTTTAAAGTTTCCGTTTTTCCTGTTCAAGCACTCATGCCTGGAACTACATTAATCACATTAGCAAAACCCTTTTCAGCTAATTTTTGAGAAGCAAGATCACTGCGGTTTCCTGTTCGGCATACCACATAAATTTCATCATCTGTGTTTAATTGGCTTAGACGCTCTTCCAGTTCTCCTAACGGAATAGAAATAGCATTAGGAATATGGTTAAATGCATATTCAGCTGATTCTCTTACATCAAGAACCACGATGTTTTCATTAGCATCTAGCTTCTTTTCAAGTTCTTCATTGCTAGTTACATTGGGATGTTTTCTTTCAATTAAACCATCATTAGATGATTTTCTTAGATAATGTTTTAGTACTTCTCCTTCTTCGATTGTCCCAAGATACTGATGACCAGCACTGTTCGCCCAAGCTTGAATATCAGCTTTTGACCCTTTATCTGTGGCTTGAACTTCCAAGACCTGACCAGCTTGTAAATCATTCATTGCCTTTTTTGTTTTCACGATTGGCATTGGGCAAGCAAACCCTTTTACATCTAATAAAAAGTCTGTTTTTAATGATTCCATAATATAAAAGCCTCCTATTTTTACCCCCAATGGTATTATGTTAATTTAAAAAATTTACTTAGTTTCGCCTTCCCATGCAAGCATCCCGCCTGACATATTAATCACATTAAATCCATGACTTTCAAGAAATTGAGATGCCCGACCACTTCGTGCACCAGACCGACAAACCATAATATATTCTTTAGCCTTACCTAATTCATGCATTCGGAATTCTAATAATCCTAGTGGAATATGAATTGCTCCTGGAATTTTTCCAGTCTCAACTTCATCTACTTCACGAACATCAATTAAGTTTAATGGTTTACCTTCTAATAGTAAGATTTCTACTTCTTTTGCAGTTAATTGCTTCATTCTTTTTCCTCCCTTTATCTCCAGAGGCTCATACCGCCCTTTACATTCGTTACTTTTGTAAATCCTAATTTTTCAAGCATTTTACTAGCCTTTTGACTTCTCATTCCACTTTGACAAATGACAATTACTTCTTTGTCTTTTGACAGCTCCTTCTCTGCTTTTTGTGCAAGCTGATGAAGTGGGAGATGTTTAAATCCTCTAATACTATTCCCCTTAAATTCCCCTGGAGTTCGGACATCGACAAATTGTTTATTCTTATCTTTTAATTCATTTTTTAGATCTGATGTTGAAATCTGTCTAACACCTTTGGCCGGGATTATTCGATTTATGATAAAGAATAGGAAAAGTGCAATCACTAAATAACTTAGATATTACAAACCTAGTCCCTCCTTCATGAACGGGAAATTTCCCCTAACTGATTTAGATAAATAAGTTCACGTTACCATCTTCTGCATCAGCTAAATACGCAGCAACCCCTGCATATTCGATATTATCCAAAATCTCTTCTTTTTGTAGTCCTAATAAATCCATGTTTTATCACTCCTCATTTAACATTTTACCGTTACCCCTATGGGTATGATGATAACTAAAATAAAAGAGGGTGTCAACCCTTTTATTTTATCTACTTTTCACAAGCAGATTTACGGCTTCTTTTACTAGTTCTTCTGTATTCTTTTCACCAATTTGCTCTGCATTACGTACACATTCCACTAAATTAGAACTAACCATAACCCCAATTGTACGATCAATGGCTGTTCTTGCTGCAGATAACTGGGTGATGACTTCTTTGCAGTCCTTATTTTCTTCCATCATTCTTAAAATTCCTCTTAACTGTCCTTCAACCCGTTTTACTCTATTTTTAATTTGATCATTATAATCCATGTCCTTACCTCCCTTTAACCATTCGTTTCTATTTTTAAAAAGTTTTCCTTAAAGGGTAATTTGTTATGATCAGCAATTCTATATCCACGACCCGAAAACCCCTTTGTCTTAAAAAGCGTATTCCAATATTTTTTTCGAGTATGCCTGATACAACTACATGTTTGGAAATTCATTAAAGTTTCTCTTAAGATAGGCAGTTGGAATATTGATTGTCCCTTTGCCGATAAAAGGAACAACATTAACAAGTTCTACATTATACCTATATGGGTATAATGTCAACTAAAATCAAATTCGCCCCGCCGAATTTGCGCCCGGATTTTTATCGAGCTCGCTCGATAAATGACCTTTAAAAAATCCGAGGCATCCGCCGGAGGCTTAACTTCATTCAGTCGGGGTTTGAACCCCCACTGAATCAGAGAGCTTTTTGCATTCATCCCCCACTTACAGAAGTGGAGGACTTCTGCTGAATGAAGTTAAATAATACAGTGGGTAGATCAATACTTATATATTGAAGGTGGTTGATAAATGCCGTCTACTGAGGAGTAGGTGTTTCCTTTTCAAAGACAATAAAATAAGCATCGATATTCGAGGCTCATTTTATTATTTTTTATATAGAACTATTTTTACTAATTTAAATACTACCATTTATACAACTAATTAGCCGATCTTCAATGTCCTGAGCAAATTGTTTCATCTTTTCATCATTCAGTTTAGATGTGATAAAGTGGCTCTTTTTGCGTCCTCTTTTATTTCATTCCAAGGACTGTAGGTAGCGCCTTCAGGTATCTGAAAAAGTTGATCTATGTTCTTTTTTTGTTCATCATTTAGTGCATGATCAATCTGATGATAGATGGCACGATATGATTTATTTCGAACATCATTAGCAGTATCTTTTAATGTATTATAAACATGTAATTCGTATCGTTGACGTATTAATTCTTCAATGGCAGCATTGACTAAGTCGGCCGGATCATCTTTACTAAATGCGAGTTTACCCATTATATCAATTATTATTTGATGGGCTTCATGATCATACGGTCGTAGCTGAAGATAATCTCGAATAAAGCGAAAATGGCGTTTGGCTGTTCTCGTTTCACTATACATTTTCAACTCTTCGTTGGTGGGCATAGGTAAGTGTGCTTTTTTCGCAATATGTATGACAATCACTTCTGGAACATCGACAACACGTATAAAGAATCCAAGCTTTTGTACGATTTTAATTAATACCAGTAATGCTAAATTCTGCAAATTTCCTCTAGATTTAGCTTCTGCCCATTCTATTTCATTCATTTCGGGGGTATATACTTCTTCAAAGTCCTTTTCCGTTAGATTATTCTTAAATCTAGGGTAGATGGTATCCTGAATACTTGGCAATTTAAATCCCTTCTTTATCTAAATTTTTCGACAATCCTATTTTATAATAAAATAAAAACCTATCATTTTGATAGGTTCGGCTATTAATTCTATTATTTTCACATGTGGCCCCTCAATCTACGAATCGTTTCCGTACCCCCTAAACAGAAAAAATGGCTCTAAACGCAAAGAAAAGCGACAGTATCAATCGGTCGCTTTTTTAACCTTATTCATATTCGTTATAATAGTCCGTAATAGTAATCCCAAGAAGAGTCCTGGTATTACACATAACATCGGAAGCCAAACAGGTCCTAATAGAACACCAAATAATTGGATAGTTGAAGAATAAATACAACCGACCGTAACAGAATAGGCAGTAAAAACAAGAGGAAAAAAAGCGTAGTGGTCTTTTCCCCCTCCTGCATCTTTAAATGCATCCCACATCGCATAAAAATATAAACAGGGATAAAACATTAACCACTGATAATCTGTATGTACAATTGCTTGTTCGATATCTCCTAGAAAACTTAACATAATTACTTCGTTAAAATTCGCTTGAATATTCACTAAGAATTCCAAAAAAACAAGTAAAAAGCCTTTTAGATATTTTCCATTTAAAAACTGACCGAATCCTGGAAAAGCGATGCTCCATAATAATTTTTCTGTTGGGTTTCCCATACGTACTCTATCCCTTAACTATTTTTTATTTATTAAATAATTGGAAACTAGTTAAAAAGTCATTTAGTTCTCCTCCGGAAAATTTAGTGGAACCCTACATAAGCTATTATTTCCCAAATCCATCGAGATATTTAAAATTAGAGGATAAATCAATAGCAGTGGTTACGTTTCTGCTTTTTAAATAGCTATGTTAATAATTATTGTTGATAAATGGCTTTTGATGTATGCGGTCATGTGTTTGATTCAGTATGAATAACGTAATAGACGCGTACACCAAAGGCTATTAGAACACAACACTGTTATTTAGCATAGCCTTAAATAAATTCAAGGTTGTTTCTGGATGTTCCTTTCATGCTGGTTCTGTAGTCCTCCTTGTTAATCGAAAGAAGGCTATAGAACCAATCGAAGAAGTAATAAACAATATGGCTCCCATTGGTACTGCTGTCTCCTCATTAATACCAACGAGAGGAGAAACGATAGCTCCGATTAATAATGGAAGCATGCCTAACACAGCACTTGCACTTCCTGCGCGATGTCCTTGGTGTTCCATTGCTAGTATAAAGGTACTTGTTAAGATCATTCCGATAGAGGTCATGTAAATAAATATTGGTATCACAAGAGTCGCTAATGGACCTTCAATAATTGTCATGATAAGAAGGATTAAGGTTGCACTTACAGCAATAATGACAGCAACTCGAAGCAGGCTTCTTTCATGAATGATTCCACCAAAGCGCCCAATGATAAAGCTCCCTGTAATAATGGCTAAACCATTAATGCCAAAGAGGATACTAAAAACTTGAGGCGAAACCTCATAGATCCCCTGATACACAAAAGGAGTTCCTGACACATAAGCAAAGCTCCCTCCGTGAATAAACCCGACGATCAGTGCATAACCAATAAAAGAACGATCCTTCAACAAACTCCCCATCGTACGAATGGAATGCCCAACTGAACTTGGAATTCGTTTCTCTTGTGGCAGTGTTTCCTTTAATTGCATAGCAACAATCAAAATAATTAAAAGGCCAAATAAACTTAAAAAGAAGAAAATCGTATGCCAGCTTGCAAAGGGCAGGAGCAAAATGGCTCCACCAGCTATTGGTGCAATCATTGGTGCAACAGCAGTTATGACCATTAAAAGCGAGAAGAATTTCGTAAGCTCTCTTCCACTAAATACATCACGTACGACAGCACGAGAAAGGACAATCCCTGCTGAAGCAGTGAAACCTTGTAGAAACCGAGCTACCACCAACGTAGTAATATTCGGTGCAAGTGCACAGAGAAGGGATGATAACACAAATAAGAAAATGGATATCAATAAGGGTTTTCTTCTACCTTGGACATCACTAATCGGTCCAATAATGATCTGACCGATCGCAAGTCCGATCAAACACGTGGTTAAACTAAGCTGTACAAGTGAGGCACGTGCGCCTAAATCATACGCAATATCGGGAAAACTGGGTAAATACATATCAATATTAAGCGGCCCTAATATTGATAGCATGCTGAGAAGAAACGCCAATACTAAGCGCTCTTTTCCTGCTGGGTTATGAAGCATGAATCTTAAACACCTTCCTACCTAACTCTTCTTTTTCTTTCAGTAGTTTCTTTATACTTTTCATTTAGTCTTTTTCCTTAATTAGTTAATATAACCGATTTATACATATTAATCCTAAAAATCCTATGAGGAAAAAAGAGGGTAACTCGAAAAAAATATAAAAAGAGTAATTAGTCCTCAAAAAGAACGAATTACTCCTTTTTTGTGATCTACCTTAGCAATAGCTGTTAGGGGCAGTCTATTGATTTTTTTCTTTGTCTAATGTTAAATTCATTGATTCTTGTCAGGCAACAAGTAGCAACCGAAAATAGTGTATTTTAGTTCGATGATTCTACGTATACACGAATCATTTCTGGTGTAACGATCTTACGAGTAGGTATTAACCTTTGGTTTGCAAGAATATTGATTTGATTTGTGATTTCATTAATCTTATCTGTTGTAAACGGCTTACCTGCTTTACATAACTCGAGAGCCTCTTGGATATACTCTTCACGTTGTTGATCTAAGATCGTAAATTGGGTAAAAAGCTCATTTTGTTTTTGAGCATGTAACGTAATGTCTTTATGTACACTCATGATCGTTCACTCCTATAATTAAAAATGTAATAAGAGAGGAATCTGAAATCTCCTCTCTCTCAATATTACTCTCCCGCGTTCACGATAATTTTATAATTTAACGATTGCAATGTTTTTTCGTATGCCTCAGGCGAAACGATGTAGTACTTTGCATTGTCCTCCGTTACGACTAGTTCTTCAGGGCTTTTATCCACTTGTGCAGCCTCTAAGCTAAAATAACTAGTTCCTAATAGTTCTGAAATATTCATATCATCACCCCCAATTGTATTGTAACGTGTATTTTATAAAAAATCATACTAAAATATAAAAATTTCACTGATTATTTTCTCGGGCTTTTCTTACTAGCAACTGTTTAGATACATCATCAGCTGCTTTTTGTACGAGTTTCGTCAATCTAGTATTGGATTCGATCCTTTTTACTGTATCAGTTGTGCTTCTTTCCAAAAAGATTACTGCAGGGATATCCTTCTTACTACTGAAATATCAACGCATACCTGCCGCTTTTTCCACCTGTGCTTGATGGCTAGAGTCTCCCTTGCCATCTTTATGTCGTGTACTATTACCAAAATACACATCAAAATGGCCTGTAATTCCATTGTTGGCAATATATTCTCGTTCATGAGGCATAAAGCTCATGCTTGCCGCTATTTTTCTTCCGTCTACTTCTAAAATGACCGCTCGGGGAGTCCAAGAAAAGCCGCCCCAAATTGACTTTGCCACATTTGTATCATTAACCGTTACAGTTTCGGAATCTGCATGGTTTGCCCCAATGGTGCGTTTGATATCAAAGATTTTTCCTGTTGCAATATCTGTTACTTTTGCTGTTTTATTTATCGTAAAAATGTATTGCGCTTCTGTCCGCCAATCCAAATACTCTCCATTCTTTTCGCTCACTACTTGTTTTACGGCAATATTGTGTACGGGGACTTTTATCTTTTGTCCAATAGAAAGTCTACTATTCATAGTTAAGCTGTTTACACGTAACAATTCGGCTTGTGGGATCCCGTATCGTACGCTTAAATCCCAAATGTTGTCACCAGAAGCGATGGTATGGTTGAGATAAGTAATGGTGTTTGCACCTGTTTGTGCGGGTGCGTCTATCCCACTGGGTATCGTTAAGACTTGACCTACCTGTAATGTGTCCGTCTTTAAATTATTTGTTGTTTGAATGGCAGCAATGGCTACTCCAAATCGGTTAGCAATCACAGATAAACTGTCACCTGTTCGAACAGAATAGGTAAAAGTTGTTCTATTTTCTTGGACAACTGGATCTGGTGTTGGTTGCACTGTATTTGTATTTTTTGAAGGAATTGTTAATTTTTGACCCACCCGAATGATATCGGTTGTTAAATTATTTGCATTTCGTAACGATTCGGTTGATACTCCCAATCGTTTGGCGATCACAGATAAGCTATCACCTGACACAACCATATATGTCGAAACTGTTGTAGAAGTAGATGCTGATGGAGTAACTTCACCACTAGTAGGAATTTTCAACTCCTGTCCTACTCGAATGATATCGGTTTTGAGATTATTTGAACTTCGTAACGATTCGGTTGATACTCCCAATCGTTTGGCGATCACAGATAAGCTATCACCCGACATAACCGTATATGTACTTACCGCTTGTGAAGATACAGGCGTCGGTGTTATGTTTGTTTTTTGCATTTCACCAATTAAAGTAGGAATAATTAAGGTTTGACCAAGACGAGTTGTGTCACTCGCTAAAATATTTGCTTTTTTGATCCCATCCACCGTTGTTCCATATTTTTTTGCAAGAACCGTTAAATAATCACCTGTCTTCACTATATGAAAGGCTTTCGGGATGATTAACCGTTGATTTAATTGCAACACATCTGATGTGAGATTATTTGCTCGTTTAATATGATCAACGGAAGTATTAAACTTTCTTGATATAATCCAAAGCGTTTCTCCGGATGAAACCTGATAGTAAATATGATTCGCTTGTGCCCCTTGAGAAGTTTTTACCGTTAGTTCAGCTGCTTGTGCATTATTCATTTGATCAATTAATGAAATAGATGAAACAACCATCCCGCCAATTATAATCTTGACCATAGATACCTTTAAATCTGGGTATCGTTCTTTTAATATTCGTTGTGCAGTGCCTAAAAGATCTTTTCTTACTTTTGGATCTTTGCCTAACTCATCTGAAAATTCTGTTAAATAATTATCAAGATGGAGAATTAAGGAAAAGCCATCTGATTGTGTGCTGATTTTTCTAATTTCATGTCTTTGATAAGGTTCCATTCCTCTCTTCTCCTTTAACCAAATAGAATGTTACTATCGTTTCCTTTAGTTATAATATTTTGTATGACATTAAAATAAGCTATGATTTTTGAAAATCATAGCTCTTCAGTGTTTGCTTTTTTCAATTTTGTTTCAAACAACGCCAACGTATATCGGATAAATGATTGCGTATCAAACGTTGGCGTTGTTTGTAAGATGATATTACCATGGTGAAAGTATAAACAACAATCACAAGTTTTTTCCATTTTTGGATTATAACCATTTTGGTATTCTTTTTCCATCCCCTCCTTTATTATCATAAAGAAGCTAAGACTCTAGAGTCAGCAAGGTTTGTATCAATTGGACATCCTTTTGCATCTCTTCCATATTGCCATAACCATACATTTCCTCCCCAATTCGGTTTCCGTCGCTTCATAATGTGAATGATTCAATTTGTTTGGGGAGGGCATATAATATTACTCAATTACATTTTGTAAGATCGTCTCTATGTATTGTGATGGTATTGCAACTCCAATAATTTCTTTCGTCTCGATGGAAGGATTTTGTAAAGTGGCAAAGATCACGCCGATTACTTCCCCATTTTGGTTAATAACAGGACTGCCGCTATTGCCTTTATATATCGGGGCTTCAATCATCAAAACGGGGATATCCCAGTCTTTTAACACAACTTCACCCACAATCTTTCCTTCATTGGCTATTTGAGTAAAAGCTAACGGGTTCCCGATAAATACAACCCTCTCTCCTTCCCATTGTTCTTCTTTTTTTTCAAAAGATAGCGGGAGGGTTGACAGGTTATTGGCTTCGATATCAACAATGGCAATATCTAAATTCGGGTGCTTAGAAATGACTTTCCCTGCATAAGAACCTCCTGATTTAAAATGGACATTCACTCTATTTGTATGTTCAACAACATGCTCATTTGTCACAATTAATCCATTAGCATCGATATTAAAACCTGTTCCTTTTACCCCTTCCCATTCAATCGTTACAATCGAGTTCTTGTATTCTTTCACTTCTGGATTCTTTGATAGTCTATTTGACACCTCAACAAAGTGAATAGCAGGTATATTAAATATATTCACCCACATCCCTAATCCGCTTATTAACAAAGCCAATACTAGCAAAGAACTAACAATTTTAACGATAAATCTTTTTCGCTTTTTCCTTCTTTTTTTGTTTTCTTCCCATTCTTCGTTATTTTCTTCTGTAAAAAAAGCATCCCAATCCATTTCTTCATCCGTTTGTTCTAGATTTATATCTTTATTTTCTTTATCCACTTTTTCCCCCTTATCGTATGGCTGTATGTATTTATTATATCTTAGGTATAATAAAATACCGATTTTTATGTAAACCCTGTTTCTAAAATGAGTTATTTTGACGATGAAAAAGATCTTAACTCAATTGCTATCGACGTATTAGTCCTAGGTCGTCGTGGGCTTATTAGAGTGTTATCATCTGGGAAAAAATGACTTGCTTGATCGTTAAGCAGACATTTCCTTTTCATAAATATTATTATCAAATTCGCCCCGCCGAATTTGCGTCCGGATTTTGATCGAGCTCGCTCGATCAATGACCTTTAAAAAATCCGAGGCATCCGCCGGAGGCTTAACTTCATTCAGTCGGGGTTTGAACCCCCACTGAATCAGAGAGCTTTTTGCATTCATCCCCCACTTACAGAAGTGGAGGACTTCTGCTGAATGAAGTTAAATAATGAATAAATTTGTTCTTTCATTAGATAATATTTCAGTAGAAAGAATACCAAATAAAGAATCGAAAGAAGGTGCCAAGTTATTAAAAAGAGGTTAACGATTCTGTGTACGACATTCATATTAGGGATGGGGAGTGAATCTACGATTCCAACGAGTTATGCTGAATCGATTGATCACTTAAGTGGTAATGAAACGGGTATTGACTCCGCTCAACAACAAATACAACATGAATCAACTTTCCCCGATATAGAGGCTACTCCAGCCATAGCTCAAGAATATATAGAATCTGTTATTTCAGCAGGTTACAAATACATTGGCAATTCTGTCTATGTGTTTGGTGGTGGAAGATCTGAAGAAGATATTGCCAATGGAAGATTTGACTGCTCCGCCTTCGTTCATTGGGCATTTAATCAAGTAGGGATCGATGTCGGTCTTAGTACAGATTACATAAAAAGTTCTGGTCGCCAAGTTTCAGAAAAAGAATTGAAGCCAGGGGATCTCGTTTTTTTTGATACTTATAAAAAGGATGGTCATGTGGGCATTTATATTGGAAATGGTAAATTTATCGGTTCACAAAGTTCTACGGGTGTGGCCATTGCAGATATGACCAAGGGTTATTGGAAAAAGAGATTTAATGGACGAGTCGTTCGAATTGTTGAATGAATTTCATAAAAAAGAAATGCTGTATGAACAGGTAAACCATTAACTAAAATGAGGATAGTAGAACCTTGCCAGAGACAAAACTCTACTATCCTCATGATTCTTAACCGTTTATCTCTTCATTCATTTTTGAAGCTTATCTTGAACGATTGAACAAAGTTTCGTTTCTATCTCTTTATCTATTTTTTCTACATTTACACGTCCTGAAAAAAATGTAGCCCCGCCACCCATATCGGCAATCCGACTTGGAGTTAATGCATTAACCAACTGTTTTTTACCAGGCATATCTGACCAAAGGCCTTGGCTAACAACCACTCCCGATAGAACTTGATCACCTACAGAAACCGTTAATTCACATTCCCCGCGGTCGTTCCATATACGGACAACGGTGTCATTTTCTATTCCTAGACGATCAGCATCTTGCCCGTTCATAAATAATATAGATGTTTTCTCAAGTTGGATATGTTTCTCATTATTCGAAAACGTAGAATTTAAAAAGTTATGGTTTGGTGCAGGAATAAACAGAAATGAGGAGAAATTGTTCCATACATCCGAGCTAATGTATAGATATCTTCTACAGGTACTCTTGTAATATCGGAAACACTTTGTGGTGAATATTGCTCAAGATGATCTTCCAGTTCTTCATATCCAATCGTGTACACTTCTAAAAATGCTTGATCCACTAATTTTTCTTTGAAGAGAATATGCATGATTCCTAATGCGAGCGCCCCGTCAGTCCCAGGCATAATGGGGATAAACCAATCAGCCATGCGTCCAGTTTGATTTTTATGAACGTCAATGACAATAATTTTAGCTCCCTTTTTTCTAGCTTTTTGTGCGATCATCATTTGATGCATATTTGTACTAACGCCATTAACTCCCCACATGATAAATAACTGGGTTTCTGTCATTTCTTCTGGATCAGTACCATAGCTTCCACCCATTGTGTATTTATATCCTACTGATCCAGCAGTTGAGCAGATAGTTCGATCTAATTGACTTGATCCAAGACGGTTAAAGAAGCGTCGATCCATTCCTTCTGCAGTGATATTCCCCATATTTCCATAAAAACTGTAGGGAAGAATGGATTCTGGACCTTCTTTTGCGATCAGTTTTTTCCAATGATTTGCGATCGTTTTGATTGCTTCTTCCCAACTAATAGGGATAAAATTCCCATCGCCTTTTTGTCCAACACGTTTCAAGGGAGTTTTAAGTCTCTTAGAATCATATATTCGTTCACCCATATTTCGAACTTTGTTGCAAATATCCCCTTTTGTCACAGGGTGACCAGGGTCTCCTTCGATTTTGATAATTTTTCCGTCTTTTTTATGTAAGAGTAGTCCGCATTGATCTGGACAATCAAGAGAACAGACCTAAGGAACAACACCATTTTCTACATTAGTATATGATTGCATATCTAAGATCCTTTCATTAATAAAAATTTTTATAAATGATACCATAATAGAGAAATCATTATAGTATCTTGAAAAAATACGAAATTCCTTTTTAATATAGATTTCAGAGTACCGTAAAAACTCCTGCTAGTACCAACAGGAGTTTTTCTCATAATAAATAGACTTTAAATCCATTCATCTATTTTTGAAATTAATTGTAAAATTCACTAGGGATTTTCCCGAATTTTCTTTTATGGTATAGTAATGGCTCTTTGTCTTCATTTTGAATATCAATGACTTCACCGATTAAAATGGTATGGTCACCAGCTTCTATGTTTTTAAACGATTTACATTGTAACACGCCGTAAGCACCAGAAATAACCGGTAGACCATGTTCAGAGATTTCCCAGTCACAGTTCGCAAAACGGTCAGTTCCTTTGGAGGCAAAAAGGGAACAAATATCGCTTTGATCACTAGCTAATGTATGCACAGCAAATTTCTCTGCATTTCTGAAAATATCTAATGTAGAAACTCGATGATCAATAGACCATAAAATGAGTGTTGGATCTAATGATACGGAAGCAAATGAATTAACCGTTAATCCAACAGGTGCGCCGTCTTTATCAACCGTAGTTACAACTGTTACCCCGGTAGGGTAATTCCCCATTACTTCTTTGAAACGTGATTCATTTGTACTTTTATCCACTTAAAACACACCTTCCTTAAACGTTATTAAAATCGTTGTAAAATAAAGAAATGGCATGTAACCGGATAAATTATTCCTATTTACAATGCATTTCTTTCCTTATAATTTTCAGATGACAAATAAAGAATTGTTTCTACTATAAATATGCTAATAAACATATTAAATATAACATGCTTATTAGTGTTATTTCCATAATTTTGCTTTAGCCTATGATCTCTCCTGTATTTAACTAGATATATTTAAAAATGTTAAATCTTCCTATTTAAGAATATTACTCTATTGTTATTTCATGTATAATAAATGGTGAAGAATGAGTATATTTTTGTTTCTAAATAAATTTTATACATAAAGAAAGGTGAACAGAATGGAAAAGAGAGTGTGTGGAAATGAACTAATGCAAGCATTGATTGCGATTACACCATGGATTGCTGAGATGATGCAAACTGATATGGGTTTTGCCGTTACAGATAAAGAAAAGTTTATCATTCAACGTGACGGTCAAACCGTTAAATTGAATATTTCTCCTGGAGATCCGGTTAATCCTAAATCTGCAATGGCTGAGGCCATGCGAACAAGAACTCCTGCTGCAAAGAATATGGATGCTTCTTTATATGGGATTCCAGTTAGAATTTATGGATATCCTATTTTTGATGAGACTCGGAATGTGATTGGTTCTGTAGGAATTGCTAGAAATATTGAGACCTGGACAGGATTAAACAAAAGTGCCGAAGAATTATTAGTATCTAGTGATGAAGTAGGAAATATTATTGATCAATTTCTACAAGTAGCTTCCCAATTAAATAATGATAGTATCATACTACAAACAAAAGCTGATGAGATTAATACTAAATTTCAAAAAACCAATCAAATTTTGGAGTCAATTAAAGCGATTTCTTCTCAAACGAGATTAATTGGTTTAAATGCGGCGATTGAAGCGGCTAGAATTGGTGAAGTGGGTAGAGGATTCGGGGTTGTGGCAAATGAAATTAGAAAACTATCAGGAAATAGTAATGATGCTAGTGTAGAAATTGAAAAAACATTAAATGATTTACAAATGGATTTACAGAACATTACAGAGGAAGTTACTTCCATTAATAATACAGTGATTAACCAGTTAGAAAAAGCGAAAGAAATTAATGCACGGGTTGATCGATTTGAAGAGATATCAAAACTCTTGATGGAATTATCTAATCGATTATAATAGCGCTTCATCGAGAACAAAAGGCTACAATAAAAGAACAGCTATCATTGATAGCTGTTCTTTTATTGTAGCCTACATCATTTAAAATGATGTAAAAAGTATTTTTTGAACTTCTAGTTTCATCTTCCTAAAAGTTTTTTTGTTGAAGAGCCTTAAAAGCAGAATTCTTTAGAATGATACTTAACATGATATATCCAAAAAGGGAACCAGCAAACGAGCTAACCATAAATGCTGGGATAAAACCAAATAGAGCGGCCTCTTGCCCTAATAGAAGAGTTGCTAACGGATAACATGCAATCGCTCCTAAAATCCCTGTACCGATGATTTCACCGAAGAACGTCATCGATAGTTTCTTTGTTTTCATAAATAAATAAGCCGCTAAAAATGCTCCAATCATGCTCCCAGGAAAAGCGAAAATGGAACCTGTTCCCATGATATTTCTTAGCAATGATACAGAAAAAGCTTGCAAGACAGCATATGCTGGACCTAATAAGACAGCTGATAATACATTGATAAAATGCTGAATGGGAAATACTTTTGTAAATCCAATAGGTATGTAGATAAGATGGCTTGTTAATGTCCCGATTGCAACCAACATAGCAGTCATGGTCAATTTTAATGTTTTGTTCAAAATAAACTCTCCTTTATTGTTATTAGATAATGAGGCAAGATAAAAAGCCAGACCCAATGTAGGACCTGACTTTGTTAGTAAGAAGAAAAGTTGTTAGCAGTTCTACTTTCCTACGCCGGTATAAGCCGGATCAGGTCCAAAGAGTTGAAAAACAGCACGTCTTTCTCTCAGCCCTTTAACTTGGGCACCCCTAGTAGTTATTAAAATATTATTTTTCTATCATAATACTATCATTAAAAAATGTAAAGATTATTTTGAGATTTCGTCATACAAGCAATAGATAGATAAACACGAGTTGTTCCTCGTATTTATGTTTTTTCCTTTATAAATTTTTTTCTTTAATCTCTTCCAACACACCATCCCATAATTTAGTACGGGTCTCCAAGCATTTTTCTCCAATAATATTTGCTCTACTTATTTTTGTTGGATCATTTTCACATAATTCAAGAAGTAACTTTTCCGCCAATGGACCATGATGATCCTCATCTACTTCTATATGTCTATTTAAGTAAAAAACTAATCGCTCACTTGAAGAGCCTGTCTCCATCAATGAATCGACTAACGGTTTAAACATTTCTGGAATTAACCCTTCACGTCCATAGAAAAAGGCAGAAGCTACTTCATAAACTTCCCCGTTTATGGCTAAATCTAAATTAAATGCTACAAAATCCTTTATACTATTTCTTATCGTGCTATTTTCTGCTAATGCTGTTTGATAATCTGCTCCCTCTTTCAAGCTTTGTAAGAAGGAGTTAAAGGGCCCTGCATTTGCCCTACACTCAGCCATGGCCTCTAAATAAAGAGAAAAGTGACTACTGTACCCACCTTTCCCATCAATATCTGATTCTTCTGCCACAACAATTTCATTAATAAGACGAGAAAATAGAGGTTTTTCATAGGGAAACCATGGCACATCTACACATGTAACCGATTTTTGTAACCTTTTTAACAAACACATAAAATCCCACACAGCAAATACATGATGTTTCATAAACACCTTCACTCTTTCAGGTGTTGTAATCTCTTGATAAATAGGATGAGATACCAGTTTTGTTCGAATCGATTCTAAATTACTTAAATCTTGAGTTGTCATGTTAAAATCTCCTTATTTTTTATTTCAGTTTGTTTCATTATACAACATTACCCAAATACTAATCTAAAATTACCAATTATTAAATATTTTATTGGACAGGATTCATAAAAGTTTTTTGAGGTTTTTACAACTATTGTTTTGGTTTATTATCCTATAAATACGTCTGTAACTACAAACAAAACAGACATATCATCACGACATGTCTGTTTTGCTACTAGACTTTTTATTCTTTCAATAAGATTGTTTCGAATTATTTTATAGCTATTAGTCTATTCAAAATCCTTATTTATTTGTCATACTTTCAAACTTTTCTTCAATCTTTCCTTTTGATGCAAATTGAGGACTTGGTTTTCCCCCCCATCGATCAAGTGTCCATGGAGAGGGCTCAAGTAAACGAGCATCCCTTGCCTTTTCTTCTGGAAATTCCTCCATTCCAAAACTGTATTCTAATGTCATTCCATCAGGATCTAAGAAATAGAAGAAAATGCTCTCCGAAGGTTCATGACGGCCTGGCCCAAAGGCAATCGGAACATCTCCGTTTAAAATTCGATTTCTTGCAATCCCAATGTCATCAATATCTTCTACCATAAAGTTCACATGGTGTAATTTATTCTCAGTATTTTTAATTAATGCAAAGGAATGGTGATAAGGATTTGGGAAACAACGCAACCATGCATTTTCACCTAAATGATCTGAAACAATAAAGTTTAAGTTTTCCTCAAAAAACCTTATTGTGCTATCGACATCGATGACATTAAGAACCACATGTCCCAATCTTTGAATTTTTGTATGTGTTGGGACAAAATTCTTGATCATATGCATCATTTTACTATAAAACTCTAACTCTAAACCGGTATTTGGTTCCACGATACGGAAAGATCTTCCTTGTTTAAGTTCCTTTAATTCAGCTTCAGAAACTTCCCTTGGGTCTAATCCATTTTTCACAAATTTATTGTATGTCTTTTCAAGTTCTTGATCATTCTCCATTTGAAATCCAACTCGCTTGATTCCTGATTCTGTAGAAGGATATAAGATGACATTATGATGGTCATTGCTACAACGGAAGAATGAAAGACCCTTTTCATTTTCTTCAACATGCAACAATCCAACCTCTTTATCATAAAATTCCGTTGATTTCTGAACATCCGTTACATTTAATGCCACATAACCTATTTTTTTATAACGAAACATATATATCAACCACCTTTTCTTTTTATAAAATAATGCTTACTTTTCCTTGTGGACGTAAAGCTTCTAATTTAAGAATTACTTTCTTAGACTTAATTTTTAATTTGCCGTCTTCTTTCACAAATTCGTATTCGTTAACACCCACATACGTATCAAGAAAATCACGTTTTGCACGATAAGCTGTAAAATTACATCTTACAGATACCACATCCTCTGTATTATTCACGATTCTTACATTACTCACATTATGAAGAGTCTGTGAATGTGGATATTCAACATGGGCTTCTTTTTTCAACAAACGTAAAGCCCTTTGTTCTAGACGTGCACGATCATCATGAACTAAGAATAGTGACGTTTTAAAATCTGCATCAGGACTTCCAATTGGCGGAATCACATAAGTTCCCTCTGTTGAAAATAAATCTGCCCATTCTTGCATTTGCCAGGTATCCAGTAATTCTGCCTCTTGATATAAAAACGCTTCAATTTCTTGACGTGTTATATTCATACGTGAACCCTCCCAGTTTCTTTTTGGGACATAATGGTATTCCATTGTCTCCAGAAGGCACGCATTTGTTCTTCATCATTTGATTCAGGCTGTTCCCTCATCATCCCTTTGGAAATATCATTCCATTCTACTTCTTTATTATTTAAGAAGCCTTCTTGACACAACTCAAGTGCTTCATTATCATCTGGCGTCGCAAATCCGCCTGGACCTATGAATTCTAAGAAATTATCATTTCTTCTATATCTAAATTGATCCGTTTCTCCTTTTGATGCTAAAGCATAGGCGGTTACTTCCATATACTCCGGTTCGGTTGGATAAAAAGTTCTGATCGTAATCGCCATAATGTCATTGATAACTAAGTTTGGAAATATTAATAGATTACGGTTATACGTAGCGATCCTGTCTGCTCGTTCCTCTCCAAACTTTTCGGTTAACTTAGCTTTTATTTCATCGGTTTCTCTCTTGCCTTCTTCTCCCCAAGCAGGTATCCATTTTGCAACTGGTCTTCCCCATGGAGCTTTGTATTCAACCACCCCATGTCCATTTCCTAAATCATTTCCAACACCTTTAAGATCCTCCTTTGATAATTCACCACCACGAGTAGCAACGATATCGAAATAAGTCTTATGTGTTGGCATTCCATGATAGGAATCCACACTATTTTCAGCTAATAACTTCCAATTTGCCCGTACACTGTATTGTTGGGGTTCCTCTAAAACTTCCATTCCTAAATCTGATTGGTCTGCTATTAATTCAAGATATTCTTTTGCGTTTCCTAAATAATCTTCTAAAGAAATCGCATTTTTATCAAAATTAACAAAGTAGAAACCACGGAAATTTTCAAATCGTGCTACTTCTTGGAGATTTTTAGCCCCATCACAGTTAAAAGTTTCTGGAAAAGCCTCTTTACCAGGCATTCCCACTAATTCACCTTTATTATTAAAGCTCCAAGCGTGATAAAAGCATCTAAATACTTTTGCGTTTCCTTTATTTTCTCGACAAACTAATGCACCACGGTGTGAACAAGAATTATACAAGGCTCTAACAACTCCATCACTTCCACGTGTGAATAGTAAATTTCGACCACCTACTTTTTTTCGATGAAAATCACCCTTGTTTTGTACCTCCGATTCATGTCCAATAAATAACCAACATTTACTGAAAATTTCATCTCGTTCTGCTTCTAGAATTTCCTGTTCAGTAAATACACTACGATGGACTAAAAACTCAGAATTTAACTTGTCATCAACAATATACTTTTTCATTAGAGTCCCTCCTGAAAATGATTGTTTATTCATAATAGAAAAGTAATTTACGGGTGTAATTATTTACTAAATATTCAGAAAAAATTAAGTGCATTCTTATTTCTAATACCCTCTTTATCTTCTTCACTGATGTTTAAATGATCGAGCCAATGACCAGGGAATTTCTCTCGAATGACAAATGGATAATCAGATCCAATCATTAATTGACTGGTTCCAACCGTTTCGATTAAATAGTTTAAAGTACGAGTGTCATAGACTAATGTATCGTAAAAAATCTTCTGTGCGTAATGGATTGGGGGCTCAGGACATATCTTTTTCATATCCTCCATCGTTTCCCAGCCATAATTTAATCGTGGTAATATAGTAGAAATCGTTCCGCCACCATGACTAACAAATACTTTTAGGTTAGGGGATTTTTCTAGTATTCCCCCTGTAATCAGTGAAGCGACGGCTAATGCATTTTCTGTTGGAAATCCGATTTTTGCCGCTAATTCAGGATCTTGTAATGGAACCATTCCTAGTCCCCAAAAACGATCTGGGCTTGATGCTATAAATTCCGATAGTTGAAAGTTGATATGACGTGAGAAGTCAAGAGTATCATTCGCACTAAACCAATAGGACAACAATTCTGGCATAGGCGATAATACTTGTATGTTCACATTTTCATGATCCATATCTTCGATTCTGCGCTTAGGACTCTAACATTGGTCTGTAATCGTTCTAAAATTTTTACCGGATATCATCACCTGTTTATCATGTGATTTCCCACAAACACACTTTGTTGCTGACCACCTATCTCCACCAAGTCTTCCTGCCATTGTTGGCAAGTTTTCAGGGACAAAATGGGTATGAACATCTATAATCAATCGTTTTTCTACCTCCCCTTTCGCTGGATTACCCTTACAATCTATTCCTTATAACATCGTACTTCCGCCATTCACACTAATGACTTGCCCTGTAATAAATCCAGCTTTCTCTGTCGCTAAATACCATACAGAATCAGCAATCTCTTCCTCATAGGCCCCTCTGCCTTTTGGAATAATCCCAACATATTTTTCAGCTAATTCTGGATCGCTTTTTCTGATATTTTCTAATGGTTCAGATTCAACTGCAGGGGGTGCGATTGTATTTATGGTAATATCATATTGGGCAAATTCCCTGGCCAAACCAGTTGTTAAAGCATGAACCCCGCCTTTTGCTGCATTGTATGCGGCATGATCCCATAACCCATTTCGGACAGAATCTGCACCGATATTAATGATTCTTCCATGATTTTGTTGAATCATATAAGGAAGAACTTTATGACAAGACCAGACGCAAGTCCATAGATTTCGATCAATGGTTCGTTTCAGTGTTTCTGCATTATGCTCTAAGAATGGGAGGATCACTCCACCACCTGCATTATTAACGAGAATATCTATTTTATCCCATCGCTTTATTGCTTTTTCTGTCATAGCGACTACGTTTTCTTCTTTCGAGAGGTCTCCAACAAAATAGTCAATGTCTGAACCAGTTTGTTTAGCTATTTCCTCTACAGCTTTCTTCGTTCGTTCTTCCTCTGTTCCGGTAATCAGAACTTTTACTCCCTCTTTCGAAAGGGTTAGGGCAACTGCTTTTCCGATACCTCGTGAAGAACCTGTCACGATGGCAACTTTTCCTTTTAAAGAACGGTTATCTGATTGAATGGGCATAACTTATATCGCCTCTTTTCATATGAGTGTACAAAATATATAATGGAAGTTAGATTAATAGTTGAATATCAAAGCATCTATTAGAAACCGTTTACATTACTGGTGTTTTTAATTAACAAGTTTTTAACTTCACTTGTTTTCTTATAGGATCAGTGAATTCGATATAAGTTCATTTGTTTTAATGAACTTATATCGAATTGTTTTCATTTTACTGATTTATGTTAATGACTAGTCTCACTCACTACGGAGAAAGAAACTTTCACATAGTTGAGCAAATTCATCTTTTTTCTCAATTTGTGTCCAATGACCACAGTTGGAAAATACATGTAGCTCCGAATTTGGAAGGAGTTCTAAAAACTTTAAGCTTGTTTCTTTAAAAGGAACAACGATATCGTCCTTTCCATGAATCATTAATACTTGATGATTAATTTTTTTGATTTGTTCCTCTGGCAAGGCTAATTGATTTAATTTTTCTTGACGTGGTTCAGCAAACATTTTTGAAAATGCTTCTTGAAGACCTGGTTGGATGCTTGCTTGATACCGTAACTCTGCTAAATCATCTGTGGCAAAGTCTTGATCATAGGCAAAGATTTCTAAAAGTTTTTTCATATTTTCTACACTTGGCTCATAACCCCATACTTTATCTAATCCATACGTCATTTTAAATGGTAAACCGGCAGCACCCATTAGCACCATCTTATCAACTAAATCCGGTCTTTTATTTGCAATATGTAACGCTAGAGCTCCACCAAGCGAGTTTCCAATAATATGCACTCGGCTTTGACCGATCTCTTCTATAAATTGAATTAAGTGATCCGTCCAGGTATCGACACCGTATTCGATATCTTCGGGTCTTTCTGTATAACCAAAGCCAACAATATCAGGTGCAAACACATGGAAGTTTTCCGATAACTTTGGTATAATTAATCTCCAGTTCGCCCAAGCAGTGACCCCTGGACCTGAGCCGTGTATTAATAGTACAGGTTCACCTTCTCCACTTTCATGATAATGTGTTGAAATCCCATTTACGTCTATATATTTAGAGTTATCCATTTACCTTCACCTCATAGTATGATTTTGTTAAAGCTTCATTGTCTTGCTGTATTTGTTTTTGACTTTACTGTAATCGCATTTAAACTAATTTTTCTAAATGTACAAGCTCATTTAAACTTCAACACCTCTTTACAGATCATTATTTTGATAACATACTAATGTTGTATAGAAAAGATAGAATTGAATATTTTCTATCTCTTTTGCTTAATTAAAGTATATTCTATATTTTCAGAAAAATCTAACAGAAAAAACTTACCGATTTAAGGCTTTTCCCAAAGTTTTTCCTTTGCTAACATTTAATCATAAATGGAGTTAATTTAATAGATGTCAATAGGTAGGAGTGACAAATATGGATACGATTCAGCTAGAAACATTCTTTACAGTTATTAAGCATAAAAATTATACGAAGGCTGCGGAGATTTTACATGTCTCTCAACCGACAGTTTCTTCTAGAATTAAAAATTTAGAAAATGAATTAGATTGTATTTTATTTGAAAAGGATGGAAAGAACTTAGTCCTATCAAAAGAAGGAATCACTTTTGAGGAGTATGCAAGTAGTATCCTTGCGAATATGATCCATTCAAAGGAAGCTACTAGATCTTCTAAATATCAAAAGTTAAAAATTGGTTTTTCGCCTGGCTTCTCCTATTCCTTTATAACAGAAGTCATTACTTCTATTTTATCCATTGATAACCTAGAAGTTTCAATCTTTGAAGGCAAAGATTCTATGCGTCTAACGGAACAAATAGAATCTGGAGAACTTGATCTAGTCTTTACGCGGAATTTTGTTTCACATAAACCCAATATTATTTCCGAACATTTATTTGATGATCAATTAGTTTTGATTTGTGGGGAAAATCATCGGCTAGCTGATTGTGAAACGATTACACCGAATGATTTACAAGGAGAGACACTCATTTGTTACCAGCGACATACTCCCCTTTGGACTGAAGTCGAGCAACAACTGACCGGCATACGAGATATCAAACGAATTGAAATGGGCAATAACGAAATGGTAAAAAGCGTGGTTGAGAGCGGGATAGGTGTAGGAATAACTGCATCACTTGGAATCGATAACCTAAAAGTAAATAATCTACTCGTTAAAAATATTGAAAAAATCAATAAAATACCAAATAAGATTTTTGTTCAATATAAAGAAAATACATTGATTGAACAACATATCAAGAGAATTATTTATTCTATTATTAATCATGAAATAAAAAAATAACTTTCTATCTCTTGCCACTTTTAAGACTTAAAACATCACAAAGAGGAAGCGGCTTATGACTACTTTCCTCTTTGTGATGTCACATTTATCAACTAAACCCTTCCATTCCACTAAATGGGAGCGGGGTTTCATCTCTGTTGTACTGAATACTTATTTTGATAATGTGATAGAGCAAGTAATGGAAAAATATAACGGTAACTATGATAATGTATATAAAAGGCCCCCGCCATTCCTTGACCTTTTGGATAGGTTGTCGTCCAATCGTTACTATCTATATTTTCCAATAAATATTCGATCCCCCTCTTGATTGCTTTTGTTGGTTTTTCAGACGATGCAATCAGGGCATCAACAGCCCATGCTGTATGGGTTAGTGTACTTGTTTTTAATGGAACATACTTTTTTTCTTTATCACTTTTACATGATTCTCCCCAGCCTCCATCACTGTTCTGTATTTCTTTCAACCATGTGACTGCTTTTGAAATGGAGTGATTTACTGGTAGTACGCCAACAGCTTTTAATCCCGTAATCGCTGCCCATGTCCCGTAAATATAACAAATTCCCCATCGTCCATACCATGAACCATTGTGTTCCTGATTTTTAATTAACCACTTGACACCTGCTCTGATGGCTGAATGATTTTTTGAGAGATTCGTATAAGAACCGAGAAATTCTAGTGTTCTTCCGGTTAAGTCTGCAGATGATGGATCCATGATGAGAAATTCTGCACCTTCGATGGGTAACAGTTGCAGCAATCGATTATTCGTATTTTTTTCAAAACTAGGCCATCCTCCATCCGCATTTTGCATCGATAAAACCCAAAGGACCCCTTTTTCCCAAGATTGACGATACTTTGAGTCATTCTGCACATTTCTTGCAATCGATCTCAGTGAAGCGGTTGTGTCATCAATATCTGGTTGAATTGTATTGATGTCTGAGAATCCCCATCCTCCTGGAAACCCAGATGGATTGTGAACAACCCAATCACCGTATTGATAGTGCTGCCGACTGAGTAAATAACCATTAGCCTTTTTCACTACAGGATCTGTTGCTGAAATCCCCACTTCCTGTAAAACAAAATTAATTAAGGATGTATTCCAGACAGTTGCTGTTGTATATTGCATATGAGGCAATCCATCAATTTCACACTTCATTGATTTTAAACCGTTTACTGCTTTTATGATGATCGGGTCATTTTTTGAATATCCAAGGGATAGTAAGGAAAAGATCATCAAAAAGGTGGAGCTAAAATAGCTTAAAAACGTTCCATCTGGTTCTATGCGGGCAAGCATATATTGTTTTGCCTGTTCTGTTGCAAGTTGATGAAGATGACCTGGTAGCCCTATTAAACTTTTGATTCCTTTTTCTAAAAAAGAATGGAGTGAAGGCCATTCTTCAGATTCCCTAAAGTTAAATGACTGATTTATTTGTCCATTATACTTGCCTATGAATAAATCTGATAGATTGGGACTTTTCTCGTTTTTTAAACGGAATTTATGGTCAGCCAGAATCATGATCGGAGTCAGGTTGGCTCTTCCAAATACAGAAAAGTGATAAAAATTCACAGGAAAAGAAGGCGGAAGTAAAATCATTTCAATGGGAAGGAGAATTACATTAGGCCATTTCATCTGGCCCGTCATTGCTAGCATGACTTTTGTTAATAGATGGGCTTTTTCAATTCCCCCGTTCGCTAAGATGAATTGTTTAGCTGCACGTAATCTTTGGTCCTTTTTCGTGTAATATCCTGAATAGAGGAGTGCATAGTAAGCTTCTACTGTAGCTGAAAGGTTTCCCATCGGTTCATCCTCAAAAAGTTTCCATGCCCCATTTTTTTCTTGTTTACGAATAATTCGCTCGGTAAGTTGTTGAATTAAATTTTCCTCATGATTTTCTAATGATCGTAATAAAATGATCATATAACAATCTGTTGATATTCCCGTTTCAAATGGATAGTTCCATGAACCATCGGGAGTTTGATCTTGTCTTAAGACTTCTATCATCCTATTTAGTCCATTCGTAATTTGACTGATCATCATCGTCCCTCTCCCTTATATTTCCTTTACTGATAAATATTCGAATAACAGTAAGAACATTCATCAAGGGGGTGGATTGTCATGTTCTATAAATTCATGAAGCAGAAAAAACTACCACTCTCTGAGTCTCTCATAAAAATAAAGAAGGAGTTGAAGAAAAAAAGCAAAAAACACTTCCATAAAATAGAAGGTTCAGCGGAAGAAAAAATGCTTGTTCAGCAAATTAAAGATCAAACAACGTTATTGAATAAAAATAACGTGACAAGAACAAGAGCGTATCTAGCTTTTTATCATCGTCACCCAGAAATCCATTGGGCTTTTTTAGGACATATGGTCTCTCGTAATGGCGGATGGAATATGACGGATTTAAAAGGTGGGTTACTATCAAGGCTGCTGACACAAAAGGAACGCATTTCATTTTTTGAATTTTTAGAGCGAGGAAATTGGCTGATCTTTCAAGATGCCTTTCCACAGTTTTTGGTCTATGAAGAAAGCATAAAAAGAAGGGAAAACTTATTTTACTTGTTGCCTCATCTACATGTTTCCATTTTTATGGAAACTATTTGGGATCAATTTTGGGAGGAACAAGACTCTTATATCCTTACAGTGGCCTTAATCATTAATGAACAAAGTTATTTAGAATCCAGAGTACTTAAAAACCCTGCTTTCAAAAAAGATGTGTTCAATACATTGGAATTTAAATTACAGGATTTTCTGTCCATGAATCACATTCTCTTTCCCTATTTAATAAATGGCAAGGTACAATTAGTTGGCCAAACTCTGCATCATTTTGAAAGTTTACATGAGCGGATTCTTTTGGGAAAACGTTTGTATAGCATTTTATTTGGTAATCCATATCGATTAAAAATGATGGAAAATTGGGCAAATAATCAGCCCCATTCAGGTTCAAGAAAGGATTACTGGCCACATATTTTTAATGATATAAATGAAAGAGTACCCGGTAAGTCTTTAAAACCAAGGATCAAATCATGCAAAATCGTTCCAGGATCATCACGTATCTATAGTCCTAGACTCGAATTTGCATGGAAAAATAAAGAGCATAAACAGGCAGAAATAACAGACTGGTATCAAGATTGGAAGGTTATTGAGTATTTGATAAATTCTGGAGAAAATGTAGATGGGGAGATTGAAGATGACTATTGCAAAACACTCGAAAGACTTGAATTCGCAGCAATCACCAAAAAAACCATTTCCTTATTGGATTAGAAATGCTTCAAATCTAATTCCCGCTATCCTACTTGCCTCATTACTTGGCACGTATCTTGATCTTTATTTTGTCGGAAAGGGTCTTTATTCCTTTCCTATGAGACCTTTTCCTGAGATATTTTCCATTAATATTACTTTTACATTAGTTGGTCTTCCCCTGCTGATTGGTTTCTTTCTTCTTATCTGCCATAAAGTAACTTTATGGAAAAAAGTAGGGCTTATTCTCGTTCTAAGTCTTTTTATGTCTATTATTGAGAAAAAGGCTGAAGCATGGGGGCTTTTTATTCATCATGAGTCATGGAAGCATATTTATTCATTCATGGGTTATACCCTGTATTTAACGGTCATCTATTCTTTTTACTCTTGGTTAAAGCGGATTAGAAGTTAATTCTCTCATGATGCATCTGGCACTCCTCCCTTTTAAATATTTATCCCCTATTTTTAGTAAAAAGGCAACCAAAAAATCGGTTGCCTCACAAGCTCAATAATAATTCTTTACTAATTCACTCATTACCCAGTTGGTTCTCATGCCTGTCATTCCAGTGCTTGGGCACTGTTCTTTATTTCCGGTTAATTCAGCTACAATGGTTTCGATCAGTGGTTGATGGACATGTTGTGGTGGTTCAAAGCTCCATTGCTCCGTACCACTAGATGTTGTTAAAACAATCGGTTCATTTCCGTATGTAGAAAATGTGATTTTTCCTTTGCTTCCCACTATTTCATTTATATCAACATTCTCAAAAGCTGAAAAACACCAATTACCTACACCGTGAATTCCGGATTCAAATAGATAATTACCTGTAACGATATCTTCCGCATCATAATAGCCTCCTTGGTTGGAAGCAAAACCTTGCACAGACTTAATCGGTCCAAGTAAAAAATCTAACATATCAAGCGTATGACTACCTAAATCAAAAAACAATCCCCCTCCAGCTAAATGAGGTTGAACTCTCCAGGGAAGACTTTGTGCCTCCATTATATCCTCGGATACTTGCTGATACTGGGTAGTCGACACGAAACGAATATCTCCAATTGCCTTATTTTCCATTAACTCTTTTATTTTTAAAAATCGTGGTTGCGCCCTTCGATAGTAGGCTACATATAAAGGAACCCCAGCAACCTCACAAGCATCGATCATTTCTTGGCATTCTGCAACATTACGTGCCATCGGCTTTTCTACATAAACAGGTTTCCGTGCCTTTGCCGCTTTAATTGTATACTCTTTATGTGATCCAGGCGGCGTCGCAATGTAAACGGCATCTACATCGGGATCGTTAATAAGCTTGTCCGCATCATCATACCATTTAGGAACATGGTGTCTTTCCGCATAATCTTTCGCAAGTTCTCCCGTTCGCCGCATAACAGCGGCCAACTCTGAGTTGTCAATTTTTTGAAAGACAGGCCCACTTTTTACTTCTGTTACATCCCCACACCCAATGATACCCCAACGAACTTTTTTCAATTTCATGGTTGTTTCCTCCATTTTTTATTAAACCTACATACTAGTATTACAGTATATACAAAAGAAATCCATGAATTTCTGAAGAATCGAAACATAAAAACGGAGAGCGTTAGTGCCTGTACATCTTTGAAACATTCATTTATCTTATCGTCTGAATGGATAAATTTCCTGGGTAAGCGCAGAAATCGACACATTATCTCACCACTTTATCATAACGCGAAAAGATATTCTCTCCACCCTATCCCTTAGTCCTCATATCTTTCATCAAATATAAATCCCTATGTTCATCAGAACGTATTAAATGCTAACGTTTTTTCTTTTTTTCGATATTGCCAATGGTTTCTTCATTAGTAATACTATATAATCGACTCTTCGGCTCATATATAGTTTGAGAAGGCCAAAGTCCATGATGTCCTGAAAAGATATAACTAATTAGACATGCAACAAAAAAATATTCAATTCCTTTTCCATCAAACAGCTCAACAGCCAAAAGGAAAGCGGCTATGGGAGTATTCGCACCGCCACAAAATACAGCAACTAAACCTAAAGCAGCAAGGAAGGACATAGGTAAATCGATGATGCCATGTATGCTATTGCCTAAAGTTGCCCCCACAAAAAATAGGGGGATAGCCTCTCCACCTACAAAGCCAGTTCCCAAAGTAATGGCTGTAAATACCAGCTTGGCCAGGAAGGCAAAAGGAGGAACATCTTCTTTAAAAGCTTGTTCAAGCATCTCTAAACCACGACCATTATAGTCTTGCGAACCTACGATAAGAGTTAAAGCGACAATGATGATTCCCCCAATAAAGGCTCGTAACATATGGTTCTTCTTCAAATATTTTTCAGAAATCCTTTGTATGCCATGTCTTAATTGACAATATAAAACACTTACAAGACTAAAAATAATAGATACAAGAATCACTTTTGAAAATGAAATGACAGATATATCTGGTGCATTTTCGATAACCATTTTTTCCTCATGTTTAACTCCCCAGGCTGAAATGGTTACATAATGACTAACAAAACTGGCTGCAAGACAGGAGACAAATGCTTCGTATTTCATTTTTCCTAAAGAAACCATCTCCATTCCAAAAATGGCACCAGCAATCGGTGTACCAAAGGCTGCGCCAAACCCAGCACTTATTCCACTCATCAGTAAAATCTTGGTATCGATTATCTTTACTTTAAAATATTGGTTTAATGCTTCCGCTACACTCCCCCCCATTTGGACGGCTGCACCTTCTCTTCCTGTTGACCCACCAAAGAAGACTGTCATAAATGTTGCCAAATAGACGATAGGTCCCATTCTTCGTAGCACCTTGGCTTTACCATGTACCCCTTCTATGACTAAATTATTTCCTTTGGCAGAGTCATTCCCCAAACGTTTACCGAAGTTCATATAGATATAGCCTATGACAATTCCTGCTAAAGGAAGGAAAAATATAAGCCAAAATTTTTTTTCGCGAATCTCTCCAAGAAAATCATTCGTAGTTAAAAGGAAAGCCGTTGTGGAGCCTATGATTACACCAATAAGACCTCCCCAAAATATCCATTTAGATAAAGTTAACATAAATATTTTATAGGTAAGTTTTACGTCCATTCTACTTTCCTCATTTCAAATGATCTGGAGGTTCTACCATATGCTTATTATTTTTAATTTCCGTAAATAGGTTATCTGATGCATTGGATTGAATATCTGTTGTTTGAATAGGTGAATAAGACATGTTTGATTGAATGATGGATATCAGCATTTGAATATCTTCTTTGGTAGCGTATTGCTTTTCGGATTTTAGCAGGTACCCTAATTGACCGTTTGATTCGATCGTAGCCCATTGTAAATCACTGATATTTTGAACACCTTGCTGTCTCAATCGCACTTCCAACATATCGACTGTTAAACGTATTTTTCTTAAGTTTTTTTCATTAACTTCCCCATTTTCGACCACTAAAATCGATTGACCGTAAAAAAATCTTTCGAGGGTGTCAGATTTCAATACGATATACTCAATAAAGAGAAGAGTAAGTACCATTAAAAATGTAATGATCATCGTAATCCAAATATTCCTATCGCCTACTGGCTCAATAATTAATGAACCAACGGAAACCATCATGACTGTCTGAGCAACTGTCAGTTGTGAAATTGATTTTCTTCCAGCTATTCGTAAAATAAGTATCCCACCAATGACAACGACGATAGCTTTCCATATAAAATGTAAATCCAAGTCACAACCTCCATTCCAAAGAGTTCTTCGTCTATCTTCCTTTTCTTTCAATATCTTTAACTGAAACTAATTTATTTATGTAAGATGTACTCAGTATTGAATCATTATAAAAGGTGAGACAATTTCATTTATATCAACATTTTTAAAAATAGAAAAACATCCATTACCTAACCCGTGGATTTCAAATGCAAAGCTATAGTATGCTGTACACCTTTGCGAGATTCATAGTATGATTTCCTGGGTAAGCGCATAAACTAACACATTGATTGACTGAACTTACGATTCATTTTATAAAATATACAATGTGCATTCGTTTTTTTAGCCTTGAATTATAAAAATGAATCGATCTATGGTTTTAGACTAGAACTTACTTTCTTAATATTCCAAAAAAATGCATCAACTCCTTTTGAGAAATGATAGATTGGTTGCACTTTAGTACCATCAATCTTAAAAGGAGTTAGAAGGGTATTCCTACTTATTTCTGCCTCTACTTTTTGTAACGGCCAAGGACGATGATGGATTTCACCGCAAAAGATGTCGCTTCCGTTATTTGAGCTAAAGAGGCAATATCGTTCGGTTAGCCAATGGTCTAGTGTTCCTTCTTTCGGAAAATACACTTCCGATATGGGGGTGTATTTTGCTTGAAATGCAATAGGAGGATTTGTACTCCTTTTACGAATACTTTGGCAATGAAAGGTTTGTTCTTCTTTTTGAAAAGAAATGTCTGCAGGTTGATAAGGTAAATGATACCATCTCTTTGCTATTGTATAGGAGGCCCAGTCACCGACATCAAGAGACATGAAAAAAACACCGGGTTTACCATCATATTGGACATACGTCCTTACGTTAATTTCTGGAAATGTAGGGGTTAGTGATATAGGTGGCAATCCACGAGGATATATTCCCTCCATCACGAATACAACCACTCCCAACCAAGCAGATCGATTATAGGTGTCAATTTCTAAGGTAGAAGGAATATGCGGCCGCAAAAGTTCAAGTGGGATAGGCCAATGCACGAACAAAAAATGGCCCCAATTTTGTCTCATAATCCAATTTTTTGAAGGTAATGGCCAAGGGCGGTGAGCAATATCTCTCATTATATTCATAGAAATAGTCCTTTCTTTTATAAATGTACTTAATGTTGGAGAAAAAATGAAATGTTCATCCTCATTAGCTTGCCCCTATGAAGTTATGGTTATTATTGCCTTGGATAACATAATTATCTTTTTTATAGAAACAATAAAAGTATGAACTGCTAAATTAATGTTGATAGTGGAGAAGTGAATATGTCGAACATTTTATATTACTTATCTTTTATAATGATTTCCATATTATTTATCTTTTTTTTATTTATGCTTATTGGTTGGCGTTGGTTAATGAAACGAATAGTGAAGCAGATGGGAAACATCATTTTAACCGATAGCTATCAAGAAAATATTATGGAGTTGATACCAGGCATTCAGCATATGGGCTTTCAAAATGTGATTGAAAATAGCTTGCGTGCCGAAACAGGCGATGTGCTTCATCGTCCACTTGGTTCTTCAAAGAAATGGCCGCATTTGGATCCGATTACCTTTATCCCTGCACAGACAACACCGTTTCCAATCGATGGTGAAGAAGAAATAGATATTACGGTCACAATTGGGCCAAAAGCAAAAAAACCAATGGAAATTCAAATTCCACTTATGATCAGCGGAATGGCTTACGGAATCGCACTCAGTGAACAAGTGAGGCTTTCTTTGGCGGAAGCAGCAAAAAATGTAGGAACTGCGATTAATTCTGGAGAAGGCGGAGTTCTTCCTGAAGAATTAGACACAGCAGGAAAATATATTTTACAGTTTTCTAAAACAGAATGGTCAAAGGAAGAAGAGAAAATTAAGCGTGCTGACATGATTGAAATTAAGTTTGGACAAGGTGCATTATTCGGAGTGGGTAGCAGGATTTCACCCACTAATTTAACAGGGCGTGCTCGTGAAGTAATGGGACTTAAAGAAAATGAAGAGGCCGTGATTTTTGACAATTTTTTTGAAGATCAAACATTAGAGGATATTAAAGAACTTGTTGAGGAACTTCGGAACATGACAGGTGGTGTTCCCATTGGTGTAAAAATGGGGACAGGTGGAAAAATTGAAGAAGATATTGACCATTTAATTGACTTAGGTGTGGATTATATCGCAATCGACGGTGGCCAAGCAGCCACGCTCGGTGCAGCGCCCATTCTATCTGATGACATGGGAATACCGACATTGTATGCTGTTGTCCGTGCTGTTAACCATTTAGAAAAAAGAAATAAGAAAGAAACAATTAGTTTAATTGTTTCAGGCGGACTTTTAGTACCCGGACATTTTTTAAAAGTACTTGCACTCGGTGCTGATGCTGTTTATGTAGGATCCGCCCTATTATTTACTGTCTCACACACTCAATCATTGAATGCACTTCCATTTGAACCACCTACACAAGCTGTTTGGAATCAAGGAAAATTCAAAGATCAATTTAACATCGAAGACGGAGTAAAATCAGCGGAAAAATTCTTAACGGCAAGTGTAGAAGAAATCAAAATGGCGCTAAGAGCGATGGGGAAACGCTCTTTAAAAGAATTGTCAAAAAAAGATTTAGTATCATACGATGAGCTAACCGCTAAAATGATTGGAATTCCGTTTACATTTGAAGCTTGGGAAGACAAACAAACAGAGAAATAAGCAAATATTTACATAAAACTATCAGTATTCTTTTCGTTATATAATACTTTATCTTCAATTATCATCAAATTTAGATTTTAGAGCAAAGAAAAATGAGGAAATGAAGTTGGAAACTGAACACATAAAAAAACAGTAAATGCGAAAGCGTTTACTGTTTTTTTATGTTTCTTATTTAAAATTCTTAGGATAAATAATGATTAAACTAATTTACTAATTGTTGAATATTCTCCATTAAACTTGATATTTCATTTACGGTTGTAATGATCTCTGAATTTTCTAGTAAAGCGGGATCTAGTTTTCCATTTTCGATATTCGTCAAGTATAAATCAATTCCTTCTTCAAGCTTTACATTAGCGCTAACAATCTGACTATGGATATCTTCTGCGATGGAAGGAGGCTCTAGCGTGTTAAACTGATTGATTTCTTCCTTCATTTTTGTCAGTTCCTCTTCTAACGTTTGCCTCGATTCTTCATTTGTGACAGCATCGTTAGCGAGCTGTGGTACTTCATTGGCGAAAGCGTTTGCGGTATCTATATACTCAGTGGTCGTGTTTGCATACTCCATCGTATCATTCACTTCTCCCAATAATGAACATCCGCTACTAAATAGGATACCCATGATGCCAAACGCAATTAAAATTTTCTTCATTTTTTTCCTCCCTTGAAATAGTTTAGTCCACCTATAAGTATACTGAATAACTTCTACTAATTTCTTCCTCAAGTTTCCACATCAAAAATACTCTCCAATATCCATTTCCATTGCTTTTTCTTTCTGTTTATCTGAAACATGTGTGTATTTTTGTGTTGTGTTTAAATTTGAATGCCCTAGTAATTCTTGAACGGTCCGAATGTCGGTCCCGCCTTGGACTAAATGGGTTGCAAAAGAATGTCGCAGTTTATGACTTGATATTCTCCCCGCCTTCCAACTATCAAATTCATTTTGTTCTATTAGACTACTACGAATTCGTTCCGTAATTTCTTGAATTCTTCTTCTAGAAATACGCTTCCCTCGCCGCGAAATAAAAACGGCTTCTTCCTGTCCTTTCATCGGAAGTTCACGTTCATTTTTTATATAATCCATTAGCAGCTCGTAAAGGTTATGAGGTAAAGGAATGTACCTCGACTTATTTCCTTTTCCTAATACAGAGATCCCTTTTTTCTCTGTATTAATAAAAGACACGTTAAGTTGATGAATTTCGGTCACACGTAAACCAGCAAAAGCCATTAAGCTTAACATGACTTTGTTTCTTAAAATATGTCTCATTTGACTTACATGTTCAATTTCATGAAAAAATAATTTAAGTTCATCCTTTTCTAAATAGGTAGGAAGCGCTCCCTTCCTCTCTTTCGCACTTTCTAGTTCGGCTGCAGGATTACGGCTTACCATTTCGTACGACATTAAACATTTATAAAATGACCGTACAGCCGTTAATCTACGGTTTCTTGTGGTAGCGCCATTTCCTCTCTTTGACTTTAACATATTCATGTATAGAGTGATTTGCATTTTCTTTACGCTATCTAAATCAACTTTATCGCTTTGATTACGTGTAATAAATGATAAAAACATGATGACGTCTCTTATGTAATTTTCAATGGTAAAAGCTGAATAATCTTTATTGTCCATATCTGTTTGAAAAATGGATAATTCTTCGTCATACCAAGAGATAATTAAACTCCTACTTTCTTCCATAATAATCCCCCAATGATTTGATATTTAAGCTTTCTTCTATTATACTATAAAAATCAATTTACCGCACATAAGAGATATTATGCGCGGTTATGCAGTAAAACATGATATAAGAGAATTACTTTTAATAGAATGACAGATTATACGTTAAACATATTTTACGAAATACCCTTAAATAAAGGGTTTTCATGCGATACATTTTCATTATTTTCAAAAGTGTACTATATTTATAAATACATCATTTCATAACTTCATATATACAAAACATCGTTTGCTTATTTTTGAATAACTACTTTTAGGAAAGAAGGATTTTATTTTGAAAACAAATACAAAATTTTATCACAGTATTATATTTATGATCGTAAGTAGTATTGGAGGGTTCCTACTCTCCTTAACCGGACTTGGAATTGGTTGGATGATCGGGACAATTGTGCTCGCTGCATTTCTTTCGTTTCGACAACCTGTTTGGTTAAAAATCACAACAGAATCAAATGGTCTCCCCTCCTATTGGTTAAAAATAGGACAATGGCTTTTAGCGATTGAGCTAGGACGACAAATGAATTTATCTGTTTTAGAAACTTTTAGTGATCACTGGCTGACCATTACAATTATGCTTTTCTTATCGATTATTTTTTCCCTTCTTTCTGGAGTGGTGCTATGGAAATGTAGTCGCACAGATATGCTAACAAGCTTTTTCGCTACTGCTCCTGGAGGGATTGCAACAATGCCTGGTATTGCTGAAGAAGTCGGAGCAAATACGGCAACCGTTAGTATTGTTCAAACTTTACGTGTTTTTCTTGTTGTCCTAACGATCCCGATCATTGCTTCTTCTTGGCTTATTTCTTCAGTTGATCAAGTAGTGACAAGCCTTCCTTCTACTTCTGAGAATTCTGAATTCCAATGGAGTCAGCTTCTTGGAACCGTTGTTTTGGGATTAACAGCATGGGGAGGGTATTATGTAGGGAAATTGTTGAAATTTCCAGCTCCGATACTTGTCGGTGGAATGGTTTGTGTGGCTTTTGTACAAAGTTTCACTTCTTTTTTTATTGGTTCAGATCTTGTCGTTTGGTGGCCTCACAGCATCATGATACTATCTCAAATCTGTATTGCCGCTAGTATTGGTTCAAGATTTCAAAGAAGTATGTTTATCGGAATTAAAAAAACAGTAGTGGTTGCTTTCTTAAGCACGATTGCTCTCATCCTAGCGATGTTTGGATGTGCTTATCTTGTTTCAGAAACAACAGGAATTTCGCTCGTAACCTCTGTCTTGGCTTTTGCACCTGGAGGGGTTGCAGAAATGGCCACTACAGCAGTTGTCCTCAATGCCGATTCTACTTTTGTTGTAACCGTACAAGTACTTCGCATCGTCGTTGTTATTCTTGTGTTACCACCATTTTTTAGACTGCTAAATCGTTGGGAATTACGGAAACGTACGCATTCTGATGTGTCAGCATAAAAAATAGGTATCCTAATAATCGGTAGTTCTAATACTGTAAAGAAAAGTTAAAACAACTATAAAAATACTATGTTAAATCACAACATATTTAACATATGAAATAATAGTATATTTTCACGAAAAAACGCTTGGTTT
>NZ_JAETXM010000014.1 GCF_024494465.1 Bacillus sp. V3B | reverse complement strand
GTCCGCTTTCGTGGCACACAGTCGTCCGCGTAGCGGACGAGGTAGCCTTCTTTAAGTTTTGTGCGTTTCTTGGCGTATCTTTCTCCTTCTTTCGTTTTATATGGTTTTGTGAGAGGGAAGAATTCCCATTGTCTGGCGACCCACTGATCTAAATCATTTAAGACGATATTTGAAAGAATTGTCGATAATATACTACCTTGTGGTACGCCTTTTTGTGGTACTCCTTCTTTATCAATCTCAGCTTTTAACATTTTGGATATGCACGTTAACACTTTTTTATCGTGAATTCCTATATTCCATAGCTGTTTGATAAGGAAAGTGTGGTTCACATTATCAAAAAATCCTTTGATATCGATATCAACAACATAATGAAGTTGTGATTTATTTATTAGGAATTGTACTCGTGCCATTGCATGGTGTGCAGACCTGAACGGTCTGAAACCATAACTGTGCTTAAAGAATTTGCTTCCGCAATTGGTTCAATAACTTGTTTAAAACATTGTTGGATAATTCGGTCTAGAATACATGGAATGCCAAGTGGTCTCATTTTGCCATTTTCTTTTTCAATCCACTTTCTTCTGACTTTCTTAGGTTGATAGTTTTTTAGTTTAGTTTGTATTTCTTTAACTAATTCCGTTTCCGTAAGCTCTTTCAAATCTTTGATCGTTTTACCATCCGTTCCAGGTGTGTTGGAACCTTTATTAGATTTGATTGTTCGGTAAGCTAGTAAAATGTTTTCTCTCGAAGTGATGACATCATATAGATGATTGAAAGAGGTTTTATTTCTAGCTTTTTCGTGTAAATCCGTAAATGTCTCCGTCATGTTGTAATAATCCCAGTATCTTAACGTTGACACTGTGGCATCCCTCCTTAAAGAGTGATGTTCCCACATTCCTACCCGATCGTTGCCATTCACGTTAGGAAAATAATCGTTCATTTCGCTAGACTTGGGGCTGTTCCTCCACTCCCATTACAGAAGGTTCCTCAGTCGTACCCCTACCCTCGCAAAAATAAATGTATTTCGGTATAACCTTATAACAATCGTTTCGGGGGACAACCCTTGAATCAACGATTCTTGCTTTCCAAGTCCCTTACAACATAGCTATCCATTCTAAACGTAGGTGCTTCCTGTAAGCCTGTGAGCTTGATACCGCCATTGTTCGATATAATGTTTTTCAGAGGGTGCAATTTTACTCAACATCACTCACCCCATCGTGGGATGGGACATAGGTTTCCTCTATGTTCGTAACTTTAGACCCGTACTTTCGGAAGTTTGTCAGTCCCTTTAGATTGGAACGATTCTCACCATATTTAGTTTTTCAGCCGCGCGGCATATCCGTTGGCATACCTTTTCCGTTTCGGATTGGCTCCAGCCTTCGTTCTGCCGAATCCACCTGTGCTTCACACCTCGTGATTTGTCCTCTCACGACGCATGCAGGAGTATTGACGGGATGGTTTCAAGAAACATGGTTCCGTCATTCCCATCCTCCGTTGTAAGGTTGAGATTTTCAAGTGAAAACCTCCTGTTTTTTCACGCAAAATACGCTTATAACAGAACTTGTCGCGCGCACCCATTAGTTCAACAAGACCCTTCTTTTCCATTTCATATAATGATAGTACTATGCAATACAAGTCACTAAACTATTACGTAAAACATAAATCGCATTAAAAAATAGTACTGACAATTTTAGTTAGAAAAGATTCATTTCTAATTCATGAAAGATTCATTTCTAATTCATGTTGACTGGATTCTCCAATAGAAAAACTGTTAAATACCGTCTTTTATTGACCGTACAGTTACATAAATTTAAAATTCCGCATTACCCTTAGAGCTTTGTCCTCTACACTTTTTTTTCTATTTCATATATTAATATAGTCACATTAGAAAGGAGGACGGAAAATTATGGGACAATCACACTACCACACAGCTTGTAGATATGTAGGTAGGCCTGTGGAAATTAGGGATTGTTATGGCAAATGTTATCGGGGTACTCTAAAATATGTTACGCCACAGGGTGTCTATCTTAGTACAGGATCTGGGGGAATATTCTTCCCATTTTTCGCTATTGTTTCTTTAGTACTGTTAGCCTCGTTGTTCTTTTTTTAAGTATCAAATCACTTTTATAATTTTAACAGTAATTAAAAAACATTAATGGTATAACAACGTAGCTACATCATTGTTTTTTTCAGAAAGGGCTAAGGTACTAAATTTGGTAGACATTCAGAAGGGGCAGCATCCCCTTCTGAATGTTATATATACAATTTTAACGACACTCTAAGAATTTGGTTTACCTTATCTGCTTGGTCTTTTATTGATCAATAAGTCAGCGCATATAGCATATGTTACATATAAATGATAAAAATTGTGCTTTTTACGGGAATTGGACTACTGCACATTATCCCTTCAACCATAGCAAGTAAGTCCTCGAAATGCTTTCATTGAAATTCTATAAATACAAAATGTATGTTTCTCTCAATAAGTTCGTCCAACCCTTTCTGTTATCTAAAACATAAAGTATAGTAATCCTCTAAGATTGGAGGTGAAACTTATGTCTGATTATGTTAAAAAAGATAACAATTTTGCGTTAATTGTTGTTCTATTCATTTTATTAATTATTGTTGGAACAGCATTTGTAGGTGGAATGTACTAATTAGGAAACCCTCCAACACACTTTTTGATATTCTCCTAATAGAGCGCCCTAGGGCGCTTTTTTTCATCATTTCTCCTGTGTTAATACATTGACTTGCCAAATCATCACCTTCGCAGTATCCCTCTATTACCACATAGTAACAACTCATTTTCGGACATCCTTCTTCCGCTATCCTGCTTAGTTAGCATTCCTGTAGTGCGTTAATTTCAACTTTGAAAAAAAATAGAGCCCCTCAGTAAGATAAGAGTATAGACACCACTCTATAACTCAAATCCTAAGGAGGAAGCCCTTATATGAAGTTTAAAATGCAAGACAAACAAAATCAACTAATTGAAAGAATTTCCGATAAACATCTCGTTGTTGGTGTAGACATTGCTCAACAAACACATGTGGCACGAGCTGTAAATTATCGTGGTATTGTGGTCGGTGATCCCCTGTCTTTTGAAAATAACGAAGATGGTTTTGCGAGGTTACTAGATTGAATTAACAAGTTAAAAAACTCGAAAGGTCTTGATACTGAAATCGTTGGCATGGAACCTACAGGGCATTATTGGTTAAACCTGTCCCAATGGCTTTACGATCGAAATATTGATGTGGTAACCGTTAATCCCCATCTTGTTAAAAAGAACAAAGAAAACAGAGATAATACCCAGTCCAAAAGTGACAAAAAAGATGCTCTAGTTATCGCTGATATGGTGAAGAATGGATACTATTCCTTTATTCGTCCAACTACAGAGGCTTTCGAAAAACTAAGGGTATTGATGTCTAACCGAGATGCCATAGTTAAACGATTGGTCAGCGCTAAGAACCAAATCCATCGTTGGATTGATATTATTTTTCCTGAACTTAGACAAGTTTTCAAAGACGTTACATGTAAAGGGGCAATCGCTACTCTCCGTTTATTCCCTACACCGAAAGAATTACGTTCGATGGAAGCTACGGATATCGTTAAAGGGTGGAGAACGGTGATGAAGCGTCAACCTGGTATAAAAAAAGCCGAAGCACTCAGTAAATTAGCTAAGAATTCTGTTGGTAATGATAAAGCACCTGATGCATATAAATTACACCTAAAACAATTACTTGAAGAATTCGACCTTGCCACAACCCAATTGGAAATAGTAGACACAGAAGTATCTGGAGCTCTTGAAAGTATTACTTTTACCGATAAACTACTTAGTATTAAAGGATTAACAAACGTAATGTTAGGTGGAATTTTAGGTGAAACAGGTGATCTAAGTAAATTCGCTCATGGCAATTCTCTATTACGACATGCAGGTTTACATCTAGTTGAGGCCAGCTCTGGTAAATGGAAAGGACAAATTGTCATTTCTAAGAGAGGAAGGTCTTGTCTACGGCGATTCTTATACCTAGCAACCATGTGTCTTGTGATGAACAATCCTGAGTTCAGAGAAATTCATGCCCACAATGTCAAAGTGAAAAAGATGAAGAAAATGAAATCTATCATGAAGCTGATTGGTAAGTTTGCAAGAATGATAGTAGGAATTGCCCGACGTAATGAACCCTATAGTGCAGAAAAAGTACACCCTTTGGCACCTTTAGCAGCATAAGTTAATTACCTTATAACTGAACATATGAAACAGCAAAAGTTACTTTATTGAATGTTGGCTTATTCGTAGGATCTCAAAGAAAGCACGGAGTACTGGGATACTTAAACACAAGGGCACAGACCCATTCCTATAGCAAAACCGGCCTCCACCCCTTGGATAGGCATGACGAAGGAATGAGAGGGCAAAAGACCCGTTGAGACATGGGAGGGAAAGCCTCCAGGGGCGGCGTGGAGAATGCGTGCAGTATATGGAAGTAAATGGAGTTTATATTGACTCCTCTATTCCCGCATGCCTTCATGTAGCCTTTATTATCAATACTCATTCCATTTATCCGTCATTGTTCTTAGAAGTGGTTTGAAATCCTGCGAATAAGCGAGCATTTACGAGTAAACCGAATCTATCTGAGGGAGTTTAAGTATATTCCTTCACAATCGAAATAGCTTATTAAAAGACGGGTTTTATTAGTTTGTATATCGATGCCTTGAATCCGACTACGTCCAATCATCCGCTCCAACATACAAAAAAAGAGCCTCAATTAAGAGACTCCTTCAAAGTATTATTAATTGCTATAGGCTTTTAGGTTATACAAATCGAATAGCTGTCCCATCCGCTCCATATACAATACAGCTTCTGCAGGTGCAACCTCTTAACGCCTAGGTCATATCCTGCAATGATATCCTCAAGTTCCTGCTGTGTGTAGAAGTGTCTAATTATTTCTTCATCTTCTGCAGTGGCAAACTCAATCTTCTGCTTGTATTCCTTAAGTTTCTGCTTGTGGCGTTTCTCAGCCTTCTTCATGATATTAGCTTTACGCTTTAGCACATAATCCGTTTCACTTTCTCTTGTAAAAAGGTCACTATCATTCATATATGCTTCTAATGCTTCAACGCAATACGTCTTCAAGTATCTTTGAACAGCTTTGCTTGTAGCTTTCAATATTATAGCGTATTCCTTCCAGTACAACTCGATTCCCATGATATTACCATTTTGGTCCTTAACTTCAGCTAATGCCTGTTTCCATTCACGCTTGAAGTTTTTAACTTTTTTAGCATTATAATGTGCAATTAGATTGAATTCAACAACATCATGCTTTTTCATCAAGCCACGTCTAGTTTTTTGAATTTGCTTCATTATTTCGGGATTGATACTGACCTTTCCATCTTTACCATATCCCATCCAGTTCTCATAGAATAAGATGATACCGCATTTCTTCATATGCTCTAAGGTTTTAGCCAATTGCCCATATATCTCAAGGCAGTGCTGTGTAAATTCATCTAATAGCTTCGTTTGGTCTTCTTCAATAATGCCACTTTCAATAGTCATACCAATATGCTTCTGACGTATCTCACTGCTGTGTCTAGAACATAATAGGTCATATTCAAGCTTAGTGATTAGTCCAAATTCAACTGCCCATTTACCTAAACTCATACTGGCTTTTTCCGTCATATCGTATTCCAAGTGAGTCGCTACAATTATATCCATCGGGATTCTATGTTCAACTTGTTCACGACCGCTTCTTACACGACCATCTTTGTTCATTGCTTTAACTTCATGTCTTCCACTGCATGTGATTTTCCGTTTTGAGCCTCTTCCTTCAACTATGTGGGACTCCCAGTCTTGCTCAACTGATTTGATTATTGAATCAAATGAACGTTTATTTAGATTCCCATTCTTCTTGAATGATTCCTTTTGAACAGTTGTTCCATATTCCTCAACCAACTCTGCTAATGTAAATACTTTTTCCACTATACATCTTCCTTTTCAATAGAGGTGGTGCATCAGATGCACCACATTTAATTCTCCCCTTTCATAGTTTAGTTAGTTTTTTTGCTAATGATTTAGATTGGTTAAAATCGTGCATCTTTTGTCGTAATATAATTAGGGTTATATATTAATATTATGTCAAAAGTTGCACGATTTTTTTAACCCTTAACAACCTGGATATTACAAGTGTTTTAAGGCATTTAATTTTTCTTTTTAAAGTTTGAGATTGATAGGGTCGACACCTTTAGGCGGCGAAGTGACCGAAGGGAGCGTCCCACCAACGACCATAGGGAGGCGGTAGCAGTGAGCGAAGCGAATGTCCTTTATTCTATCACACTCAACCTCTAGTGTTGAAACAACACACTAAATTGCTTCCAACCCCACAGCATCAATGGATTGAGTATGATTTATGAGATTCACTTGTAATAATTAACAATATTGGTTTGTTAATATTATCCGTCTCGTATCGGAATTTTTTACACCGTATTGTGTGGATTAATGTACTACCTACCTTTTTCAAAACAAAGAACAATATGTTGAATATACTTTATTTATATTAAAGAGAATAAGCATCCTCAGTCAAATTGCTTTAGTAAAACGTTTTGTGATGAATATTATCTTTATAAGCTAACCCTAAATATTAATACCAGTAGACACCTAATAAATATACATGGACTAATTAATTAGTAACACAGTAACTTAGTAATATACAAACCTGTCAAAATATTGGAACTTTTGCTTAGGCGATTAAATTCTTATAAAATTGTAAATTAATGATGATATTAAAAAATTAACTAATTCTTTTGCGAAAGGTAACTCTAACTATGGGAAAAGCTAAAACAACAGAACAGTTTAAACAAGAAGTATTTGAATCAACAGGAGATGAATACGAAGTTCTTGGAGAATATGTCAAAGCTAAAGTTGAAATTGAAATGTTTCATCAATTATGTGGACAACCATTTACAATGAGACCCGATAATTTTAAAAGTGGTCAAAGATGTCCTCACTGCTTTGGTTATAAGAAGAGAACTCTAGAGCAATTCAAGAAAGAGGTATTCGACCTTGTTGGTGACGAGTATCAAGTAGTTAGTGAGTATATTAATACCAATACTAATATTACTATGATTCATAAAGAATGCGGAAAGCCATTCGAGGTTACTCCAAAGAACTTTATACATCGTGGAGATAGATGTAGCAACAAAGAATGTAGATATAAAAGGATGGCTGATAAACTATCTTTAACAACAGAAGAATTTAAAGCTAGAGTATATGAACAAGTCAAAGATGAATACATTGTACTTGGCGATTGGGATGGAGCAAACAATAATATAAAACTATTTCATACTGTTTGCGAACAAGAAATAGATATGACTCCTAACAATTTCTATCACCATAAGAAACGATGTGTGTATTGCAGTGACTCTAAAGGTGAGCGTGCTATTATGGAATGGTTAACTAAAAACTCATTTAGATTTATTAAAGAATTTAAAGGCTTTAAAGACTGTAGGCACAAAAGAGTATTGCCATTTGACTATGCTGTATTCAATGAAGATGAAAGTATTCTAACTTTGATTGAATTCCACGGCATTCACCACTATAAAGCTGTAAAAGGTTGGGGTGGAAGAGGCAAACTAGAGAGAGCACAATTAACAGATGGTATTAAAAGAAATTACTGTTTAAGTAATAATATAAGAGTACTTGTTATCCCATATTGGGAGTTTGATAATATCGACTCTATACTAGATAAATACTTGAAGGAAAGGGAAATATTAAATTGGCAAGGAGTATATCTCTTCAATTCAGAGCATAAACAAATAGAGTAGTAAATTACCTTCGACTCTTTTGATAAAAAAGAAAAAAACAGCCATGTGACTGCTCCTACGTTAATGTAAAAGTATCCACATCGTATCGGACTCATTAAAAAAACTTTATCGTGTAGATACAGGTACTACCCACCCTTCTCATAATATAGAAGACATAAAATGTGGAAAATAGCCCCCGTTATACACAAAAGAGATGAGTTTCCCCATCCCCTAAACCTGTTAACCCTTTAATACAATCTTAGAATATACTATTCAAGGGTGAAAACATATCATGTTGTGCTTTTACATCAATATCTGTCATTTGTATATATTTTCGAGTCATTGACATATCGGAGTGACCAAGAATTTTCTGTAAAGAGAACGGGTCTCCACCATTCATAATGTAGAGCAATGCTCCCGTATGGCGAAATGTATGCGGTGATACTCTCTTTTTTGTTATATTAGTAGCCTGTCCTATTTGACGTAATGTCCAGCGAACCGTGTCCGCTGAGAGCGGGCTTCCTTCATAAGTTAGAAATAAATATTCGCTTTCAAATTCTTTTGTTTCCTTCAAGTATTCTTTTAATATTACTATGGTTCGTGCCGATAATGGAACTAGTCTTGCACGTCTTGTTTTTGTTTCAGTTGCTTCGAGTTTCACAAATCCATCATCTAGATTCACATTTTCCCTTCTTATTGCAACCAATTCGGAAACACGAACCATCGTATCTAATAGAAATTGAATAATTAGTGCATCACGGAAACCTGTATAACTTTCTTTGTCAATAACTGACAACAACTGTCTTATTTCTTCTACAGTAAATGATTCAATCAAATCCTGCGGCGTTCTCAAAATCTTTAAATCCTCATGAATAGGATGTTCAATGTAACCCTCTTTGAAGCAAAATCGAAGGAACGCTCTCAAAGTTCTAAGTCGGACATTTACTGTTACTGGGGATAAACCTTGTTCATATAACATCCATGATATATATTCTCTGAATACATCTCTGGTCATTTCTTTTCTGCTAATATCTTCATCATCTAGAAACTTCATTAAATAATGAAAATGGGACTGATAGTCTTTCAGTGTGCGTTGTGACACTCCTTCAGTCTGCTTGTAATTGCAAAATCGTTCATACAAACCTGAGATAGTATCAAGGCTTGCAGACCGCATTGTTTTGCTAGATGACTTTCCTACATTGTATTTCCTTACTTTCTTTTGCTTTTCTATCATAACTTAAATTCGCTCCCTTTCATCGGTCTAAAATCTGTGAATCCGACGTGGCTGCGTGCGGTCTTACGGAACGGTCACCAACGGTCTACCTCGGTCTACCGAAAATAAACCAAAAAACCGCACGAGTGAAAAAATCACTGTGCGGTTAGATATGTAATAGTTTCAAGGATTGGCGGGACCGTCTGGGAATCGAACCCAGCTAACCTGGCACGCAGGTCACAAGCGGTTTTGAAGACCGTGGAGGACACCAGTACCCCATTCAGCCCCATTGGAGATATGTATTTAGTATACTAGAAAAAGGAATGTAAAACAACGTCGAAAATCTTACAATTATTTGTCTACTATCGAATTATTCATTAATATCTATCAATTCACCGTCTTCTATCATTTTCTCAAATAAATTGTTTTTACTTCCTCCTTGTCTGAAAATAAGAAAAATTATATAATATAGAATAATACATATAAATGATTTTAACTTTGTAGGTGAATAGAATGCTAGACGGATGGTTTCTTTGGTTTATATTGTTTTGGGTTGTTGTTTTGATCGGTTCTTTTGCCATCGGTGGCTTCTTTATGTTTCGGAAGTTTTTGAAAAAGATGCCGAAAGAAGACGGAAAGTCTGACATGGACTGGGAAGAACATTATGTCAATAACACAATACACCTTTGGCATCAAGAAGAAAAAGAGTTACTTGCAGACTTAGTATCACCGGTTCCAGAACTATTTCGGGATGTAGCAAAACATAAGATCGCTGGAAAAATCGGTGAACTTGCTCTGAGTGAAAATGCAGAGAAAATCGACCCCGATTTAGTGATTAGAGGTTATATCTTGGCAACTCCAAAAAGAGATCATAAATTTCTTCGAAAGAAACTCGAAGAGAAACAGATTGAAGTGTCTCCGTATGAACATTTATTTGAACAAGTTTAAGTGTAAAAACAAATGTGAAATAGACCGCAAAAAAGGGCTGTCCCATAAGGTGTCTGACACCTTATGGGACAGCCCTTTTTTATTCCACAAACGCCCCAATAAACATCTGATTAAGCGTTTTTGTTTTCTGTCAACTGCATGGTTGTAATGCAAGTGTTATCACTTTCAAACGTAGAAAACTCTGACTCTACTGTTTTTCCATCGTGCGCAATTGTTACGCGATACGCTTTGTCACGGGGTACCCACAAATCAATAAATCCGTTAGATTGAGATTTCAATGTTTGGTCCAGTATCAAGTTACCTTCTGTATCTTCAATGTATACACTAAACTCTTCTCCCACCATTTCACCACGGCAGCCAGTCAAACTGTGAACAGCGCAAGGGTGTGTTTTCTCGACATATGGCGCGATAGAAACAAAAAATTCATCTTCAGGCAAATCATAGGTTAACTGACTTTCACCACTGTCAGTCACGATTAGTTGCTGCGATGTGATGGAAGCAGACTCGTTTTTTATGTTACCTACACTGTAATCGTGTACTAATTCCTTAATATTTTGAGTTTCGCTTTCTTTCGGTTCATTACTTTCGCCGCTTACCGCAAACAAATACACGCCTAGTGCTGCGGCAACCAATCCAATAACCGTAAAAATTTTTCTTTTCATCTTATATTTATCTCCCTACCTCTTTAATTGAATAACTCTTCACTTGCATAATACGACAAAATTGCCATTTACCCTTGAACATTAAACAAATTTCAATTAAGAGTACAAAATCCATTTTTGCACTTCGAAACTGAATTACTATCAATAGATCAGATGTCCTTTTATATTTCATTATCAGGTATTATGGCGTGGGGTTGTTTTCATTGATCCTTTCATTTCAGTTCTTGTGAGACCTTCTGAAAGTCCCTGTACATCGCAATGCGCCATGGCACAATCATGCTGAACGCTAACAAAAAGAACATTCCGCTAAGTTCGCCAAAATCAATCGTTGAACTCAAAATCAACTTTGCAACCATCCGAATCACAAACAAGCCCAGTAAAATAAACATAAATGCTCTTGAACGTTTTAAATAAACATCCTGATCTTTAATTTCAAATTTCGAAGTCTTTATGAGAAGAATCGAAAATAACATTCCAACAACAATTGATTCTAAGATTTCCACAGGAGTTAAGCGGAATTCTGGAAATATATACATGAATGCACCAGTACTCATAAAGACCGGTGGTAATAAGATTTTTTTGGCAGAAGCAGGTTTTTTTGCTGCTTTCATCCGAACAAACATAGCAAATATAGCCATGAGAACTGCTCCAATTGAGCTAACAACCACTATATCCATAGAGTTTCATTCCTTTTTATTCTATTAAATGCATTCCTATTATATCTCAAACAAGATAAACGGTGAAATGATTGTGGAGTATTTTTATAAAAGTACATCCTGAATCCAACAGTCTACTCATGAGCCATACAGACTCTAGTTTAAGTAGTATAACAGGAATGATAAGGTGAATGTGAGCAATGTTCTTCTAAAACCATATTTCAGACAAAAAAATAACTGACTCATAAGGCATTTAACACCTTATGAGTCAGCCTAAATAGGGTTAATTAAAAATTCGATTAATCGCATCGACTACGCGCGCTTCATCGAAAGGCTTAACGATAAAATCTTTTGCTCCTGCTTCAATCGCTTCAACTACCATTTTTTGTTGCCCCATTGCTGAGCACATAATCACTTTAGCACTTGGAAATTCTTTTTTTATTTCTCTCACCGCTTCTAAACCGCTCATCTCGGGCATTGTAATATCCAACGTAACCAAATCTGGCTGTAGTTCGCGATACAAACGAATGGCCTCTTTCCCATTTTCGCCTTCCCCTATCACTTCATGTCCTACTTTATTAAGAATATTGGATAAAGTCATCCTCATAAATTTTGCATCATCAACAATTAATATTCTAGCCACGGTAATTCCTCCTTATAAAAACTACGAAATAAAAAAATTGATTAAATAATATATTTGTACAATTCTTGACTTTTTTCTACCTTTATTAAAATAAAAAAGTAATTCTAGCATTGAAGTGATTTTTAATCATTATTCATTTAAAATCCTGTAAACCCACCAAAAAGTGCCGATAAAAGTGAGATAATAGTCGTCATCCAATCGAAAAATAGGAAAATACCGATGACAATCATTAAATAGCCACCAATTTTCATAATCTTAATATTATGTTTCCGAATCCAACTCATTTTCCCAACGAAAAAAGAAAGAATTAAAAATGGAATTGAAAATCCTAACGAGTAAGCAACCATATATAACATACCTGACTCAGGATTTGAACCAGCAAGCATGATAACAGACATGAGAATTGGACCTGTACAAGGTGTCCACCCTGCCGCAAATGCCATCCCAATTAAAATAGAACCTAGAAATCCTGCTGGGCGATTCTTAATATCAAACCGGCGTTCTTTCATCATGAATTCTGGTTTTATGAAACCTACAATTACTAGAGCAAAAAACACGATAAAAATAGCACCGATTTGACGAATTAGATCTTGATAATTGATAAAAAACTGGCCAAGAAAAGAAGTTCCAAAACCAATGGCGATGAAAATAATGGAGAAACCAATCAAGAAAAAAACTGTATGTAACAAGCTTCGTTTTTGAAGCATTCCATTGTCGCTTTTAAGCTCACCTACTGACATCCCCGTTACATAAGAAAGAAAAGCAGGATAAAGAGGTAGACAGCACGGTGAAATGAAACTTAAGAAACCTGCTCCTAATGCAATAAACAGATTTAAATCAGACATCTTACTCTCCCCCTTTTCATGAATACTCCATTCATTCTACCAAAAGTTAACAGAAAAAGTTAATTTTTAGATTGTGAATATTTTGTGACAATAATAGAATACCATCAAACCTATACAATTTGACTAGTTTAAAACATCATCTCCTTCTACCATCACTTCTTCAAGTTTATCAACCGCACCATTTTGTAATAGGAACATTTTATAATACAAACCTTTTTCCGCAAGTAACTGTTGATGTGTACCACGTTCAACAATTTCTCCTTGGTGCATGACAAGAATCAAATTGGCATCTTGTATCGTTGAAAGACGATGGGCAATCGCAATCGTTGTACGACCTTTTCTCATTTTCTCTAACGCACCCTGAATTTCTTCTTCTGTTTCTGTATCAATATTTGCTGTCGCTTCATCCAAAACGAGAATTTTCGGATTCATGGCAATTGTTCTAGCAAAAGCGATTAGCTGTCGCTGACCGCTTGAAAGGGTTGAACCTCTTTCAACCACTTGATGGTCATAACCATCCGCTAACTTTTCGATAAAATGATGGGCTTGAACGAATTCAGCCGCCTTCTTTATTTTCTTATCACTCATATTCTGTTGATACAACCGAATATTATCTTTAATCGTTCCAAAAAATAAGAAAGGATCTTGAAGAACAAGCCCCATCTTACCCCGTAATTCTTCAATTGAATAATATTTGATTGATTTTCCATCAATCCATACTTCGCCTCGCTCAATTTCATAGAAGCGCATCAAAATATTAATAATGGAACTCTTTCCACTTCCCGTATGGCCAACCAAAGCAACGGTTTCTCCTGGTTTTGCTGTAAATGAAATATGCTTTAATACATCTCTATCCCCATCGTATGAAAAACAAACATCACGAAACTCAATCTTTCCATCTTGGATTTGATTATTTTCCGCCTGCTGCTGTGGAGCTAGTTCCGTTTCATCAAGCAAAGTAAATACTCGATCTGCTGCAACAATGGCCTGCTGATACATAGATAAGCGCATCATCATAGCATTAACCGGTTCAAAAAAACGATCTAAATAATTAATAAACACATAGAGCACACCGATCTCGATTGGGCTATTAAAGGAATTGATCCCAAAAAAGCTTAAAACAAGGACTAGCGCAAATACATAGAGCAAATCAACAGCAGGACGTAACAGCAACCCCTCTACCTTAATATTTTTCATGCCTGCCTCATAATGTTTTTCATTTATACTTGCAAACTCTTCTCTCAGGCGCTTCTCCTGCCGAAACACTTGAATCATCGATATTCCTTGCAAAGATTCACTTAATTTCGCATTTAGTTCTCCTAATCTTTCTCGCATATCTTGATAGTAACGCGAGCTATATTTCTGATAAGTCCACATGATGAATAAGATGAGTGGAATCAAAACGAAACAAAATAAAGCAAGTTGGACATTTAAGGTAAACATAGCGATAAAAATACCGATTAAGAAAAAGCCGTTTTGAATAAAAGTGGCAATAACCGTCACAAACATTTCTTTAATCGCTTCCGTATCATTCGTCACCCTAGAAACCATACTTCCTGCTGGCGTTTTATCAAAGTATTTTAAGCCTAACGTCTGAACCTTTGCATAAACATCCAAGCGAATTTGCTGAATAATCTTTAGTGCAATTTCCTGAAATTTAAATAATTGAACATACGAAACCATTACATTGATGATCTGGATACCTAAATAGGTTGCCCCTAATGTCCATACCGGACCATACGGAAGATATTTCGGCGTTAAATACTCATCAATAAATATTTTCACGAGGATAGGTCCTAAAATATCAGCAACCGTTGCAATCATCAGAAGTAAAAAGGCGAAAAGTATCGTTTTTAGATGAGGTTTCGTATAGGAAAGCAATCGAAATAGTACGTTACGCTGCTTTTTACTATTGTATTGAGATGTATTATTCATGAATAATTCCACCCTTCTCAACAAGCTCTTCCAGCTGTTGACGAAGATACATTTCCTTATACCAGCCATCCTGATTCATGAGCTCTTGATGCGTACCCATTTGCGTTATTTCTCCAGCTTCTAATACTAGAATTAAATCAGCATGTTGAATCGAACTCAACCGATGAGCCGTAATGATCGTTGTTTTACCATCACGGCTCTCCCGTAACGACGACAGAATAGCTTCTTCTGTTTTCGCATCAACGGCAGATAGAGAATCATCTAATATTAAGACTTCTGGGTCCATCATCAATGCCCGAGCAATTGAAATCCGCTGCTTTTGCCCCCCAGAAAGAGCTACGCCTTTCTCACCAACAACCGTCTGATAACCTTTTGAAAACTGGAGGATATCTTGATCGATATAGGCTAATTGAGCTGCATTACGAATCTCTTCTTTACTGGCGGTTGGTTTTGCGAATGCAATATTATCTGATACTGAAGCCGAAAACAAGAAATGTTCTTGCGGGACATAACCAATCGCCTTGCGTAAGGCTTCGAGCTTATAATGATTGAGTGGTTCATCACCAAATTTTATTACTCCTTCAAATCCTTCAAATTCACGAGTTAATAATTTTAACAGAGTCGTTTTACCAGCACCCGTTTTCCCAACGACTCCTAGTGTTTCCCCTCTTTTCAACTCAAAGTGAATATTTTTCAACACTGGTATTTTCTCGTTTGGGTAAGTAAATCCCTTCAGATTATACATTATATTTCCACTTGGTACTCTACTGATTGCATCAGGCTTATCCACAATCTCGATTGATTGTGCTAATAAAGCATTCACGCGATCATTTGAGGCTCTTCCTCGTTCTACTATGTTGAAAAGCCAACCAAATGCTAGCATTGGCCAAATTAATAAACCAAGATAAGCAGTAAAGGATACAAGCTGTCCAATGGTTAACATTCCGTCTAATACAAATTTGGCACCAAAAGAAAGCGCTAAGAAAAAGGAAAGACCCACGATAATAGAAATCGTTGGATCATATAAAGCATCAATTCGGGCAACTGCTACATTTTTTTCAACGACATATGCAGATTTTTTTTGAAAATCTTGAACATCTTCTTTTTCTTGTCCGAATGTTTTAATCACTTTGATACCCATGATACTTTCTTGTGTTTTATCATTCAGTGCTGAGAATGCTTCCTGTGCTAAATGAAATCGTTTATGTAAAAGCCTTCCATACCAGCTTGTCATGATCGCCATGAAGGGTATGGGAATCAAACTAATTAAGGTTAACTTCCAACTGATGGTTGTCGCCATCACAATCATGACCGCTCCGCCTGTCGTGATAGAATCGACCAGAGTCAAAATACCTAAACCAGCTGTTTGCTGAATCGCTTGTAAATCATTTGTCGCATGTGCCATTAAGTCTCCAACTCTTTGCTTTTGATAAAAAGACTGAGGCATATTTGTAAAATGTTGATACAGTGTATTGCGTAATTGTTTGACCAATTTGACAGCGGAACCAAAGATTAAGATCCGCCAATAATAGCGAAAGATATACTGAACGAGTGCGGCTACAATTAATAGGGTCATCCATTGAATAAGACTTTCGCGGGTTAAAGTGTTATTAGCGACATCATCAACTATCAGCCCAATGGCCTTTGGCGGCAAGAGTTCTAGTAGTGCAACAATCACTAACAAAGCAATCCCTGATAGATAAGACTTCTTTTCTTGTTTGAAAAACCACAACAGATCCAAGAATACTTTCATTTCTTCCTCCGAATTTATCCGTTATACTCTCTATTTAAAAAAACACACGATGATCAGATTTCAGTGATTCAAAAAACAATCGTGAAGCGTGTTGAATCAAGTCTGATTCCAAATTTTAATTTTATTTCTTCTTTTCTGAGACATGACTTCATAAAGAAAGCACTCATCAATTGAGTGCTTGTCTACTATTATTTCCCTTGTTGTTTATTCATGGCTGACATCATTTGATTGATTTTCTTTTGCGAAGGTTTCATCCCCATCTGCATCATCATCATTTTTAACATTTGCTCATTAATTGGTGGATTTTTCTTTAAATAGCTCATCATATACTTCCGAGCGATGAAAAATCCTAGTGCCACACCAGCAAGTAATGCCAATGCACCAACTAGAATGTACATACCCATAAAAACTTCCTCCTTCATGTTGTCTACCATACAGTGTACTAAACCAAAGATTATTATACAATATTCTATTTATGATTTCCTTATCTTCTAAACAAATTTTCTTTCTTTAATTGGTTTTAGCCATCCACAACGCTGATGATCAAGGTCAATAGCCAAAAATGATGACTCTAATTTACGCAATACCTCAAAAAATATCGTTTCTGCTTCATAATGTCCACTAGATTTTAAGATTAAATAACGCTCCTTGATTTCCAATTCAGCACAGCCACGTTTTCTTATTTCTAAATAGTATGTTCCGTTTTTTATATAAAAACTCTTATTTTTTTGTAAGTTTTGACTCACATAACGATGTATTTTTAAGCCTTGAATCGGTTTTGTAATAAAATTAATCTGCTTCTTTAGGATATGTTTATACTCACCAATCGCCTCTTCAGATTCTTTAAAAAGCTTATAAAACATCCGTTCTTTTCCAAAGTAATGGGAGGCAAACTCATCATCTATTAAATAAAGCTGATATGTTCTCACAGTAATCCTCCTCTGAAAATAAACTTTTCTTCTATTATATAGAATCAAGCACAAAGAGACTGTCCGTTTGTGTCAAAAAATTAACCTACTTTTGTCGAATTCATCACTTTTTCATTATTTAAATTTTATCTATACAATATTTAATTTAGATTTATAATGAGTAATGAGACTAAAAAGGAGAGATTATCTATGTTACAACAAATCAATAGAAAGCTAGAAAAAATGATGCCTTTTATTACACCAGCTAGTGTGATCTTTGGCGTTATTTTCTCGGCCTATATCAAGGATTTTTCATTTTTAGTACCATGGCTTTTTGCCTTTATGACGTTTGAAGGAAGCTTAAGTATGAACTTTAAATCCATAAAAGGTGCGATTACTCATCCATTTCCCGTCTTTATGACTTTAATATTCCTACATATCGTTATGCCACTTTGGGCATTGGCAGTCGGGCATATCACCTTTAACGGAGATACATTAACGATTACGGGGATTGTTCTTGGAATGGTCATTCCGACAGGTATAACAAGTTTTATTTGGGTGGCAATGAAAAAGGGAAGTACAGCTCTGACACTTGCTATTATTTTAATTGATTCCATATTATCACCCTTTATTGTCCCATTTACTTTATCCTTACTCGTGGGTGAAAAAATAGAACTAGATGCTTCAAGTATGATGGTCAGCCTTTTGTTTATGATTGTCCTACCATCAATAGTAGGAATGCTTTTAAATGGGGTAACAAGAGGAAGAATAAAAGATGTTTGGAAACCAAGGCTATCTCCCATTTCAAAGGTTTTCCTTGGATGTATTGTCATGTTAAACGGAGCCGTTGTGGCACCTTATTTAATAGAGCTTAACATCAAATTACTTTTTATTATTTTCGTCGTCTTTTTTATCTCCTTTACTGGCTATATGTTTGCCTTTTTATTGGCAAAATGGTTAAAGTTCGATCAGGATACAACAATCGCTATCACATTTACCGGTGGAATGAGAAATATTAGCGCTGGAACGGTTATCGCTATTTCTTTCTTTCCTCCTGCAGTCATTATCCCAGTCGTTGTCGGAATGCTTTTTCAACAATCGTTAGCTTCCCTTTATGGTGCATTTCTAGATCGACATTATAATAAAAAAGAACAAATCGCGGGAGGTAAAAGTGCTTGATGGAATAGTGTCTTCCTATGTAGTGCTTTTAGAAGCTACCTTCCTATACAGGGTTACAATATGATTGCCAACACAGTAAAGAAGAAATTTTCTCGCCTGAATGGTAAAAGAGGAGGATGTTTAAAAAATAAACAATCCTCCTCTTTTGTATTTAATCATTTGTTAAAGTAAACAAACGGCTACTTAATTATTAGTTTTGTAGTAGTCCTTTTACACGTGCTACTACATTTTCTACTGTAAAACCATACTCTTTAAGGATTTGTTCAGCTGGTGCAGAAGCCCCAAACTGATCAATTGCAAGGACATCTCCTTCATCTCCAGCATATCGGTGCCAGCCTAAAGGTGAACCCATTTCAATAGCCAATCTCTTCTTAACTGTTTTAGGAATAACCGTTTCTTTATACTCTTTCGATTGAGTCTCGAAACGATCCCACGATGGCATGCTGACAACAGACGCGTAGATGCCTTCACTTTCTAATACTTGTTGTGCACTAACAGCAAGATTAACTTCTGATCCAGAAGCAAGTAATAATACATCTGCAGTTTCTTTGGTTGCAGGTGATACCACATAAGCACCTTTTGAAACTCCATCATAAGCAGCACCATTAACAGTACCTTTTAATGTTGGTAAGTTTTGTCTTGTTAATATCAATGCTGTTGGCTGATTTGTTGACTCAATGGCAAGTCTCCAAGCCGCTGCCGTTTCATTGCCATCTGCTGGACGAATAATAGACAGATTTGGCATCGCACGTAAAGCAGCTAACTGTTCAACTGGTTCATGTGTAGGCCCATCTTCTCCTACCGCAATACTATCATGTGTGAATACGTATGTGACAGGAAGCCCCATTAGAGCAGCTAAACGGATAGCAGGGCGTAAATAATCAGAGAAAACAAAGAAAGTTCCCCCAAATACTTTTACTCCACCGTGAAGAGTCATCCCATTTAGGGCAGCACCCATTGCAAATTCACGTACACCGAACCAGATATTTCGTCCATCATAAGAACCTGGTAAAAAGTCAGTTTCACCTTTAAGTAACGTTTTATTTGAACCGGCAAGGTCAGCAGAACCACCAAATAGAGAAGGTAGATTTTTTGCAATTGCATTTAATGTTTCTCCAGATGAAGCACGACTTGCAAGACTTTTTCCTTCTTCATAAACAGGAAGATCCTTACTCCAACCTTCAGGTAATTCATTATGAATTGCTTGTTCTAGTTGATTTCCTAATTCAGGAAATTCATTTTTATATTGTGTAAAAAGTTCTGTCCATTCTTTTTCTTTTTTCTCACCACTTTCAGTAATCTGAGCCTTAAAGTGGTCATAAACCTCTTGTGGAATATGGAAATCCTCTTCAAAAGTCCATTGGTATGCTTCTTTTGTTAATTTGATTTCATCCGCTCCAAGCGGTGCTCCATGAGAAGCTGATTTTCCTGATTTATTTGGTGAACCATAGCCAATCACGGTACGAACTTCGATTAAAGTTGGTCTTGACTCATCTTGCTTTGCTTCTTCAATCGCTTTAGAGATTTCTGTTAAATCATTCCCATCTTCTACACGTAAATATTGCCATCCATATGATTTGAAACGATCTGCCACACTTTCAGAGAAAGACTGATTTAAATCACCATCAAGTGAAATGTCATTCGAATCATAAAGAACAACAAGTCTACCTAGTTTTAAATGACCAGCTAATGAAGCAGCCTCAGCAGAAACCCCTTCCATTAAATCTCCATCACCGCAAATACTGTATGTAAAATGATCCACAACTTGATAATTTTCTTTATTATATACTTCAGCTAGATGTCGTTCAGCCATTGCCATTCCGACGCCCATAGCAATCCCTTGTCCAAGCGGACCCGTTGTTGCATCTACACCTGCTGTATGTCCATATTCAGGATGTCCTGGCGTCTTGCTTCCCCACTGGCGAAACTCTTTGAGGTCATTCATGCTCAAGTCGTAACCCGAAAGATGAAGTAGGCTATAGAGTAACATGGAGCCATGACCAGCAGATAGTACAAAACGATCGCGGTTAAACCAATTTGGATTTTTTGGATTATGATTCATATATCGGCTCCATAACGTGTACGCCATTGGAGCAGCTCCCATTGGCATACCCGGATGACCGGAATTCGCTTTCTCGATTGCATCAATTGATAATGTCCGAATAGAAGCAATCGCTAAAGAATCGATTTGATCAAACATTGATAAAACATCCTTTCCTGTTTAAATTGAATTGGGATAAGTTCAATATCTCTATTCATTCTTTCCTACGCTTTTAATATTATAGGGAGTAGGCATTTTATTCAACAAATTATATTAAAAAACACATAAATTACCCTATTTTCGACTTCATTTTGAAAATATGCGTAATCTATCGTATCTAACGATCTTATTATTGGTCTGATTGTACAAAACAATGTAAGAAAAAAGAGCAAAACTTTGAAGTGATCAAGTCTGATACACGGACAAAGTTTGCTCTTCTACATTAATGTAAACGATCATCACGGTTACGTTGTAATTTCTTGAGTTTTTCAGGCGTTACATCATTACCTTCTGGATCAATCACACTAACAGACTTTAGCGTATTTAACATCGATGAACGAAATGTTTGTAAATATTCACCTCGAAGTTTCGACTGTTCCTTTGCTTCTAGTTCTGTCAAACCTGTTGTTTTTGCTTTTTTGGCTAATTCATTGATTCTGGCTAGTTTATCTTTTGAAAGCATGTTACCCACCTTCCATACGAACTTTACTTTTTCTATAATATAGAATACAAGACATGTTACAAAATGCAAATCATTTTTGCAATTATTTTGTACTATCATCCATTTTATCCATGTATTCTTGGTATCTTCGATGAACCGTTGCCTTTGAAATAGAATAGCCAAAACCTTTTAAGGTTGCTGTAATTTCAGAAAAAGGAAGCCCATTTTTCCGTAATCGAATGATTTCTTCAATAGGGACCTCTATCCGATCCCGCCCAGCATTATTCCCTTGATTTTTCAAGTTTCTCTGCGGTTTATACCCATTATTAATCGCTCGTTTCATCCCACGTTTAATTTTTACATTATGTAACTTTCTTTGATATTCTTCAACGATCCCCACAATTTGTAACACCATTGAATCCGATTCAGACAACTGTAATTCTCCATTGTTTGAAATACTATAGAGCTTGACTCCTTCTTTCATGATGCAGTGAAGTAAGGCAATCTTTGCATTTCCTCTTCCTAATCTCGTTTCATCTTGAATGAACACAGCTAAAACTTCCTTTTCTCGTATTAATGCTAACAGCTCTAACATTCCATTACGATCTAAATCATAACCACTCGCCTGCTCTTTAATGACCTTCTTCACTTCAAATCCGTTTCTTTCGGCTAAATCTAATAATTCTTCTTCTTGTCTATGTAACGATGTCTCTTGAGTAGCTTTATTTGTGCTTACTCTACAATAAATAATAGCATTCAAATCTTATCACCTATCATTTCTGTTACTGACTTGCCAAATCATGGTAATCCGTCCTATCTACTGGCTGATATTTAATGGGAATGACTAAGTTATCGCCGGAAAAAATATTGTCACCATAGATACCGTTATACTGTTCTACCCACTCGACAAACTCTTTTTCTGTAAGTCCGTGTTGGCTTTCATACTTCTGTGAAATTCCCCATAAGGAATCACCATCCATCACCGTTATTGTCATATAATGTTCTGGAGAAGATGCTACATTAATCTTTATAAGCCATAACGCAATCATTGTTAAAACAACTAGAATAATAGCATACGAGTAATTCTTCCACAATTTCTTCAACTTCAACACCTCATTTTAGAATATACGTTCTATATCTTGTTTTCATTATAGTGCGAACGTTTGTTTTAAGTCAAGGGGTTTTTCGAACTTACGTTTGTGAAATTTCATATTTCGTGCTATAATATGAATAATAATAAAATGATAAGGGGTGATTACAATGACAAAAATATCAAAACGACAACAAGACATACTCGACTTTATTAAAAATGAGGTAAGACAAAAGGGATACCCACCTTCCGTTAGAGAAATTGGTCAAGCAGTCGGTCTTGCATCCAGTTCAACTGTTCATGGTCATTTAGCTCGCCTTGAGAGCAAAGGTCTCATTAGAAGAGATCCTACTAAACCAAGGGCTATTGAGATTTTGGATCTTGATCAGAATTCTCATATTCCAAAGAATAAAGTCATTAATGTTCCCGTTGTTGGAAAGGTTACGGCAGGACTTCCGATTACAGCTATTGAAAATGTAGAAGAGTTTTTCCCACTACCTGAACGTCTTGCACCAGCTGACGAACAATTATTTATGCTCGAAGTGATGGGAGAAAGCATGATTGAAGCGGGAATTCTTGACGGAGATTACGTGATTGTTAGACAGCAAAATACAGCTAATAACGCTGATATTGTTGTCGCAATGACAGAGGACCATGAAGCGACAGTCAAACGCTTCTTTAAAGAAGCCGATTTTTTTCGTCTACAACCTGAAAACTCTACATTAGAGCCTATTATTCTAAAAGCCGTTACTATTTTAGGAAAAGTCATTGGGGTTTATCGTCATATTCATTGATCTTATTTTCCAGACCTTTTCACTAAACATAGAAAAGGCGTAAGAGTTCTACCTTAATAAAATAGAATCTTACGCCTAGAAAATTTATTTTGAAGCTTTTCATCACTTAAACCAGCCTTTTTCTTTCGATCTTGAAATGGCTTCAATCCGATTTTTTACTTCTAACTTATCCAAAATGGTAGAAATATAGTTTCTTACTGTTCCAGATTTGATTCGTAGCTCTTCTGCAATTTCCTTCGTGTTTTTCCCATAGGATACAAGTTCTAATACTTCCTTCTCGCGTTCGGTTAGTGGATTTTCTTCACTATAAAAACCATCCATCAGTTCTGGTGCATAAACTCGTTTTCCATCTATGACACTGCGTATGGTATTTGCCAATTCCTCACTTGGACTATCTTTTAGTAAATATCCGCTTACGCCTGCTTTCAGAGCACGTTGGAAATAACCCGTCCGGGCAAACGTGGTTAATATAATGACCTTGCACCCTTGCCCTTTTAACTCTTCTGCAGCTTCAAGACCACTTTTCAAGGGCATTTCAATATCCATAATACAAATATCTGGTTGATGTTGCTGTACAAGAGAGATCACCTGCTCTCCATTACTTGCTTTCCCAACTACCTCCATATCCTCCTCTAAATTAAGCAATGATCCTAAGGCCCCCAGCATCATTTGCTGGTCTTCCGCAATCACAATACGAATCATCCTAGCTCCCCCTATTCTGACTGTTTAACGACATTTGGTACTTTGATGGCGATCGTCGTCCCGTTTCCAGACATCACTTCAAGGTTTCCATTCACAAACTCTAATCTTTCTTTCATCCCCAATAATCCATTCCCTTTTTCAAAAACATCTTCAGATATGATACCTATTCCGTCGTCCGAGACCTTAATGACAACTTCCTTATCATTTTGTTTAATTGAAACACGACAAGTTGTAGCCTTACTGTGCTTTACTACATTCGTGATAGCTTCTTTTAAACACATGCTTAAAATATTTTCAACGAACAATGAAACATTCGATAAGGATAAATCCTTTTCACTGTCGTATCTTATTCCAGCTGCTTCTAGTATTTGTTTAACCCGAATGATTTCTTCTTTTAACCGAATACCTCGCATGTTGGATACCATTTTTCTTACTTCGTTTAACGCTGTTCTTGCTGTTTGTTGAATATCTTTTAACTCAGTACGAGCTTGTTCTGGGTCTTTGTCAATAATTTTTCTTGCAAGATCACTTTTTAAACCAATAAGTGAGAGCTTTTGACCTAATGTATCATGAAGATCACGAGCAATTCTCTGTCGTTCCTCTTGAACAATTAAATCAGAAATTCTTTTATTCGCAAACGCCAGTTCAGCTTCAAGTTGTTCACGTTTTTTTCGGTTGTAAATACTAAAAGGAAGAAGAATAACACTGATTAAAATAAGAATGATAAAGGGTAATTGGTTTAATATTAGTTCATCTCGAATAATAAAATTAACACTAATGGCAGCTGTTGTACTAACTAAATGAATAATATAAAAAGTAATAAAGGCCGCCCAATTCCCAAAATTACCGATTAAATAAGCGAGAAAAAAAGCAAAGTAAACGTAGCCCAAAAAAGTGGTCATCGTGATCGAAATGATAATTAGTAAACAAGTCCATAAATACCTTAGCCATCCTTTTGATATAAAAGCAAAGCGATATGAAATAAAGAAGAAAATGGACAAGAAGATGCCTGCAACGATTTCAAGTATCGTTGACCATTGAAAAATAAAATAAAAGGGTAAAACAGAAAAGAGCGCCCATATATATGGTGAAACCCCGGTACTACTTTGGAATAATTGAAGTCTTTTTTTCATTTATAAACCTCTTTTTGATGATTTTTCAAGAACATAAGATAATCATAGCAAAATTAAAGAGGGAAGTCTTTATAACTCCCTCTTAATCAAGCACCTTTTGTGTAAGTTTTTGCCTTGCTAAACTTTTTTTCACCGTCTGAAAACAAACAAACTTTTTATTTTCTTCATCCCATAGACGATATTGAACTGCACGTAAGCTTGAGCGAATCGTGACGGTTGGAACTGATTTTAATGGAACATTATTATTATGAGCCTCTTCAAGATGATAATTAGGGACTCTTGGGCTTAAATGATGAACATGATGGTAACCAATATTTCCAGTCAACCATTGAAGTAACTTTGGAAGTTTATAAAACGAACTTCCTTCTACAGCTGCTTTCACAAAGTCCCAGTCTTCGTCTTTTGCAAAATAACTATCTTCAAAGTGATGTTGTACATAGAATAGCCAAATGCCGAGAGAACCTGCAATAAATAAAATCGGACCTTGAATCAATAAAAAAGCCTGCCAACCAACAATCCAACACATCATTCCATATAGTAAGACAACCGAAAGATTAATTAAATACGTATTCATACGCTCTTTCACACGAGCATCTTTCCGATTGAAACGGTTAGTGACTAGAAATAAGTAAATAGGTCCAATACCAAACATAACGATTGGATTACGATATAACCGATACGCTAACCGTTGCCCAAAAGGAGCATTAGCATATTCTTCGACTGTCATAACCCAAATATCACCAGTTCCTCGTTTATTTAAATTACTGCTTGTTGCATGATGAACATTATGACTGTGACGCCATTGTTGAAAAGGAAATAGTGTTAAAATCCCCGTGATCGTACCAACCACTTCGTTCGCACGCTTGTTTTTAAAAAAGGAATTATGACAACAGTCATGAAAAATAATAAATGTCCGAACGATAAAACCTGCAGCCAATACGTTTAAACCTAGTGTTAATAAGTAAGAAATAGATAGGCTTTCGTAAGCTAAATACCAAAGTAGAAAAAAAGGGAAGACTGTATTCACTATTTGCCAAACACTATTCTTTAAATTGGCTTTCTCGTAAGGAGCCATTGTTTTTTTTAGTTCTTTCTGTAACTGTTTCGTCATACTTTGTTTGTTCCTCCTAATATTTTATCGTTTCATTATTTATTTTCGCTTCCAGTTATAATTAATGTTTTTATTATAAGGAAGAAAAATAACGTTTTGTAGTCATACACGTCATGCGTACGGTGTGACATTTGTCATACTAGAATATTTTTTTCTCTATTTTGGACATATTCAAAAATAGTTTGTTCATCTACGAGTAAAATATTAACAAAATCATTAAATAGTAAAAAAAGAAAAAATACCTAGACCAAACGAATATCTTAAATACCTTTCCCTTTTTAAACTTTGACTGTGTTAAACCATCGTATTCATGCTCCAATAGCCTTTGGGATACACGCTCATTAAGTGATTCATATTGAATCAAACATATATTCTCATACACCAAAGACCACTTATCTACAATAATCAATCAAATTCGCCCCGCCGAATTTGCGCCCGGATTTTTATCGAGCTCGCTCGATAAATGACCTTTAAAAAATCCGAGGCATCCGCCGGAGGCTTAACTTCATTCAGTCGCGGTTTGAACCCCCACTGAATCAGAGAGCTTTTTGCATTCATCCCCCACTTACAGAAGTGGAGGACTTCTGCTGAATGAAGTTAACACAATCTAAACCTTAGAAATAAAATTACCCATAAAAAAACCCCAACACCAATAGTGTTGAGGCTTCGTATTATTAATACACTGTCATATATTGTTCGCGTTCCCATGGGTGAACTTGTGTACGGAACATATCCCATTCAATTTCTTTTGCTTCAAGGAAGTGTTCGAAGATATGCTCTCCAAGAGCAGAAACCATGACTTCATCTGATTTTAAATGTCCAATAGCTGCAGCTAATGTTGCTGGTAGATCAGATACACCTTCAGCTACACGCTCTTCTTTATCCATAACATAGATGTTACGGTCAACTGGTGCTGGAGGAGTTAATTTGTTTTTCACTCCATCAAGACCTGCTTTTAATAGAACAGCTAGTGCTAAATATGGATTCGCTGCAGGGTCTACACTACGTACTTCTACACGTGTGCTTAAACCACGTGAAGCTGGAATACGAATTAATGGTGAACGATTACTTGTTGACCAAGCTACATAACAAGGTGCTTCATAACCAGGTACTAAACGCTTATAAGAATTTACTGTTGGATTTGTAATTGCAGTGAAAGCTTCTGCATGTTTCACAATACCAGCAATAAATTGACGAGCTGTTTCACTTAATTGCAAGTCAGCTTTTGGATCAAAGAACGCATTTTCTCCGTTCTTGAATAGTGATAAGTTACAATGCATACCAGATCCGTTTACACCAAACAATGGTTTTGGCATAAAGGTTGCATGTAAACCATGTTTACGAGCAATCGTTTTTACAACCAATTTAAACGTTTGGATATAATCACATGCTGTAATAGCATCTGCATATTTGAAATCAATCTCATGTTGCCCAGGTGCAACTTCATGGTGTGATGCTTCAATTTCAAAGCCCATTTCTTCAAGTTCAAGAACGATATCACGACGACAATTTTCACCTAAATCAGTTGGTGCTAAATCGAAGTAGCCGCCACTATCATTTAATTCTAGAGTTGGCTCACCTTTTTCATCAAGTTTGAACAAGAAGAATTCTGGCTCAGGTCCTAAGTTGAAATCTGTGAATCCTAAGTCTTCCATTTCTTTCAATACACGTTTTAAGTTATTACGTGGGTCTCCAGCAAATGGAGTTCCATCTGGAGTATAAATATCACAGATAAAACGTGCAACTTTTCCTTTTTCAGCTGTCCAAGGGAATACAACAAAAGTGTCTAAATCAGGGTATAAATTCATATCTGATTCTTCGATACGTACAAATCCTTCAATCGAAGATCCGTCAAACATCATTTTATTATCAAGCGCCTTTTCAAGCTGGCTAACCGGAATTTCTACATTCTTGATTACACCTAAAATATCCGTAAATTGCAAACGGATATATTTTACGTTTTGTTCTTGACACATGCGTTGAATATCTTCTTTAGTATACTTTGCCAATTTTAATTCCTCCCAAAATATGCTTGTATTTATTTATTAAAAAAAATAGTATAAAACACTTTTCTAAGAAATAGCACCTAAATGAATCAACTATTTTTCTTAGCATTTACAGATTCAGCTCTATTAATTCCTTCCAAATATGCTTGTATTTATTGAAAAAATAGTACAAAACACTTGTTAAGAAATAAGGCCTAAATAAATCAACTATTTTTCTTAGCATTTACAGATTCAGCTCTATTAATCAATCATTTTAGTGAAAAAAGCGATGCATATCTCCTTGACGCATTGTTGGCCGATTGAATCGTCCAGCATTTGTTAACTCTTTCCTTAGAAGCTTTCTAATTTCATCATTTGTAAGCTCCTGTTTTTCCTTGACAACTTGTTTTTGTAGTTCCTGTTCAAGTGACTTTTCAACTTTGATGGCGAAGAGTTGTTTTATTCCTGCCATGTTAACGCCTTGGTCAATCAAATCTTTAATTTCTAACAAGGTATCAATATCATTCAAGGAAAAGAGTCGGCGTTTTCCATCCGTTCTTGCTGGAGAAATCAAATTATGTTCTTCATAGTAACGGATTTGTCGAGCAGTTAGTTCAGTTAGTTGCATCACTACCCCAATTTGAAAGAGTGGCATTGAGCGACGAATTTGACTTCCTGTCATTTGGCTTCTTCTCCATTTCCTTTACTTTGACTTCTTGAGTTTATTATATGTCATGTAAGATAAACTGTCAACAAAATGTTATATTTTATGACACAAAATATTTATCCATTAAAAAACCTCAACACCGAAGTGTTAAGGCTTAGCTTTCTTTTCTTTGCTTTGATTAATACATATTCATATATTGTTCACGTTCCCAAGGGTGAACTTGTGTACGGAACATATCCCATTCAATTTCTTTTGCTTCAAGGAAGTGTTCAATTATATGATCTCCAAGAGCAGAAATGACCACTTCATCTGATTTTAATTCTTCAAGCGCTATGGCTAATGATGCCGGTAAATCAGTAATTCCTTCTGCAAGACGTTCTTCTCTATTCATTGCATAAATATTACGATCAAGCGGTACTGGAGGAGTCATTTTATTTTGGATTCCATCAAGACCCGCTTTTAACAGAACAGCCAATGCTAAGTATGGATTTGCTGAAGGATCAACACTACGTACTTCTACACGTGTACTTAAACCACGAGAAGCTGGGATTCGAACTAAAGGTGAACGATTACTTGTTGACCATGCCACATAACAAGGTGCTTCATACCCAGGTACTAACCGTTTATAAGAATTCACTGTTGGATTTGTGATCGCTGTAAAAGCCGATGCATGTTTTATAATACCTGCTATAAATTGGCGAGCTACATCACTTAATTCTAAAGAGGAACTTTCATCATAGAATGCATTTTTACCATTAGTGAATAAAGACAAATTACAATGCATACCAGATCCAGCTAAACCAAACACTGGCTTTGGCATAAAGGTTGCGTGTAATCCGTGTTTACGAGCAATCGTTTTGACAACTAATTTAAACGTTTGGATATCATCACACGCAGAAATAGCATCCGCATATTTGAAATCAATTTCATGTTGTCCTGGAGCATTCTCATGGTGTGACGCTTCAATATCAAATCCCATCTCTTCAAGCTCAAGTACAATATCACGGCGGCAGTTTTCACCAAGATCTGTTGGGGCTAAATCGAAGTAACCACCGCTATCATTCAACTCTAAAGTTGGTTCCCCTTTTTCATCAAGTTTAAATAAGAAAAACTCTGGCTCAGGCCCTAAATTGAAATCCGTAAACCCTAAGCCTTCCATTTCTTTCAACACACGTTTTAGGTTATTACGTGGGTCACCAGAAAAGGGAGTTCCATCTGGAGTATAAATATCACAGATAAAACGAGCAACCTTTCCTTTTTCAGCTGTCCAAGGGAATACAACAAAAGTATCTAAATCAGGGTATAAATTCATATCTGACTCTTCGATACGTACGAATCCTTCAATCGAAGAACCGTCAAACATCATTTTATTATCAAGCGCCTTTTCAAGTTGGCTAATTGGAATCTCAACGTTTTTGATGACACCTAAAATATCCGTAAATTGAAGGCGGATATATTTCACGTTTTGTTCCTCGCATATTCGCCTGATATCTTCTTTTGTTTGCTTTGCCATTTGTATTTCCTCCAAACTCTACATATATAATGGTACAAACAACAATACATAGAAAATTGATTGTCGTTTGTTGTTAATCTGTTCTCTATATCCTTTTAGATGTATCACTGGACTGATTCTGATTCAACCGTACGAATCAATTACTCTAGTGAAAAAACCTTTGCATACCTCCCTGACGTAATCCAGGGGAGTTGAATCGACCAGCATTCGTTAACTCTTTCCTTAAAAGCTTTCGTATCTCTTCGTTAGATAACTCCTTTTTTTCCTTAGTAGCCTTTTTTTGTAACTCATGTTCAAGTGACTGTTCAACTTTGATGGTAAAAAGTTGTTTTATTCCCGCCATGTTAACACCTTGATCAATCAAATCTTTAATTTCTAACAACGTATCAATGTCATTTAATGAAAAAAGTCGGCGATTTCCATCTGTTCTTGCTGGTGTAATCAGATTATGCTCTTCATAGTAACGAATTTGTCGAGCAGTAAGATCAGTTAATTTCATCACCGTCCCGATTGAAAAAAGAGGCATTGAACGCCGAATTTGGCTTCCTGTCATTTGGTTTCTTCTCCATTCTCTCAATTTATACATACTAACCTTATTATATGTTAGTAAGAAAATCCTTCAATAATCGTACTAAAATGAAAGCAATTCTTTTTCAAGTAATGCATTCAAGGCAACACAGATTGCTATTTTGACATGTGAGTAGGTTAATCCGCCCTGCACATAGGCTACATAAGGAGGTCTTGTTGGTCCATCTGCTGTTAATTCGATGCTAGCACCTTGAATAAACGTCCCAGCTGCCATAATCACATCATCTTCATATCCAGGCATATAAGCGGGGTATGGTGTCACATGCGAATTAATGGGTGAGGCAAATTGAATCGCTTGGCAAAAAGCAACCATTTTATCCCGATCATCAAATTGGACAGACTGAATTAAATCGGTTCGCTTATTACTATCCCATTTTGGATTTGAATTCATCCCAAGCCGTTCGAGCATAGCGGCCGTAAACACTGCCCCCTTTAATGCCTGACCCACAACATGTGGAGCAAGGAAAAAACCTTGATACATTTCTTGCAAACTATATAGGGAAGCACCCGCTTCCGCACCGATTCCTGGTGATGTTAGTCGATAAGAACAAGCTTCGACCCACTTTTGCTTACCGACAATATAACCACCGGTCTTCACTAATCCACCACCTGGATTTTTAATAAGAGAACCTGCCATCAAATCCGCTCCAACATGACATGGCTCTCGGTCTTCTACAAATTCTCCATAGCAATTGTCCACAAACACAACCACTTCAGAATTGATTTCTTTCACAAAGCGAATCATTTCTTCAATTTCCGAAACCATAAAAGAAGGTCTAGTTGCATACCCTTTTGAACGCTGAATGCCAATCATTTTCGTATTTGGTTTCATGGCCTTTGCTACAGCCTTGTAATCAACAGCACCCGTTTCTAATAAGTCGACACTTTGATAAGAGATTCCGAACTCCTTTAATGAACCGGATCCATTTCCTCGCAAACCAACAATCTCCTCAAGTGTATCATAAGGTTTTCCTGTTATGTATAAAAGTTCATCCCCTGGCCTTAGCACACCAAATAAGGCAATCGAAATGGCATGCGTTCCAGAAATGATTTGAGGTCTAACAAGTCCTGCGTCCCCACCAAATACTTCTGCATAAATCTTTTCCAATGTATCTCTTCCATAATCATCGTAGCCATATCCTGTAGATGGAATAAAATGAGAATCACTCACTTGATGATGTTGAAAACTGTTTAAAACACGAAATTGATTATGATCAATCCTCTCTTCTATTCCTTCATGTATTGTTTTAATTTGCTGCTCCACTTCTGCAACAAGTGGTTGTAAAACTTCCCCATAAGTTAATGATCGAAACATGTCTTTCTCCTATCCTTTTACTTTATATTGTTGTAACTGTCCAAAAATCGGATGATCCACAAACGAATAGCCCTTACAAACATACAATTGCTTTTCCTCATCAAACGCCAATTCTCTAAGAATCGTTTCATTTTTCAATTGTGATAATAATTTTCCTTCTGTTGAAGGTACTTCCACATGGTAAAAATCCATCATCGCAATTATTTTTGCTTCAAGCGTATGTTTCAATAACTCACGGTCCTCTTTTGTTAAGGCACTGATTTGGATCGATTCATTTTTCGTTGATGGAACAAAATCTGCATGTTGGACATCCTTTTTATTATACACAGTTATTTGGGGAATTTGTTCTGTTTCTAACTCTTCTAATAATTGAGTAACCGTTTGTTCATGTTGAAAATAATCCGGATTGGACGCATCGATAACATGCAGCAAAAGGTCAGCTTCCTTTGCTTCCTCCAGGGTTGAACGGAATGCCGCAATCAGGCTCGTTGGCAAGTCTTGAATAAAACCAACGGTATCTGTCATCAAAACGGTATATCCACTAGGCAGAATGAGTTTTCTTGTCATCGGATCAAGTGTCGCAAATAATTGATTTTCTTCAAATGAAGCGGCCTCTGTTAAGCGATTGAACAAGGTTGATTTCCCAGCGTTTGTATATCCGACAATAGCCACTTGGAAAGCACGATTTTTCTTCCTTCTTTCCCGATACCGTTCACGGTGTTGTACAATGCTTGTCAATTGTGATTTAATATCATGTATTCGGCTACGGATATGACGGCGATCTGCTTCGAGCTTTGTTTCCCCAGGTCCTCTTGTTCCGATCCCTGCACCTAATCTCGAAAGTTGCGTCCCTTGTCCACCAAGACGAGGAAGTAAATATTGAAGTTGAGCTAGTTCAACCTGTAGTTTCCCTTCCTTTGACCTTGCTCTTTGGGCAAAAATATCAAGGATTAATTGCGTTCGATCAATGATTCTTACATCAATATCTCGTGCGATGTTTCGCACCTGACTTGGTGATAATTCGTCATTGAAAATAACTAATTTTGCTTCCATCTCTTCGACGAGAGCTTTAAGTTCTTCTACTTTTCCTCTTCCGATATAAGTCGCTGGATGAATACGCTCTCTTTTTTGAATTAATGAAGTCAATACTTCCCCATTCGCTGTTTTCGTTAGCGATGCTAATTCTTCCATTGAATATTGAAAAGGCAAATCTTCCTCTGTTGTCTGACAACCAACAAGGATGACGTTTTCTCTTTCTTGCTTTCGCTCCATTGAATCGCCTTCTTTCTACCCTGTTTTTTTCATCATACCAAACATCACCAGCAAACTCTAATAGCCTTTTGATAAAAAAGCAAAATAAGGTGAGTGAGTATAAACGCCGTCTTGATTTATTATTCACTTGAAAAAAGTCTACTTACTTACTATCAATTTAAAATAAGCCTACTAAATCTATTAAGTTACAATTTTTGTCTATATTTTAGGTTTATAGAACTAATAAAATACAGTATAATGGAGAGTGCTTGCCTTCAAAACCAACTACTTTGGCCAATCAACCTAATATGAACCGAAGACAATACTTTAGAATTCTTTTTAAGTATCCTTTATTAGGTTCCTTGACAGTGCAATTATTAAATAAAAAACCTATTCAAATTGGGAGTAGTTCTATTTTGATCGAAGACATTGAAGCTGGTGGACTATGCTATGAATCCAACATTAGATTCCTTCTTGATAAAGGGTTTATATTGGGTATAACGACAAAACTATTTGACCAGAACCTGTCGTTTCAAGGAAGAAATGTATGGTGTAAAGAAGTAGATGACGGTGTGTATCAATATGGGTTTGAATTCGACTTGGAAGACTCTCAGCGTTCTCGTTTACTTCCATTATTACATCACCTTCAGGTTAAATATCATAAAGAGATGTTACTCCCTGGGTGCAACTTTATCAAAATAACGGATAGCACACAATTCTTTTACCAATAGGAATACGGTATTTCATTGCTATTTAAAACTCTATGGATCTCTATTTAGAAAGAAAAAGACGATGATTCCGTTTAATAACACTAACAGGCAGATCAAAAAATTGAGACAGTTGTTGACTGGAAATCATATCACTCGTATTACCAGATGCAAAAACTTGGCCAGTTTTTAATAATAATGTCTGATTAAAAACTGGCAGAATTTCTTCTACATGATGTGTCACATAAATCATTGTTGGTGCATCTGGTTTTAAAGTGATTTTTTCAATCGATTCCAGAAGTTTTTCACGAGCAATGAAATCCAATCCATTTGTTGGTTCATCAAAAACAAGCAAAGAAGGGTTTGCCATCAATGCACGAGCAATTAAAACCCGTTGCTTTTCTCCTTCTGATAATGTTCCATAGTTTCGATTTGCATACTCAAAACAGCCAAAATCCTTTAACAGATCGATCGCTTTTTCTCTCATCTCATCTGTTATTTTTTTGTAAAGACCAATGGAAGAAAATGCCCCACTTAACACAATTTCAAATGCATTATCGTTTGAATGTAGTTTTTCTTGCAAGAATGATGAAACAAACCCTATTTTTGATCGAAGGGTTTCTCCAAGATGCGTTTTACCAAATTCCTTCCCCAACACTTTCGCTTTACCACTAGTTGGAAAATAATAGGCATTTAACATATTTAGAATAGATGTCTTCCCAGAACCATTTAATCTAAATAAAACCCAATTCTCTCCCTTTTTTACATGCCAATTCACGTTTTGTAAAATCCATGAGCCATCCTTTTTCAATGACACATTTTCTAAATGTAAAACCATCTCAATTTTCTCCTCTATTTTTCTTTATAAAATTAAATACCTAAACACTTCCAATTTTATTCGTTATGGATGCATCAATCAGAGTCTTTATACTGTTTATTTTAAAGGTTTACTAAAAAAAATCAAAATTGACTTCACCATTCATTCTATTTCTTCTAATAAATCAAGAAAGTTTTCTTCCGATACGACTTGAATGCCATTTCTTTTTAGTAAAGCGGCAGTTACTCCGTCTCCCCTTACTTTGTTTCCTTTAAATTCACCATTATAAATCATCGTACTTCCACAGGATGGGCTTCGTTCTTTTAAAACAACTATCGTTGCTTCGTTTTCTTTCGCTATCTTCAACGTTTCTCGTGCACCTTTTATAAACTGTTCTGTTACATCTTTTCCCGTATTCGTCATCACTTTTGCTTGACCATTCAAAACATCCTCTCCATCTCCACCTACTATTTCAGCGGGTTCTCTCGGAATGGATAGTCCTCCCAGCACTTCTGGACAAACAGGCATGGCTTTTTTCTCTTCAAACCATTTATTTATTTTCAGATTGAGATTATGCGATCCATCATACTTCACATCAAACCCTGCTAAACACGCACTCACTAAAATCACGTTCTTCACCCCTATTAATAACGGTTTAAATGGTTTAGACGGTTCACCCATTGTTTCATCTATAGTTCCTAAAAGATGCGTATTTAAGTTTATTATAACGTTAACAACTCACATAGATCAAAAAATGAGAAATAGTTATTAAAAAGCGAAAACCCCACCAGTATTTCAATTACTGATAGGGCTATGTTGTTACTGCTGATTTTGTTTCTGTTATCATCATGATCGATTAACCGGCATTCTTACTATATTCATTCAACTGTTCCTCTGTTAGATGCTTAATAAAATGATGAAAATTCACTGAATCCATCTCATAGTTTTCACAAACTTTTTTATAATACTCATATGCTTTACGATACATTTCCATTTTTCATCCCTCATTTATTGTTATATAACAGTTTATTAAATTTATAAATAATATATAACAGTTTAGTGAAATTTGTCAATGGTATTTTAAAATTGGGCTCTGTTAAACAATCGTGTTTTTGCTCTATAAGCCTTTGGTGTACACGTCCATTACGTTATTCATGCTGAATAAAACATATATCCACATACACGAAAGGTCATATATCAACAATCATCATTAACATAGCTTAAAATAAAAAAGCACAGATAACGTCTAATTCTAGTCGTCACCTGTGCTTTTTTTATCTTTCCAACGAAATTTATGTCCCTTTTTTATCATGAATTTTCAAAACCATTTTCCCAAATGAATTAGCAAACGGTAGTACAAGCAGAGAACAAAGAACATTAAATAGAACACTGACATGGGCAAGCTGAACATCTGGTGATGAAGCAAGTTGCATGCCCACTTCAGAAAGCCTCCCAATAAACGGATAGAATGCGGCTACTCCAAGAACATTTAACCAAATATGGGCGTAAGCAGTCAGCCTTGCCTCACGCCCACCACCTAACGAGGCCAAAAAAGCATCTACACAAGTCCCAATATTGGAACCAAGCATGATCGCTACACCCGTGTCTACACTCATTGCCCCACTTGTTAAAAACCCCATAATGATTCCTGTTGTAGCTGTGCTTGATTGAATAATCCCTGTTATGACCGCTCCAGTCAATACGCTCAACAGATAACTATCATTCAAAGAGGATAATAATTGATCCATGAAACCAATTTCTTTTAATGGAGTAGCTAAGTGTTCAAATCCTCCCATCGCTGTGAACACAAGAGAAATACCGAGAAGAATCAATCCCATGCTCTGTATCTTCTTTTTCCCCGCAAATAAAAAAATGATCGCCAAAATCATAATAGGGATCATATAGGCTTGGATATCAAACGTAATGAGTTCAGTTGTAATTGTCGTTCCGATATTCGTTCCTAAAATGATTCCAATGGACTGAGTAAATGAAAGCATTCTTGCCGAAATCAACCCGATTGTAATAATCATAACAGCTGAACTACTTTGCAGAATACATGTAATGAGAATTCCGGCTAGTAGCCCTTTCCAAGGAGCATCAGTTAGTTTCGTTAGCCACATTTTCAATGAATCGCCAGATAAGGCAAATAACCCTGACCTTAACAACGTCATCCCTAAAATAAATACCCCAATTAATAGGATAAAAACAAACAACGCCAAAAAAACCTCACCCCCATTCTATTCTTATGGGGAGAGAGCCTAGGACATGCCTATTGGAATATATTCTACTACCTATTATAATAATAGATCATTAGATTGCCTATGCATCATTGTAAAATACATAATCAATATTTTTTGATTTCACCATTGCCCAAGATGTTTAACGTCTTTGTTTTTATAGCCACAACAAGAACATCGTTGACTAGAAGTAAAATTCTTGGCAACGGTCACTATTTACTTTCCATACCACTTTGCTTTATATTCTATCATGGTTTTGAATTGTGACCAGGATACTTCGCTAACGGCTTTGGCAAGATGGTGATTTTTAATCATATTCGATACCGACAAATCTCCCATTCCGATGATGTCGTGGTTTTTGACGATCTCGGTTGCAATCTTGTTTCAGTAATCTTTTCGTGCGTTTGTCATTTTTTCATGGGTTCGCGCCACTTTGATTTTGGCTTTGTACCAGTTCGCATCGCCTATGGTTCGTCTACTCATGACCCGCTATGCTTTCGCTAACTTTTCTTCTAACGTTCGGAAAAACTTCGGATTTGAATAGATCATTCCATCTGAAAGAATCGCAAAGTTTTTAATCCCCACATCGATCCCAATAGCTGATTTTGTTTTCGGTAATGCTGATACTTGAACTTCTGTTGAGAGGGAAACAAAATATTTACCCGAAGGACTGCGTCTAATCGGAGCGTTCAAAACACTCCCTTCTACTTCACGACTTTTAGCAAAACGAACGTTCCCTAATTTAGGAAGCTTGATATAGCGATCGACCACAGCGATATTTCCGTTTGTATGCTTTGTCATATAAGATTGAACCTGATTCTTTTTCGATTTAAGTGGAGCTCGGATGATTATTTTTTCAAGTTAAGCAAAATGTTCTCGAATAGTCGGACAATTGAGATGACAAAAAGCCATCCCTTGTCCGAAGGCGATTCATCCCCTCCCTACTCATTGGGCTATGCCCTTCATATTCCTTGGGGAAGGGGTATTCTCGCCTATTTCAAATAAAGATAATTGAAAACCCTATCTATTGTAAACTATATAATATACGAGGTTTACATATATATATATTTGACTAATCTAATCCATTATTTTAACCTAGTATATGGTTATAACAGAAAATTATGGTTATACTAAATCTTGATTAAAGATCAAGTACATGATCATTAGGAGGATTGTTTTAAGTGGATCTATACAAAAATATGGAATTTGAAATGAAAAGTAGTTTTATTCCAAACTTTAGTCATTCGGAAACATTAAGAATTCTAGAAGTAACTGACGCTAGCGTGGTCATACAAATGGATAATTCGGAGTGCAGAGGGGTTTTCCCATTAGACCACTTTAACTATTGGATTAAAAAAAGTTCATTGATCCACATAAATGAACATCACGAAAAGACATCTTAAACGAAAAAAGGAACAGCCTCATTGCATTTTATGCAATGAGGCTGTTCCTTTTTTCTTACTTAAACACTTTTTAACTTTTATCAATCACTTTATCATTTCAAAAATTCAACCACTTGTGCAGCAAACTCTTCTGTTTTTTCAATTTGTACCCAGTGACCACATTCAGGGAATACAACAAGTTGAGCATTTGGAAGTGCTCGAGCTAACTTAAAGCTTGTCTCTTCTAATGGAATAACTTGATCATCTCTACCATGAATCACTAACGCTGGAAACTGAATATTTTGCAGTTGATCGATGGTTAAAGCCATTGCACTAACATGTCTTTGTCTTGGCTCTGGGAACATAGCGGAAAATGACTCTTGGAAGCCTTCTTGCATACTGGATTGATAACGCATCTCCACTAAGTCACCATTTTCGGCCATACTTTGATCATAAGCAAAAAGTTTAATGAGATTTTTCATATTTTCAAAGCTTGGTGTATAACCCCAAACCTTATCCAATCCATCTGCAATATAATGATCTGTTCCCATACTACCCATCATAATTAATTTATTGATAAGATCTGGACGACGTTTCGCCATATGTAAAGCAATCGCTCCACCAAAAGAGTTACCGATAATGGATACTTTTTTCTTAATAACCGTATCGATAAAATTAATCATATGTTCTGCCCAAACATCTATAGAATATTGAATATCTTCTGGTCTATCTGTGTAACCAAATCCAACAACATCTGGTGCATAAAGGTGGTATTGCTTAGAAAGTATAGGAAAAACTAAACGCCAGTTAGCCCATGCTGAAACCCCTGGTCCTGATCCATGAATGAGAAGCACTGGTTCTCCTTGTCCATCTTCATGATAATGCGTATTAATCCCTTGTACGTCAACGTATTTACCCTTTTCTACCATTTTAAAATCCCCTCTCATTTTGCTTTAGATTTAATAAATCCATATAATTAATTCGGCCTTGTTAACCTTTTGATTAAAAGGGATCGTGCTGGACTTTTAAGATTAGCACATTAAACATACATGATCGGTTCCAACAAAATCATTAACGAAGCCGCGAATTAAAATAAGTCATTTTTTCATTACTTATTTACTCATATAACTAATATTTGTATCTATAGAATTAATTATTCGACATATATTCGATAAATTCCTTCATTTTTTTCAAATTTTCGTCAAAAAATTTATATTTTAGATTCCCATAGCCTTTTTAATATTTGTTTTGCATCTATACTTCAAATCATAAATCAAACTAAGTTGATATCTTTTTCGCTGTTAATAAAATTTGGGAAAGGTAGTTTTCTTTCTGACTATGAATCCGATGTTCGGGACCCTATATACTTATAGCCGCTACAATATTCCCTAAAAAATCTTTCAAGGGGACCGCCACGCAATATAAACCCACTTCAAATTCTTCATGATCAATTGAATAACCTTGTTTGGCAATCTTTTTTAGTTCAATGATAAATTGGTCATGATGGGTAATCGTAATTTAATGTCCTCATCAGATCAGATGATGAACTGTACTTTTATTCATGTTTAATAACGAGGCAATTTCTGAAACTCCTACTTCAGGGTTTTCCGCTGTAAAGCAGTCGATAATTCTTATAGCATTGTTAACAGAATTAATCATATAAACACCTCAACCGTTATTTTCATAAAATTACTGACGAAGCTATTTAAATACAGATAAAATCTAGTTACTATGTACTTTCGAACCTTCCACGATCATCTAACACAAATGACTATAGTATTAGATGGTTCGTAAATAAAAGTTATCCATAGAGATATAAAACTTTGTTATATTAAAATAACTCTACTGCTATTATAGTATTTCAAATCATGAAATTTATCAAGAGGAATAACGATTTATCACTACAATAAAAATCAGCAGTCCACTGAATAGTTTTTAAACTAAACTGGACTGCTGATTTTGTAAGCTCAACCAAAAAATTAAATTGATTTTGGTTGACTCATTCCCCCTATCCATTTTTCTTATCATAGAATAGCAGCTGAAAATCCTATTTAATCCCTCCATTATCTCGTATATAATTCGCCATTATTGACTAATGTATCAATCCGGCCCCACTTAGATTGAATCATTTTAATTGCAGACTGAATCTGATCAATATTCGTACTATCTACGGTCAAAAATAAAGATCATTTATCAAATTCGCCCCGCCGAATTTGCGCCCGGATTTTTATCGAGCTCGCTCGATCAATGACCTTTAAAAAATCCGAGGCATCCGCCGGAGGCTTAACTTCATTCAATCGGGGTTTGAACCCCCACTGAATCAGAGAGCTTTTTGCATTCATCCCCCACTTACAGAAGTGGAGGACTTCTGCTGAATGAAGTTAAAATTTATAAAGCAAACAAAATCTTTTTTTAGAATTACAACATAGGAAAAGGAAGAAGCAATTATTGTCTCTGGCCAAAATCTACAAGCATAGAAAGTTGACTAGCAATATATTTCTTCTTCCTTATTAAATCTATTATTTTCTTCATCTATTAACTACTTTAGTGAATATCATATAGAATTTCGTATCAGTTTTTGCTCAATACTTTAGAATACTGTTCGAAGACTTCAAGTCCTGCTTCGGCACATTGAACGTCTTCTTCAGCAGAGCCACCAGAGACACCAATTCCTCCAACAATGATATTATTGTGTTTAAGCGGAATTCCACCACCAAAAACAACTAGTTTATTTGTATGAACAATTCCAGTTAATAAAGCTGGTTCATCTTTAATCATTGGATACCATTCATGAGTAGGTGTTCCAAAAGCCGCAGCTGTGTACGCCTTATTTTGAGCAATTTCAATACTAAGCAATGCCGCTTCATCCATTCGAATGAATGCTTTTAAATTAGCTCCTTCATCTACAACAGCAGCGTTTATTTTAATTCCTAGTTCTTCCGCTTTACTTGTAATTGCACCTAGTACTTTCAAAGCTAATGATTGTGTTAACGCATATTTTTGATAAATCATATCAGAACTCATCATTATTTCACCTCTTCCAAACTAGATTCTTTTAATTGTTTTTCATAATCTTCAACTGTGATAATTTCAAGATCACTTTTAGCTGTCATACAACATGCTAGCGCAAAACCATTCTCTAAATCTTCATCAGATAAATCGTCATGTGAACGAACTAATTCTTGATCATATTCTCCACCAAGCACCTTCACCTTACACATCCGCCTCGTGTACATCCTGCTGGAATTGGAATAAATTGCTTAACTGCTGCTGCTAATGGCGTTTCAGTGGGTCCACAAGGATACTCAAACTGTTGACCTCTTGCTTTTAGTGTAACTTTATACACGCTATCCCTCCTTTAGTCTATTTACGTAACTTTATGAACTAAATCGCAGATCAAGTCAACGCTTTAAGAAAGCGGTTACATTTACGTTTTTATTTAAAACCTATTATGAACGACAACTAATATAAATGAATCTGTTTAAAACAAAACTCAATTACTACGAAATATTGTTATTAACCTATTACTATTTATAATGTATATTATAAATAGTAACCTTGTTTATGTAAAACTTTTTTTTCATTATATGAAACTTTAAATAAGTATTTTACGAAATATTTAACCGCTTTTCCACTTATGTTTACTTAACAATCATGACTGGGCACTGCACACGTTTAGCTACTTTATGGCTCACACTTCCTAACACCATTTCTTGAAGGGAATTTAACCCCCTGCTTCCAATTACCACAACATCAAATGGCTGATTATTGGCATATGAAACAATCGTTGGGCCGGGTTCACCATGTAGAATAGTAGACTTGCTCTTGACTCCAGCAGCCTTGAGTTTTCCCTCTGTTAATTGGATACGCTTTTTTCTCTCTTGCTCAATTGTTACAGAATTCATGTTTTGTAATGTATCCCTTTTAGACGTTTCAAAATCAACCACATAGATAATTTCAATTAATGCATCATTTGATGTTGACGCTAATTTGATTGCCTGATCTGCTGCTCGTAATGAATTATTAGATCCATCTGTCGCTAATAAAATATGATTATACATGAATGATTCATACCTCCTAGATTTCTTGTATTCAGATAATGCCTTCCTCTTCATTATATAATATTTAAAGTTAGCTAGCATCTTCTATATATTATTTCTCAGTTAGCTAGCATCTTCTATATATTATTTCTCAATAAGTTTTCATATAAAAAACACGTCGCTTACCAACGTGTTTTTTATATCCTGTATCACATTCTGAAGATAGACATTTGTCGTTACACACCTTCTGATAGAACGGATGCTTGTTTTAAGCGATTGATCCATTCTGTCTTGTAAGCCTCGTCCATGGGTGGACCTAGGATTGTGTAGCGAATAAGAAATAGATGGTCGTTGTAAGCAAAGATGCGAGCAATTTCATGTTGGTCCAGTTCATTCGGATCATTCCCAATCGCAAATTCGTACACGGCATCGCTTTCCGTTAATTCTACTGTCTCAAAAGTAATATCTCCTGTTACGGAAGCTCTTAGAGTTTCTTCCATACTCGCTACATAGTTTTCAACACCTATATTTGTATAACCATCTTCAAAGAAGTGAATAGAAAACAATTCGCTCCACCTATCAATGGTCTCTCCCGCTAATATAAACTCGGCTAATGCATAACCTGCCTCCTCTCCATAATAGGCTTCTTGCCACTGGCGAGTATCAATAAAAAAATTCAACTGCTCCATAATCCCTCTATATACATAGTCAGTGGTTCCTCCCACCTCGATACTTTCATCCATTGGAAAGCCAAACTCATCTAAATACACTGTCGTTTCGACAACAGTTGAAACGATTTTCCATTCGCCATTTTCCGGACGTAACGTATGAACACCTGTTAGTTCATTATTTTTAAATTCTGGGCCAACTAACTTGATTGTCCTTTGTGTGTATACAACTTTTGCCATTTTTTCCGTTTTTTCGATCACCTCTGTTTCGACTAATTCCATGTTTAACGTATATAAGTCCATCAGATATTTAACATCACTTTCAGTCGCATCATATGCTGGAGATTGAGAGTGGATTGTTTTCATATGTGCTTTGAGATCTTTATCATGGAAAGTGTCAATATTTGCTTGCAAAACAGCGATTAATTCTTCATCAGTCGGAATCTCTTTTGTTTCTCTCTCTACTTCTTTTTTTTCTTCCACTACTGTGCTTTTTTTTACTACTTCTTCCTTTTGCATACAACTAGTAAGCATCAGCATGATCATAAAAAAAAGCAGCCCACCGAATATCTTTGAAGCCTTCATTTCTCTCCCCCTCTGATGTACAACATACAGACCAAAAAGAAAGCAAAAAATCTTCATTGTTGCATTATATTTCGACAGAGCTCATCCTAATCCTAAAATCTAAACCAAACAAAAAGCACACCTGCATGATGACAGGCGTGCTCCACAAAACAATCCATCCATTTTATTGTCAGACACTGGTTTTGATGCTTGATTAACCTTTTAAATTCAATAGTTTTTGTTTTAATTCATTTTCCATCGAGATTAATTCTTGTTCAGCTTGTCGGCGTTTTGTTCGGCCATCTGCTTGAATGCGAAGTGTTTCTTCCAAGGTTGAAACCAAGTTTTCTTGGGTTTTCTTTAACGTTTCAATATCAACAATTCCTCGTTCATTTTCTTTCGCTGTTTCAATCGTATTTGTTTTTAACATTTCCGCATTCTTTAACAATAAATTATTCGTTGTTTTCGATACTTGTTTTTGGGCTTCAACCGCAGAACGCTGGCGAATTAAAGTAAGCGCAATCGCAATTTGATTTTTCCAAAGTGGAATCGCCGTCATGATCGAAGATTGGATTTTTTCGACTAATGCTTGATTTGTGTTTTGAATCAGCCTAATTTGCGGTGCACTTTGTGTTGTGATTTGACGACTGAGCTTTAAATCATACATACGTTTTTCGAGACGGTCAGCAAATTGCATCATATCATTCACATCTTGAAAATCCATTTGATCTTGACTCTTTTCAGCCTTTTGCTTTAACTCTGGAATCGTCACTGTTTGTAATTCCTCAAGCTTTATTTCACCCGCAGCAATATAAACATTTAAAGCGAGAAAATACTCTTTATTATTTTCATACAATTGTTCAAGCATCATATTATCGGTCATTAACGCTTTTTTACAATGATCTAGCTTGACCGTAATTCGATCAATTTGCGCTCCTGTTTTCTGATATTTTGATAATATTTCATTAACCGAACTGGAGATTTTTCCAAATAATCTTGAGAAGAAATTACGTTTCTCTGGAACAAGTTCATCTGGATTTACCTGCTCTAGTTTTTTCATTAAATCCCCTAAAATATCCCCAATTTCACCGACATCTTTATTTTGGACATGTTCAAGCATCGAATGGGAAAAGTTCAATAGCTTTGATTGTGCTTGTGTCCCGTAAAGAGTAATGGCTTGATGATTTCGCGGATCAATTTGCTGAGCCAACCCATGCGCTTTCTGCTTATTTTCTTCCGTTAAGGTATCTATCACTCTCATCGGTCTTTCCTGTTCTTTTTGTAGTGAGGCTGTTTGGTTTGTTATATCCAATTCACCAAAAGGATTGTCCAATAAGTCATCTATTTCAGAAATTGGCTTTCGTTCCGTCACGTTTCATCGCCCCCTGTTATCTTTCTCAATTGGATTTTTACTAATCTGCTTCTTAGCAACATCCAACTCAAATTGTAAATGATCAATATCATCTTCTAGTATCGTGTACAAATCTTTCTCTAAAGAGTTATTCAGTTTATTCATCATGATCCGAGTTTCATTTAAAGAATGGGTAAGTTCAGCTGTTTTAGCTGGTTGAGCATGTAAAAGAGCATATTTTTCCGTTAATTCTACAATCGAATCAAGGTTCGTAAAGTAAAAACGCTCTGCCTGATAAAAACGCTTCGGTTCTTTTTTCGTAATCATGTAGATTTTGTTAACTACACGAAGCATTTCAAAGTTTTGTTTCATATTTGTCAGACTTCTCACACGAAATAATGCTTTTTGCAACCGATGAATTTTCAACTTGGCTTCTTTTAAGTTTTTCTTAATATATTGATATTCTCTTCGGGACAGTCCGTTTTCACGTAAAAGCTGAGAACTATTTAGCCATTTTAGGAACAAGTAAATCGCAGACCCACTCAAAAATCCTACTAATAATGAAAATAGGAAGGTTTGATCAAACGCAAGAAAACTAATCAACCATACAAAAACAGAAGTGGAGGCAGCAGCAAATGAGCGAAACAAAAAGTGAAGAAATGATTTCATAATAATCGACTCCTGTCTATCATTCTTGAAGTACTATTTAAAACAATTAGCAAATGGTTTTTAATAAACGTAATCAAATCGTGATCCTTTTTTATACGAAAAAAAAGAAAGAAAGTTTCATTTTCATTTTAAGCGACCTTCTTCATAATTGCTACCTGTTTGCAAAGATTTGGATACTAAGAAGTATTCGATACTACGTCTAGAGGCTGAATTTATTTGAATCCCTACAAATCACCACATTTCCACTCATAGAAAACGAAGCGAACCATCGTTCTATTCTTACAGTACAAAAAATGTTTTTATACAGTTTTCGACTGTTACAATACAATGTTCCAATTATAGGTATAATTATTGGAAATTAAATGGAAACTAAGGTAGAAATCTACATATAGGGGACAACATCATGAGGATTATCGCAGGATTATTTTCCATTCTAATGCCCGGATTTGGACAAATGTATAATAAGCAGTTTCTAAAGGGGGTTGTCTTACTAGCCATTGAACATTACAATAATATAACAGCAAACATAAACAAAGCCATTTTCCTTGATTTTAATGGCTATCATCAGCAAGCAATAGAAGTTACGAATTTCGGATATTTATTATTTTATCCCGGTTTTTATGTATATACCGTATGGGATGCTTGGTATCATGCAAAGACTGGGGTCAATAAAATGACATCCGCTATTCCTTTTATCATTGCTGGTTTTATCGGAGAATTTGGGACGATATTTGCCCCGAAAATACCCTTTCCAACTTTAACAGTCGGGCTTAGTATGATTATTCCGATGATTCTAGGTATGATAATTTTTAGGAATTATTAAATAATTATACAATTTCTAATTAAAATGAAAGCAATCGCAAAATACCGATTGCTTTCATTTTAATGTTTTATCTATATGCAAAACAACTAACCATTAGAAATTATCCTTATTTATGCTTCAACTATTATGTAATTCTATAATTTGCTCATGGATTATTTCTTCAATAATGGGATGATACCCTAAATAAGGACATAGGATAAACTCAGTAACATGATCCTCGCTTATTTCTTCTAATGATTTTTCTATTTTCTTCATTAATATTCCGGTAAAAAAGAGATAAGGAATCACAAAGACTTGTCCCGAACCAGACTGTTTTACCCATTCTAACCCCTCCTGAAAACTTGGTTCAGCAGCAGTTAAAAAACAAACTTCCACCCGCTTGATGACTGATCGTTTCTCTAATAAATTACCGATTATCGTTAAATCTCTTTTTACATCCGGGTCACTACTCCCCCGTCCTACTAATAATACGGTTGCATCATCCTTTAATGGAATACTGGTCTCAGCTATTACTTCTAATAAAAGATCAACCATTTTCTCATTTACTCCAATTGGTTTCCCAAACTTCACTTCTACATAAGGAAAATCCAATTGCAGTTTAGTAAGTTCCTCTGGAATATCTTCTTTCGCATGTGCTGCAGTCAAAAGTAGAATAGGAATAGCTATAATCTTGGTTGCTCCTTTTTTCACACAGCGTTCAAAGCTTTCCGCGATCGTTGGCTCGGACAACTCAAGAAAGCCAATTTCCTGAATGGGAGAATCTACTTTTTTCATTACCTGGTGTATAAAAGAAACCGCTTGCTCACTTGCTTCACTTACTCGACTACCATGACAAATATACAAAATGGCTTCCTTTGTCACTATCCCACCTCTTTTCAATCATGAAAGAAGGAAAAAGAGCAGATTTCATCAGCTCTTTTTCCTTCTTTTTACTTATTCAGTCCCCGCCTTTAACAACGATAGGAGCCTTTTATTCTTCCACTACTTCCAGTTTAGCTCTATTTCATTCTTTACAAATGAATGTTTTTTAAACCATTTATTCCTATATCAGAGCATTCTGTTTTAAATACTGAATGACTTGTTCTACGCTTTCTTCAATTGTCGTACGATCGGTTTCGATGACAATTTCAGGATTTTCTGGTTCTTCATAAGGTGAATTAATTCCTGTAAAGTCTTTGATCAACCCTTGTCTTGCTTTCACATAAAGCCCCTTCGGATCACGTTCTTCACAAGTATCAATGGAACATTTCACATAAACTTCAATAAATTCCTTTTCCTCTAACAAATCACGAACAAGCTTACGATCTGTTTGGAATGGTGAGATAAATGCTGTTAATACGACCTGCCCACTATCCACAAATAGCTTCGATACTTCACCAATTCTTCTAATATTTTCGGTACGGTCTTCTTCCGAAAATCCTAAATCCTTATTCAAACCATGTCGGACGTTATCACCATCTAATACATAGTTTCGGACATTATCACTGAATAGACGGCTCGCTAGCGCATTAGCGAGAGTTGATTTCCCTGAACCTGAGAGGCCAGTAAACCAAATGACAAAGCTATTATGTCCATTTTGCTTTCTGCGAGTTTCCTTTGTTAATGATTGTTCATGCCAAACGACATTTGTACTTTTTTTCAAGACAGACACCCCTTATTCTTTATGATTGGACAGCGTGACGCTTCAAACCTTCAATTAATACTTCAACAACCTCTTTACGACTAAACGTACTTGGTGGAATTTCCTCATTTCTCAACAACTCTCTTACCTTTGTTCCTGATAAAATCACGTGATGTTCTTTATCATGTGGACATGTCTTCGCAGATGCCATATTCTCGCACTTCGTGCAATAAAAACTATGTTCAAAGAATAAGAGTGTAATCCCTAACTCTTCTGTCGTAAACTGGCTAAAGATTTTTTGCGCGTCATATGTACCGTAATAGTTACCTACTCCGGCATGATCGCGGCCAACGATAAAATGAGTGCAGCCATAATTTTTTCGTACCATCGCATGGAAAATGGCTTCCCTTGGTCCTGCATAACGCATCGCTGCTGGAAATACTGCTAAGAATACACGATCAAGTGGATAGTAATTCTTAAGTAGTACTTGATAGCTTTCCATTCTCACATCTGCAGGGATATCATCTGATTTCGTTTCCCCAACGAGTGGATTTAAAAAGAGACCGTCTACCGTTTCGAGAGCTGTTTTTTGAATATATTCATGTGCACGGTGGACAGGATTTCTCGTTTGGAAACCAACAACAGTTTTCCACCCTTTTTCAAGAAATTCCTTTCTTGTTTCAGCTGGATCTAAATAAAAAGTGCTAAATTGTTCACGTTCAATTCGCTTAACAAGTGTTATGCTTCCACCAACGTATACTGTTCCACGATCAAAAAGTTTATTAACGCCAGGGTGCTCACGATCATTTGTTCCATAAACCAACTCGGCTTCTTTTTCTTTATCAGGCACATAAATATCAGATACTGTGATTACTCCATATGTTTTACCAGCAAAGTTTAAACTTACTTCATCACCAACAGAAATCGAACTTGCTTGCTCTTCAGAAATTGGTAGTGTAATTGGAATACTCCATACATGACCTGATGCAAGGCGCATGTTATTAACAACTGATTCATAATCCTTTTGGTTAAGAAAACCTTCAATCGGACTGTATGCTCCCGTTCCAATCAATTCTAAATCACTTAAACTAATAATATCTAACTCTAGAGATTTGTCGAGACCCGAAACGTCATATTGCTCATTCAAACGATTAATTAATGTTCCTCCATGCGGTGTACTTAATGCCATTTTAAATTCCTCCTAATTATAGTAAACCTATTATTTTAGTATGATTTATGGTTAAATTCCTTCACCACTATCATAATAAGAGCGATTTTCTTCTTTGATTGTTTTAATTAAACTTAACACGCCAAATGTAGCAGCACTTACACTCAATAATACAATAACCGTATATAAATCACTGGCAACAAATAACTTCACAAGACCGTAAGATATGACTAACGAAAAAACAGGTGAGACTAGCCACACTTTTACAATTTTGCTAATCACTTGTTTATTGACTTTGTTTTTACCCTTTTTAGCCATACCGATCCCCATAATTGCTGTACTAGTTACTTGGGTGAGCGGAACCGGAATACCGAATATTGATGCAGTAATGACAAGGGTGGAACCTATTCCTGAAATCGTTCCTCCTTCAATTAAACTGAACCTTGTAATCTTTTTTGCGTTTGTTTGAAGCACCCGACCACCAAGAAACATAGCACCGAAAGCAATACAAAAACCGCCAAGTACTGTCCCAGCATTCATCGAGATAAGATTTGCACCCACTAAAGGCCCTATTGCATTTCCGACATTATTCATACCAGCAGAAAAGGCTTCGAAAAAACCTACGATGATCACAAATACTGTGAGTACCTTTTGTGCCTTGTTCTCCTGTAGTTGTGGGTATTTATATTCCACTTTTGTAATGACCTTTCCTAGAATGAATGCCAATGTAAAAGCAACAACTGGCACAACCACCCAAAAAGAAATGATCACGAGAATATTATTAATATAGAGAGCCTGTTGAGCAATCCCAACACCCACAATAGCACCCACTGTAATTTCACTTGTTGAAAGGGGAATCCCTAGTAGATTTGCAATAAACAGCGAAATGGCTGATGCTGATAAAATAATTAAGACGATCTTTGCTGTTAATAATGTTTGCGGAATAATTCCCGAACCAATCGTTTTAACAACTTCGCTCCCACCAATGACAGCTCCTAAAAAGATGGCAATTCCGCATAAAAGTAAGGCTTTTTTTCTACTGTCTATTGCACCTGATCCATATGCTACACTAATCGATGCTGCGGCCCCACTTGCCCCAATATTCATGGCTAAAAAAAGTGCCACAATGCCTGCTAAGTATGTCAATGTCATATTTGGTTACCTCTTCTTCTCTAGCTCCAGCACCTACCCCCTCGAGATCACAAGACCGAGACTGGTCGAGGCACTGGTGCTTTTCTTATTCATGGAGTCCACATTCAACTTTAGTCGTTCCAGTCCATCGTCCAGATCGTAAATCATCTACATTTATCGCAGGTTTCGTACAAGGTTTACAACCAATACTTGGGAATCCATTATCATGTAATGTATTGTAATCAAGCTGCTGTTTATGTGCATACCGCCAAATATCCTTCCAACTCCAATGAATAAGGGGACAAATTTTGACGGATTTAAATCGATTATCCTTATTGATAAACTTGGTATTTTTGCGTGATTCAGACTGATCTCTTCTTAAACCTGACAACCACGCTGTAGCTCCTGATAGAACTTCATTTAACGGGAGGATTTTACGAATTTCACAGCATTGGTTTGGATTGCTTTTCCATAGCTCCTCACCATATTGTTTGGCTTGTTCCTCGAGTGTTAAGCTTGGTTTCTTCAGTTCAATTTGTAAAGAAGGATAACGCGCCTTAACTTTGTCAATCAATTCATACGTTTCGGAAAAATGAAGATCTGTATCTAGAAACACTATTTTTGCTTTCTCATTAACTTTGAAAATTAAATCAATCAACACAATCCCCTCGATGCCAAAGCTACACGCATAGACTAACTGTTCCCCATAGTGGGAATAACTCCATTTTAAAGCTTCAAGCGCTCCCTTTGTTTCATCTTCATGTGAAAATTCAATCAGTGAAGATTCATCGAAATTTTCATAGGTTAATAACTCTGTCATCACGATACCCCCAACAAACTATTTATCTGCGTTTTTACTGTTGTTTGATAGCCCTATTATATGAATAGAAGTGTCCAATTGGAACCATTCAAAAGCTAAACATACTTGTTTGGTCCCTGTTTTTTAACTGCGGCTTTTGTTTTAAGCTATCTTTTTTATTCAAAAAAACAGCTCTAACCGGATAATACATCTTTGGTTAAAACTGCCTCTAGTTTATCTAGTCAGCAATCCTATTTTATCCTTACCTTTTCAACTTTCTCTAATTGAATCACCTTGCCATCTTGCACAATAAGCGTAATCGATCCAAATTTCATTTGATGAAGCATTTGTTGCACTTGCTCAAACATTTTCTCATTTTCCTTTATCTCTACCAAACTAGCTCCTCCCTTCGATTAAAACGGAAACAGGTTAAAATTAATAACCGTTGCGAAAGAAAAAACTTCCACTTGGGAAAGATGGTTTAGATAAACCTTTTCACCTAATCTTCCAAGATGGTTACACATTTGTTGAATTTCATTAAGTCCATTCCCATTGGTGCTTTTGATAAGACTTATTTTTAAAAATTTTAACACAAATCAATCAAATGTCAATAAGTTTTTCTATGAACTTACTCGGAATTAAATTTCTATTTTATAATACCATAATTAACTAGCTTCATACATAGAAATTTGTAAAAAAAACGAAACAAAGAAGATCCTCCAAAATAGACTCCTCTTTGTTTCATTTTTTAATCAAATCGTTACCCTTCAGTCAATTCAGCGATAGGAACTGTTGTCCGTTCTTCTAGTGGTCCTCGTAGGTGAACGGTCACTGTTATTCCATCTTCGTTCAATTGATCAATCCAAACAGATGTGTCATGATATTTCACTTCAACATCAGATTTTGATGAAAGAATCTGTTTAACGCGATTGACATCCATTCTTTATCCCTCCTGTAATTGTCATCAATTTAGATTCTGCTTTTCAAGCCGTTCTTATTCTTGTTCACATCTGAAAAAGTAGTCGTATAACCTTGTCCAACTGAATACAATTTGTACAAGCATGTACTATCAAACGAGGTGAAATCATGGGGATATTTTTAAGTTATCTCTTTTTAGGACTTTCCTTAGCTGCTCCAATTGGTCCTATTAATGCAGCCCAGCTCGACAGAGGAATTAAAAATGGATTTATGCATTCTTGGATGGTTGGAGTAGGTGCCACGGTGGCCGACATGGTCTACATGATCGCTGTCTATATGGGGGTTGTTCAATTTCTCGAAATCCCCATTGTGAAAACGTTTCTATGGCTATTTGGTTTTTTTATCCTTGTTTACACAGGGGTTGAATGTATCGTTGGAGTTGGAAAAATGGTATCTGAATCACGAAAACAGAGAAGAGAATCGATCACGAAATCATTCCTATCTGGTTTCTTCATGTCATTATCAAATCCGTTAACCGTACTCTTCTGGCTTGGTATTTATGGATCTATCCTTGCCAAAACGGTCCATACATATGATACAAATCAGTTGCTATTGTACAGCAGCGCTATTTTTTCTGGGATTATTCTTTGGGACATAACGATGGCCCTACTCGCGAGCACTTTTCGTAAATATTTAACAACCACTATCCTTGCTTGGATTTCGATAGCCTCCGGTCTTTCTCTCATTGGATTCGGCCTTTATTTCGGGTACGAAGCCTTCGAAATATTATTTTTTTAAGAAAATGTATTTTTTTGAAAAAGAGCTGAAGAATAAATTAAGACTTGTCGTCTATAATACAAATAAATAGTTAAATCATGATCTTTCTTACAATTACAATCATTTATCATGATTCACTAAATGAAAATAATCAACCATGAACTACATAAGGAGGTATTTTATGGACCGCAATCAATTGGAACAATTAGGTGAGGAGTTAAGAGGAATTGGGCATAGAAGGCGAGAATTAGCGGAACAAATTTTCCAAGAAGTGCAAGAAGGAGATAATCAAGCTTCTAAAGAGTTATACCAAGAATTAAGTCATATCTCTAATCAAGCGATTGATATTATGACACGTCAAAAGAACATGTTTGATCAAGAAGTGCAAAGATTATAGTGAGAAATTTAGAGCCCTCATCTGGATGTGTAACATTTTCAAGTGACGGCTCTTTTTTACTGCCAATATATTGGACAATTTAGTCTATTTAAATATCCAACCTATTGGGAAGAATCACAAACTGGTCTTACATGTATGATTAGCTATCTGAACCTTCTTTAAAATACCATTGATGATAAACACGTGAAAGATAATTAAAGGTCCATAAAGTAGAAAAGGTCAAATACCAAGTCCAATTTTTATACTTAATGAGCCTTGTATACTTCAAAGCAATCATTTCAAAAAAGGTGATAATAGATGAGAATAAACAATAATAAAGGAATTTGAAGAGTTTACTTTTTTTATCAGGATAATACAAATTAAACAACACGCATATAGCAGGATAAATAAAAAATTCAAAGGTAAAGCTTGATCTGACGGCTTTTTTAAAGAACATTCGATAAGGATAAGAAATTAAATTCCTCTCAACCACCAGTAATCCAAAGAACCAAGTTAGAGCTTGTTTGAACGAAAATATAACCAAGGCTTCCCGAATTCTGTTTCTCGGAACAAATTTAATTAATAGGATAGACATAACGACCCAAGATGAAGTTTCAATTATTTTTTCAGTTTTATTGTTCATAATTGCTCACTCCTTACTTACAGTTAATCTGCTCCAAAATGACTTTTTTCATGTATGAAAGTCCTACTGCAATATAAGGTTCCTTCCTTAGTTACAATACCTATCATTCTTCCCATGCCCGCTACTTTGAGGACTTCTTAAAATTCGTCGAGTATGGGGAATCAATGCCTGAAATTGTCAAAACACAGGTCATTTCGATGGTACAGGAACATTTTTACGAAGAGTATACAGAAGAAAGCGAAGAACGAGAACAGTTTGATACAGAGATGGAAGTGTGGGCAACAAGCCCGAAACGGGAAATATAGGAACGACTCGACACCAATCAAGTCATGGAAGCAGCTGCTCAGATTATCGAGCATACACCTGAAATTTATTTGCGAATGAAGGCTGACCATATCTCAGTGAACGCCCTCCTTTCCGACTTTGGTGAAGCTATTCATATTGCAAAAGTAAACGGGCGCTATGTAACCGTGATTGAATCAGATTCAATCCTATTTGAAAAAGGTTTTTCACCGATTGAGTTTTTGAAACCTGATGAGTTGGAAGCGATGTTGGAGCGGATTCGGATGAAAAGAGTTGGAGAGTAAGGCGTTTATTAGGCAAAGAAATCATGTGACTACTGTTTTGAAAAAATAACGCCTTTCTTAATCTTGTTGAAAGGTTTCCTAATATAATCCCCCACTTCTCGACTCTCTAAAGTGGGGAATTATATTAAGTTTAAGATATTTTAGTCGTTCTAATTTCAGTGCTTTTTTTTGACTTTAAGTTATTTCTCATTTCTGATTGAATATAATCCATAAATTCATTTGCTTTATGAACAGGTGCTTTTGTGAATAGACTAACAACAATAAATAAAACAGTAGAAACGACTAAACCCCAAACACCAGAACCTAAACCAAAGGGTTTATATTTCATAAATTCCAAAGCTAAGACTAATATTCCAGCGACGACCACACTTGATATAACCCCGGCTGATGTTCCTTTTTTCCAAAAAAACGCTCCGAAAATAGCTGGGACTGCCACCGTTAATCCTGCGGATGATGCCACCGACAACACAGCGATTAAGTCTAATTGCATTTGAGCAAAAGCAAAGGCCATGATGGCAATCACCGGCATCACAAATTTACCTACTTTCAGCTGTTGTTTTTCACCCACACCGCTTTTCAAATTCCCATAAACATCACGGGCGAAAAGAGAAGATAGAGTCAACATAATTGAATCAATGGTTGAGATAGCTGCTGCGATAATTGCGATCATCACAATAATTCCAAGAACGGTCGGTACAAGATCTGATGACAATAAACTTGGGGTAGCAATATCAGGATTTTCAAGACCAGGGAACATGATTAAAGCTGAGAATCCCCATAAAACCGAAACCAATGTATAAATAAATCCAAATACTAAAAATCCCATTAACATCCCTCTTAAACTTTTTAACGAAGAAGGCATATATAGTCGCTGACTAACTTGTGGGTTTGATAGACTAAAGAATAACCAAGGAACTGTCATAGATATAAATGTTGCAATACTCCAAAACCCATTTCCTGGTACTGATAATGTTTCAGTATAGCCTAATTCTAAAGTACCAAAAAATTCATTAAATCCACCTAAACCTTGAATAATCAATATGACAACTGTCGTTGATGCGACAATCATCACCAATGCTTGCAAGGAATCTGTCCACATAACAGAACGAATTCCGGCGATAAACGAGAACACGATAGCAAAGATTGTTGCAATAATGACTCCGGTCGTAAAGGAAATCCCCCCATTTGTCATCCCTTCTACTAAGTAACCAACTCCGGCTAACTGAACCGCACTATAGGGAATAAGAAAAACACAACTGGCAATTGAGATAACAACAGCAACCATCTTATTGTCATAACGATCTCCTAACATTTCAGACGGAGTTACATAACCATATTTTTTCCCAACTAACCAAAATCTAGGTCCAAAGAAAGCAACAAGGGTGACTCCAGCAAAATAAATCATTTCAAACCCAAGTGCCCCTACGCCACCACGGTAGGTCAGTCCTGCCAATCCAACCATCATAAAAGCACTATAGGTGGTTGCACTGTAACTCAATGCGGATACAAACCCATTCATTTTGCGGTTGCCAAGAAAGTATCCTGACATGCTCGTTTCCTTTCCTTTTCGAGATAAGTAGGCAATATAAAGAGATATGACCGCATATATAGCAAACCCCAACCAGATTAAACGATTATCCAATTTAAGACCTCCAATTTCTTGTGATAAGAACATTTACTGCAATGATAACCAAGCCAAGTACAACCCAATATAAGAAGCTTCCATACCATTTGAAAACATCCGTTAGAATTGTATATGGAATGAAATAAGCAAGTAGAATAAGTACCACGCTAATCAATACCCAAAATAATTCCTGTTTTCCCATTTGAATCCCTCACTCCCAACACCGCTACTTCTTTACTAAATGATTCGGTGTATATTTTCCTTAATTACTATTTAATAATAATATTCATTTAAAAGAAAGATCATTTTTATATTGCAGATAAAACGATCATCTCTAGTTCTATTCTGTACTAGTTTGAACTTTATGAACCTATGCATGTATACAAATTCATCACTTAAATAAATTAAGATTGAGTCCTTTTATCTACAAGGTCTCAACCTTGACTTATTTTCTTTGATATAAAAACATTCACAATTGAAATAGCAAAAAAATGTTGTCTATTGTGCTAATGTTTTCTTTTGCTAGAGGTTTAAAGTGATAACTTAAAACCATTTCTTTTTTTTAAACCAAAGAAACATAACGATTCCCATAATCCCCATGAATCCAAGAACGAAAAAATAGCCATACTCCCAAGTCAATTCTGGCATATATTCAAAATTCATCCCATAGATTCCTGCCACAAATGTTAATGGTGCAAAAATAGAGGTAATAATTGTGAGTACTTTCATCACATTATTCGTTTGGTGTGAATTCAATGATAAGTAACTATCCCGTATATCTGTCGTTACCTCTCGATTAGACATCACCATTTCCGACAGCTTTAACAGGTGGTCATAAATATCGGAAAAATATGCCCTTCTTTCCCTAACCCCTTTTAAATGATGAGAATTCAACATTCGATAAAGTAAATCACGCATTGGATTAACGGTATGCCTTAAATTCAATAACATACTTCTAATATCGAATAATTCATTCATTAATCGGTCCATTGATTTATTTTGAGGATTACTTTCAAGCCTGTCTAATTCATCTTCAATTTTATAGATGATCGGAAAGTAATTATCTACAATCTTATCCAAAATATCATAGAACACAAAATGGGCATTCCATTGTTCGATATTGTTCTGAGACATTAGTCGATCCCATACGAGACTTACCTCCATTACAGGTTTGCTGTGGAAAGATACAATATAATGATCTCCAACGAAACAGTTTAACTCTTCTTTTTCAATATATCGGTCAAAGTCTTTCACTGTATGTGTCACAAAAAAAGTATATTCATTATAATAATCCAATTTGGGACGTTGAAATCTATAGACACAATCTTCAATGGCAAGTGGATGAAAGTGAAAAGTTTCCTCTAAATGTTTGATCTCTTCATCAGTCGGTTCATTGAAATCAACCCAATACCATTTATAGTTAGAAAAATCGACATTTCGTATGGAAATATTTGTTTCTATTTTATACTCATTCGTGATTCCAATAACCTTTATCATTTTATCAACACCTTTTTCAATTGAACTACCTCAAACTATTTAATGAATCTTTTAATTGTTTTCAATCCATTTTTTCGATTTGGATATCGGAATGGAAAATCAATTCGGGTTGTTTGCTTTAAAATACTTTTTTCATGGGAAAAAGTATCAAAACTACCTTTTCCATGGTAAGTACCGACACCACTTTCTCCAACTCCTCCAAATGGTAAATAGGGAGAACTAAGATGATAGACCGTATCATTCATACACCCTCCACCAAATGAGATATTTTCTAAAATAGTCTGTTGAAACTGATCTCCCTCAGAAAAAACATAAAGTGCGAGTGGTTTGGGCCGTTCATTCATTTCATTAACCACTTTGGACGAATCCTCATAAATTAAAATTGGTAAAATAGGACCAAATATTTCATCCTTCATCACCTCATCTTCCCATGATAGTTTTGTTAAGATCGTAGGTTCAATCATTCGCGTGGATCTTTCTCCTCTTCCTCCATAGTAGACGTTGGAATTTTTTATAAATCCCATTAATCGGTCGAAATGTTTTTCACTTATGATCTTTGTGAATTTCCCACTTTCGAAAACATTTTCTGAATACAGATCTTTAATGGCTTCAGTAAGTAATAGCAAAAATGCCTTTTCTACACTTTGATGAATATATATGTAATCTGGAGCCACACAAGTTTGACCTGCGTTAATAAATTTTCCCCATGCAATTCGTTTTGCTGCCAAACGTAAATTGGCATCATGATGGACGATGCATGGACTTTTTCCACCCAGCTCCAATGTTACTGGGATTAAGTTTTTCGCTGCCGCTTCCATAACTACCTTTCCGACAGGACCACTCCCTGTAAAAAAGATATAATCAACTTTTTCCTTTAAAAGAGCTTGACTTGTTTCCACTCCACCTTGAACAACAGCGATATATTCTTCTGGAAATGCTTTCTCTATTAGTTCTCCCATTAATGTTGAGGTTGCTGGTGTCAATTCAGAGGGTTTCAGGATGGCACAATTTCCAGCAGCTATAGCCCCTATTAACGGAGTAATCGCTAATTGAAAAGGAATCATTCTTTCATTATTATTGAACAATCATTCATTAATATCAAATTAAAAATTTGACTATGAACCGAGAGTTTCAGCCGTAAAAAGTATAAAGACAGTGAGCGATACAAACGCCCACTGTCTTTTAGCTTTTAATGTATATATTGGATTAAGACCTTCTTACACCTCTACATTATGTGTAAAATATCACAGTTCTCTTTTACTACTTCTTCAATCACAAAGAAGGTGTATAGGACTTTTTTATTTATTTTTATAAATTATTATCAAAAAGTGATAGTCATTTACTACTGTCAAAGGATTAGTATGCAGTTTTTTAGATAGATGTAGTTAAAATATCGATGGTTAACGCAAACCAAAACGAGCGTTGAGTTGTCCTTGTATCATTTTGTTTCGTTCTTTTTGTGGGTTTGAGGCTTTCTTCATTTCTTGTTTAATTTCGAATGTCGTTCCACCTTCTTCCAATACATTAGCAATCTTTATTAATGTTTCGACATCATCAAATGAATATTTTCTAGTGCCATTATCTGTACGACCAGGGAAAATAAGACCTCTACTTTCATAATAACGTATTTGCCGTTCAGAAAGATCTGTTAATTGGCTAACAACTCCAATTGTAATTACCTTTTTCCTTTTATAAAAATCTTCTTCCTGCATAAATCCACCTCTACTAATTTTCTTATTAAATTAATTTTTGAGTACAAAAAAAGAGATTAGTGTTCACCAACCTCATCGTTATGACAAATAGATATTGTTACTCTTCTGTCCTTTTGCCTGAGATTGTGAACCCTTCGGTGCTACAACGTATGCATACTCTTCAGAAACTGCTCCTACTATAGTTTACTTATAACCATTAGCCTACTTCATTTTCATTCTTTTCCCTTTGAAGGTCCCTTTTTTGTAATCTAGCCACCTCCTAAACGTTAAAAAGAGGGGTAGTAAAGTAGATCAACTCCCCCTCTTACAAACCTAATTTTCTTAGTATAACTTTCCTTGACGATATAAAACGGTACATATTTTCATAACAGCCTGAATATAGCAATTTTGACGTAAAGGAAATGGATCAGCAAAAAACCGTGGAAGAATGATCGTTAATGTGGATCTCATCTTATCAAAGAGAAGCTTAAATACTTCTTCCTCACTATAAAACTGTGTTTCACGACCTTGTAGCCATTCAAAATAGGAAACAATGACACCACCTGCGTTTGCCAAAATATCGGGGATCAAAATCACCCCTTTATCACTAAGGAATTTATCTGCTTCACCGGTCACTGGTGCGTTTGCCCCTTCTACAATCAATTTGGCTTTCACTTTTCCCATGTTATTTTTATGAATTTGACCTTCTAATGCGGCCAAAACCAATACCTCAGCATCTACTAGATAGAGAACCTCTTCGCGGTCATGGATTTCTGCTTTTACATTACATTGGGCCAATTGTTCTTCCGTATTAGGCAGATCTCCCCCATTTTGCAATTTAAATTCTACTAGTGCTGGAATATCGAGTCCTTTAGAGTTATATAGTGTAACATTTCGATCACTCACAGCAATAACTTCATTTTGTAAAAAAGGACAATGATAAGCTTCTAGAGCCACAACAGAGCCTACATTTCCAAAACCTTGAATAGCGATTTTTAGCGGACGATCCCTAAAAGTTAATGCTGTTTTTGCAAATTTATTGTTACTCTGAGAAAGCACCTTTCCCTGTTCTTTCAAGAAATCATTAACCATGTATCGAAATGTAAAATACACACCTTTACCAGTAGCATCCTTTCGTCCTAATGAACCTCCATTAACAACACTCTTCCCAGTGAAGCTCCCTCTGTATGGCTTACCTAGTCGGATACTTTTATATTCTGCCATCATCCAATCCATTTCCCGCTCACCGGTACCAACGTCAGGTGCAGGGATATCCTTGTCAGTTCCTAAACTATTACTAAAGTAACGAACATATTTTTTGCAGATGGTATGCAGTTCCTTTTCTGAGAAATCTTTAGGATTCATGACAACACCTCCTTTACCTCCGCCAAAAGGCACTTCATGGAGAGCATTTTTAAGTGTCATTAAAGCGGAAAGATTTATCATTTCCTCCTCATTCACAGATTCATGAAATCGTATCCCACCTTTATAAGGTCCTAGTGTATTATTATGCTGAACACGAAAAGCAGGAATGCGAACAACCTTTCCTTTTTCTAAAGGGATTCGTAAAAAAGATTTATGGATATGATTAGGAGTAGAAAGGATAGAGGCTAACGATGTAAATGCTTGTTTTCTAAATTGACCATGTAAACTGGGTAAAAAGGACTTGTCTTCTAACAAAGCATCCAATGACTGTTGGACGATTGCATCTGTCTGGCTTGCCATCATTAAAAGCCCTCCTTTTTAAATCATTAAGGATACTTCATTATAATTAGTGTATGCTACCCTCTCCCAAAAAACGATATATTTTAAATTCTGCGATTGATGGTGATAAAAGCTCCTTCCTTTCGTTCATTTCCACCACATTGACTAGAGCAAGAAGCCTACCTCCCTTCTCAAACTTGTCGTTGCAATCGAAAGAAAAAACTGATATTATTTAATTTAATTAAATTAAATAATTTCTTATTTCAATATTTTTTGAAGTAAGGATAGAGGTGCAAAGACCATAAGTACACAATCAGAGGATAATGAGGTCCTGTGACGTTTGTGAAAAGGGGAATTTGCCGAAGTGGAGAGAATCTCATTTTTCTTGAAGCTGGTTCTGCTATTGAATAAATACAGAACTGTCATATAGGAAGCTATATGGAGGGCTATCTTACGCACTGGAACTTTGTTACCTATTGTTTCTACTGCAACAGCGACCCTCGTTGTTGCTTTTTTGCGTTTACTTACTAATTGCCCTTCTCCCTCTAATTTTTAAAAAATAATTAAAAGGAAGTGGAGAAGTAATGAATTTCGGACAACTTTTAACTGCAATGGTTACTCCATTTGATCAAAATGGTGAGATTGATTACAATGCGACAAAAAAATTAGTCAATTATTTAATTGCCAATGGCTCTGACGGTTTAGTGGTAGCTGGGACAACAGGGGAGTCACCTACATTAACAACAGAAGAGAAAGTGGAATTATTTAAATTTGTGGTTAAGGTTGTTGATGGAAGAGTTCCTGTTATCGCTGGCACTGGTTCCAATAACACAAGAGCTTCCATTAACTTAACAAGTCTTGCAGAAAAAACAGGAGTCGACGGGATAATGCTTGTTGTTCCATACTATAACAAGCCGTCTCAAGAAGGACTATACCAACACTTTAAAGCCATTGCTGAATCAACAGCATTACCGGTCATGCTTTATAATATACCAGGGCGAAGCGTTGTCAATATGTCTGTAGAAACAATCGTTCGTCTCTCAAAGATTCCAAACATTGTTTCACTAAAAGATGCAAGTGGCAATTTAGATGCGATGGCTGAAATTATTAGCCAAACCCCTGATCATTTTACGTTGTACAGTGGAGATGACGGTTTAACTTTACCAGCTTTATCAATTGGCGGAGCAGGCGTTATTTCAGTTGCTTCTCATATTATGGGGAATGAAATGCAAACGATGATTCAACACTTTACTAATGGGAATCACCAAGAGGCTGCTTCACTTCATCGTAACCTCCTCCCAATCATGAAAGCACTATTTGCTGCGCCAAGTCCATCACCAGTCAAAGCAGCATTAAATCTAAATGGAATCTCTGTTGGTAGTGTTCGTTTACCAATGGTTCCTTTAAACGATGAAGAAAAAAGAGTATTACAACAAACTTTACAACTACTAGATGTAAAGGCAAAAGAAGAAGCTAGCTAAGAAAATGGAGTATCGAGGGACAGTTCATCACTGTCCCTGTTTGCTTCTATCCAATTTACAATTTTTAACTTTTTATTATAAAAGTAGCTATATAACTTCCTCCTATATAGCTTATCAAGAAGTTAGAATAAGTAATGGAGAACCAATTCTTTTTTTCGAAATATTCTGTACTCTTTTATTACTACAATACAAAACGGAATTGCTTCAGGCTTATTTCTGACATCAAAATTTATAGGAAATAAATTTATGAACTCCAAAACATTTAACTTAATCAATCAGCTTTCTGGACGTTAATCTCCTATGAGAAAAAGTCATTTTATACTGCTACGTTATGTACACACTGCTCCAATTTCATCTTAAGGTCACGTGATTCTTTTAGTTTCTTTGTGAAGTTCAAAAATAACTCTTCATCCCCTGTATCTAGAGCTTGATCGACCTTAAATTGTAAATAGTTTAACGCTAGTTCAATGTCAATCAAAGATAAAAGTCGTTCATTCAGATAATACCGCTCTAAATCTTCAAGGGCTATATGGAAATTATATTGGTTATTCATCCTAATTAAAAAATACCATCCTTTTTCAATCATAAATTTGCGTTCATTAATGATTTCGATTATATCTTCTTTATGAATGGTTAAAACCTCTGCATGAGTACCATCCGAACAAAAACAGTCCATTTGATGTTCAAACGTTTTTATTGCAATGAAATGCCGAAACATCCTCTTCTCTCCCCTTATATCATATGGTTTTTAAATAAAATCTGGATTTTTAGATTGGTCTATTAATAAGCTTACCCTTTTGATCAGTATAAAAAATTGACATTCAGTTTATTCATTAGTGATAATAATTCTCAATGAAAACGAAAAATTTTTAAGCTATACCATCCCTTTAAGTGCTTTATGGATGGAACACCAAGAACGCTTTGCATAAAAAATAGGGATCGATTGATTTTTAGCTCGCTGTTTCATAACGGTGGACAAATTATGATTCACATAATCTGTTAAAACTAGTATGCAATTTATATTTTCAGGTATCGCTCTTTTAACCATTTTTACTTTTCTCCCATTAATATGTAAGATTTCATCAAATCCAACAGAAGATAACTTGTCCCGAATAACTCCCAAATGATCTGCACCTATAATAAGTAAAGAACTCATGGATATCTCCTCCACCCTTTAAATCGTTCACTTTCAGCTGTTTCTTCATCTTATAAAACACAATGAGGAAAGAAAAATTTATATATATTTAAACATCTCTCATTAAATAAAAATAACGATTATTTAATTAAGTAACATTATAAATGAAAATGATTATCAATGTCAATAAAACAATGTAATATACTTAATAATAAAAAAATAATTAAACCAGCTGACAATCACCATCCAATTTCTAGAGAGTACTGTCATCTAATCTGGATAATTTGTGATGATTGATAATACTTATAAAGAGGCTATGCCAACCCTGCTCCAACTCCAAAAATATAAAGAAGACTTCCACAAAAAGTGTTAGTACAGACGTTGCGACAGGACTTCTCGTCCTTCACATAATTTGATATTAGCGCATAATCAAGATTTTTATTTTTAATTATTGATTTTTTCTCAGGATAATTTTATATATAGCAACGGCCCTAACTCTTAACCGATTTAATTTTTATATTTTTTAAAAATTCAAACATTTATCACCGAAAAAGGTTGTTTCAAATCATCTTATTTGGTAATATTTTTAAAAAAGATAGGTATGGAGGGTAATGTTGGGGAAATTTACAGAATATATGTTGATTAAGCATGTCGAGCGCAAGCTAGGAAAATATGATATTAAGATGGTGCACTTTATCCCTGGACGTATCCGTCTTCAGTCTCCCCGTTGGAAAACGAATACGGATTTGATTGAAAAAATTGTAAACGAGTTACAACTACAACCACTGGTTTTTTCTGTTCAATCAACTCTGGTAACAGGAAGTTTGGTCATTACATATGACGCTTCCTATGACACAAATATAAAAGAGCTAGATTCATGGTTTCGAGTACTTGATCAAGTCTATACAACAGAATATATGAAGTAAGGAGAGATGCAGCATGAAATCTAGCCTTTTGGGGATAGGTGCATCCTTAGTTATTCCAAAAGTGATGTCTCAGTTTCGAGACCAAAAAGTAAAAGTTTTACATGCCATGCCGGGAAGACTACGTTTACAATGTGATAGCTGGAAAAATGATATAGTAGCTAACGCATTAAACAAGAATATAGAAAAGTATCCTTTGATCTTAACCGCTGAAGCCTCGCCTATTACAGGTAGCCTCATATTAAAATTTGTCGTTCCCCATATTAGTCAGCAAGAGTTAGATGAATTAATGCAGTTCATTGTTCAAACTGCATCAGATGCACTTCTTTATACAGATGCTATGCTTATGAGAGGAATGCAACAAACATTAGGGTTCGTAGATAGAGGAATTAAAAAACAAACGAATGGATTTGCTGATTTCGATAGTTTGTTTGCCTTGTTTTTATTAGGAAAAGGCATTCATGCGTTCAGTAGTGCTCCTACATTTTCATCTAGTTTATTCTATTGGGCTTATACGATAATAAAAGGGAAAGGAAGTGACCCGCCGCATGCTTAGTGTGGTTCACTCTTTACCTGGTCGAACCCGTTTTCATCTAAATAGTTCTTTTAGTCCGACGATGATTGAATGTTTTATTCGGTCGCTTCCTCATGTTTACTCAGCTACATACACTCAAGAAACAGGTAATGTGCTCATTCATCACGACACTGCGGTATCCTTTCAAGCGCTGAAAAAGTCTCTTCAACAATTGTTTGCCAAGAAGCAAAAGGGAAAAATCCAATCATTCTCATGGGAAAAACTCGTACCTACGGTGACTTGTACAACTATGTTTCTAGCAAACTGGTATATCCAACGTAGCCCATTTTCTACAGCAGTGAAAAACGCTGGACATTGGGCAGCTGTAATTACCTCTGTTTTTACATCCCTTGACGTTATAAAAGATGGGATTATAAGTCTCTTCAAGAGTCGAAAAGCAAACGCAAACACGTTAACTGCAGCTTCTATTTTTGCCTCTCTCTATATAAGGAATCCAGGTTCTGCACTTATTGTTACCATCATGTCTACTATTAGTGAATGGCTAACAGATTATACTTCTAAAAAAACGAAGGAGTATATCCATTCTGTATTAGAACTTGCTACAACATATGCATGGAGATTAAACGAAAAAGCGGTAGAAGAAAAAGTAGCACTGGATCAAGTGCAAGTAGGTGATACGGTTGTTGTATTTACAGGAGAAAAAATTCCTGTTGATGGAATGGTATCTCGGGGGTATGGAACGGTTGACGAATCCTCTATTACGGGAGAATACATGCCTAAAGAAACAGGAAAAGAGCAACAAGTTTATGCGGGGAGTATCTTACTGAATGGCCAGCTTACCATTCTTGTTGAAAAGGTGGGAGGTGATACGGCCCTTTCCCAGATTGTCAAATTGTTAGAAGAAGCGCAAGAAAAACAAGCTCCTATCCAAAACATGGCTAATACATTAGCCGAAAAAATGGTTCCTGTTTCGTTTGGATTAGCGCTGATTACCTTTTTGTTAACTCGAAATGTAAATCGAGCGATGAATATGTTAGTCATTGATTTTGTCTGTGGAATTAAATTGTCCACAGCTACTGCCCTCTATGCGTCAATCGGAAAAGCAGCAAAACAGGGGGCATTAGTAAAAGGAAGCAATTATATTGAAGAGATGGCTCAAGTAGAAACCATTATTTTGGATAAGACAGGTACCATTACAGAAGGAACACCCGTTGTACAACAAGTCATTTCATGTGATGGTTATGAACAAAAAGAAGTGATCCGGTTGGCGGCAGCTGTAGAAAAGAGTTCGTCTCACCCTATTGCCGATGCAATCATCAAACAGGCAGAAGAATGGAAGATAGAGATACCTGTACGAGATGAGAACGCACAAGTAGACACTGTAATTGGAAAAGGGATTACAACCCTTTTCCAGGGAAAACAAATTGGAGTGGGCAGCCTTCACTTTATGAAAGAACTGAAAGTAAACATGGACCATTTTGTTCATCATTTAGAGAAAGATGAAAATATAATTTATGTAGCGTATGACAGAACCTTATTGGGTGTTATTAGTATCTTTGACCGAATTCGTTCTGGTATGCACCACGCATTGCGCCAGTTACGATACCAAGGAATCCATGACATTATTATGCTAACGGGAGATAAAAGAACAGTAGCAAGAGAGATGGCGCAGCGACTTCACCTCAATTGGTACCATGCAGAAACCTTACCTGAAGATAAAGTAAAGTATATAAAGCAATATAGACGGAACAGTACCGTTATGATGGTGGGAGACGGAATTAATGATGCTCCAGCTTTAGCTCACGCAAATATTGGAGTAACAATGGGGCGAAAAAGAACAGATATCGCTTCCGAAGCAAGTGATATCATCATTACATCCGATCATCCAAAAGTGCTACCGGAATTAGTTCGACTATCGAAAAAAACGATGAATATCATTAAACAAAACTTCATTTTCACATTTTTGATTAATGGAGGAGCTATTTTATTAGGAGCACTTGGTATCATTTCTCCTATTGCAGGAGCAGCCATTCATAATGCCGCTACAATTGGAGTAGTGTTGAATAGTGCCAGAATTTTATGGATAGGAGGCTAGAAGTGTGAGACCTAAATTCTATATCCTACATGATATTCCAGGGCGCCTACGTTTGCATATTCCTTTATTGAGGGAAAACCAGGATTATAAAGCGATTCAATCGATATTTTCCTCTTTAAGGGGCATTCAAGATATACGCATTCAGCCCATTACTGAAACCATGCTGATTCAGTACACATCAGATGAAATCTCACGAAACCATTTATTAAGATATGTATCTTTACTTTTTCATCAACAACCTTTTCATTCACTAAGTAACTTAATGGTTCATGTAAGACCCAATGTACGCAAAGGATTATTTCGTTCTCTCATAGCAGGCGGTTTACTGCTGCTTGCCTACTCCTTTAAACAGCCAACTGTATTGGTATATAGTGCCGTCATCGCAACTGGGTATGCCGTCTTATCACATGGAACCAATAATAAACTTCGCCATCCTGATATCCTCATAGGAATCTTGAGTTTAGGATCATTAGAACCGGCAAACGTGCTACATGGGGCTATGGTGACATGGGCCGTTAATGTATTAGAGTTATTACATGAAATGCGGGACAGTAAAATAGTCTATCCATTATCAGATATATCTTCATACAGATCTGTATGAATTTATATAAAATAAGAAAATAAAGAATTGGGGGAAACAAAAATGGCATTTAACAATGATTTTTTAATGGGATTTTTATCTGGAACGGTGGTAGGTGCAGTAGGCTATCGTTTATATGAGCAAAATGGTGGACAGTTACAGCGCTTAGTCCAACCACAAGGGACTTTTAATCAAACGACATCTTCTTATCAACCTTCTGTAGAAGAGTTAGTATCCCAAAAAGAACGTTTAGAAGACATGATTGCTGAAATGCAGATAAGATAATAAAAAAGGAGAAACAGTTCTGGGCTGTTTCTCCCTTTTTATTGATGTATATAAATAATAGGGGAAATCTTATCGATTTTCATATTTCTCATTCTTTACCCATCCACGGCCAACCTCACCTTTAGCGCTCACTTTCATCTATCTGTATTACTCCTTTAGATGTGCACTTTCAAAAGTTCGTCATTTTATCATTCCTAACATTGTTTATTACACACCCTAATGGGAAATAATAACGAGACGTTTACTTCGAAATCATTACATCATAAGGAGAGAAAAATGGAATCTTTTGACCAATATCGTAAAGAAATGGATCCGTTAGGCCAAGTGATGGTTCCACTAGAATCGTATTATGGAGCTCAAACTCAACGTGCTGTGGAAAACTTTCCAATAAGTGGAATTCGGTTACCTCGATCGTTTATTAAAGCACAAGGAATCATTAAAGCTTCTGCTGCTTTAGCCAATATGGAATTAGGCAAGCTTTCTAACGAGATGGGAAAAGCCATTATAGTAGCATCTGAAGAAGTTATCGAAGGAAAATGGGATGAGCATTTTGTAGTCGATGTGTACCAAGCTGGTGCCGGTACATCGCAAAATATGAATGTGAATGAGATTATTGCAAACCGAGCCTCAGAATTATTAGGTGATTCATTAAACTCTAGCTCTAAACAGGTTCACCCGAATGATCATGTCAACATGTCACAATCGACAAACGATACCTTCCCTGCAGCCATTAATATTTCGACAGCAGAAAATATTATTCAAAGACTCCTCCCTGCCCTTTCACAATTGGAACAGGCACTCTACAGAAAGTCAGACGAGTTGATGCCCATATTGAAATCCGGCCGAACACATTTACACGATGCAGTTCCCATTCGATTGGGTCAAGAATTCTCTGGTTTTGCCGAAACCATTCATTTTGTCTATCATCAGATCGAAGATTGTCTTGAAGCCTTGTATGAAATTGGCTTAGGCGGGAATGCCATTGGAACGAAAATAAACTTACATCCTGAGTATATTCCAAAAATTATGAAGGAGGTCTGTCATCGCACGAATTTACCTTTTCGTGAACCACCAAATATATTTAAATTCATGCAAAATACGAGTGCCCCTATACGAACGATGATGGCACTAAAAGAACTCGCGATTCATTTAATTAAAATAACGAGTGATTTGCGTTTGCTCAGTTCTGGTCCACGAACAGGATTAGCTGAAATTACCCTTCCTTCTGTTCAAGCGGGTTCAACAATTATGCCAGGGAAAGTAAATCCTGCTATTTTAGAAATGACTCATATGGTTTGTTGTCAAATCATCGGCTATGAAACGGCCATTACGACAGCAGGGATAGCGGGTCAATTAGAAATCAATGTCATGATGCCCTTCATCGCTCATACCCTGCTTCAGTCCATCGAATTATTATCAAATGCGATTCCAATACTTGTAACAAAGTGTATTAATGGAATTCAGGCAAATGAACAAAAATGTAAAGACGGGATGGAAGCCAGCCTTGCATTAGTTACAGCCTTAAGTCCCTCTATGGGCTATGATCTCGCGTCCCAGATTGGACAACAAGCAGATGAAGAAAATAAAACATTAAAACAAGTGCTAAAAGAAAAAGGGTTATTAACAGATGAAGTTGAAAAGTTATTAAACCCTAAAGGATTGATCTAGCTTCTAGTAAAGTCATTGTACCTTAATCAAAAATCCATGGTCGTTCTCTATTCTATAAGAGATCCATCATGGATTTTATTTGTATAGATGGTTCTTTATTAGAATTCATTTCTGGAATTGACTCTTACGCATACAGAGGATAGGGAGCATTTGATTGACATTTGACATCTCATCATCTCCATATTTTTATAAGTATGGTGTTATTATCTTCCATTTCCCCCTATTTACTCATCGCCCCGGGAACCATCCAATTTTTGGATAGTGTCTGACACTTATACAAGTCCATGATTTTGTAAATATTGATAGTTGTGAACGAATCTATTAATAAGGAATGATGTCATGATCTCATTAAACGGAAAAACTGCTTTAATTACTGGAGCAGGAAGAGGAATCGGTCGTTCTACTGCGTTCCTTTTAGCAAAAGAAGGTGTGAATCTAGGATTAATTGGATTGAATATGGATAACCTTGAAAAAACAGTGGCAGAACTAGCAGAATGTGATGTGGAAGTTTCAGCGGCAACAGCAGATGTAGCTGATCTTGAATCTGTTCAACATGCCGTAGAGCATATCAAATCAGACTTAGGTTCTATTGATATCCTTATCAACAATGCGGGTATCGCTAAATTTGGCGGTTTTCTTGATTTAACTCCTGAAGAATGGGAAAAGATTATCCAAGTCAATTTAATGGGCGTCTACCATGTCACCAGGGCTATTCTACCTGACATGATCGAAAGAAAATCAGGTGATATTGTGAACATCTCATCCACCGCAGGCCAAAAAGGGGCCCCTGTGACAAGTGCTTATAGTGCGTCTAAATTCGCTGTTTTAGGCCTGACAGAATCACTTATGATGGAGGTAAGAAAGCATAATATCCGAGTAACCGCCTTAACCCCTAGTACCGTTGCAACAGATTTAGCCTTTGAAGCCAACCTTATTTCTGGAAACCCTGAAAATGTCATGCATCCAGAAGATTTAGCAGAAATAATTGTAGCAGGATTAAAACTGAATCCAAGAGTCTTTGTAAAAAATGCCGGCTTATGGTCAACGAACCCTTAAGGCCACAACAGAAAGTTGGGTGGATTCTTCAATACCCTCCACCCTTTTGATTCGAACATATATGAAGGATAAAGTTTATCAGGAAAGAGGGATCGATATGAAATATTTATCACGCGAGCAAATTATTAATGAATTACAACAGTCTCTTCAAGATTATATCGAGCAATACGATATCGATAGTATTGGTATTTTTGAGGAACAAGGTCAAGATCATCAATACTATATGGGCTACACCGTTAATAAAGGAGGAAAAACCTATCATATTCATACCCCCTATACGAAAAACAATCAAGGAGGATTATCCCCTGTTCAAAATGAATGGACAGTAGAATCCGATGAACCACGGAAAGAAGACCTCAGAGGGTATGAGAGTCTAGAAAGTGTATTTCGCGATATTTAGTATTTAAAAAAGGACTATCCAAAGTAGACTTACTTTGGATAGTCCCCTTTCTTTACATGAAAAGAGATACAGTCTGTATATTGGAATTATTTGCGGCGAACATTAGTAGATAAGTTAAAAAAACGAAACAGAGTATCATTCTGTATATATTCTTTAGAATAGTAAAATATATAAGGAATACAATTTAGGAGCTTTTGCTATGAAAAATACGGTCATTAAAGAATTGAATCATTTTCTTGAAGGAAACTTCATGGCGATTCATGCCTATGAAAAATATATTCATCATATAGATGATCTTGATCTAAAACAGACACTCCAAAAAATTCAGCAGGATCATAAACAACATGCTACTATGATTGCAGAAAGAATACAAAATCTCGGAGGTATACCCGTTGATGATGTAGGAATTCAGGGCACTATTGCTGAATTTGTTAAAAATTTTACAGAATCAACGAACGGTACCACACATATTTTGAAAGATGCTTTAGTCGGTGAGAAACGAGGGATAGAAATATCTCAAGAACTTGTGAAGGGTGACTTGGATTCTGAAAGCCTAGAACTTGTTAAAAAGATTTTGAATCACGATGAAAAACATGTTAATCTGTTAGACAAGCTGATCCATTAAAAGGATCGTGACTAATTCTTTAATGATCTCCAACTCAAGCCATCTTTTCATTATCAAACAAGAATGAATTTATTTTCCCTTTTTCATACATAACTATAGTGACTTTTTGATTTTTCTATTATAATTATTCTCAAAATGAGTGTACGGAACACATTCACTCACGGGGAGGGAAATAGAATGAAAGCAACAATTACAGGTGTTGATCCCCTAAGTAAGCGTATCCTATTGGATTTAAACCGAGGGGTAAAGGTTTCTGATATCCCTACTCATTATCCAGTATCAATAGACCAATCGAAGAGGTTATCCCGTTTTAATAACATGTTAAAATTAGCAAAGGAAAATCTAGAAGAAGAACACTATAACCGATTCCAGTTATTAGGCATAAAAGGCTTGCCTCTCGCACCTTTATTTCGACAGTCCGATTGGGGAGGATTACTAGAAATTTTATCTGTTGTTACGGATGAAACAAAAAGAGACGAAATCCAATTTCTAATGAACGCTTTGGATGAAAAAAGAAAAAGAATTCATGAATTTAAAGAAAAAACAGATTTGACTTTATCACAATTAGAGCATACCGAAAAATCATTAATAAAAAAAGAAAAAGAACTTATCAAATTACAACAGAAGATGAATGATCAAATAAAAATATTTCATCAATATCCAGAACCTTTTCGTTCATTTCTAAATGAGTATTTAGGATTATACGAAGAAAGATTAGTTCTAGCAAAACGTCTTCATGTTAAATGGCAACAAAGTTTAAGTAGTGATGGAATCCTCCATTACGATGAAGTGACACGCATCCATTATATAGATGATTTTCATAGGTTTATGGAATCGTTGAAATCAAGGCATAATCGTGGGCTCGAGTATCGATGGAATCCAGGTACAGATATAGATCGATTAAGGAAAGAAACTCCTTGGGAAGAAGTACCACATAATGGAAAGTACCTGATCCCTTCTGTATTTAGTGATCCATTTATTGATTCGATAAATAAAATAAACCAAGAACTACAAGACACCCGAGGGAAAAAAGAAGAAATTCAAAAAGAATTATACAAGATGAAACATAAAACGATTCAATCTTATCTGGAGCTGACCGAAGTATCCGATTATCTCTCAAGCGTAGATTTAAAGCGACATAAAGAATTACAAGAAAAAGCTCTTAAATGGCTTTTTCAACGGGATTATATTGCGATAGCAGACTTCCCTCTTCCCAACGGACAAACAGCTAATATATTCGCTTATAACGAGTCTCAGATTGTAATTGTTAAAATCAAGGTTTCACAAGAAGATTTAATGACTGATCAAAAATGGATCGAATACTTACCCTATTGCCATGACTTTTATTTTTTAACACCTTCTGATCTACAATCCTTGGTAACAGAAGAAATTCAAAATGTGAACTGTGGACAATTTGTAGAAGTAGAAAATAACATAAAATTAATTAAACCTGATGAACGACAAATAAATAAAGTTGATCAAGCGAATGCGTTAAAGTTTTCTGCCACACAGTTATTATCGAGAAAATTCATCTATGGTTATTAAGTTTAAGTGCTAGGTGCCATCCAAAAATTGGATGGCACCTGGCACTTTATTTTATCCTGTTCATCCTTTACAAAATCCCTTATCATGGGAGATAGTAGAATATTTTTCAATTACTGGCAACGAATAGGAGGAGTGACAGTGGGATTACGATTTCGAAAAAGTTTTAAAATTGCCCCAGGGGTTCGTCTAAATGTTGGCAAAAAAAGTGCAGGTCTTAGCTTTGGTGTAAATGGATTACGGCATAGTATCAATAGCTCGGGGAGAAGAATGAGTAGTGTAGGAATTCCAGGAACTGGTCTATCCTATGTGACAACGAAATCAGGTAAGCCTTATAAATCGAAAGCTTATCAAACACATAAAAATTTACAGGCCCAACAAAAACAACTACTTAAAGAACAGGAAAAAGAACAAGCTCAATACGAAGTCGAACTATTTGAAAATCAATGTGAACTTGTAAAATCAATCCATATAGAGTGTGACGACAACGTCGATTGGATGAGTATCCTAAACACTTCTCCTCCCTATCAACTTGGAGAACCGGGTCCGAAAGAAAGAGAAGCCCAATATCAGTATGATCACTATAAACCTGGCTTTTTCGAACGAGTATTCAACAAAGATGAAGAACAATATGCTCTTTTGTCTGAGCAAATCCAACAAGCTAAAGTAGAAGATGAAAAAGCTTATAAGGAATGGGAAGAACTTATTGAGCTTGCGAAATCCGTCCAAACAGGTGATATCGATACGTATTTTAAAGTAATCGAGGAAATGGATCCTTTAGGTGACTTAAGTGAATTTGGTAGTGGCTTTGAGCTTTCAACAGATGCCCCCTCCTACATGGAAGTCGAATTTGATGTTCATTCCAATCACATCATTCCGACTGAGGAAAAGAAATTAACAAAGACAGGAAAGTTATCGGTTAGACAAATGACCAAAACACGATATTATGGCCTTTTGCAGAATTATGTATGTAGTTGTATCCTTCGAATTGCTAGAGACTTATTTGCCTTACTTCCACTACAAACAGTTGTGATCCATGCCTTTGACGAACAATTAAACACAGCAACTGGCCACGAAGAACGCCTATTAATCCTCTCCGTCAAGATCGATCGAGATATCCTAGAGGGATTAAACTTTGAAAACATCGATTGTTCGGATTCTATGAATAACTTTCCACATCATATGAAGTTTAGAAAGACGAAAGGTTTTGACTTAGTTGAAAAAATAAAGGCAAATAACTAATCAGTCTTTTATAGATAAAACTTCACCACTTATATTAAAAAGCACAGCTAAAAGAGCTAGGATTTAAATCCTAGCTCTTTTAAGTTAACTAAAATAAGCAATAGAGGCAATTAGTAAATGACCACTCCACAGATTATTTTACAATTTTAATATGAGAAAGTTTCTTTTCATTCTTTTTGTCAAATTCTTTATAAATTCCTGCCACCATTGACACGATGGTTAGACCAAACAAAATGAAGGCGATTCCAAAAGAAGGCGTTAAACTAACGACATAGTATAAGAACAAGCATAAGATAGAAGTAATGAATAGACCATTCATTTTAGACCCCCTTTTTAAAATATTGGCTGTGTTAATGATGGTTGTTGATAAATGGCCTTTGGTGTATGCGGCCATTTGTTTGATTCAGCATGAATCACGTAATGGACGTGTATACCAAAGACTTATAGAGCAGCACGATTGTTTAACACAGCAAAAATATTAAAACGTATAACTATTACAGCTTTTCAACAATTTATTGTCTAAATTGTGAATTTTATTTGTCTATATTGTAAACCTTGTCCAACAGAATATAAAGAAAATTCATAATATATTTTTCCTCATTCCACGTATTTCTTGTTTTACTACGATGAGTTTAAATTGATCATATTTGATTTGATCATTCACTAGACATTCAGATACATCTATATATTTTTTCATATTTGGAAGGAATTTAACAATCTTTTGTAGAATTTTGTAAAGAACAAATGTTTTCGAGAGGTGGAAATAGGATGGATCGAATCAGTTGTCTTGCATATCTTCTCTATCAGGTAAATCATGAGGAATTAAAACAAGCCGCTTTACAATTGGTAAGTGGAGAAATTTCCATCAAAGAGCTCCAAAACAATAGCCAATTTCTCCCTTATATTGAAGAAGCCAAAAAAACATTAAAGAAAAACACATTGAATAAAAATGATGTATGCGATTTTGTAGAACAATATTTATATGCCTATTAAGGTCCAAAAAGACTTTATTTATGAAAAATTCTATTGCAGTATACTTGACAAAAAAGATCCAACTCCTAATGGAACTGAACACATTGTGGAAGTCGGGTCTTTTTTTAGTTTATAAGAATCTCACTTTCAACATATTAACTGAAACCTTTATTTCCTATTGAAAAAGCTTTTTCATCATCACCTTTTCAAGTATCTTCCAAGGTAAAATTTTTTTCAAAAGCAGATTCCGCTTAACCCCTTTGCCAATTGGATACCTGAGCTTAGGGGCCTTGGATTGCGTGGCAATGTCGACAACTAATTTCGCTACTTCAAGTGGATCACCATGCTTTGTTTTTCCTGTTTCTATTTCTTTTAAGAGAACAGACAAATAGGCGTGATACGGAGAATCTAGAATACGTTCTGTTCCATCTACACCAGACCATATATTGGTCTTATATGACCCAGGCTCGATGAGGACGACATCAATTCCAAATGGTTTTAATTCAAGTCTCAAACTCTCGCTATAGCCTTCAAGTGCATGCTTGGAGGCTACATAAGGAGATAGTCCTGGAAATCCGAATTTTCCGCTAATACTACTCATATTGATAATTCTCCCCTGCCTTTGAGACCGCATAAAGGGAAGAACGGTCTGTGTAACGGCTATGACTCCAAAAAAATTCGTCTCGAATTGTAGACGGAAATCTTCCATAGAAATCTCTTCACTAAATCCTCCAATAGCCGTCCCTGCATTGTTTACAAGTACATCAATCGATGGAAATTCATTCAAATATTCTTTCAACTCGTCGATCGATTCTGCTGAAGTCACATCGAGACAGTGCAAGTGAACTAAATCCAGCATCTTTTCCTTATTGACTTTCTCCAAAAGATGATCTGATTTACTCATATCTCTCATGGTAGCAATCACTTCAAAACCGTTTTTTGCTAACTCTATGGCACATAACAACCCAAATCCACTGGATGCCCCTGTTACAATGGCTATTTTTTTGCTCATTCTATTCACCTTAACCGTTTCATTTTTTCTATTGTAACGCATTTTACTTTTACAAAAAAATAACAAACTAAATATAAAATCTTTAAATTTTGTGTAAAAGAACCTAACAAAAATATGACATTATTATACTAAAGGATTTAAAATATAAATATAAAGATAAGTTTGGAGGCAATTCATATGAGTATCAATGACAAAATTCTGTTCGCAGGAGATGTTTATACGATCATATACGATTATAAAAATGGCCGATTTGAGATTAGGAATGAAAAATCTCCTAGAAAAGTATTCTTAGTTACTGAAAAAGAGATTACTAAAATATAAGTCGGCTTAAGCGAAACAATCCAATTTGTACCTTAAATAGGCATTACTTTCTAAAGTTTAACATATAATCAATTTCTAAAATAACAAGGGCAAGGGTATCCTAAACTTTTTAAAGATAAAAAACACCTTAGAATTCATCTAAGATGTTCAAAATAACTTTGATAAAAACCCAACAATGATGACTACAATGATCGCGCCAATTAGTGCTGGAATTAATGAAAATCCAGCTACAATTGGCCCCCATGTACCAAATAGACCATTACCTAGCCAAGTTCCTACGAATCCAGCAATGATTGCACCCGCCCAGCCTCCAGGCATATCAAACGGAGATAATTTTTCAGCAACAATCCCAATAACCATAGCCATAATAACAGAAAGGATAAAAGCTGATACACTCATTTCGCAAACTCCTTTTTTAATCATGTTATGCTTATCGTTTCACTACTGTTCAATGAAGCATTATTAAACATGAAAAAGAAATGAAAAAAGTGAACAACACCATACTTGATAAATATGCAGAACTTATCCTTATTATTGATTCCCATGAGTCAAAAACTAAGTTAGTAGAAGAAATTCTTTCGAAACATTTAGCGAGCGAGTGAGAGAAGGGAACCACAAACTGGAAAAGGACAACGTCTAGACATTGTCCTTTTCCGATAAAAAATAGTTTCTTTTATTTTTCTCTACAAGCAAGCTAAGACTTACAAAAACCTCTACTCAAAAGTTCCTTTTTATGATCCATTTTTTAAATTTTTGAGTACCGGGGGCATTTTCTTTTCTGCCTCTTTCCCCTTCTGTTGTGAAGACTTATTCGCTTTCACATTACCTGATTGAAATCTTGCTTCATCCATTCCATCAATAATATTAGTCAATACATTCACCCCATATTGTAGTCCAGTCAAAATGGTTATCTATGGAAAATAAAACCTAGTATTTTATAATCCTCCACATGAAGAACGATTATTTTTATTTTTTTGAGAGTTGTCTTCTGTTTCTTTGGAAACAGATTCTAATCCATATCCGGTTGAACTAATCTCTAAAACTTCTTGGTCAGTTTTATGACTTAAACTTTGATTTAAACGATTCTGTTCTTTTTCCATATCCGAACCTCCATACATTCATTTGATGTAACAAGTCTCGCTGTTTGCATCTTTTATCATGCTCTTTTTGGAATAGAAGCATACGAAAAATAATTATTTGTCCAGAAACCTTACCAAAACAAAAAGAACCGTCAACATTGACGGCCCTAGTTACAAGTCTTGCACCTATTTTCGTACAAATGGTACTAATCATATACTTTTTTGATTTTCTTAAAAGAAATGCCTTGATACTTTAATACAAATGATCATTTCCCATTGTTTTCTTTTGCTAACTCATCTCGATCAGCTGCCATTGGTGGCTGTTCTAACCATCTATTATTGATCATGATATTTGAACCATCTTCAGAGTAAAGTTGAACTTCTAAAGATAATCTGTTGTATAAGACACCTAAATCTATCCTAGGACTCTGGGCAATACTTGTTCCATAGTAGCCAACACTTAATGAAATCAAAGATGAGGTAAAAAACATCATGAGTTTATCAGAAAATGTATACGTTGTACTGTTTGTTACTTCCGATGCCCATGTCATAGGGACAGAAAGATTGCTCTCCTCTAGTTTAGCTCCACATAATTTTATATGTTTTTTAGCGATTTCTATCCCTTTAAGAGTGAATTGTTGTACATCCTTATCCTGTGCAACCTGAGTAAACCCAACCAAGGTCGCTGCACCTAAAGCATTCCTCTGGATATTCGCATGTAAATTCGCTATTTCAAATGCTATTAAAGGTCTTTTTTCCCCAAGTACATCTAAAACAAATCCTTGCTTCTTCACAAATTCAACTTGCTCTAGGTTGGGTATATATGGGGACCTAATATACAGACCTTTTGACAATAATACATCCTTTGACATCTTACATAATTGCATCGTCTCAGTAAGGCATTCCATATAATAATCTGTTATGTCTAATCTTACAGATGATGCTACACTAGCTGAATAATTGGTAAGCCCAATCTTCGACATTTGATGGATAAAATTCAATACATAACTATCTGAATATAGCCTAGGAGCTGCTAAATTCACATCTTCCTCTACCTTAAAACCATGAGGGATTCTATTCTTTTCCTTAGCAAGTAGTTCAGTTAATTTTTGTATATGAGATTTCGATAATTGTAAAGCATGCTCTATAATAGGTATAATTTCAGGGTCCTCAGCCTTCTCTAAAAAATAGGTCAGCATACATCTACTTCCACTATCATTTATGTATTGAGACCAAAGTTGAGCCATTTCTGCTGCTGTTAGCCTTATCTGCTTATCTTGATCCATCAGATTACCTCCCTATAACGGATACCTTATTACCATCTTTTCCAAAAGTGAAAATTATATGTAATGGGATTAGGACTTATGTATGTTGAGAAAAATAAAAGTTATAGGTAATGGAATAACCTATAACTGTAAAAAAATGGAGATAATAAGGTATATTATCTCCATTAACTGTTTCTCATATTCGTTTTTATTTCAAAAAATAAATCTCCACGACTACTACTTTTAAAAAAACTAGTTTACCCACTTCATATCAAATTCGCCCCGCCGAATTTGCGCCCGGATTTTTATCGAGCTCGCTCGATAAATGACCTTTAAAAAATCCGAGGCATCCGCCGGAGGCTTAACTTCATTCAGCCGGGGTTTGAACCCCCACTGAATCAGAGAGCTTTTTGCATTCATCCCCCACTTACAGAAGTGGAGGACTTCTGCTGAATGAAGTTAAAATTATTCTTTTCCGCTTACTGCTTCTACTTCATTCATTGGAACACCAAGCGCTTTTGCTACACCTTCACCATAAGCAGGGTCTGCTTTATAGCAGTTGTTAATATGTCTTAGTTGAACTTCTTTTGTAGTTCCTTGCATATTACGAGCTGTATTTTCAAATAATCTTTGCTGTTCTTCAGAAGTCATAAGGTTAAATAATTTACCTGGTTGTTCATAGTAATTATCATCATCTTCACGGAAGTTATAAAAATCAGTGCCTCCCGTAAGATCTAAAACTGGTTCTTGATGTTCTTTTGAATCTTGCCACTCACCATAACTGTTAGGTGAATAAGAAACTTGCCCTTGCGAAGGGTTATAAATTCTCATAGCCCCATCACGATGATAAGGATGGAAATTCTTCGCATTTTTTGGATAGTTTACTGGAATCTGCCAATGGTTTACACCTAAACGGTAGCGTTGAGCATCACCATAAGAAAATAGTCGTCCTTGAAGCATTCTATCAGGTGAAAAACCGATACCAGGTACATGATTCGTAGGAGCAAAGGCAGATTGCTCTACTTCCGCAAAATAATTCTCTGGATTACGGTTCAATTCAACTTCCCCTACTTCAATTAGAGGGAAATCTTTTTTATACCAAACTTTTGTTAAATCAAATGGATTGTATGGCAAATCACTTGCTTGTTCATCTGTCATTACTTGGATATACAATGTCCATTTAGGATAATCACCGCGTTCAATCGCTTCAAATAAATCTCTTTGATGACTTTCACGGTCTTTACCGATCAATTCAGTAGATTCTTGGTCTGTTAAGTTTTTGATTCCTTGTTGAGAAACGAAGTGGAATTTTACCCATACACGTTCATTATTAGCATTAATCATGCTATACGTATGACTTCCAAACATATGCATATGTCTGTAGCTTACTGGAATACCACGTTCACTCATTGTAATGGTCACTTGGTGAAGTGCTTCAGGTAGTGATGACCAGAAGTCCCAATTTGCTTGAGGATTGTGCATATTTGTTTTCGGATCACGTTTTACAACATGGTTCAAATCTGGGAATCTCTTAGGATCTCTGAAAAAGAATACAGGTGTGTTATTACCAACAAGATCCCAGTTCCCTTCTTCTGTATAGAATTTCATCGCTGTACCACGAATATCACGTTCTGCATCTGCTGCACCACGTTCACCAGCAACGGTTGAGAAACGGATAAACATATCCGTCTTCTTGCCAACTTCTGAGAAAAGGTTGGCTTTTGTATACTGGGTAATATCTTTTGTTACAGTGAATGTACCATATGCACCAGATCCTTTCGCGTGCATACGACGTTCTGGAATGACTTCTCTATCAAAATGTGCTAGTTTTTCAAGAAACCATACGTCCTCCATTAGCAATGGACCACGTTTACCTGCTGTTTTAATATCGTCATCATTCGATACAGGAGCACCAAAAGCTGTTGTCATTTTTTTATTCTGATTATTATTTTCATTATTGTTATTGTTGTGGTTATTTTTATTATCCATATTATTTAAATACCTCCTAATGTTTTCATATATTATAATTATTATAATATCATATTTATTACAAAGTACAAGTAAATTGTTTCATATACTTATTATTTAATAACTCCACTCTATAATCTTATTATAACAGATTCATTATTATGTATAATCTAAATAATTATCACCCTTTCCTTCCATTTATATGATCAGAACACTAAAATTCATATTAAAGTTTATTATCATTTACAACTTACAAATGATAATAACAACTATTTTTCAAGCTCAAAATCAAAGTATCTTCTTAATCAATTAAAAAACATCTGTACATCTTACTTGTTGTTGAACATATCACCCAACAACAAGCAAGATATACAGATGCGCGCTCCTTTTATCAATATTCTATTCGATTTAAAAGAGTCAACTATTTCCGATGTTGAAAATATAAACATCACCTACTACTGCCCACATTATAGATTTTTCACTTGGCCATAATTATAAGTATTATAGTTAACATTGGAATGGACAAATCATTATTTTTATTTGCTCTGAATTAATTCTAAAAGACTCGATACCCAAGTTTTATTAAACCTTTGTGGTTTTTTAACCAGCCATAAATTCCTCGTAAGGTTGACTCCGTTCATGTCAATTTCTCTTAACGTTCCCTGTTCTAATTCTCTAGCAACAGTCAACCTTGGTAAAATACTAATTCCAAGTCCTGCCTCAACAGCACTTTTTATCGCTTGAGTACTTCCAATTTCCATATAACTATCAATTTTTTCTAGAATTCCATACTCTCTTAACATATTTTCAACAATTAATCGTGTTCCTGAGAGGGATTCACGCCAAATCATCCTCTCATTTACCAGTTCTTCAATACATACCTTTTCTTCCCACTCGTGGTCAGGTGCACAAACGAGAATCAATTCGTCATCTGCGAATTTCTCAACAATTAAGTCGTTATTTTCAACAATGCCTTCAACCAAAGCCAAATCAATCACATCATTTGTTAAATCCTCCAAAATCCCAGGGGTATTTTTAATGGTAAGCGTTACTTTAATATCTGGTTTTTGTTTTTTGAACCTCCCCAATAAACTTGGCAATAAGTATTCTCCAATAGTGAAAGTAGCCCCTACTTGAAGGCTAGCATTGTATTTACCTATTTCCTGTTGAACAACTTCCTTTGAACGATTAAAATCATTTACAATGGTTTTAGCGTATGGATATAATATTTTGCCTGTTTTGGTTACTTTCAACTTTCCTCCCGTCCTGTCGAATAACAAAGTACCATAAAAATTTTCCAATTGATTAATTTGTCTTGTTACAGCTGGCTGAGATACAAAGCTTAATCTTGCTGCTTGGCTAATACTTCCTTCATCTACTACCAAACAGAACATTTTCAAATTTTCTATATTCAAGTCACAGCCTCCCTATTAATACACGAATAATTCTAAATATTATAATAACATATATTTTCTCAATTAAATCATCTAACCTTACTTAGATATAACAGTTTTTTATGCCCTATGATTTATATAAGTCCAGCTTAATTTTTCGACATAGTATAGAAACGGTCGGCCAACCTCCTTTCACTTCGCTGTTATTACTACGTACATAAAGGCTTGCTCGAGCAGATTGAACAACCGTTTCTTATATCGATTTAATAAATTGGATTTATATAACTAGATTTAAATACATTTAGAAAAACGGATTTTAGGTCTCTATATTAATTTCTATTATAAGGGTTTTGTTTAAAATTTTTTATAAACAGTTTCACGAGTGTTTAATTTTATGTAAATAAATCTTACTATTTGGGAGATATATTCTCTTATCAATTCTTATTAATACAGATAGGTAACGGTTTAAATTTATCGCCTTCTTTTCTCGATTTTTACATATTTCTTACCTTGTAGGGAATTTTATTGGTATCTATGAAAGAAGGAGACGTGTTAATGAACTACAAAGTATTTAAGTCAATTAATCAACTTTCAGGACGTTTTTCTCCAATTGATTTGCTGATGATATTAATATCAAATAAGATTCGTTATGTGTTTATCTTTGTTTTAATTTTCATGTGGTTTAGAAATGATTTTTACAAAAGGTTGTCTTTTAATGCAGTAATATCTGCCGGGATTACTTTGTTTATAAACACCTTGATTAAGTTGTTTTATTTTAAACCACGCCCATTTGTAAAATATCGGGTCGGCATACTCATTCCTTCAAAAATGGATTCTACATTTCCTAGTAAACATACTCTACTTGTGTTTGCCATTTCTACTTCAATCTTTCTTCATAAACGAATCCTAGGATCAATCATGTGGGTATTATCTGTGTTAACAGGCTTCTCACGTATTTGGGTAGGACATCATTATCCATCTGATATTATCGGAAGTGCCTTTATAGCTACCATAACCAGCATCATATTAGACAAAATTTCCCGCTGTGTTAATTATTTCGTCCGTCAATAGTAGCGATAATTTAGTGAATTCATGTATGACTACTATTTGTATTTATACAGTATCAACAGACAAATTGGTTTTAGAGTTTACTAACCCTAATTTCCCCAAATAAAAAATACCCATTTTCATGTGGGTATTTTTTATTTGGCAATCAGTTTTTGGTTGCATCTTTTTATGTAGATGGGGAATCTTTAAAAAGAGTGATTACTAATTTTCAGAACAATCGAAAGGAGATTATTATTATGAATAAACAACGAGCACAAGAAATTGCTGCTTCACCAGTCATGGCTAATGTAACCTTCAATGGAGCTCCCATCTATATTCAAAATGTGGACGAAAATAATGAAACGGCTAGAATTTATCCTCTCGCTGAGCCAGAGAAAGAACAACAGGTTTCTTTATCTAACTTAACAGAACAATAATTTGCTTAAACGGTAGGATCCGCTGGACACTTATGATTGAACTATCAAAGAGGAAAAACAATCAGGAACAGCTTATTATTAATCTGTATACAGGTTATCAAATTGCCGTTAATTCTGATGAAAGGGCCGGTCGCACCTTGGTTCCGTTCTGTTGATAAGAAAAGGCCCTACATGAAGTCTGGTTTGAAGAATATTCTAGAATAAATAGGAGACCCCCATTTTAACGATCTATGATTTTTCATAATGAATGGAGGTGCTGACAAGTGAACACTACTAATTGCGATTTTTCACCAACGAAACAACAATTGTCAGATGGAATACAGCAAATCACTAGTGAACTTCAACACAGTTTGGAAGTACTAGGTAATGAAGACTATTGTCTCTTAAGCAATCTAGAAGCAATAAAGGAAAAATTTATTCAAATGGAATCAGTCGCTGCTTCCTTTTATTTAAACTGTTATTTATCAGCTTTTACAGATAAATATGAAGAACTATCTGTCTGTGTTCAACGTCTGTCCAATCGATATCATGGTGCGTTAATCGTGGTGGAACGCAGTGACCCTCTTGATCCTTTCATCCAAAAAGGAACGACTATAGGAGCTACTTTAAACTCAGTATTGTTAGAGACTATCTTTTTTCCTGGAAACCCTCTTCATGATGGAGCCGTACTCATTCGCGCCAATCAAATCGTTTCAGCTGCGAATGTTCTCCCACTCACAACTGCAGTTATAAGTGGGAGAAAACTAGGTACTCGTCATCGTGCCGCACTAGGTTTAACGGAGAAAAGTGATGCTCTTGTCCTTGTCGTTTCTGAAGAGACAGGCATCATTTCTTTTTCTTTAAATGGAAGACTTTACCCCATTAATACTGCTCAAACTTTACATTAAAAATCCCTGGCAATAACCTAGACTGCTTCGGCTGTCCAATCAGTCCCTAAAATCAAAGTGAGGGCTATCCTAAAATTCAATTTTTATTGACTCTTAGGGTAGCCCTCTACTATTTAATCTCCTTTTAAACCGTTATAGCTTAAATTGACAAACTAATCCATTTAATTCTTCTGCTAGCTTGGAAAGATCATTTGAACTTCATGCTACTTCTTCCATCGAACTACTTGTTTGTTGAACGGATGCGATAATTTGTTCAACTCCAGCTGCAGATTCCTCAATCGTGGCGGCGATATCAGATATTCTATTCAAATAAACTCTTTATTTATTCGGATAGGTTTCATTCAGAAAACGAACTGATTCATTAATTAACTCTTTTAATACTTCAACATCAATATCTTCCACTTTATTGATGTAAACACACCCTTTTCCTGCCGTATGTTTTCCAAAGTCTTTTAACCATTCTTCTCGTTTCCATTCACCTGTCGCAAAATACAAACTAATTTTCGCTTTTCGTGGGGAGAAGCCAACAAGTGGTGCATCTCCTTCATGACCGGATTCATACTTATAATGATACGAACCAAACCCAATAATACTTGACCCCCACATCTTCGCTTGATAACCTGTGGTTTCAGTAAATAAATCTAATAATTGATAAGCACCTTCACGTTTTTTAGGACTTTCAACCTTTTCAATAAATTCGATAACACTATTGTCGGTTTCTTTTGTTTTTAATTCATACATAATGAGAGGTTCCTCCTTTTCTTATATTGGTTAAACATTTGAGGACAGATATTTAAGTTCACTATATTAAACCTTCTATACGAAAGAATTTTTTCCTTCAACAACTGACTTACTGTATAGATGTTCCTAACTGCTTTTAGATCATTAGGATTTCTCGAATGTCTTCATCCGTAAGTGTTGATGATGTTTTCTCCTTAGAATCAATGATTTCTTCAATCAAATGTTTCTTTTTCTCTTGAAGTTCATTCATTTTCTCTTCGATGGTGCCACGAGCAACAAGCTTGATGACCTGTACGACATTTTTCTGACCCATCCGATGGGCACGATCTGCTGCTTGCTCCTCAACCGCAGGATTCCACCAAATATCATAAAGAATAACAGTATCAGCACCCGTCAGGTTAAGACCTGTTCCTCCCGCTTTCAAGGAAATGAGAAATAAATCGCGTTCACCAGTATTAAATCGATTGCAAATTTCTACTCGCTCTTCAGAGGGGGTCTTTCCATCAAGATAGAAAAAAGGCTGGTCTTGATAGGCTAATTCCCTCCCTATCAGCTCCAACATTTTCGTAAACTGTGAGAAAACCAATACTCTTCTTCCTGAAAGCTTTGACTCCTTGACAATCTGCATGAGTTGATCAAACTTGGCCGAACTTCCTTCATAGTCGTCCACAAACAAGGCTGGATGACAACAAATCTGTCGTAATCGAGTCAAACCAGCTAGAATTTTGATGCGATTTTTCCGCAGAGTATCCTTGTCCAGATGCTTCAACGTATCATGTCGCAGCTTTGCCAAATAAGCAGCATACAACTTTTTCTGATCTGGAAGCAACTCAATTGATTCTAGCGACTCCATTTTTTCAGGAAGCTCTGAAAGGACATCCTTTTTCATCCTTCGAAGTAAGAATGGACGGATCCGCCTAGCAATCTTTTCTCTTGAAAGGTTACTGTATTCCTTTAATCCAAGAAATAGTTCGGGAAAGACAACATGAAAAATGGACCATAGTTCCTCAAGCGAATTCTCTACTGGTGTCCCCGTGAGTGCAAAGCGATAATCTGCTTGTATTTTCTTCACGGCTTTTGCTGTTTGTGTAACAGGATTTTTAAAGGCTTGAGCTTCATCAAAAAACACTGTGTGAAAAATTTGTTTCTCATACCATTTTATGTCCTTTCGTAACAATGGGTAGGAGGTAATAACCAAGTCCATGTCCATTACATCCTTTTGTATCTTGAAACGATCTGTTCTATTCCCATCAACGATAACCGCTTGTACATCTGGAGCAAATTTCATGATTTCGTTAAGCCAGTTATAGGTTAAAGAAGAGGGACACACAATAAGGACTGGGAACTTTTTTTCACGGATATTCGGAAGCTCAGATAGAATAAACGCAATGCTTTGTAGCGTTTTCCCAAGTCCCATATCATCTGCTAGAATCCCTCCAAAGCCGTAGTGTGCAATTGTTTTCATCCATTTGTAGCCATGCTTTTGGTAACCTCGCAAGACCTGATCAACGCCTTTAGGCACATCAAAATCCAAACGGTCTGGATGGCGAATGTTTTCCAAAACCTGACGGAACGACTCCTCTATCGTGAAAAGATTCTCATCGTTGACAGCATCAAGAAACTGAATCCCTCGGACAAGGGGTACATTCAAGCCACTTTCCAACTCTTCATGCTGAACCGGAAGTTCATTTAGGAAGCGCTTGATTTCCTCAAACTCTCTCGTCTCTAATGAAAGGAGTGCTCCATTCCGCAAACGATAATATTTCCGTTTTTCCTCAAGAGCCAAAAGAACTTCACGTATATGCTTTTCAGGGATACCATCCATCTCAAATTTGAATTCCAACCAGTTGGTCCTCTCTTTATGAACCTTCACCCTGATCTGCGGACGAGCACTCCCTTTGGAAATCCGATTTCTCACTGCTGTAGTAGCGTATATTTGGACAAGCTTTTGTAGCTTCGGAACGGCATAGGTCAAAAACTCATATTCCAACTCTTCATTATGCAAAAAATATCCGCTGTCCGTCTTAGAAAACGAGCTATCCTCCATGATCTCTAGGATCGCATCCTCCTTCTCCACATCCCTTATCAGCATGGAGCTTGACCGAAGTTCCCGACCCTCCAATGGATTGATCACCATATGTTCATAATGGAACTCAAGTCCAGCAAGCAAACGATTTTTCACACGGTCTAAGTACAGTTTAGCAACCAATGGTGTCTTCAAAAACTGATTACGCATACTTCCAGCTATTTGTACATCGCCTAGTTTTTTTAAACCAGGAACAATCTTTTCTAGAAAAAAGGTAACCTGATCATGTGGAATTGAAATTTGATTCGTTCCTGAAACATCAAGCATTTTTTTCAAATCTGAGAGACGTTTGCAATCCTCCTTTCCCAATTGTATTAGTTTCCCTTCAGAGAGGACGGAACGATATGAATCCAACACAAGCATTCGATTCATCCCCTTGATCTTTAATTGATAGCCTTTGCTCGCATCTTTTGCAAAGTCAAATTGTAAAGAAAGTGGTCCTTTCATTAATAAGAGACCATCATACATGTTCCCGTCATACACCAACTTCTTCAATGGAGCTCTCTCCAATATTGGAAGGAGTCTGTCCCAAGAAGACGGGGGAATCAGTAATAGATATTGATTGCTAGCATATTCTAATTTGTCTGGCAATGCTTTCATGTACACCTTTTCATCTTGAATAACTTGAATGAGTTGCTGAATCACAGCATCTGTTTCTCTTTGAAAGCAATGAAGATTTGGATCGTACGTGAAAGAAATAGAGAGCACACTAGGATGTCCATCTCTCACATTCTCTAGAAAATCGCGGATATTTTTGACAAGAGTAGAACCTATTTTCATTTCGACTCCGAACATTTTTCGCCCCTTGCCTATTGTGATCGGTTTATATGTAAACTCTACATCAAGCACTTTTCTTTTTTCAAAATGAAGTTGCTGACCGCTTGATCTTACAGGAGAATCATTGAAAAGGCTCATCACCCCCTCGGTTAGCACCTGACTAGTTGAAGAGTCTGAGTAATGCTCACTTGGTCGTGTGGGTATGATTCCTTGACGCTGATGTTCGTAAAGCAGCAGTAAAACAGCTGCAACATGCTGACAGTCCTTTTGAAATGAAGCTAGTTTTGGGCAGCTACACGTCGTTCGGATTCTACCACTCTCATCCTTTTCAATGATGACATGGAAGTCTTCTGACCCTGTAACCGTTGCTTCACAAACTTCAGAACGATTCTTTTTAACGATTACTTTATTAGCACGAAAAAAAGCGTCTCCTCGTTTGAAGGAGACAATTCCGCACATGTCTTTAATGATTTTTTGATTTAGCTTGATATTCAACTGTCTGCTCCTTCCTGAGGATATTTCGCTTTTGTTAGCATCATTTATTTATCTAAAATACGATTTTATATGATTTGTATCAGTAAATAACTTTTTTATTATATCATACCGAAAAAAGGAACCCTTTCAAAGGAAGTCAGTAATAGAGGATGACTCCTTAAATGTCAAAATATATTTGTAATATTTAAAATATAAATACAATAAATTATGAATAAGTTTGACAGAATAATAAAGGTGTTAACCAAGCATCTCTAAAAGGGATCATCATTTGAATGGTTGATTTCATATTGGATAGGCTCGTTACCTATTCTCAAATCTCTTATTACTTTTCTTTTTATAAATTTATTTTTGTTAATTGCATTCATTTTTCTACCAAAGGAGGGATCATTATTATGTATACATTTTTGGTGGGAATCGCTCTTTTAATGATTGGATATTTTACTTATGGCAAATTTGTTGAAAACGTATTTGGCGTAAAAAAATATCGAGCAACACCAGCCTATGTCAATAGTGACAGTGTTGATTATGTACCGATGAGTACTCCTAAAAATTCGTTAATTCAATTATTGAATATTGCTGGTACAGGCCCTATTTTTGGTCCCATCATGGGAGCACTCTACGGACCCATTGCTTTTATTTGGATCGTGATTGGTTGTATTTTTGCCGGAGCTGTTCACGATTATTTAACAGGAATGATTTCGATCCGGAACCGTGGTGCCCACTTACCCGAACTGGCAAGCAGATTTTTAGGAAAAATCATGAAACATGTTGTGAATGCATTTTCAGTTCTTCTTCTTTTATTGGTGGGAACTGTATTTGTTATAACACCTGCAAGCCTATTGCATGTACTAACGGATGGTAAAGTAGTAATCAGCTTTATTATCGCTTGTATTTTTCTCTATTACACGTTAGCTACACTACTATCGGTCGATAAAATCATTGGTCGCCTTTATCCCTATTTTGGAGCATTACTTTTGCTTAGTGCTCTTGGAGTTGGAATTGGATTAGTCGTAAAGGGTGCCCCTATTCCTGAACTTTCTTTTACCAATTTCCATCCCGATCATGTCCCAGTATTCCCTTTACTATTCCTTACGATTTCTTGTGGAGCTCTTTCAGGTTTCCATGCCACCCAAACACCTATTATTTCACGAACAACCCAAAATGAAAGACAAGGGCGCAAGATTTTCTACGGAATGATGATAACAGAAGGAAGTATTGCGATGATTTGGGCTGCCGCAGCCATGAGCTTATTTCATGGCTACAATGGTTTGAATGAAATACTAGCAGCTGGTGGACCCGGAGCCATTGTCAGTGAAGCATCGACAGCGCTTCTTGGTGCAATTGGCGGGACACTTGCCGTGCTCGGTGTAGTTGTTTTACCCATTACTTCTGGCGATACAGCGTTCCGAAGTGCACGTATGATTATTGCTGAATATCTTAAAGTTACTCAGAAGAAATTTTCGAACCGCTTATGGATTGCCATTCCATTGTTCGCCATTTCAGCCGTATTAACACAAATCGATTTTCATCTTTTATGGAGATACTTCAACTGGGCTAATCAATCAACAGCTGTTATCGCACTCTTTATCGGAAGCATGTATTTATATGTTGCTAAGAAAAACTATTTCATTGCACTCATACCAGGAACATTCATGTTAGTAATAATCCTAACCTATATTTTAAATGCTCAAATTGGGTTCGGATTGCCTATGAATATTTCGTGGATTGGTGGATTGATCGGTACTGCACTACTTGTTGACATATTCTTTCATGCTGCCCAAAAAGCACGAGCAAACAAACTTCCACTTGAAGAAGATATATCAGATTGGAATAGAGGCGCCTGAAATGAGCCGTTCTCTATTCTGAACTATTTTAATCAAGAAAAAAGTCCTTCAATACGTATATTCGATCTCTTGTTGGCCATATCCTATAAGAAATATGGATAAAAATGTATTGGAGGTAATGTCCATGCCTATAAGTCAAGTTCTACAAAAACGTATCATTTTTCAACAATACAGAACATGGTATGTTTTAGATGATACCTTTTCTTGGAACATTGAAGCCTTGTACAATACTATTTTTACACACTTAGATTCCGTTTTTCATATCCCAGTTATTTTTTGTCCTAGACTTGAAGCGAATAAGATCATTAGTGACTTAGGTGATGAAGAAGATGAGTTTATACGATTTGCATCAGGGATTTATTGGAGAGAATTAGAGATTATTTTTATTTTTGATTTTGATGAATACCTTCCCTTAATGGAGACTCTTTTTCATGAATTTCGTCATGTAATGCAAGACCTCGACCCTGATTTTAGACATTATTTCGAATCTGATAAAAGATTACCTTATCAAGAACGAATGACTGAACTGGATGCTTTCCAATTTGCGAAAGAAAAAATAAATGAATATTTAACAGCCATGTGAGAAACTAATCTAAAAAAGGTGACTCCTCCCCTTAGATCAATCTAAGGAATCCTATGTTACTTCTCAACCCTTCAGCAAAACCGCCTATAAAAAGATGTAAAAACTCCTTTTTCAAAAACTTTTCCAAAAAAGGAGTTTTTCTACACTCTGAAATTAACTATAACATCACCTTTTCTACTATTTTACTTGACCAAAATCCAACAAAATTCATTGCAAATCTTATATAATAAAATGAAAAATATAAAAATGAGGAGTAACTATGCAAGAATTAATTTTAATTATAGCGGAAATCATCAATTCCATACATGATATTATTATGGATATGAGTAGTGGCGCAGGTCTAAATTTAACAGATAAGGACTTACATTTATGGGTATTTGGCATCATTGGCATCACAACATTTGGATTTGTTCATGTAGTATTTAAGTTTCTTTCAAAGTATAGCATTACATCTATATCATTTGTCTACACTTTTACAGTTCTGGTTGTTCTTGTATTTGCAATAGAAATTCAGCAAAAAATAACGGGTCGAGGGCAAATGGAATTTGATGATGCCGTTATTGGCCTTTGGGGCTTTCTGTTATTTTTTGCTGCGTTCCTTTTATTAAAGGGGATTTTTAAATTAATTGTTTATTTGTTTAATAGAAATAAAAGTAAAACAAATGATTTTTAACAGAGAAGGAACTGTATCTTTTCATTCAGCTCCTTAGACTTCAGACACTCTTAATGAAAATCGAGTGTGTCTTAGGTCAATCGATAAATTTTTACTTTATTGACCTTACACACTCCATCCTAGTATTTTATCGTCTACTCTTTAGAAATGAGTGTTTTTTCGTAATACTAAAAAGGTTTCATCCCATTGATCATTATGCTCTTCCTTCATGATCTCAATTGTATTTGACACCATTTTTAAAATAGTCCTTATATCTTCACTTTTTCCTTGTCTAATCATCTTCCATCAACAACCTCTTTTAGTATTTCATACGATCGTTTTTGTTTATCGGGAGCGTAAATATAAGACACGGCCATAATTTCGTCGACGTTATATTTCTCTTGAAAATCAATGAATTGTTGTCTTACCGTATCTTTACTTCCCAACAAAGTCACACTTGTCATCGAAGTAGCCATTACTTTTTCCATGGGATCCCAATCCAAATGTTCTACAGGAGGCATTAATGGCCTTTGAGTACTACGTACAATGTTTTGAAAGAATTGCTGCATTGTTGTTGCTAAGAATTCTGCTTCCTTGTCCGTTTCAGCTGCCACAACATTTAAACAGATCATCATATATGGTTTGTCGAGATACTCCGATGGTTGGAATCGTTTACGATAAATCGCTATCGCGTCTTCCATATGTCTTGGTGCAAAGTGGGAAGCAAATACATACGGCAGACCTAAGCTCGCAGCTAAATAAGCAGAGTCTGTGGAAGAACCCAGAATATAAATCGGAACCTTTGTGCCGACACCTGGATAGGCTTTTACATAACTTTGCTGATCTTCTGGGCCAAAATAGGTCAGTAATGCATTTACATCGTCAGGAAATGTATAGACTGAATCACTTTTTGAACGTCTTAAAGCGTTTGCTGTCTTCATATCCGTACCTGGTGCTCGGCCAAGACCGAGTTCAACACGGTTTGGATAAATAGTTGCCATTGTACCAAACTGTTCCGCCACGACTAATGGGGAATGGTTTGGTAACATGATCCCTCCAGACCCAACAAGAATATGTTCTGTGTGCTCTAACGTATGTTTAATTAGAATAGATGTAGCTGAACTAACCAGTGTTGATGTATTATGATGTTCAGCAATCCAATATCTTTTGTATCCCATTTTTTCAGTCTCTTGCGCAAGTTCCACCATCGCTTCAATCGCTTCCTTTTGACCTTGACCCTCGCGTATGGGAGCTAGATTTAAGACTGAAACGGGAATATTTATATTTGTCATTTACATTTTTCCTTTCTATCACTATCTTCATTTATATCGTAACAATTGAAAAAGAGATAACAAACTTTAATGCTTGTGAATCTTATTGTGGAAAAATAATCTAAAATTTGCAATCTCACTAGAAAATCGTATGACAATTTACATAGTTTTTTATTATTGTGTATTTAGCACATAGAGTTATTAGTTAAAATAGGTAAAACGAAAATGAATAAAAAGTAGAATTCAAAAAGCGTTAGACATTTTAGGATTCTACTGAATTTTTCATGTATTCTATTGTATCTTTCTATTTAAATCATAGGAAGGCCCACTTGTTCCTTCCGATAGCCTTTATTACTTTTATTCCTTTACTCGTAATAGTCGTAAACTATTTAATGACACCAATAGAGTAGCTCCCATATCTGCCATAATAGCGATCCAAAGAGTTAACCAGCCTGGCACGACTAAGAGTAGTGCAACTAATTTAATCCCTAGTGAAAAAGTGATATTTTGCTTAATAATATTTAGGGCTTTACGACTTAATTTCACTGTATATGGAAGTTTTCTTAAATCATCTCCCATAAGCTGTCAGACACCTTATGGGACAGTTCCTCGGTTCTCTATGTTATTTCAGGTATGTCTTCACTATATTGTCATTACTTACTATCACGATGATATATGCTACCGTGTCCATGATGGTAACCATGACCTGGATAATACCCACTATGACCATGATGATAGCCATGACCTGGATAATACCCGCTATGACCATGATGATAGCCATGACCTGGATAATAGCCACCGTGTCCATGATGGTAGCCATGACTTGGATAATAGCCACTGTGTCCATGATGAGAGCCAAAACTTCCAGGATATTGTCTTTCCATTTCAAATCCCCTCCTTGTCCTGTTTCATATCAGTGTATGTCACCAAATGCAAAGAGGTATAGGTTCTAAATTAG
>NZ_JAETXM010000013.1 GCF_024494465.1 Bacillus sp. V3B | reverse complement strand
CCGAAGGGGTTTTTTTATTTGTCATGACCCATCTGTCGTATCAATCGTTGATTTTCGCAATTGCAGGAAGCGGACAAAATTCAAGATGATCGTTTTTAATACGGCATAAGTAGGAATGGCCAGAATCATTCCGAGAATACCCGCTAAATTTCCGGCAACAAGGAGAATAATAATGATAGTTGCCGGATGTGTATCCAATCTTTTCCCTAAAATAAGTGGAGAAAGGACATTTCCTTCTAATTGTTGGGCGATTGTAATGACCAAAATAACTAGGAACACTTTTGTCGGTGAATCAAATAAAGCAATAATAACCGCAGGTGCACCACCTAAAAAAGGTCCGACATATGGAATGATATTCGTGACAGCAACAATCAGGGCCATTACTAGTGCATATGGCAAGTCAATAATCAAATAACCAATAAAGGCGAGTGTCCCAACAAATAAAGCGACCGTTACCTGACCGTTAATATAGGCAGCAAGAGTCTCCCCAGTTTCTTTTAATGTTTTTAACCCCTCTTTTCGGTATGAAGATGGGATAAACTTTGAAATTAGATTAGGAAATTTGTCTCCATCTTTAAACATATAGAATAATAAAAAAGGAACAACCACTATTGTAATTGTAATATTGGCTACGACACCGACAATACTTGAAACACTGTCCGTAATTCTCGTAGGAAGAGTCGCGGCATAATCTTTGAGTTCTTCTACGACATTGTTAATCGAAAAATATTCTTGCGTCATAACCCATTTGAATTGTTTTGATTCTGATAGTTGATCCAAAAAGATCATGGTTTGTCTGTAATATGTAGGTACATCGTTTGCAAGTGCTGTTATCTGCTTTGACAGCATTGGGATTAGGTTACCAATGATCAGCCCAAACAACCCAATAATTACGACATAAATCACGATGATGGCAAGGAGTCGAGGTAATTTAAGCTTTTGTAGGTAGCCAATAAATGGATTTAGCAGAAAAAATAAAAAACCAGATATAATGATTGGAAAAAACAAAGTTGAGAAAAATATACCAATAGGCTCAAATAAAAATGAGATTTTAGTTGATACATAGATAATGCTAACAATGATTAGAATCTGTAATGCCCAGTATTGAAAATTCTTTTTCGTCAAAAGTTTCACCTGTTTCTTCTATATAGATAGAAATATTATAACAAAAATAGTTAAATAAATATAATTTTTCAATAAAAAAGGAGTAGACCGTTTTTCGTCACTCCTTTTTTAGATTAACTATTCTGTATCAGTCTAAGAAATTCGTTTGTTTGATCTCCTGCTACTTGGGAAAATACTTCCCAAATTTTCATCCCTCAATAGGTCAAGTTCGACTATTTGTTTTACCAATTCCATGGCTTCTTGGTTATCCAGTAGAAGGTTCTCTCTGTATTTTGATTGTTTCTTTATATTGAAGGTAAATATCCTGTAATTCTGTGAAAGTCATTGTTTGCATCTTATCATCACTATTCTTATAAATCTCCATCTCCACTAGAGATTGAATATAATATTATTTCTTTTTTTCTACCGCTTCTCGTAAATATGGCATTTGTTATTTCTCCCCCAAAAAGTATATTATCCTTATTTTAGTTGGTTTAAAAAGAAAAATCTCTTTTTATGTAAACATACCTAACGCTATTTTTCAATTTTATGTGAGAAGATATGACATTAGAATATGAAAATAATAATAAGTCATGTATAATATGAATAATCAGATAAAATGAGAGGTGAGGGCAAATTGAACCAAGATCCTTCTTACAAAAAGAGAAAGGTTATTACAATAGGTGTTGTGAGTGAGTTAACTGGATTATCAGAGCGACAAATTCGCTATTATGAGGAAAGAAAGCTTATATTTCCAGAAAGAACCAATAGAGGAAATCGAAAGTATTCCTTTTCAGATGTAGAACGCTTAGTGGAAATTGCAAACAAAAGGGAGGAGGGGGTGAGTACGGATGAGATTAGACATGAACTAAATAAACAGAAAAAGAAGGAGGAAACAGAAAAGCTTCGTAAGCAGATGCTACGTGGACAAATCAACGCTCAATTTGGAGTTCAAAAGGAATCATAAAGCAATGAATGATTTTGAAAGAAAGTTATTTGTAGTGAAAGGGCCATCCCAAAAGAAAAGGTGTCAGACACCACAATACAATATCTAGTACAATCAAGTTGAACATGATTGTAGATGAATGTGATTTTGTGGATGTCAGACACCTTATGGGAGAGCCCTTTTGGATTTTGTGATAAGTAATTACTTCTTATGGTCGTTAATTAATCAATGATTGAAGCGGTGCTGGAATTCTTCCGCCTCGACGAATCATCTTTTCGGAACTAAAGGGGTTAACCCCCATCACAGGAGCACGTCCAAGCAATCCGCCAAACTCAATCATTTCTCCTTCTTTTTTCTCTGGTACAGGGATAATACGAACAGCAGTCGTTTTTTTATTAATCATGCCAATAGCTGCTTCATCAGCAATGATGGCAGATAAAGTAGCAGGAGTGACGTCTCCAGTCAACGCAATCATATCGAGACCAACTGAACACACACAGGTCATAGCTTCAAGTTTTGAAAGTGAGAGAGAGTTGTCGGTAATTCCACGAATCATGCCGTTGTCTTCACTAACAGGAATGAAGGCACCACTTAAACCGCCAACGTAGGAGCTCGCCATGGCTCCACCTTTCTTTACAGCGTCATTCATTAAAGCGAGTGCTGCAATAGTTCCATGTGTTCCAACTCGTTCTAAGCCAATTTCTTCAAGAATCTCTGCTACACTGTCGTTCTGTGCATTTGTCGGGGCCAGTGATAAGTCCATAATTCCAAATGGAACGGAAAGTCGTTCAGCTACAACACGTCCTATTAATTCTCCGGCACGGGTGATTTTAAAGGCTGTTTTTTTAATGATATCGGCCACTTCACCGAGATCAGCAGCATCAGGATACCTCTTTAATGCGTTTAATACGACACCAGGTCCGCTGACACCCACATTCAATACGACTTCACCTTCGCCAGCACCATGAAAAGCTCCAGCCATGAATGGATTGTCTTCTACTGGGTTACAGAACACAACAAGTTTTGCGCAAGCTAATCCATTTTCATGCTTCGTTAATTCGGCGGCTTCTTTCATAATGACACCCATTTGTCTGACAGCATCCATATTAATACCGGATCTCGTTGTAGCAACCGAGACAGAAGCACAAACACGTTCTGTGACACTTAATGCTTCAGGAAGAGCATCAAGTAATGTTTGATCCCCTTTTGAAACGCCCTTATGTACGAGAGCGGAGAAGCCGCCTATAAAATCAACACCAAGTGTAACAGCTGCCCGGTCTAATGTTTTTGCTAATTCTACTGCTTGTTCTTTTGTTGCATTTCCTAATATTTCAGAAATTGGTGTAATGGATATTCGTTTATTAATGATTGGGATGCCAAATTCCTTTTCTGCTTTTTCGGCTACTTCCTTTAAATTCTTTGCATAAGAAGTTATTTTCTCATAAACACTTTGGTTCATTTTATCAAAATCAGAATCAGCACAATCACGAAGACTGATTCCCATCGTTACAGTACGGATATCCAAATTTTCCACTTGCACCATGCGAATCGTTTCCATCAGTTCATTCATAGCAATATTCATTTTGTATTTCCCTCCTTCTGTTTTATACACGGTGCATAGCTTGGAAGATTTCCTCAAGCTGTAGTGAAATATTCATACCTAGTGAATGGCCGATTTTGGATAATTCTTTTTGTAGTGATTCGAGATTTTGATGATCGGTAACATCTACGAGCATCATCATCGTGAAAAAATCTTGTAGAATGGTTTGACTAATGTCTAAAATGTTCACTTGGTTTTCAGCCAAAACGGTTGTTACTCTTGCAATGATTCCTACTTGGTCCTTGCCAACTACACTTACAATCGCACGTCTTTGTTTCATTTTCCTCACCTCAGAAATTATTGGGTAAAATAAAAGCAGAATCGCCTTGGTCAGCCGCGACAAGCTTAAGACGGGGTGATGAGCCTTCTCATCAGCAGAGCTTAAGACCTCGAGCGACTAGGCGATGCAGCTGGATAAAATAAAAGCAGAATCGCCTTGGAATAAACAAAAAGAGATTGGTTTTTTTTTCCAATCTCAGAAGGCGCTAGAATAACAGATGTTTCTGTTACTCTTCTGTCCTTTTACCTGAGATTGTGAATCCTTCGGCGCCACATAAATGGTCTCTCCAGAAGCTGCTCTTGTTATAGTGTTATCCATAACATTCATAGCATTCATAGCATTCTATTCGTATTGTAGAATAATATAAAATAATATCAATATTTTTCTACTTGGTCAATAAAGAGTTTTAAGGAATGTTCTTAAAAATAGCCATAGAATATTCTATTTTATAGTATAACCTTAATTAAGAGATACTTCCAGAATTCTTGACATATATAAGTTTCATGTGCATAATAGTAAAAAAATGAACGTTAACGATGGATTAGTATGAGATCCTTTATGTGCCAGAGAGTGTGGTTTGTAGCTGGAAGACCTCACCACAAAGAAAGACTCAGAACCTGCCATCCGAGTCCTATGGTTTAAGCATAGGCGCTTTTCAAAGCGTTATCATGTTAAGTGGGATGTGTGTTTATTTGGCATCCAATGAAGGTGGTACCACGGAAATAAGAGCCCTTTTCGTCCTTTACAATAGGATGAGAAGGGCCTTTTTACGTTAACATGGATTTATAGAAAATAGTGTAGAATGAATAATAATTAAGGTTACAAACTGAATATTTAGAATGAATCTGTTAAAATGAATAAGAGTAGAGGGTTGAAGAATGGAGAAAAAACGTATTGTTGTAAAAATTGGTAGCAGTTCATTGACGAATTCAAAAGGAGAAATTGATCAAGAAAAGTTTATTGATCATATTGAAGCAGTTGCCGCGCTAAGGGAGAAAGGCCATGAAGTCCTACTAGTATCTTCAGGGGCAGTAGCAGCAGGATTTTCTCGTTTAGGTTATCCATCAAGGCCTGTCACTTTAAAAGGTAAACAGGCAGCAGCAGCTGTTGGTCAAAGTCTCTTAGTTCAATCTTATATGGAGCAGTTTAGCAAGTTTAATCTCATTCCTGCACAAATTTTACTAACAAGAAATGATTTTTCTAAAAAGGACCGTTATCGTAATGCTTTTCAGACCATCACAGAATTATTGGAAAGAGGAATTTTACCGATCATTAATGAAAATGATACGGTTTCTGTTCAAGAATTAACTTTCGGTGATAATGATATGCTCTCAGCTCTTGTCAGTGGTCTTGTTCATGCTGAACAGCTCATCATATTAACAGATATTAATGGTCTTTATGATTCGAATCCATTAACTAACCCAAAAGCGAAAAAGTGGACTCATCTGAAAGATATTACAGATGAAATTATGGATGTAGCGGGGGACACAGGATCAAAGGTAGGGACGGGTGGGATGAAATCCAAGTTACAAGCAGCAAAAACGGCATTATCCCTTGGGGTGAAAGTATTTATTGGAAAGGGTAAGGGCAGTCAGAAATTACTCGAAATCCTAGATGGAAACGGGGATGGCACCTATATTGGTGATGACAGGCTGACATCAGTGAACAACCCGAAACAGTGGATTGCTCTCCATTCTCAAGTATCTGGAAAAATTTATATTGATGAAGGTGCTGAATTGGCATTGACTTCTGAGGGAAGAAGCTTACTGCCAGCAGGCGTATTTGATATCACAGGATCTTTCAAAAAAGGGGATGTCGTGGAGGTTTTCGGAGAAAAGGGATTAATTGGAAAAGGCGAAGTGCTCTATTCAGCTGAAGAATTAAGAAAAGTAATGGGTAAACGAAGTGAAGAAGTAAAAAAAGAGATGGTAGTTGCAGGAGTAGAAGTGATCCATCGTGATAAGTGGGTAAAAGCACAAAATTAGGAGGAGAATAGATAATGAGTGAAATTGTAGAAAAAGGAAAAGCAGCCAAAAAAGCAAGTTTCCAGTTAATTGGAAAAACAACAACAGAAAAAAATGAAGCTTTAGCTCGTATTGCTGAACAGCTTATTATGGACCAAAAAGAGATATTAATAGAAAACGAGAAAGACTTACAGAATGGGAAACAAAAAGGATTATCCGACTCAGTTTTAGATCGAATTATGCTTAATGAAAAGCGTATCCAAGATATGGCAGCTGCCATTGGGCAATTAATTGATTTAGAGGATCCAACTGGTGAGACGCTTGAAACGATTCAAAAGGAAAATGGTTTGCAAATTGAAAGCAGAAGAGTACCTATCGGTGTGATCGGCATGATTTACGAAGCAAGACCAAACGTTACGATTGATGCCGCAACATTAGCACTAAAAACAGGTAATGCGATGATTCTCAGAGGTAGTTCATCTGCACAATTTTCAAATCAAGTATTAACTCAATCCATTCACCGAGCTCTTGAGAAAACGAATCTTCCAAAAGATGCTGTACAATCAATTGTGGATACGAGTAGAGAAACAGCAAAAGAATTATTCCATCTTAAAGAATATTTGGATGTGTTAATTCCACGTGGTGGAAAGAAACTCATTGAAACAGTTGTCAATGAATCGACTGTACCTGTTATCGAAACGGGTGCCGGAAACTGTCATATTTATATTGATGAAAGTGCTAAACCGGAAATGGCTGTCGAGGTTGCTATAAATGGTAAAACACAACGACCATCTGTTTGCAATGCAATTGAAAAGATTTTAATTCATGAAAACTGGTTTAAGCAAAATGGAGAGCAACTATTAGCTGCATTACAGGCAAAAGATGTTGAAGTGATTGGGGATGAAACGGTTTGTCAAGCATTATCCTCTGCGAAGTTAGCTACTGAAGAGGATTGGTACACCGAGTACTTATCGTTAACGGTTGGTATAAAAGTGGTTTCAAACCTTGAAGAAGCCATTACACATATAAATGAGTACGGAACCAAGCACTCAGAAGCTATCATCACAGAAGATAAAGAGCACGCAACAACATTTTTAACCTTTGTAGATGCAGCGGCAGTGTATCACAATGCATCTACAAGATTCACAGATGGCTTTGAATTTGGTTTTGGTGCGGAAATTGGTATTAGTACTCAAAAATTACACGCTCGTGGTCCTATGGGATTGAAAGCATTAACATCAAGTAAATATTTTATTCGCGGTGAAGGTCAAATCAAGTAAACATTTTATTCATGGGTAGGAGTATAATTATTGGTTTGGGCATAAAAGAAGGACAGCAGATTTTTGCTATCCTTCTTTTTGTGTATGAACAAAGTATTTAAATATTTTTTGCGTATTGTTCACTTGGGATTTTACATAACGTTACATACAAACTAACAGGTTCGTCACTGGAATTTTTGAAGGCGAACTCTTCATCACCTGTAGCATGAATAATATCATTTGTAGCTATCTCTGTTTCGTTGCCATTAATAAGCAATGTTCCTTTACCTTGAATAATACTTAAAAATAACTCAGAACCTGGGTGTGTATGAGTTGGAAGTTCCTGCCCCGGATTAAAGTTAAGGACAAATACCGTATTTCCTGCTTCATTAAAAAGTATTCGCTTTGTAAAACGACTATCATTATATTCAACGGCTTCTAAAATTGATTTCTTTTCCATAATAAAAACCTCCTATATCATGTTAGATACATTTTATACCATTGATCACTGAACAGAAGTGATGTACATCAACCCTCCTATAAGATTTTTTCCAAATAGTGAAAAATCATGTAATTAAATTATTTTTATCCCACTCTTAACGGGTAGTAAAACCCCATTGATGGAAGTTTTCTTTAAAGAAGGTATAATGATTTTAATATAGTTGTCATAAAGAATAGGTGAGCAGCCTAATGGAAAAGTAGTGCTTCTATTTCTTATTATTTCTCGGGAAACCGCAAGAATAGACATTTCCTGTTAATGAATTGTCGGTTTGTGTATTTTTTATGAAATAATAAAAATACTGTCATATTACGATGGTTAGGTTAAGCTGAATCCTCTTTTTCGATGGAAAAATAATACATATTGCATCTTACTTGAAAAAAATATTTCCCATCGTAAAATAGAAAGTATAGTTATGGGGTGAAAAAAATGCTAAAGACAACGAAACAGTTAGTAAATGAGGAAATAATTATTAAGATTTTACAGGACATTATTGAAAAATCATATGAGGAAATAAATGGTGAAGAAATACTTCTTTGTCTGGAATGTAGTGATGTGGATTTAGAAGTTGCCACATCTAATCATTTTGAATTTCACCATGCAATTAAAGAGAATTTTGAGCTAGATGAATTTGGAGAAATTTTGGATTATGATGATTATCGAAAGTTAATGTATGAACTTTATGATGAGTTTATCGACATGCATATAAATAGTGGTTTATTTGACTTTTTTCCAGAAGGAGAATACGAAGTTGAAGGGAAGAAAATAGTTTCGGATTCGGATATTATCGCACCAAGAGGGAAATTCTATGCACCCTTTGAACAGGCACTTCTTTCAAATCTAGATCAATCATAATGAATTGACAATGCTAAAAAAAACACTTACAATTATTCCAATAAGCCTTATATGATTAATGAAAATGCAGAAAAGGTTTTTCTTTGAAGTTAGACTGTTTCTAAATTTAGTACTAATGATTCTTTCAGTTTAAAAACGAGAGTGTGAAATAATACATTTCTTTATTTTTAAGCTGAAAGAATAAGTCAAAAGAGAATTAGAGTAATTTTTTTAATTAAAAACCAAGTAAACCTATATGATATATTAGAAAAGTGATATAAATGAAAGTACAGTAAATGTCAGATGAAAAGAGAGGAAGGTTTCAAATGAAAGAATCATTGTTCATTACATGGAAAAAGGAAAAACTAGCTGCCGTAATCGATTATCCAGAGAATATTCAGTTAGGGAGGAAATATTCTCTTTTTATTATTTGTCACGGTTTTATTGGTAGTAAAATGGGTGTCGATAGGCTTTTTGTTAAAACTGCACAACAATTAAATCAAGACCAATATATTGTGTTGCGATTCGATTATTCCGGTTGTGGAGAAAGTAGTGGTGATTATGGAAATACGGGATTACACGATTTGATTGATCAAACCCGAACGGTAATCGATTTTGCCCATCAACTTCAACAAGTTGATCAAAGTCAGATCACTCTACTTGGACATAGTTTAGGTGGGGCCACGGCTGCTTTAACAGCCGCTCAAGATCATAGGATTAAAAGGTTAATTCTTTGGTCGTCTGTTGCCTACCCATATGAAGATATTAAACGCATAGTAGGTAGAGAAAAAGTACAAGCTTTGCAGAAGGATATGACGATTGATTATTTAGGATATCCTCTCACAAAATCTTTTTTTGATTCGTTAACAGGCTATCAACCAATGCAAGCTGTCGTAGAGTTTTCTGGTGATGTACTTATTGTGCATGGCACAGGAGATGAAGATATTCCCACAAGCTATGCGAAAGAATATGAAAAAGTCCTAGCTAAGCGGTTTTCAGGGACGGTCTTAAGATATGAAGTAGACGGTGCAAATCATACTTTTTCAAGATTTGACCATTTTTCAGAGCTTATAGGGGTTACTCGAAGTTGGATAGAAAATACATTATATCATTGCAGGTTCTCATCGTTTTATCATAAATGATGTCATTTGTTTTTAATCATTCTCGTTTTTGGAGTGTATTTCCAGGATGAAACTTTTTATCGTGTAATTCGTATGAATAGCAGGAATGAATTATTTATTAATCGGGAGTGTTTTTTATGGAAAAAGAAGTGTTAGACAAAAATCCAAACCCTAGTCTTCTCGGCATGTTTTGGAGTCCGGGGGAACAATTTGAGAGGATTCGTCAGAAGCCACTAATTTGGATACCGCTCATGATTGTCACGATTCTCTACATAGTTGCTTATACTATTTTGGCTATGTCATTAAAAGCTGAGGATTTGATGCTTCCAGGAATGACGTTAGCAGAAGCGGAAATGGTAGTGGCAATTTCAAAGGTAACAACAGCTGTATCTGGTTTTTTTGCCCCGATACTTACTATTTTGATTTCATCTATTATTTACTTAATCATTGTCAAAATTGCAAAAAAAGATACAACATTTAAGCAATTATTTTCAATGAATACATATATTATCATGATTGGGGCAGTCGGTATTTTACTTAATTATTTGATTATTGCTGCGACTGGTGAGAGTAGAACAGGGACCACTTTTACAAGTTTAGCAGGCTTATTTAATAGCCAGTCTAGCGTTTTAGGAACGTTTGAACTGTTTAGCATCTGGCAATCCATTCTAACAGCAATTGGTTTACATAAAGTTGGACAGCTCTCAAAAGCTACATCTATTATTATTGTCATTCTTTTTTTCTTATTCAGTTTAGGTATCGCTGCTTTAGGTTCTGTCCTTTCGGGGTTAGCGGGGCTGTAATGTAAAAGGAATGTGAATTATGAGTGGAGTTAGTATATTTTTTAGAATAAAACTAATATATATCTGAAAAAACAGGCATTTAGGTGGTGTGCCTGTTTTTTAGTGTCTAATATCTAAAAAAGACAAAAGTGACTAGTTTTCTATTGTGGAATGGGTGTTTTAAGCAGTTTATAGGTTCCTTTTTCTTTCTGATTTCAAATTGTACAGTCAAATTTAAGGGAATGGGCATATAAAAGAAGTGAGGTGATAAAAATGGTAAAAATATTTATTGATCCCGGTCATGGTGGAGCTGATCCAGGGGCGACTGCTAATGGTCTTCAAGAAAAAAATATCACTCTAACCATTGCGACTCATATTCAGAAAATGTTAACGTCAGAGTATAATAATGTGTCAATTCGAATGAGTCGAACAGAAGATCAAACGGTCAGTTTAAGTGCCCGTACAAACGCTGCAAATAATTGGGGGGCTGACGTCTACCTTTCTGTCCACATTAATGCAGGTGGAGGGACGGGGTTTGAAAGCTTTGTTTATCCAGGAGTAGGTAGACCTACAGTAACTTACCAAGAAAATATCCACAAAAAAATTCTTGAACAAGTGCAATATACAAATCGTGGTTTAAAGCAAGCAGGATATCATGTTCTGCGTGAAAGCAATATGCCAGCTGTTTTAACAGAAAATGGTTTTATAGATCATAGAGTAGATGCATCAAAACTGAAGGAATCGAGTTTCTTAGAAAGTTTAGCAAGGGGCCATGTAAATGGAATTGCAGCGGCATTTCGATTAACGAAAAAAGCTGCTACTCCCCCGTCAGAACCACCAACAAATGGGTTATTCAGGGTGCAAATCGGTGCTTTTAGGAATAAAACAAATGTAGATCAATTGGTTAGTAGGGCAAACGCAAAAGGGTTTCAAACTTATTTGAGACAAGAAGGCAACCTGTATAAGGTACAAATCGGGGCTTTCTCAGAAAGAGAAAATGCAGACGAATTAATGAATAGAGCGAAAGCTGCTGGTTTTGATGCAACGATTATAATTAATTAGATATAGGAAAAAGACAGCTAGTGGGCTGTCTTTTTCCTATATCTAATCAATTTTTTTTCGAATTATTGATGGAGAAGATTATCGACGTTTTGTTTTTCAAATGACTGATATAAGAAAATATACTCGTCTAGCTTTTGACTAAGACGGATTGTTTTTTCATGACTTAAGCCTTCATGGATTCCAGTATGAATGAGTTGCTCTCTAAGTGACTGTATATGCTGCAACAATGTGGTCTTTATTATTGGACGATCGGTATTTACGAAACCCATCATATCCCTCCATACTTAAATAATATGTTAGAATTTATTGTAACAATATTTCGATGATTTTTATGTGATATTTAACACTAGAATAACGCTATTGTAAATATTTTAACATAAAAGTAAATAATTTATGTATTAATCAACTTTCAAATTAATATATAAATATAGAAACGATAAAGAAGGCTTTTGTTAGTAGGGTTTCTCTATTTCATCATTCTATTTATTTCCAAGAAAAATGAATTCTATTCAGGTAAGAAATATTTGCTGCTTTCATGATTTTCCATCATAATAATATATAAAGAATATTTTACAGACCTGAATCATCGGATTACAACTTCCGCTGTAAATCGTAATGATTATTTTTAGTATCGTGACATAGATATTTAAAAAGAAAATTTGGAGGCTTGTATACATATGGGATTTAATGAATTATATACACAACAGGATCGATTGGACTTGATGAAAAAACTTTCTACTAATTTTGCTTTAAGGGCCGCAGAAGTAGATGAATCGGGTTCTTTTCCGTTTGAAAATATACGTGAATTAATCAAAGCAGGCTATACAACTTTAACTGTACCATCTGAGTATGGAGGGAAGGAGATTACCTTACTTGAGCTTGTACAACTACAGGAGAAGATAGCAGTGGGTGATGGTTCCACAGCTCTAGCAATCGGTTGGCATATGGGGATAATCAAACATTTAGGGGAAAAGTTAAATTGGGAGGAGTCTATTTTTCGAGAACTTTGTACGAATGTACTAAAAGGTTCACTCGTTAATTCTGCCGCATCTGAGTTGCAAACCGGCAGCCCAACTCGTGGGGGGAGGCCGCAAACAATAGCTGAGAAAAGTGGTAATCAATGGACCATTAATGGGCGTAAAAGTTTTACCACTATGTCTCCAATGTTAGATTATTTTATTGTGAGTGCAGGGATTATAGAAAGTGATGAGATAGGAAACTTTTTAATTCCGAGGACTCAGCCTGGGATCTCAATTAAAGAAACATGGGATAGTATTGCTATGCGTGGAACAGGAAGCCATGATTTAATTTTAAAGGATGTTGTGATTGACGAAAAATACTATGTTGAAAGTCTTCCGAACAAAAAGAAAGCGAACGGATCTCTGTTACATATCCCTGCATGCTATCTAGGTATTGCTCAAGCAGCTCAGAATGAAGCTATTCGTTTTGCTCGTTCCTACGCACCCAATAGTATTACCGGGACAATTATTCATTTACCTAATGTACAGCAAAAAATGGGTGAAATAGAGTTTGAACTTTTAAGAGCTCGTCATTTTTTATATTCTGTTGCAAAAAGATGGGATGAAGCAGATCAAGAAGAGAAGGAAGATCTTTTACCAGAATTAGGTGCGGCCAAAATGGCTGTAACGAATAGTGCACTTTCGGTTGTTGATTTGGCTATGCGGATAATGGGTGCAAGAAGTTTATCACAAAAGAGCCCTTTACAACGTTATTATCGTGATGTGAGAGCAGGTCTACATAATCCTCCAATGGATGATATAACGATCCAACTATTATCAAGAAGTGTCATTGAGCGGGAACAAAATCAAAACTGAATATTGTGATTAAAAGAAGCCTGTAATTTTATTGGATAAGTGATTTTAACTTCGTCCTTTCTATATTAATTGCGGTTTTTTAGGTTTAGAAAAGGGGGAACTGAATCTAATGAGTCAGTTCCCCCTTTGGTTCATATCAGCATCATTTAAACCGATGAGCCTTTGCATTACCTCTTGCGATAATCGTATTTTGTGTTACTTGAGTTTCTCCATTTACTTGAGCATTTGTATGCTTTCGCCTTGTATTCGTATGGTGAAAAAGTTTAGAGTGTTGATCTAATTGGTCTCTGTAACTCATCAAATCACCTCTTCTTTTGGTCTTGTTGATGGCTGAATGATTGAAAACCCATTGGGTTATCTGTTTTAGTATGATGCTAATTGGTTATTAATATGTATATGAACAACTTGAGTCTAAACGAATGTGATTGAAAACAATAAATGATTAATCTAATGAACTCCAGTAAGGGTATTTTCTATTTTTAACTAGAAAGTATTCTCATATTCAACTACATGTATTAGTGATATGATTAATAAGACAGGGCTCAAGAATACAACCTAGTTATATTGAAAACAACTTAGAGATGGGACGAATAGATGGATAAAGGGTTAATGAATGTAATGGAAGAAATTGTGAGTATACTTGTTAATACTTTCATGATGAGTCCTGAATATCAAACTTTCTGTCATTGTGAGAAGTGTAGAAACGATATTACTGCATTAAGCTTAAATAAACTTCCCAGTCATTATGTTACAACACAAGAAGCAAGAAAAGTTATTTTCGATCAATTAAATAGAGAAGAAAATAGGAAGTGGATAAACAAACGAATTATTCAATCTATTCATGTAATTGGTAAATATCCAAAACATAACCAATAATTGAATAAAGAACTTAGTACTTTTTCGTTACTCCTTCTAATCAGGAAATAAATAGTGTCAATTGTTACAGCGCGCTAATTGTTTTTTCTTTATACTAAAGGTAGCGACTTTGGCATTTTATATCATTGGGCTAGTTTTAGTAAGGAGTTATTTTTTCCTTCTATAAATGGATTGAAGGGAGAATTCATAAAATGAAAAAAGTCATGAAAGGAAATTTCCCGGAGGAACCAGAAATAATGAATATGTACGAAATTATTCTTTCCATTCTTGATCAAAAAGGACCGGCGAGCATCCCTTAGATATGTCAGCAAGTAAATCAAGACCCTGTTTTTATGAAAGAAAGAGATAGGCCTGTTCAGCAGGCACAAGTCAAATCGGTTATTAGTCGAAAAACGATCTCTTTTCAGTCCATAATGATGTTGTTTCGTTACTTCCCGAAAAGCACTTTATTTCCTTAACAGTTGAGGTTGGAGAATGTCGAAGTCCCTTGTTAAAAGTGAAAGTTGATTTTATAAAAAAACTTTTATCTTTTTGGAGATCAATTTAGATCCATCCAAACGTCTTGAATACAAACTTGTTGAACCTGGTAGTACGGATGAATTTAAGCAGCAATTGTATCGTTTGAAGGTTTGGGGCTGGGATTCAAATTATGAACAAGATGGAATTATTTTAGATGGCATATGTTGGTCTATTCGTTTAGAAACGAGAGCTAACATATTTAGAAGTGCAGGTCTACAATCCTTTCCTAAGGAATGGTCCAAGTTTTGTTGTGAGCTTACGAAGTTAACAGGAAGAACGTTTACTTGAGATACGTTTTCAAAAAACTGCAATAGGAAACCATTATTCTCAGGATGAACGGAGTGGATATTAGGAAAAGCTAATATCCTTTTTCAACGTTTTCATAAAAAGTAATTTGATTAATGGAGGCATTTATATTGAAAGAGATAACAGTAGAACAACTTCTCCATATGGAAGATGTTGTAGTGATAGATGTGAGATCTCCTGGTGAATTTGAGGAGGCGTGTATTCCAGGAGCAGTCAATATCCCCGTTTTTACAAATGAAGAAAGAAAAGAAGTCGGGACCATTTATAAACAAATAGGACCTGCACAAGCAAAGTGGAGAGGAATGGAAATCTTTTTACCGAAAGTGTCACAAATTTTAGACACCATAAAAAAAATAGAAGAAGGAAATAAACAACCTATTTTTTATTGTTGGCGTGGTGGTATGAGAAGTGGTGCTATGACTACTTTCGTAGATTTCTCAGGTCTTTCTTCTATTCGATTATCTGGAGGGTATAGAGCATACCGGCAGTATATTTTAGAGGAGATTCCTCAACTTATTCCAAATCAAGCCGTTGTATTACATGGTATGACAGGGACAGGTAAAACGGAAATTTTAGTTGAATTAAGAAAAAGAGGTTACCCTGTCCTTGATCTCGAGGAAATGGCTGCCCATAGAGGTTCATTATTTGGTACGCTGGGCTTTAAGCATGATGGAAATAATCAAAAAACATTTGATGGCTTATTGTTCGAAAGCCTTCGACAAATGAAGGAATCTTCTTACTTTATCGTTGAAGCGGAAAGCAAAAGAATCGGAAAAGTGGGACAGCCTGATGAATTATATGAAAAAAAGTTAAATGGAATAAATTTATATTTACAATCATCGCTTCAGACTAGAACCAATCGGATTTACAAGGAATATTTTGAACCATTCTTAGGTGAATTGTGGTTTCAGGAGATATTTCTTGAGAAAGTGATGATGTTAAAAAAACGATTGAAGAATGATGAAATCTATCATTCCTTAATTGAATATACTCAGAACGAACAATATCATGAAGTTACGCAGATCTTACTTGAATATTACTATGATCCGCGTTACTCCTATAAGTTGAACGAATACAAAAATGACTTTACAACGATCAATGCAGATAACCTAGAATTAGCAATAAAGGAAATTGAAACCTATATCAGGAAAGCTGGTATACTAAAGCGGGAATCAACCCTATACTAAAAAGTAACCTATCATCTTGTCGGATGATAGGTTGTTCTAGTGTGTACACAAGGAATAGATATTTGGATAAAGTATTTCCATCTTGAATGGATATAGGCAAGCATACACCTTTATCGATAAGGATCACCTTTAAGAAGGAGATGGTGAAAATGGCAAAAAAAGAAGATTATCTTACAACTGCTCCAAAAAAGAAGGAAACGATAATTGAAAATGAAAATAACTTTCCTAATTCAAAAAATATGGCTGGAGATTCAGTAGATGAACATAAATTACTTGAAGAAGCCAATCTTATCTTTAGTGAGAGTGAAATTAAACAACAAACTGAAAACCTATAGCTTTAAAAAATGAAAAAAATTTAAATAGGCTATAAGTAAAATAAAGAAATCGGCGAATTCGCCGATTTCTTTTTCTCTTATCTTAATACATTAAAATATCTTGCTTCGGGATGGGCGAACACAAGCGCTGTTACACTTGCTTCGGGTTCCATCATGAAGCCTTCTGTTAGTTCAATACCAATATCCTCAGGTGAAATAAGTTTAAATAGCTTTTTCTGATCTTCAAGATCCGGACAAGCAGGGTAGCCAAATGAAAAGCGTTGCCCTTGATATTTAGCAGCAAAACGTTCTTTCATCGTAAAGTTCACCGGATCTGGGAAACCCCAACGATCACGTACTTGACGATGTATCAGTTCTGCCAATCCTTCTGCTGTTTCTAGTGCTAATGCCTGTAGAGCATGATTTTCTAGAAAACGTCCTTCGCTTTTTAATTTTTCTGCTACTTGTCGAATTCCTTTTCCTGCAGTGACTGCGAAGAAAGATACATAATCCATTTGTCCGCTGTCAACAGGCTTTAAAAAGTCGGCTAAGCATAGATAAGGTTCAGATTCTTGTCTTGGAAATTCGAACGTTTCAATCACTTTTCCAGGATGTTCTGGATCATAGATTAAAACACGATCTCCGTCAGATTGTGCAGGGAAAAACTGATACACAGCAGCGGGAGAAATCCAGCCATTTTGTATAGCATCCTGTATTAATCCATTGATCATATCATTTAATTTAACTGCTTTTTCATCACCTTCTTGAAGAAGCTTTTCAAGTTTCCCTTTTAAACCGAGATGATGACCAATTAATGTCTGCTTGTTTATATACGGTTCAACATGGGAAAAGGAATAGGATTTTAACAAATGCCGTTTTGTATCTTGTGGGACAAATACAGGGGCATCTGTATTTACCTTTTTCCGTACTTTTACAGCAACAGAACTTGTTGGTCTCTCGTAAGCAGGAAGAGGTGCAGCATTTTCCTTTTCTATTTTCTCCTGTACTAATTTTTCGACTTCAACCGGGTCTTGTAGCTGGTTTGCTAGAGATAGCCCAACCATAGCATCCTTTGCATAAAGAACGAGGCCCTCATATTCCTTTGAAATTTTATTATCTGTGAACTTCCGTGATAGGGCAGCTCCACCGACTAAAATAGGTACATCAATCCCAGCTTGCTTCATATCATGGGCAGTTAAAACCATTTGTTGAGCTGATTTTACGAGTAATCCTGATAGTCCAACGATATCTGGTTTTTCTCTTTTGACGGCTTCAACTAAATCAGCGGGAGCCACTTTTATCCCAAGATCCACCACTTTATAGCCATTATTACTTAAAATAATCTCAACAAGGTTTTTCCCAATATCATGGACATCACCTTTAACGGTCGCTAATATAATGGTCCCCTTTGCCGCAGAAGTATCATTACTTTCCATAAAAGGCTCTAAATAGGCAACAGATGCTTTCATGACTTCTGCACTTTGTAGTACTTCCGCAACAATTAGTTGGTTTTCATTAAAAAGGCGACCGACTTCTTTCATTCCATCCATTAACGGTCCGTTAATAATATCAAGTGGTGCTGGATACTCTTTCAAAGCCAGCTCCAAATCAGGAATTAAGCCTTCCTTTGTTCCTTCAATCACATAGTAGGCGAGCCTTTCCCTTAAAGTCATATCTGGGAGACCACTTTTTGTTTCTTTTTTCTTACCGCGGTAGTACTCAGTAAATATTGCCAATGATTCATCAGTTGTTTCAAAAAGAAGTTTTTCAGCGAGTGCTACTTCTTCTTTTGAAATCGATGCAAATCGTTCTAGTTTTTCTGTATTAACAATCGCATAATCAAGTCCTGCTAGTGTGCAATGATATAAAAAGATTGAATTTAAAATTTCACGGCCAACTGGTGGGAGACCAAATGAAACATTGCTTACCCCAAGAATCGTTTGCACTTCAGGAAATTTTTCTTTAATCAAACGGATTCCTTCTACAGTTGCTTTGGCGGAACCAATATACTGTTCATCCCCTGTTCCTACTGGAAATACAAGTGGGTCAAAAATAATATCTTGAGGAGGGATACCGTATTTCTCGACTAATAATTGATACGATCGCTCAGCAATTTCTAGTTTGTTATCTGCACTAACACCCATTCCTTTTTCATCAATCGTACCAACCACAACAGCAGCACCATACTTATGAACAAGGGGAGCAATAGCTTCAAAGCGTTCTTCTCCGTCTTCAAGGTTGATCGAATTGATAATGGCTTTTCCTTGTGAGTAGGAGAGGGCCTTTTCAATTACCGCATCATCGGTTGAATCGATGACAAGTGGAACCTTTACTTTCTTGACCGCTTCTTTAATAAAGCTTTCCATGTCTGTGATTTCATCACGGTCAGGGTCTGCAAGACAAACATCAATGACATGGGCTCCTTTTCTTACTTGAGCTCGCGCAATTTCAGCTGCTTCTTCAAATTTACCTTCTGCAATGAGACGTTTAAACTTTCTAGATCCAATGACATTTGTTCGTTCACCAACCATGATCGGGCGGAGAGTGGGATCGTCATAAATGAACGGTTCAATACCCGATACCATGTGAAGATGATGATCTTTACGTTGTCTTGGTTGGAACTTCTGCATGGTATTTGCAAGGGCTTGAATATGCCCAGGAGTCGTTCCACAGCACCCACCGACGATGTTAAGCCAGCCTTCTTCGGCAAATCCAGACAATTTTTGCGCTAATGATTCAGGCGTTTCATGATAATGACCTTCTTCGTCGGGTAGCCCAGCATTCGGATAACAGCTAACCGCAATGGTAGAAAGACCTGAAAGCGAACGAATATGGTCTTGCATGAATTCTGGACCTGTTGCACAGTTTAATCCAACCGCAATTGGGTTCATATGTTCAATTGAAATGTAGAACGCTTCAATTGATTGTCCTGCTAAAGTTGTCCCCATTGGTTCAATTGTGCCGGAAATCATAAGCGGTAGAGTGATTCCAGTTTTTTCATAGGCTTGTTGTATGCCGATAAATCCTGCTTTTACATTTAATAAATCTTGACTGGTTTCTAATAAGAGAACATCAACATCCCCATCGATTAGACCACGAGCTTGTTCTTCATAGTTCTGAATCAACTCTTCAAATGTCGCCCCACCTGTGACGCTCAACGTTTTTGTTGTCGGTCCCATTGAACCAGCAACAAACCGAGGCCAAGAAGGGGTAGAGAGGCTGTCCGCTACACTTCGCGCAATCTCGGCAGCCACTTTATTAATCTCATAAGCTTTTGTACCAAGTCCATATTCATCAAGCACAATTTGAGTTGCCCCAAACGTATTCGTTTCAATGATATCAGCACCTGCTTCTAAATATTGCCGATGAATCGACTCAATTACGTCAGGTCGTGTGAGGGTTAAATTTTCATTACAGCCTTCCAATTGTTCTCCACCAAAGTCATCTGCTGAGAGGTTAGCTTCTTGGAGCATCGTTCCCATGGCCCCATCCATAATGAGAATCTTTTTATTCATTTGTTCAGTTATTGATGCTTTTGACATGATGGTTCCTCCTAAATTTCTCAGTTGCTAAACGAGCATATTCGGATAATTCTACAGACATTTCATATCTCATAAAAGGAGTTATCAAATAAATTCCATTGAATAATTCTGCAGCTACATCGATTAACGATTTTGTAATCTTAATTCCTTCCATTGCTGACTGAATAGGATCATCTTTTAAGGACGCCATGGAGTCTCTAATCGAATCAGCAATTTTGATTCCTGGTACTTCATGATGAAGAAATTCTGCATTTTTACTGCTTGTTAGTGGCATTAGACCTATATAAATAGGGGTATCTAAATGTTTCGTTTCTTCGTGAATACGAATGAGTTTTTCTTCGGAATAGACAGGCTGAGTAATAAAATAATCTGCTCCAAATGAGATTTTTTTCTCGAGTCTTTTTACAGCTTTATCAACTTGGCGAACATTTGGATTAAAGGCAGCTGCAACAGAGAAAGATGTTTTTTGGCCTAAGTCTTTTCCAGAAAGTGATAACCCTTCATTTAATTGCTTAATCATTTGAATGAGTTCAAATGAAGATACATCATAAACAGATGAGGCCCCAGGGAAATCACCAACTCTCGCAGGATCACCTGTAATTGCTAACAGATCATTTAAACCCAGAGTGTGTAATCCCATTAAATGTGATTGCAAACCAATCATATTACGATCTCGACAGGTTAAATGAATAAGTGGTCTTAATCCTATTTTTGTTTTGACTAAATGCCCTAAAGCAGAGTTAGAGATCCTCGGTGAGGCAAGGGAATTATCAGCTAAAGTAATTGCATCAATCCCTTTTTCTTTCAATGCTTTTGCCCCTTCAAAAAACTTTGTTGTATCAAGTTTTCTAGGTGGGTCTAACTCGACAATAACAGACGGTCGTTCTTTTACAATGTCTTGAAGAGGCGGGAGCTCACGTGCTACGGTCTTAGATGTAACGACGATTTTTTCTTCTTTGATTTTTAGATTTTTCTCGTGAATCGGTGCAGTTCCTTTAAGTTCAGTAGCGAATGCATGAATATGCTCAGGTGTTGTTCCGCAGCAACCGCCGAGTAATCGCACGCCTTGTTCACGGAAAGACTGAGCTGATTTTCGGAAATAGTCTGCGTTCCCATCATAATGAAAAACACCATCTGTATAAGAAGGAAGACCCGCATTTGGATAAGCGGATAAGTATGCTTTAGATGGAATAGGTGCTTGTTCTAATGCCATGAGCATATGATGTGGGCCAAATCGGCAGTTTATTCCTACAATATCTGCGCCCAAACTTTCTAATCGCTGTATGGCATCAGCAATTGGCATATGGTTTTGCAGAAAACCTACTTCCTGCATCGATACTTGAGCAATAATTGGCAAATCGGTTTCTTTTCTCGCAATCGATAGTACGGTTTCTAATTCTTCTAAATCATAATATGTTTCTAGTAAAATACCATCTATACCTTCTAATAATAGATAGGACAATTGTTCATGAAAACTTCTTTTAATTTCGTCAATTGAAACAGTTTGAGGATTAATTCCTCGATTTCCGCCCATACTTCCAATGATGTATGCGTCTGTTTGTGCTGCTGTTAGGGCTTGTTTGGCATTCTTAGCAGCGGCACTGTTAATTTCCTTTACTGAGTCTTCTAATCCATAGCGGCTAAGCTTTAAGGCGTTAGCCGCATAGGTATTTGTTTGGATGATGTCAGCACCGGCATCTAAATACGCTTGATGAATTCTAATGATCTGCTCAGAATGTGATAGATTTAATTGTTCCAAACAATTATCTTTTCCATAAGAGTAGAGAAGAGTACCCATGGCGCCATCAGCAATTAATATTTCTTTTTCCATTTTTTTTAAAAAGTTCATTTTATTAACCTCGATCATAAATTAAATTTGATTGATTGGCTTTTTCAAGAGCATTTGAAAAGTCTTGAATCAAATCGTCTGGATTTTCTAGTCCAACAGAAAGACGTAGCAAGCTGTTCGTAATTCCACGCTGTGTGCGTTCGCTTTCAGGCATAGCGGCATGAGACATTTTTGCTGGATAAGAAAGGATTGATTCTACTGCACCAAGACTTACCGCAAAAACAGGAATCGTTACATTTTCAACAAAAGTTCTCATCACAGCCTCATTTTTCAAATCAAAGGAAAAAACGGCGCCGGCTGATGTTGCTTGAGAATTTTGTATATCATATTGCGGATGATCACTAAGCCCAGGATAGTACACTTTATTGACAAGTGGATGTTCTTGGAAAAATCTTGCTAGTTTTTCTGCTGCTTGAACGGAATGTTCTAGGCGAACATGTAAGGTCTTTAACCCACGAAGGACAAGCCATGCATCTTGAACACCTAGAACTGCACCAAATGAATTTTGTAAAAAGGCAAGTTTATCGGCTAGAGCTGGGTCTTTCACAACGGCAAGACCTGCGACAACATCACTATGTCCGGATAAGAATTTTGTGGCACTATGCAAAACAATGTCTGCTCCAAGCGTAAGTGGTTTTTGCAAAGCTGGTGTTAAAAACGTATTATCGACGAATGTTAATGCATGATGTTCTTTCGCTAGTTTACTAACTGCCTTAATATCCGTTACTTTTAATGTCGGATTAGAAGGAGTCTCGACATAAAAGAGTTTTGTATTTGGACGAATCGCATTTCTTACCTCTTCAAGGTTTGTCATATCAACAAACGTATGGCTGATTCCGAAACGAGTAAGAACTTGGGATACCATTCGGAATGTTCCACCATAGACATCTTCTGTAATCACGACATGATCGTCCTTGGAAAGCAATAGAAATGCAGTCGAAATCGCAGCCATCCCAGAAGAAAAGGCAAAACCTCTGCAACCTTCTTCTAATTCAGCAATTACTTCTTCTAGTGCTTCTCTTGTTGGATTAGCGCTTCGGCTATAATCGTATTTCCCAAATGAGTCAATATCTGATTGATGAAAGGTAGAAGCATGCTGAATCGGCACACTAACCGCTCCTGTAGCTGGATCTAATTTATGTTTATTATGAAGTAAATTGGTTTGAAAAGAATATGAATTACTCATGAATAGTGACCTCCTTTTTTACTGTAGCGAGTGCTTCTGTTAAATCCTGGATTAAATCCTGAACATCTTCAATGCCTACGGAAAAACGTAATAAACGATTATCGACCCCTGTTTCATTACGGATTTCCTCAGGTATATCGGCATGTGTTTGTGTTGCAGGGTAGGTAATAAGGCTTTCCACGCCACCTAGACTTTCAGCAAAACTAATTAATTTTAATTGTTGTAAGAAAGGGTTTACCCATGTTTCATCTAAAATGCGAAAAGAGACCATTCCGCCATTTCCTGGATATAAAACGTCTGTAATCCCATCGTGCTTTTCCAAAAATTGAACGATTTCACGAGCATTTTTCTCATGACGTTCCATTCTTAATGAGAGTGTTTTCATGCCGCGCATTAAGAGCCATGAATCAAACGGGCTTAAAACAGCTCCTGCTGCATTGTGATATTTAGCGATTTCTTGGCAAAGCTCTTCTCCTTTGGCAACGATTAACCCAGCAAGAACATCATTGTGACCACCTAAATATTTTGTCGCACTATGAATAACAATATCTGCTCCTAATTCAATCGGCTGTTGAAGAACAGGGGTATAAAATGTATTGTCGACAATGAGCAATACATTGTGTTTTTTAGCAATGCGTGCTGCTTCTGAAATATCCGTTTTCTCCATAAGAGGATTTGTCGGAGTTTCAAGAAAAATCGCTTTTGTTTGGGGAGTGATTTCATTTTCAATGTTTTGCACATTACTTGTATTTGTATATCGACATCGTAATCCCCATTTTTGAAATCCTTCTTCAAGTAGACGATAAGTACCTCCATATAAATCTTTTGAGACAACCCATTCATCACCTGATTGAAATAGAGAAAGAACGGTGAAGATTGCTGCCATTCCAGAGCTACAAGCATATCCTTGATCTCCGCCTTCTAAATCAGCAATCGCTTTTTCAAGGGTTTGTCTTGTGGGATTACCTGTTCGACTATAATCAAATCCGGTTGATTGACCGATTCCCTCGTGGCGATATGCAGTTGAAAAATAGACGGGCATATTGACTGCTCCTGTTGTTTGTTCGCTTCGATTACCGATTTGCGCTAATTTTGTATCTGTTTTATACATGTAAAACACTCCTTAAAAAAAGGGGGGAACTAGTGTCCCTAACCACTTTAATATATTGATTTATCCTATTAGTATACTGGGTTAAGAAGATCGCTTTTTATAAATAAAAAAAGTCTTCTTGGAGAAGAAGACTTTCGTTTAAATGAATAAACAGGACTTCTTCTTATCTTTCAAGTTTATCAGAAACTTGCTGGAATTAGCACCTTTTCAATGTGATGCCATTGAAGGTTGCTGAGGTGTCCTTGGGCCATACCCTCTACCTCTCTTGATAAGAAAAACATTAATTTATTAAACTTTACTATAAAAAATGAAAACATGCAATTCTTTTTTCGAAATTTGTCAATAATTGCTGATATAAAAACAATTATAGAATAATGATAAATATGCGATGCAAAGAAGAGGATGTGTGGTTTACTTCCTTTTATAGAAACTATTAAATTGATAATTTCTAAAAAAACCGGGTGTAACCTGGTTTTTTTATTTTAGAAAAAAATATCGCATTTATTTTATCCCACTCTTAACGGGCAGTAAAATCCCCGCTGATGGAAGTCTTATGTATATAAGTTAGATGAAAAAGTTTAAAAATTTTGTAGCATGAAAGTAATGATGTTAAAATATTAACAAAATAGTTTATATTCTGAATTAATTAAATATATATTTTTTAAATGAATTTTTTTATTTTTGAGAACAAAGAGGATAGATGTACTTGATCCTTTTATAAAACGAAGGTGGAGGTCTTTTTTTGATGAGTAAGCGAAACAAGGGGTTAAGTCTCCTTCAAGAACAATTTCATGGCCCTAACCTTGGCTATGTGATGGAGTTGTATGAAAAATATTTAGAAGATCCGCAGTCGGTTGATGAGGAAATGAGACAGTATTTTCATGAATGGGGATCACGAGAGAAACCGAAGACTAGTCTACTAGGAATGAAGGAAAACTTGTCAAATGAATGGTATCAAAAGGTAAAGGCAGTCCTTAAATTAGCTGATAAAACACGTGATTATGGACATTTAGCAGCAGATATCTATCCTTTACATGATCATATTCCGGAAATCAGCCACTTGGATCCCGCTCATTACGGATTAAGTAAAGCTGATTTAGAGGCGATACCAGCAGAGATTCTATGTCCAGATGTGCCGGAAACGACTCAAAATGGGTATGAAGCATTTGACTATTTAAAACAAGTCTATACAGGTAAGTTAGCTTTTGAATTTCATCATGTAAGTAATATTGAAGAAAAAAAGTGGTTACAGCAAAAAGTTGAAAAAGGGTCGTTACTTTCTACATTAAAAAAGGAAAATAAAATAAATTTGTTTAAGCGATTAACAGAAGTAGAAGAGTTCGAAAGGTTTCTTCATCGCACATACGTAGGTCAGAAACGGTTTTCCATTGAAGGTCTTGACGCTATGATACCTTTACTAGATGAACTGATTACAGGATCGGTCATGGGAGGTGCAACTACGATTAATATGGGGATGGCTCACCGTGGTCGTTTAAATGTTCTTGCCCACATACTGGGTAAGCCATATGAAATTATTTTTGCTGAATTTCAGCATGCACCAAATAAAAAATTAGTTCCATCAGAAGGTTCAATCGGAATTAATTTTGGCTGGACGGGCGATGTGAAATATCATTTGGGTCTGGAACGACAAATGAAAAAAGAAAGTACACAAAATGTGCATTTAAACTTAGCTAATAATCCAAGTCATTTAGAGTTTGTTGGTGCTATCGTAGAAGGATTTACACGAGCTGCACAAGATAATCGAGACGAAGCAGGTTATCCGAAGGAAAATCCGGCATTAGCTCTTTCTATTATCATTCATGGTGATGCCGCTTTTCCAGGACAAGGGATTGTGGCTGAAACCTTGAACCTTGGTAATTTGAAAGGATATCGTACAGGAGGGTCCATTCATATCATTGCTAATAACATGATTGGATTTACAACTGAATCTAGTGACTCGCGTTCAACTAGATATGCAAGTGATTTGGCTAAAGGGTTTGAAGTTCCAATTGTTCATGTCAATGCAGATGACCCTGAAAGTTGTATCGAGGCAGCGATACTCGCTTGTGAATATCGTGAAATGTTTCATAAAGACTTTTTGATTGATTTAATTGGCTACCGCCGATTTGGTCATAACGAAATGGATGAGCCAATGACAACAAATCCTCTTATGTATAGGATCATTCATCAACACCCAACTGTTAAAGAAATATATGGAAATAAATTATTAGAAGAGGGCATTTTAACAGAAGAACTGAAACAGAGCATTGAAACGGGTGTTGGTACAAAGTTGCAAAAAGCATATGAACAAGTTACAGATAAGAAGCAAGAAGCGATGATTAAAAATCCGCCTGAAAAGATTGAAAAAGGTTTTGGAAAAGTAAAAACGGCTGTTCCGCTAGAACAATTACAGCAGATTAATCAAGAGTTATTAGCCTGGCCAGAGTCAGTTCAAGTATTTAATAAACTTGAAAAAATACTCCAACGTAGACGAAATGCATTGGAAGGTGATGGGAAAGTAGATTGGGGTCTAGCAGAAACACTTGCATTTGCAACGATCTTATCAGATGGGACGCCTATTCGAATCACGGGACAAGACTCAGAAAGAGGGACCTTTGCACAAAGAAATTTAGTTCTTCATGATAGCAGTACAGGAAAAGGATTTTCTCCTCTTCATGTATTATCAACGGCAAAGGCTTCCTTTGCTATTCATAACAGCCCTCTTTCAGAAGGGTCTGTCCTTGGATTTGAATATGGTTATAATGTATTTGCTCCTGAAACGCTCGTGCTATGGGAAGCTCAATACGGTGATTTTGCCAATTCAGCTCAAGTGATTTTTGATCAGTTTATTGCTGCAGGTCGAGCAAAATGGGGACAAAAATCTGGCCTAGTCATGCTGCTTCCGCATGGTTATGAAGGACAGGGGCCAGAGCATTCAAGTGGAAGGCTCGAACGTTTTCTTTTACTCGCAGCGGAAAACAACTGGACAGTGGCCAATTTAACGAATGCAGCCCAATATTTCCATATCTTAAGACGTCAAGCGATGATTTTAAATAGAGAAGAAGTTCGCCCACTTGTCATTATGACGCCAAAGAGCTTGCTTCGTAATCCATTAGTAGCATCAAATGGGTTAGAGCTAAGTGAGGGTGAATTCCAATCTGTTATTGAGCAGCCTGATCTTTTAGAAAAAATAGAAAAAGTCCAAAGGATTGTATTTTCTACTGGAAAGGTGGCCATTGATTTAGCAGAAAAATTAAATACTGAGAGTGAAACAGATTGGCTTCACCTTGTACGAATTGAAGAAATTTATCCATTCCCAGAGAGTGAGATTGAACGAATTATTAAACGATATCCTCATGTGAAAGAAATCGTTTGGGTTCAGGAAGAACCAAAAAATATGGGAGCTTGGCATTTTGTAGAACCATTCTTAAGAACGTATTCCTCTAGTAATACGATTGTATCTTATTTAGGTCGACGTCGTAGATCAAGTCCTGCAGAAGGGGATCCGAATGTTCATAAAAAAGATCAAGCACGGATCATTACAGCAGCATTAACAAAAGGGGGATATTAAGATGGCTGAAATCAAAGTACCAGAACTAGCTGAATCGATTACGGAAGGTACAGTGGCACAATGGTTAAAAAAAATTGGAGACACTGTGAACAAAGGCGATTATATCGTTGAACTTGAGACGGACAAAGTAAATGTGGAAATCATTTCTGAATACAGCGGAATATTATCTGATTTAAAAGCTAAGGAAGGGGACACCGTTAAAGTTGGAGAAACGATTGCAGTTGTAAAAGATTCAGTAGCCTCAACTAACTCTGGATCAGATGCTACATTGGTTGAAGAAAAAGATATTGTTGAAAGATCAGTTCATTCATCAAATAATCAGGAGGATCAATCAACGTTTACTCTATCTAATGTAGAAAAAAAACAACGTCCAATTGCATCTCCAGCAGCAAGAAAATTAGCTCGTGAAAAAGGGATCGATCTTACTCAAGTTCCAACGGTTGATCCTCTTGGCAGAGTGCGTCCTCAAGACGTTTCAAGTTATGATACAACTAAAGAAATTGTTACATCTGTACCAGCGTCTTCACAAAAGTCGACTGAGAAGGCTTTGTTTTTTGAGGATCGTGATAAACCGGTTGAAAGAGTTCGTATGACACGGCGGCGTCAAACGATTGCAAAACGATTAGTTGAAGTACAGCAGACAGCTGCCATGCTTACAACCTTTAATGAGATTGATATGATGAATGTAATGAATTTGCGGAAACGTCGAAAAGATCAATTTTTTGCTGAAAATGATGTGAAGCTGGGCTTTATGTCTTTCTTTACAAAAGCAGCTGTAGCCGCATTGAAAAAATGGCCATTAATTAATGCTGAAATTCAAGGAGATGAAATCCTTTTAAAGAAGTATTATGATATCGGTATTGCTGTGTCTGCTAATGAAGGCTTAGTAGTTCCAGTTGTTCGTGATGCAGATCGGAAGAATTTTGCGGAAATTGAAAAGGAAATATTGGATTTAGCTGAAAAAGCTCGTGATAATAAATTAGGGTTGCACGATTTACAAGGTGGAACGTTTACCATCACAAATGGTGGAGTATTTGGTTCATTGCTATCTACACCTATTTTAAATGGACCACAAGTAGCCATTCTGGGAATGCATTCGATTCAGCTTCGTCCTGTTGCAATTGATGCTGAAAAAATGGAAAATCGTCCAATGATGTATATTGCTTTATCATACGATCATAGAATTGTTGATGGAAAAGAAGCAGTTACGTTCTTAAAGCATATAAAGGATTTAATAGAAGATCCAGAATCATTACTGTTCGAAGCTTAAAATAAAAGCGAAGACGCCTTGATCAGCCGCGCCAAGCTTAAGACCTCGAGTGGCTAGGCGTTGTAGCTGAATAAAATAAATGAAAAGAAATCATAAACTTCAATAATTAGCAAATAGCAGTCTTGACAGGCAAGAACTCACTTAAACTCAAAAAAAGCTGTTGAGAAAAAAACTTTCTCAACAGCCTGAAAAAGAAGCAAAGGGTCCCTTTGTTTCTTTTTATTAACAGATTGTCGGGTTCAAACCACGTTTCTTTATTTCTCCTTGCAATACCCTAATCCACTCTTTTTCTTCACCTGACTTTAATGCATCACGATAAGAGACGATCAATTGTTCATTACTCATAATCTTCATTGAGCATACCTCCAAGCTAAAGGATAGAATATTCAATATTATTCTATTTTAAATATTTTATGAAGAATTGAAAATAATTTAGTAAAACTTTAATGAAATTGTCATTATTCTTAAGTTGATCAAATAAAAGTCGTCACTGTAATCCCTTAGAATTAGATGTGTGATTTTTAATCATATAGATAAAAGAAAATGTTGAGTTAATATGTGGTTGCCTTGAAGAGGGGGAATTATATATACTAAAAAGTAAATCGATATGAAGGAGCAATCAAAATGATTCATTTAGACTGGCATGAACGAAAAACGGTTAAAAAAGTAAAGTGTGTACACACTAATGCAAAGAAATATATTGTCAATCATGTATTAACACCTGGTAATACATATGATGTAAAAAATGAAACAGAGGAATTTTATTTCATTGTTGATAATACAGGAAAAGTTGGTGGGTTCTACAAAGACTATTTCGAGAACGTATAAATAAAACAATGAGGGGGAATGATTACTGCTAGTTAGATTAGATTACATAACATAACTAACGGACAATCATAACCCTCACTATATTTATCTTTCAGTTGGGAAAACTCGACGCACTAATTCACCGAACTCATTAAAAAATCCATCAATAGGTCGTCCGTCTCGAATATCATTTGCATAGGACGTCGTTCGATTATAAAAATCAGGATTTATGGATACATACACATGATCAATATCTCGATTTGTTGATTTCACAAGATCAGAAATTTTCTTCTCAACATCTTTAGATAGTTTCTTACTAGCATTATCTGCCAATTTTGCGGCTACGTATGCATTATTGTCTGTAACAATAACATTTGCTCGATCTACTTCACGCATTTCTACAATTTTGTCAGCAGCTTTATCTGCTACATCTATCCGATTCCGATTCTCATTATTATTATTGATGTTGTGCATTGTGTTGGTTCGATCATTCAAATTTGTTGTAGCATTGTAATTATTGGCGTTATTAACAGTGCCATATGTGTTGTTATTGAGACCCATATTATCGTTTGTATTATATCCGACATTTCTCAATTCAGGGTTATCTTGGTTTCGTAGGGCAGTATCATCCATATCATTGTTTGTCCCACAAGCACCGAGGAGTAGTGACGATAGGGAAGCAGCAGTTAGTAAAGCTCTCCACTTCATTTTAAAACCTCCTTAAATAATTGTACGTGTTTAGTTTTACACGCTTACTATTAATTATCCGTTTAGGAAATTTCCAATTTAATAAATAGTTACAGTAGGATTTTATAAAGGGCTAACAATGAAGAAAACCTGCCAGCAATTCGCTGACAGGTTTAAATCTATAGGAAACAATAGCTTTGAGAATGGTGTATAACTTATAAGTTAGCCTAATTGCTTTTGTCCTTATCCCTTTTGTATGCTTGCGTTTGTTATAGGCTTAGGAGTTTGGTATATTTTTCGTCCTAAGTATGTTTGGAAAATGAGAAAGATACCACCAACTACCCAATAAAGAGGAAGGGCTGCAGGAGCATTAAATGAAACAAATACAATCATGATAGGAGAAAGTAGGCCCATGTATTTCATTTGTTCTTGCTGCTGTATAGGCATGTTTGATTGAGAAATTTTAAATTGGAAATAATAAACGACACCTGCAAGGGCTGTTAGCCAAATATCAGGCTGACCAAGATTAAACCATAAAAATGAATGGGTTGCTATTTCATATGAGTCACGAATAGCATAATAAAAGGCCATTAAGATCGGCATTTGAATGAGTAAAGGTAAACACCCCATATTCAATGGATTGACTCCATGTTTTTGGTATAAACCCATCATTTCCTTTTGTAGCTTTTGTTGTTCCTTAGAGTCTTTTTCCCCTTTTAATTTTTTCTGTATCTCATCCATTTCGGGTTTTATTAAATCCATTTTTTCTTTCATGTTTGCCTGTGTTTTATACTGTTTTAGCAGTAACGGTAGTAAGGTAATGCGTACAAGTAAGGTAACTAAAATAATACCCATACCATAATTATCATTAAAAATATGAGCAGTCCCAAGAATTAAGGCTGTAAACGGTTCGACAAAATAGGTGTGGAAAAAATCAGAATTCTGCCCACTGTCTGTTGAACAAGCAGATAAAAAGGTTGTAGTAAATGTTAGTAGGGTAATCATTAAAATGATTTTCTTTATTTTCATGCTTACTATTTCCTCCAATGTTATGATTTAAATTAACAAAAGTGTTGAGGAGATAGCATTGTCTGGTTCATCATCGGGACTTTCTTTTCTTCTTATATATGTAACAATCCAGATAAGTCGAGAATGGCTATGCATTTGACGTTCGATTTGTAATAATAGACTTTTTGCTTTGATGTGCATGTCCGAGTCAGAGGAAGTATTAATGGAATGAACAAATTCAAATTCGATATTCCATATCCAGAAAAATTTGACTGTAAGTCCTAATAGAATAGCGCAATATAAGGTATAATCCACTTGTGAATTGGTGGTATCCAATATAAATTCAAACAACATCGTCACCTCGGATCAGTAGATCATATAGTTAAGTATTTTTTTGCAAGTATATAAGATTTTTCATATTTAAGCAATGCGACGGTACTTTTTAATTAATAAACGGAATGACATAGAAGTAAGTGCTATTTGTCAAGTAGACAATTCATTATTTAAAGTTATAATAAAAATAACGTAAAAAAACAATTTATGATAAATGGATTACTTTTACTTGGTATTAAATGAGATGAGTGGAATTATTGGAGGTTTAGCCATGGGAGAAAGATTTTTGGATGACAGTTTTGCTTTACATACTGATTTATATCAAATTAATATGATGGAAACGTATTGGGAAGACGGAATGCATAACCGAAAAGCGGTTTTTGAGGTCTATTTCCGGAAATTACCTTTTGGTAACGGTTATGCGGTTTTTGCTGGTTTAGAAAAGGTAGTTGATTTTTTAAATAAACTACAATTTACGGATAGTGATATCAATTATCTACGAAATGAATTAGGGTATCAAGATGACTTTCTTGATTATTTGAAAAACCTACGTTTTACAGGGACCGTTCGTTCAATGGCTGAAGGTGAAATTGTATTCGCCAATGAACCTCTTATGCGAATTGAGGCAACCCTTGCAGAAGCACAATTAATTGAAACCGCAATCTTGAATATTGTGAACTATCAAACCTTAATTGCGACGAAAGCCGCGAGAATTAAATATGTCATTGGCAATGAGATAGCAATGGAATTTGGAACAAGAAGGGCACAAGAAATGGATGCAGCGATATGGGGGACCCGGGCTGCCTATATTGGTGGTTTTAGTGCAACATCCAATGTCCGTGCAGGAAAGATATTTGGAATACCTGTTTCTGGAACACATGCACATTCACTTATTCAAGCCTATATCGACGAATACACTGCTTTTCATAAATATGCACGTCGTCATAAAGATTGCGTGTTTTTAGTTGATACATATGATACATTGCGTTCAGGAGTGCCTAATGCGATTAAAGTCGCAAAGGAATTAGGTGATTCGATCAACTTTATTGGTATCCGTCTTGATAGTGGAGACCTTGCCTATTTATCAAAGGAAGCACGAAAAATGCTGGATGATGCCGGTTTTCTAAATGCAAAAATCATCGCTTCAAATGATCTTGATGAATATACGATTATGAACTTAAAATCCCAAGGTGCAAAAATTGATACTTGGGGAGTTGGTACGAAGTTGATTACTGGCTATGATGAACCTGCTTTAGGAGCTGTTTATAAAATCGTTTCCATTGAAAATGAACAAGGGAACATGGTTGATACAATTAAAATTAGTGGAAATCCAGAAAAGGTGTCTACACCAGGCTTAAAGAAGGTCTACCGAATCATTAATTTAGCCAATCAAAAATCTGAGGGGGATTATATTACTTTGGATGATGAAAATCCAAATGAAGAAAGATATTTGCAAATGTTTCATCCTGTCCATACATATATTAAAAAAGATGTTACTAATTTTGAAGCCCGAGATCTTCATTATGATATTTTTATTAATGGGGAAGTTGTCTATGATCTACCGACGCTTGCTAGGATACAGGCCTTTTGCCACCAAAATTTAAATTACCTATGGGATGAATATAAGCGATCATTAAATCCGGAGGAATATCCAGTCGATTTAAGTCCAAAATGTTGGGAAAATAAACGACGAAATATTGAACTTGTTAGTGATAAAGTAAGTACAAATATAGATGATGCAAAGTAATGGTTGATAAGAAAATAGGAAGGAGTGGCATGTAGTTTGAACATACAAAAGAAAATAATAAAGGAACTACATATTCAGTCAGATATTGATCCAAAGATGGAAATACGAAAAAGAATTCAGTTTTTAAAAGAGTATGTTCTTAAAACGAATGCAAAAGGATTTGTTCTTGGAGTTAGCGGTGGTCAAGATTCTTCGCTAGCAGGGAGACTTGCCCAGTTAGCAGTTGAAGAATTAAGAATAGAAGGACATGATGTGAAATTTATTGCTGTTCGGTTGCCATATGGGGTACAACAGGATGAAAATGATGCTAAGAAAGCTCTTCGATTTATTCAGGCAGATCAAGAATTTATATTTAATATTGCGGCAGCAGTTGATGCAGTTCAAACTGAATATAATAAACAAACAAGTGGAGATCCTTTAAGAGATTATCATAAAGGGAATGTAAAGGCTAGAATGCGCATGATTGCTCAATACGCAATAGGTGGCCAAGAGGGATTGCTTGTGATTGGAACAGATCATGCGGCTGAGGCTGTTACAGGATTTTACACAAAATATGGTGATGGAGGAGCTGATATTCTTCCATTATCAGGCTTGACGAAAAGACAAGGCAGGAGACTATTAAAAGAACTTGGTGCAGCGGAGAGTATATATTTAAAAGTTCCAACAGCTGATTTACTAGATGGGAAACCGGGACAGGCAGATGAGACGGAACTGGGAATAACTTATGATGAACTCGATGATTACTTAGAGGGTAAAGACGTCTCATCAAAAATAGCAGAAAAAATTGAAAAAAGATATTCGACTACTCAACATAAAAGGGAAATGCCAACAACCATGTTTGACGAATGGTGGAAGTAAGTCAATCAATATAGAAAAGATCGCTATCCTTCATTCAGGATAGCGATCTTTTCTATATAAAGGTGAGTTTTTTTGTTAATATTTGATAGGCTTTTTCCACTTTTTCATCACTTGGCGGTTCTATATCTTTCAGAGGATAATCTAAACCAAGAGCTTCCCATTTATAAACACCGAGCTTATGATAAGGGAGGATTTCAAGCTTCTTGACATTTTTTAATGTACTTATAAAATCACCAAGTTCATTTAAATCTTGCTCATCATCAGAAATGGTAGGAACAAGAACATGGCGAATCCAAACTGGAATTTTACGTTCTGAGAGAAGACGAGCAAATTCGATAATATGATCATTTGCCATCCCTGTTAATGTAATATGTTTTTTTCGATTAATATGTTTTACATCCAATAAAATTAAGTCTGTGTATGTTAATAGCTCGCTTAATTGTTCTTGAAAAAGGGGTGCTGTTGAATAACAACCACCTGAAGAATCAATTGCTGTATGAATACCTAATTTTTTACACTCCTTAAATAACTCAATAAGGAAGGGAATTTGTAACAAGGGCTCGCCACCACTAACTGTAATACCTCCACCTGACGATTCAATAAAAGGAAGATAGGAAGTTAAATCTTCGATAATTTCAGCTACAGACATTTGTTTTCCAGTTCCGATCTCCCAAGTGTCTGCATTATGGCAGAATTGACAGCGAAGAAGGCAGCCTTGCGTAAAAATGACATATCTAATACCTGGGCCATCCACAGTTCCAAATGTTTCAATTGAATGAATATTTCCGATCATTTTGAAAGCTCCCTTCAAATTTTTGAATCATCACAACTAAAGGGGAAGTTTGTGAAAAATTAGTGATAAGGGTGACCCCGATCACTAATTTTTGAATAATAGTTTACTGTGCTGAAACAACTTCATGATTTTCAACAGGTGCAGGACCAACATTAGATAAGCTATCATGGAAAGTACGGTTGATAACATCTAATTGTTGTTCTTTTGTTAATTTAATAAAGTTTACAGCGTATCCAGATACACGAATCGTAAGTTGCGGATAATTTTCTGGGTGATCCATGGCATCTAATAAGGTTTCACGATCAAATACATTAATATTTAGATGATGGCCTTTTTTAATAGAATAACCATCAAGAATAGAAACTAGATTTTTATGACGAGAGTCAGCATCTTTTCCTAATGCTTTTGGTACGATAGAGAAGGTATTTGAAATACCATCTAACGAAGACTCATAAGGGATTTTTGCTACTGATGCTAAAGAAGCAAGTGCACCTTTTGTGTCACGTCCGTGCATTGGGTTTGCTCCTGGAGCAAACGGTTCGCCACTACGACGTCCATCAGGTGTATTACCTGTTTTCTTACCGTACACAACATTTGATGTGATGGTTAAGATTGATTGAGTATGGATAGAATTACGGTAAGTTGTATGTTTACGAAGCTTTGTCATAAAGCTTTCAACAAGATTAACCGCCATACTGTCTACACGATCATCATTATTACCATATTTAGGGGATTCTCCTTCTGTTTCAAAATCTACAGCAAGACCATCTTCATCACGGATTACTTTTACTTTTGCATATTTAATTGCACTTAAAGAGTCAGCTGCAACACTAAGTCCTGCAATACCAGCAGCCATTGTACGAATGATTTCTGTATCATGAAGAGCCATTTCACTACGTTCATAGCTATATTTATCATGCATATAATGAATGACGTTTAATGTGTTAATATATAACCCGGCAAGCCATTCCATCATTTGCTCGTATTTTTCAATTACATCATCATAGTCTAAATATTCATCTGTAATGGGAGCAAATTTAGGACCTACTTGTATTTTTAATCTTTCATCTACACCACCATTGATCGCATATAGTAATGTTTTGGCAAGGTTTGCACGTGCACCGAAGAATTGCATTTGTTTACCAATTCTCATCGCTGATACACAACAAGCAATACCGTAGTCATCCCCATAATGCGGAAGCATAATGTCGTCATTTTCATATTGGATCGCACTTGATAGAATAGACATTTTTGCACAGAATATTTTAAAGTTCTCAGGAAGCTTTTTAGACCAAAGAACAGTTAAGTTTGGTTCTGGTGCAGGTCCAAGATTTTGTAATGTATGAAGGAAGCGGAAAGAGTTCTTCGTAACAAGAGAACGTCCATCTATAGTCATACCACCAATTGATTCTGTTACCCAAGTAGGGTCACCACTGAATAAATCATTATATTCAGGTGTACGAGCAAATTTAACTAAGCGAAGTTTCATAATAAAATGGTCAACTAATTCTTGTGCTTCTTGTTCTGTTAAGGCACCAGTTTGAAGGTCTCTTTCAATATAAATGTCAAGGAATGTAGATGTACGACCTAAGCTCATGGCTGCACCGTTTTGTTCTTTAACAGCAGCAAGGTAGCCAAAGTATAACCATTGGAATGCTTCTTTTGCATTCGTTGCTGGTTTTGAAATATCAAAACCATAGCCTGCACTTAATTGTTTAATTTCTTTTAATGCACGAATTTGTTCTGAAAGTTCCTCGCGAAGGCGAATGGTATCTTCACTCATTACACTGCTTGTGCCTTGTAGATCCTTTTTCTTTTCTTCAATAAGGAAGTCAATTCCGTATAGTGTGATACGTCGATAGTCACCAATAATACGTCCACGGCCATATGCATCAGGAAGACCGGTAATAATTGCCGTTTTACGAGCGAGTTTCATTTCATCTGTGTAAGCATCAAATACACCTTGATTATGAGTTTTGCGATATTCTGTAAAGAATTTATCTAATTCTTTATTTGCTTCAAAACCATTTGTTTCACAAGCTTGCATAGCCATTCGGATACCACCAAATGGTTGGAATGAACGTTTAAAAGGTTTGTCTGTTTGAACACCGACAACTTTTTCTAAATCTTGATTTAAATAACCAGGGCCATGTGAAGTAATCGTTGAAACGATGTCTGTATCCATATCAAGAACGCCACCTTTTTCACGTTCTTGCTTAGATAAGTCCATTACTTGATCCCAAAGTTGCTTTGTTGCTTCAGTTGGTTCTTCTAAAAAAGTATCTTTTCCAGTATATTCAGTAAAGTTTTTTAAGATAAAGTCACGTACATTCACTTCTTTATTCCATACTCCATTTGTAAAGCCGTTCCATTGTTCCATTTTCTAGTCACCTCATAAGTTATAATGGATTTTTAAAAAAGATATAACAGTTGTTACAAAACTTCTATATCATTAGTATAACAGGACAATTGTGAAAGTTATCACATTATAATTGAACTTTTTGTGAAGGTTAAAAAAGGTTGATAAATAAAGGTTTTATGGGATTTATAAAATTAGATAGTTTAAATAATTTCATCTATTTATCAAACTGTATTATAAAAAAATTTAGAGGTTCTGTTGTATAAAACTAATGGAGTCGTAAATAGTATTATTTAGCTGTTTACATCTTAATAGTTTCCTTTTGTGATGAATATTATAAAGTTGTTTTTTATCCTTTATTAATCCACTACAATATAGGCAATCATCGGACCTTCACTTTCCTTGTCTGCATGTGTAAGACAGATGAGCCTATATACTCCTTCTTTGTTAAATTGTAATGGAATCACTGTTTCTTTTCCTTTGTTTACTATTCCTTTTATATTTGTGTTTTCTATGACAAAGGGATGTTCTTTTCCATTAATCCCCAAAATATTTAAATTGATTTTTTCTCCTGCTTGAACGAAAATGGTGCCCGGATCCCAGCGGTAGCCTTCTATTTTTGTTCCGTCTGGTAACCTAGAAGAAAACTCTCCAGTCACAAGATGAATTTCTCGTGCTTTTTTATCATTATCTATTTGTCCAAATACGACTTCACTTTCTTGATTGATTAAAAACCATCCTCCTGCAGATGCTAATAAAATAATGAGAATAAAGCTAAACAATACAAATCGTTTCTTAATGATCAGTAACTTCACGGTTTCTCCTCCTAAAAGAAAATAATTTCATCTCAAAGTTTTCTTACTTCTGTTACTATATGCGGACAAGGGTGGTGAACTTGTCAGTGAAATCAAATTATGTACAAAAATATTGATAAGGACTTTAATTTTTTGAATTCCTTATTTTGATCAAAACATAAGTTATTTTGCTGGAAATGACTATTTCCTTTTGACAATAGGTAGGTAAAGTTATAATGTTCTTATAAGACATTCTAAAATGTTTAGATAAGGAAGAAATACATATAATGATGTGGATGGATTAATCTACATTCCGAAGTGTGAAAGTTCTTACGTTTTTACTTTTACATACAATTTAAAATAGGAGAGGTGGGTTATATTGATTCATTTATATACTCATAATGATTTGGACGGTCTTGGTTGTGGTATTTTAGCAAAAATGGCTTTTGGCGAGGGTGTAGTGGTACACTATAATTCTGTTGCTAGACTAAACTCACAAGTTGAACGTTATTTTGAAACGATCAAATCTAGTCAACTAAAAGAAGAAACTTTATTGATTACAGATCTTACTGTCAATGAAGCAAATAGTAAAAGAATTGCGCAGTTTGTCAAAGAAGGTGGGAAAGCTCAGTTTATTGATCATCATAAAACAGCCTTGCATCTAAATGATTATAGTTGGGCAAAGGTTATAGTTGAATATGAAGATGGAAGGCTAACATCGGCAACCTCTTTATTTTATGATTATTTGTTAGATAATCAGTGGATTACACCTAAGTCTTCTATAGAAGAATTTGTTGAATTAATTCGCCAGTATGATACTTGGGATTGGGAAAGAAACAATCTTGTAAAAGCCAAGCAGCTTAATGATTTGTTTTCATTGCTTTCACTTGATGATTTTGAAGGAAAAATGATCGAACGATTAAAGTCTGATGAACCTTTTTCATTTAATGAGTTTGAACAGCAACTATTAAGTATGGAAGAGATAAAAATTAATCGTTATATTCGAAAGAAAAACCGTGAACTCGTGCAAACTTTTATTGAAGAACACTGTGTTGGGATTGTTCATGCTGAAATGTATCATTCTGAATTAGGAAATGAGCTCGGTAAAGAAAATAGCCATTTAGATTATATTGTCATTTTGAACATGGGTGGTAAAAAAGTGAGCTTCCGGACGATTCATGATCATATCGATGTCTCAGCGGTGGCAGGGAAATTTGGTGGGGGAGGTCATGCAAAAGCCTCTGGATGCACCATGACTGAAACAGCTTATAAGCTTTTCGTTCATGAAGTATTCCCGCTGGATTCATCTAGAATTGACGCACCTAAAAATCAGCATAATGTGAAAAATAACCCTGAAGGTGCACTGTATGAAAATCAAAATAGGGAAAAGTGGTTGATTAAGCAACATAATAAATCTTGGATTATTGAACACGATAAAAAAACACTGCCACTTACCTTTAATGACTTTACTGAAGCTGAACACTTTGTTAAAAGGCAATATATTGCTGCATTAGCGAGAGATGATCAATATGCAGAATATATGAAGAACTCAAAACGAAAATAAGGCATTAGGTGTCAGGCACCGTAAAAAGACGATTGTCTTTTTACGGTGCCTGACACCTTTTTTAATAGAATAAATACGAAGAGTGGTGGAAACATAAGGGTGGAGGTGTGACAATAATGGGAAAACGTAAACAAGATCCATCTAAAGCTGGCTTAAGCTCTGCAGACGTAAAAGGGCAAGGCACAACGACAGAGGAGACAGGTATGAGAGAAGCCTCCTCTTCACGAAACAAACAAAAACGTTCATAAAAAAACGCAAAGGGCTTCCCTTTGCGTTTTTTTGATTTAGACTTTAATTTTGATACATTTGAGCGATTTGCTTTTGTAATTCACTATCATTTAAATATTCATCATACGCCATTTGTTTATCAACTAGTCCACTTGGTGTTAATTCAATAATTCGATTAGCGATCGTTTGAATAAACTGGTGGTCATGTGAGGAGAAGATTAATGAACCTTTAAAGTTGATGAGACCATTATTTAAAGCAGTAATCGATTCAAGATCGAGATGGTTTGTTGGCTCATCTAACAGTAATACATTGGCACCACTCAACATCATTTTAGAAAGCATACAACGAACCTTTTCGCCACCAGAAAGGACACTAGCTTTTTTTAATACTTCTTCACCAGAAAATAGCATTCTGCCTAAGAAACCTCTTAAAAAGCTTTCGCTGTCATCTTGAGGAGAAAATTGACGCAGCCAATCAACAAGATTTACATCACTATTTTCAAAGTAGCGTGAGTTATCTTTTGGAAAATAAGCTTGTGAAGTGGTAACGCCCCACTTGAAAGTACCACTATCAGCTTCCAATTCACCCATTAATATTTTGAAAAGCGTCGTTTTAGCTGTTTCGTCGGTGCCAACGAGAGCGATTTTATCGTCCTTATTCATGATAAAGCTAATATTATCTAAAACTTTAACCCCATCAATAGTTTTTGAAATTCCATCCACTCGTAATAAATCATTGCCGATTTCACGATCAGGTGTGAAGCCAACATATGGATAGCGACGTGAAGATGGTCGGATATCATCCAATGTAATTTTATCAAGCATTTTTTTTCGTGAGGTAGCTTGTTTAGATTTTGAAGCATTGGCACTAAAACGAGCAATGAAGTTTTGTAGCTCTTTAATTTTTTCTTCTTTTTTCTTATTTGTATCTTGCGCCATTTTCGTAGCTAGCTGACTTGATTCATACCAGAAATCATAGTTCCCAACATAAAGTTGAATTTTTCCAAAGTCGAGATCAGCAATTTGCGTACAAACTTTATTTAAGAAATGTCTGTCATGGGAAACAACGATAACGGTATTTTCAAAGTTGATTAAAAATTCTTCTAACCACTGAATCGCTTTAATATCGAGATGGTTTGTAGGCTCATCAAGTAAGAGTACATCAGGTTTGCCAAAAAGTGCTTGTGCAAGTAAAACTTTGACTTTTTCTCCACCTGTTAATTCAACCATTTTCTTCGTATGGAGGTCTTCTTCAACCCCAAGGCCTTTCAATAGAATCGCTGCCTCGGATTCAGCTTCCCAACCATTTAACTCGGCAAATTCTCCTTCTAGTTCGGCTGCTTTCATCCCATCTTCGTCAGTAAAATCAGCTTTCATATAAATAGCATCTTTTTCCTGCATGACCTCATAAAGGCGGCTGTGACCCATAATGACGACTTTTAATACCTCTTCATCTTCAAATTCAAAATGGTTTTGCTTCAATACGGCAAGTCGCTCACCAGGACCTAATTGGACAGAACCTGATTGTGGTTCAAGATCACCTGATAAAATTTTTAAAAAGGTTGATTTTCCAGCACCGTTTGCACCGATTAACCCATAACAATTTCCAGGTGTGAATTTAATATTTACATCTTCAAATAACTTGCGATCTCCAAAACGAAGACCTACATTGCTAACAGTAATCATCTATGTCAATTCCTCCAAAACACAATATGATATGATTATACCATTTTACATGAAGAAGGGCGACTTCATTTATTTTTGAGCATTGTAACGCAGGAGAAACGACTAGATATTGGAAAGATTCTCGAAAGTGAGATCATATAAAGTGTTTTCATCATTAATAGGAGCGAGCGCGTGAATGAAAAAATAAATTTTATGAAAGTTTTAAATTATTGCAGGGGAATAGTAAAATAAACTCGTATTAAATAAGGAAGAAGCAATAACATCATTAAAAAGTTCATTCATAATTTATTCATATTTATGCTGTAAGGTAGAATCAAAGAGAACATTAAAGGAGTTTTTCTTATGCCTAGCAAACAACTCGTTGATTTAGTGAATCGGTTAAAAAAGTCAGGGATTCAGATTAGCTTTACAGAGCCACGTTCAAAAATCTCGATATATTTACAAGAAAAACCAGATTTACAACTAGAAAATGAAGACAACTCGTTTCAGCAGAACAGCAAGAGAAAAAGAAATCGGACGATGCTTAAGTTTATTTAATCGATTACGGACAAACATGCTACAGCATGCTTGTCCGTTCTTTTTTAGAAATACCTCTGTATTTTTCTCTTTTAAATCTTAAAAAAGTTTGGTTTGCTCTCATTTTAAATGGATTATGGTATAATAAGAGTTGCAATTGTATTTGCATGAAAAAAATAAAAAAGCATATACTGTGAAATGGACTTGTTTATTTTTATCCGTTTCATAGGAACTCTAATCATTTTAGAGATGAAACAGAAAAAAGTTCAACCTTATGGATTCAAAAGTAGGTACATCATTATTTTTTCTTTTTCTGTTAAATTTTTTCATTATGATCATACTAATAATGATCAAATTTTTTACCCATTATATAAGAAAATGGGGAGACTGTACATGATAAGTTTTTCAAAACCCTTTGAACTGGGAAATAGAACGAACTTTTCATAAAAACTTAGGGGGCGATTCCGATTTTTTTTAACAGAAAGGGTCAAGATGATAAATTAGAAAACATTATGACGGATGTAGAAGTGTATTCTTGTAATGATACTTCTTGTAACGGTTGGATGAGAAAAGAATTTGCATCTGAAGATTTAAAATGTCCGCTATGTGGTCACGAAATGACAGTAGAGATCCGGGAACTGCCCAAGATTTAAACTACACTTATGTGTAGTTTTTATTTTTACTCATTTTATCATCAAAATAAGATATGAAAAACAAGTAAGTTCATTGAAAATTAGTAAAAGTGTAAAAAGCATTTTGATACATTTCCAATAGCTGTACGTTTATGGAAAGCTCTAGGCCCTAAGATCATTGTATCCAGTAATAGTAGAATAAATGTTTTACTATTAGGTATGTGATTGGAATTCAAAAAGCCACTTAAAATTAGTACCCATTATCGATCGGGAAAATTGATAAGATAATTAAAGTAAAAATGCTTGCGAAACAAACACACATTGGCTAGATAGCTAAAATAGAGTGAGATGAATTCACTATATTTAAAATGAAAGTGTTCGCAGATCGGCTAATGATAATGGTTGGGTCCCCAAAAGTGTTCATTGCTAAAATAAAAAGCCCTCTTGAATAAGGGCTTTTTATTTTGGTGCCAAGATTTTTTTAATAAATCCATGTCGTCGAGTAGGATACTATTCCGGTTTTTTTGATAGGCAACGATCGCACTCCATTAAATATGATTCAATTTGTTCCTTCATCATTTGACCGCACTCTGGGCATATTTTTTTTGATAAGTTAAGAGTAGATTGATTTTGTTTTGTTGTCATTTTATCCATCCCTTTCTTATAGTACAGATTTTTTTATTACGAGTTGTTATAATACAGTATATATAATTTCCTATTACTTGAACACCTTTTTTTCAAAAAAATCAGAAAAATTTTAAAAAACAAAAAATAATGGTTGTGAAGTTAATTCACGCCATTTAATTATTTGCAGATGGATGTAAAATGGTTATATCTGTTTTTTGCAGTAATAGGTGTTCAATTCGCAGTATGGTATCCTCTTTAATTCGATCAAAAAGACTATATTTCTTTCCAAATTTATTTGTTTTAAGCTATTATTAGATCAATTAGGATGTACTTTTTTAAAAGATAAAAGGAGAAATAATGAAAAGATTACAACTTGTTTGGGTGTTATTTAAACAATTGTGGAAAAGGTTTAGTCTTCCCATTCTGTCCTTTTTTCAAAGAGGATTAGAGGTAACTAGCCGTTTTTGGAAAAAGAAACACCTGACGCAAATATTATTATTAGTCGGATTATCATTTGTTTTACTAAGCATCTTATTTTTTGCTTTTATGGCTTCAAAGGTGAATGTTCAATCCCTTCAAGATGGCCTAAGTCAAACCACTATTATTTATGATAAAGATGGAGAAATAGCCGCAAAAGTTGATATGAACCGAGCAACAGGTGTGAATATCAAAAAATTGCCTGACTATGTGTCTAATGCAGTCATAGCCATTGAAGATCGTCGTTTTATGGAACATAATGGCTTTGATATAAAAGGTATTTCAAGAGCGTTCTTCAATAATCTGTTTTCAGGAAGGATTACAGGTGGTGGCAGCACAATTACACAGCAACTCACAAAAAATGCGTTGCTTTCTCATGAACAAACATATCGACGAAAAGTAGAAGAATTATTTCTAGCGGTTGAAATTGAAAAGCATTATACAAAAGACGAGATATTGAACATGTACTTAAATCAAGTTTACTTTGGAAGTGGTGCTTGGGGTATTGACCAAGCCGCACAGAAATATTTTCATAAAGATATTAGCACCGTTACGATAAGCGAAGCCGCTATGCTTGCTGGATTATTGCAAGCTCCATCAGCTCTTGATCCATTTAATCATTATGAACGTGCAGTGGATAGACGAGATGTTGTATTAGGGAGTATGAAGGAATTAGGAATGATTACAGATCATGAATATCAAGAGGCTAAAAAAGAAAAAATCATTCTTGAAGATGGTGGCGGGAGCTATATAAAGCGTGATTATCCTTATTATGTAGATGCCGTATTAGATGAAGCGATTTCTCAATATGGTTTAACACAAGAGGAAATTATGACCAGAGGTTATCATATATATACGGAAATGGATCAAAATATACAGTCAGTATTAGAAGAAGTATACAGAGAAGATTCGCTTTTTCCTGCTAGTAGGGATGAAATGCTTGTCCAAAGTGGAGCTGTTTTCCTTGATCCTAAAACAGCTGGAGTTCGTGGTCTTGTTGGTGGTAGAGGGAATTATGTGTTTCGTGGTTTTAACCGAGCAACACATATTAAAGCACAGCCTGGATCCACGTTGAAGCCACTTGCGGTGTATACACCTGCACTTGAAGAAGGGTATACACCGACTTCTATTTTAAAAGATGAAAGGATGACTTTTGGCGACTATGCCCCTGAAAATTTCTCTCGTACTTTTCAAGGGGAAGTTCCGATGTATGAAGCAGTGGCACAGTCATTAAATATGCCCACAGTATGGTTGTTAAATGAAATTAGCTTGGATAAAGGCATTACTTCTTTGGGGGAATTTGGTATTCCACTAGAAAAGGAAGACCGTCACCTCGGTATTGCACTGGGAGGGATGAATAAAGGGATTTCTCCTTTGCAGTTAGCCGAAGCATACTCTGTTTTTGCCAATGATGGAAATCAAGAAGAAGGTCATCTGATAACAAAAATTGTTGGGCCAACAGGAAATGTGATTGCTGAATATGAAAATAATACAAAAAAAATAATATCGAAAAAAGTAGCAGAAGAAATGACATCAATGTTATTGGGGGTTGTAGAGGAAGGGACAGCGAAAGGAACACAAATTTCAGGGATAGAACTAGCGGGAAAAACGGGTTCCACTCAGCTTCCATATCATGATATTAATGGAACGAAAGATCAATGGTTTGTTGGTTACACCCCAAATCTCGTTGGTGCAGTTTGGCTGGGGTATGATCAAACAGACCGGCAACATTATTTAGCTTCAAGCAGCTCTAAAACGGTAGTTCCTATTTTTAGGACGATAATGGAGAAGGTTAAGCCTTATATTGAGCATGAAGAATTTAAAACAAGGTCTGTACAAGCGGAGCTAAGGGAAGTTGAAAAACAAATAAAGGAAAGGAAGCAGAAACAGCAGCAAAAACAGTCGTTTAAAGACCAAACAGATAAAATAAAAGAAAAAATCAAAGAAGAGGTACCAAAATGGAAAGGAAAATGGGATCAAGAGATTGAAGATGCGAAAGAAAAGGCGAAAAAACTGAAAGATAAAATAGAAAGTATTGTGGAATAGTAATGAAAGAATCGATTTAATTCAATTAAATTGGGCATTTTTCAAAATAATTTATCTTTAAAAATTTATTTTTTGTGATAAAGTATTACTATCAGATTTTTCATATTTAGTTTTATATATTTAGATTGGAGACGAAAATCATGTCAAACGAAAATATTAGTATCACATTAACTACAGATCGCAAACAAAAACCAGATGTTGAACATCTTGAATTCGGTAAAGTATTTACGGATCATATGTTTGTGATGGATTATTCCTTAGATCAAGGATGGCATGATGCACGAATTATTCCTTATCAACCGATTACGATTGATCCATCAGCGATGATCTTTCATTACGGACAGACGGTATTCGAAGGTTTAAAAGCTTATCATTCAAAAGATGGAAAAGTATTGTTGTTTAGACCTGATCGGAATATGCAAAGGTTAAATCAGTCAAACGATCGACTTTGTATTCCGGAAATCGATGAAAACTTAGCGATCAGCGCTTTAAAAGAACTCGTTAAAGTTGATAGTGACTGGGTACCAAAGGCGCCAGGGACTTCTTTATATATTCGTCCATTTATTATCTCAACTGAACCGTCTCTTGGCGTTCATCCTGCAGCATCATATAAATTTATGATTATCATGTCTCCTGTTGGATCCTACTATAAAGAAGGGATTCATCCCATTAAAATTTCTGTTGAAAGCCATTATGTTCGTGCCGTAGCAGGTGGAACGGGGCAAGCTAAAACAGCAGGAAACTATGCTTCAAGCTTGAAGGCACAAGAAGTAGCTGAAGAGAGTGGTTATTCTCAAGTTTTATGGCTGGATGGAGTAGAAAGAAAATATGTTGAAGAAGTAGGCAGTATGAATATTTTCTTTAAAATAAATGGAGAAATTGTGACTCCTGAATTAAATGGAAGTATTTTAGAAGGGGTTACAAGAAACTCAATCTTACGATTATTAAAACATTGGAATATTCCAGCTGTTGAACGAAGAATATCAATGGATGAGGTATACCAAGCGTATAAAGCTGGTGTGTTGGAAGAAGTTTTTGGAACTGGAACGGCTGCCGTTATTTCTCCAGTTGGTGAATTATTTTGGAATAATGAAAAGTTAACCGTTAATGGTGGGAAAACTGGAGAACTTTCAATGAAATTATACAATACATTAACAGCTATTCAACTTGGAAGTGAGCCTGATCCATTTGGTTGGGTTGTAGAAGTTGAGCAAGAAGTGACAAATAAATAATTTGAATTTTTCAAAGGAAGAGGGATTCTAGTATGATTGAAGCGATTTTTTTTGATCTTGATGATACGTTGCTGTGGGATCAAAAAAGTGTAAAGGAAGCATTTGTTGCTACTTGTGTAGTAGCCGCTGAAAAATATGATCTCCATCCTGAAAAGCTTGAGGAATCTGTTCGAGAAGAAGCGAGAAAACTTTACTCTAGCTATGAAACATACCCATTTACACAAATGATCGGAATTAATCCGTTTGAAGGCTTATGGGGAAACTTTCTTGATGACCATGATCAATTTCGAAAAATGAAAGAAATTGTACCAGAATATCGTAAGGAAGCATGGAAAAGAGGTTTGCAGGTTCATGGTGTCGATGACGATGACTTTGCTACTATTTTAGCGGAACGATTTCCAGAAGAGAGACGACGTAAACCATTTGTATATGAAGATAGCTATAACATATTGGATCAGTTAAAGGGAAAATACAAACTTTTGTTATTGACAAATGGATCTCCAGATTTGCAAAATACAAAGCTGGAGATTACACCTGAATTGGTTCCTTATTTTGATCAAATTGTCATCTCAGGTGCTTTTGGAAGGGGAAAACCTGATCCAATGATTTTTGAACATGCTCTTTCATTACTAAATCTCGAAAAAAATCAAGTACTAATGGTTGGCGATAATCTTATGACTGATATTCTTGGTGCAAAACGTGCTGGAATAAAATCGGTTTGGATTAATCGTCACGAAAAAGAACGAAACGAAGTGGTTCCAGATTACGAAATTAGTCGCTTAGAGGAACTGTTTACGATTTTGGACAGTTTAAAGGTAAAAGAAACTCGATAAAGAACCCCCCATCAGTGGAGGATATCTTTAATGCTTAATTATAAAAAACCTCGGTCCCTGTAGTGATCGAGGGTTTTTTGATTTAAAAATTACTAGTAAAATACTGGATTCTATGTAAAAATGGCAACAGATATATAACTTTTTGGAAGAGGTGTTGGTAATGGGAAAATCCTTGGTAGGAAAGCATATCGTATTAGGTGCATCACGTAAAACAGAAGAAATGTCGACGTTAATTGAGAAACAAGGTGGAAAAGCGAGTGTTCGTTCATTGCAAGGAACGGTTTTTAAAGCAGAAGAGGAAGTGAAACGTGATTTAAGAACATTTGTGGCAGAGGGTGCTGATTGGGTCATCTTTACAACAGGAATTGGTTTTCAAGTATTGCTAGAACAAGCGGAAGATCTAGGTGTTAAAGCAGATTTCATCAAACAAGTAGAGCAAGCGAAAGTGGCCTCAAGAGGTTATAAAACGGCTGCCGCATTAAGGAAATGGCAGATTCAACCTGTTGCATCAGATGATAATGGTACAACGCAGAGTCTTATTCGACAGCTAGAGGATATTGATTTTTCAGCACAAAGAGTTGTTGTCCAGCTCCACGGTGAAAAAGCACCAAAATTAATGCAGTTTTTAGAAACGAAGGGTGCGGCCACAACTCAATTACTTCCTTATCAGCATATTCCACCATTACAAGAAACAGTTGAAACTCTATGCCAAGAATTAATGGCAGGATCTATAGATGCTGTTTGCTTTACAACAGCCATTCAAGTTCACTCGTTATTTGAATATGCAAGCCAAAAAGGGTATTTGAATGAGATAAAAGCAGCTTTTGCAGATAAAACCATTGCCACAGCAGTAGGAAAGGTGACAGCTGAAGCATTAAGAGAAGAGGAGATCTCACGTATTGTTGTACCTGAGCATGAACGGATGGGTGCAATGATCCTGGAATTGGCTCATTATTTTGAGTCGGAAAACACAAGAAAATGAAGTATGCCCTTTTCTTTGTGATATGATCGAAATAATGATATGATTAATTGTGTTTTGATTAACCAAAAGGAGATGTTGATAATGGCGAAAAAAGGATACATACTGATGCAAAATGGGGAAAAGATTGAATTTGATTTATTTCCTAATGAAGCACCTGAAACAGTGGCAAACTTTGAAAAGCTTATTAATGAAGGTTTTTATAATGGGCTTACTTTTCACCGAGTCATCCCTAGTTTTGTGAGTCAAGGTGGAGATCCAAATGGAAATGGTACTGGTGGCCCAGGGTATACGATCAAATGTGAAACAGAAGGAAATCCACATAAACATGAAGCAGGATCCTTATCGATGGCACATGCAGGTAGAGATACAGGTGGAAGCCAATTTTTCATCGTTCATGAACCACAACCACATTTAAATGGTGTTCATACGGTTTTTGGAAAAGTAACATCAGGTATGGAAACGGTACTTGCTATGAAAAATGGCGATGTCATGGAAAAAGTAGAAATGGTAGAAGCTTAAAAAGTAAGTCATTAAAAAAACAGCTAAGTTATTTCACACTTGGCTGTTTTTTATTTGTATCTTTATCTTTTATCCTTCATAAGATGAAACGATTAATAAAATATTTTTTATATTTATACATTTTTGTGATTAATTATTGACTTTTTCTGAAAATGAAGTATGATAAAAGCAATTAAAGATAATTAGATAAAGGTGAGGACAACAATGATTGAGATTAGAAGAGCGAACATTTCGGATATAGATACATTATATGATTTAATCAATATTTATTCAGACAAAGAGATCGTTTTACCTCGAACAAAAGAGTCGTTATATCAGAATGTTTTTTCTATTTTTGTGGCGATTGTTGATGGAAAAGTGGTAGGGTCTGCAAGTTTGACCATTTTAGATAAACAATTAGCAGAAATTCGTTCGCTGGTTGTGGATTCTTCAATGAAAAAAGCAGGAATCGGAAAGTTATTAGTGGAAACGATCATAGAAGAAACAAAAAGATTAGGAATTGATAAGTTAATTTCACTTACGTATCAAGTTGAGTTTTTTCAAAAGTGTGGATTTGAAGTAACTGTTAAAGACAATATGCCACAAAAGGTATGGAAAGATTGCATTCACTGTCCGAAGTTACATCATTGTGATGAAATTGCCATGATTATGTATGTCAACGACAGAGTACTAGTGTAAAAAGGAATAATAAAAAGCATGGATATCAATCCATGCTTTTTATTATTCTATAGAGATTTTAGTGTATCTGTTAATACAGGCACAATTTGTTTTTTGCGGGATACGACACCTTCTAATAGGGCAGTATTATTATCAAGCTTCGTATTAAACGCTTTTTCAACTGCATTTGTCATTGTACCAAGCGCAAGTCCAACTGAATCATTTGTCAAGATATCTGTGACAACAAATAAGAATAAATCAAGCTTTTTATCTGCAATCAACGTTGAAATGGCTTCTTCAATTTCTTTTTGACGGGAAAGAACATCTTTCGTGTCTACTGCATTGACTTGAGCGATCATAACTTTGTAATTCCCCATGTCAAATTCTTTTGCATCAAGTGTAATTAATTGTTCTATCGTCTTATCACTTAAATCGGCACCGGCTTTTAACATCTCTAAGCCATACTTTTCTGCGTCAACGCCAGCGATTTCAGCTAATTCATGCGCTGCAGCAATATCTTGTTCTGTGCATGTGGGAGATTTAAATAATAAAGAATCAGAAATGATTGCTGAAAGCATTAAACCAGCGATTTCTTTTTTTATTTCAACTCCATGCTCTTTGTAAATTTTGTTTAAAATTGTTGTTGTACAGCCAACTGGTTCTGCACGATAGTAAAGGGGGTCGCTCGTTTGAAAATTTGCAATACGATGATGATCAATAACCTCAAGTACACGAACTTCATCAATATCATCAGCACTTTGCTGACGCTCATTGTGATCTACCAATATGACTTGACTTGCTTCAGAAGCTACCTTTTCGACTAAACGTGGTACATTCACCTGAAAGTAATCTAGTGCATATTGTGTTTCTCCATTAATTTCGCCAAGACGGACAGGCTCAGCATTTATGCCAATTGCTGATTTTAAATGTGCATATGCAATGGCTGAACAAATCGTGTCTGTATCTGGGTTTTTATGTCCGAAAATAAGTGTTTTTTCCATTTTTGTGCTCCTTATTATAGAGATAATTATTTGTGAAGATTTTTATCCATATAGCAATATAAATCTTCATTCAAAGAATATATTAACACATTTTTGAAAAAAAAAAGTCTATTTTATTCATATTTTTATCTATTTCCCATTCAATTAGTCAGAAATAGAAGATTTCCGATAAAATCATTCCATATTAATAAAACTTCATAAAGTGACCATTTATATAATGAAAAATATAATAGGAAAAAGATAAATTAGTTGTCATCCTAATGGAAAAAAGAGTAATATAGATAAAATATTATTTTGCTCGTTTTCTTAGATAAGATGGTCAGTGACTTATTTAATGGAGGGAGAATATATGAGAGATGTTTCGTTAATAGATATTTTTAACCATCGAATTGCCCAAAAATATGTGAAACGATCTGGTTTAGCTCATGCCATTGCTGTATCTTATCATGCCTTTCAATACGCTAAGAAGAATAATGTTGATGTAGATAGTGCTGCTAAAGCGGGCTTTTTACATGATATTGGACATTACACTTGGTACAAAAATGGGAAATGGGACTACGACTTGTACCGGCAAAATGATATTCATGCGATAAAAGGGGCAGAAAGAGCCCATAAATTATTGATTCGACTTGGAGAAAATCCAATAAAAGCAAAGGAAATCGCTTTAGCAATTTTATTTCATACAGATTCTTATTTTCCTGGTGGTGAAATTGTCAGGACACCGTTACAAGCAATTATTAAAAAAGCGGATGAAAAAGATGAGGAGCCCGGGGGAAGTCATCATTACAGAAAAATTGAACAACATCGTGCATACCGTTTATTACAGCGTTTAGATCAAAAAATTGATAAAGAGCTTATTGATTAGCTTTCATGAGTGTTCCTTCACAAAGGAACACTTTTTTGACTTTATTCTAGAAACTATAGATTTGAGATCTGTTTACTTTTGTATCCTACTTCACTATCTTTGTTTTTATAAAAAATGAATATTACGAAGTAACATGGAATATGACTATACCATGAACAGCGACAATAAAGGAGGTGTTTTTATGTCTTCTCATTTACACAAAATGGTCGTTAATGTACCTATTCATACAGTTTGGAAGTTTGTTCATTCAATGGATCATTGGGCTCCGCTTGTTCCAGGCTATATAGAACACGAGATTCTCAATGAAAGAGAATCAACTTGGAAGTTTAAAAGTAATCTAGGGGTTATGAAGAAAAAAATTCATTTAAAAGTAGAAATAACGGATTGGGTTGAACCAGAAAAGGTGAATTTTATTCTTATCGGTTTGAATGAAAAGTTTATAGGGAGTGGTTACTTTGAGGCAACGATACTTACAAAGAATAAAACAAGCATGACCGGTTATCTTGATATTACTGCAGAAGGAACGTTAGCCAAAATAGTCAATCCTATTTTAAAATCAAGTATACCAGAAATGACAGAAGAGTTTACGATTGCTGTCGGGCAAAAAATAGAGGAAGTCGCGAGAGAACTTTATTGAATATGTGAAGGAATAATTAAACAGGTTGATCAAGCATGTATAACTATAATGATGTTTAAAATAAATAAATAAGAGAAAAGATAGATAAAAGTAGCTTTCGAAGTCTACTTATCTATCTTTTTTTGTAATATAATAAATTTGAAAGTGCTTACTTTCTAAAAAAATGTTTATTTTTTCACAAAAAATAGTACACGAGTTTTTTTTAATGTGTTATGCTATATTCATAAAAAGTATAACCTATTTAAAAATAATAAATAATTTATTAGTGGTGGTGGGTTTGAGCAAGATATTAAAGAGTTCCTTTAAAAGAGTTACTTTTTATCTGGGAAAATAATACATTTTATATATGGATGATTGAAGAAAATCCAGCTCTAATAGGTTTCTAAAATCCCTCATCGAAGAAAAGGGTGTGAACATTATATTTTCAGAAAAAGAAGTTGTTTACGTAGTTTCAGATTCAGTTGGGGAAACCGCTGAGTTTGTTGTAAAAGCGGTGGCTACTCAGTTTAATGGGGGTCAGGTGGATATTCGCCGCCATTCCTACGCTGAGGATACGGAAGATATTGAAGCAGTTATTCAAATAGCCATGCAGAGTAATTCTATTATTGCTTATACGATTGTTATCCCTGAATTGAAGGCATATTTAGATCAGCGTGCAAATGAAGAGGGGATTATGGCTGTTGATTTATTGAATCCGCTAATGGGTGCCTTTAAGAAACAGTTTAAAAAGGAGCCTAATCATCAACCTAAATTATTGAGAAAGCTAGATGATGATTATTTTAGAAGGGTGGAAGCGATTGAATTTGCCGTTAAATATGATGATGGTCGTGACCCACGTGGGGTGATACGTGCTGATATTGTATTAATTGGTGTTTCTCGTACATCCAAAACACCGCTCTCGATGTATCTTGCCCATCAAGGGTATAAGGTGGCGAATGTCCCGTTAGTTCCTGAAGTTTCACCTCCTGACGAGCTTTTTCGTGTTCGACGAAATAAATGTGTTGGATTGATTATTACACCAGATAAATTAAATGAAATTCGAAAAGAACGTCTCATTTCAATGGGGTTAAAATCAGAAGCAAATTATGCAAGTTTTGAAAGAATTCTTGAAGAATTGGAATATGCTGAAAAAATTATGAAACGGGTTGGATGCCCGATCATTAATGTTTCGAATAAAGCTGTTGAAGAGACAGCAGGATTAATTACTGACGTGTTGAAAAGTGGAAGGGGTCAATGATGATGAATAAATTTGTTTACCTATTTAATGAAGGAAATAGTGAAATGAAAGATTTACTTGGTGGAAAAGGAGCTAATCTAGCAGAAATGACAAAAATTGGTCTTCCTGTTCCTTTTGGTTTTACTATTTCAACGCAAGCTTGTAATGATTACTACGAAGCGGGAAAGAAAATATCAGAACCTGTAGAAGTTCAAATATTATCGGCACTTCAAACCCTTGAAGAAAAAACAGGTAAGAAGCTAGGTGATCCAACGAATCCATTGCTTGTCTCTGTTCGATCAGGATCCGTTTTCTCTATGCCTGGAATGATGGATACCGTTTTGAACCTAGGAATGAACGACGAAACAGTTAAAGGCGTGGCTCACTTAACAGGAAACGCTCGTTTTGCCTATGATTCTTACCGTCGTTTTATTCAAATGTTTAGTAATGTAGTTTTAAGTATTGATGTTTTTTACTTTGAACAATATTTAGAAGAAATAAGAGAGAAAAAGGGTTATACAACGGATCCTGAATTAACAGCTGAAGATTGGAAGGAAGTTATTGAAGGTTATAAGGGAATTGTTAAAAAGCATACGAAAAATGATTTTCCACAAGATCCAAAACAACAAATGTTTTTATCCATTAATTCTGTCTTTGATTCTTGGAATAATCAACGGGCTATTATTTATCGTCGCCTAAACAAAATACCTGATCATCTGGGAACCGCTGTTAACATTCAAAGTATGGTCTTTGGTAATATGGGGAACGATTCTGGAACAGGTGTTGCTTTTACACGTAATCCTTCAACCGGAGAACATATCCTTTATGGAGAATATTTAATTAATGCTCAAGGGGAAGATGTAGTTGCAGGAATTCGCACACCACAACCGATTCATATACTTGAACAGGATATGCCAAATGTATTTAAGAAATTTACAGATACATGTCAACTGCTTGAACAGCATTATCAAGATATGCAAGATATTGAATTTACGGTTGAACGTGGAGAACTTTATATTTTGCAAACTCGAACTGGAAAGCGTACAGCACAAGCGGCTATCCGGATTGCTGTTGAAATGGTAAAAGAAGGGATTATTGATAAAAAGACTGCGTTACTTCGTGTAGATCCAGAGCAATTGGATCAATTGCTTCATCGTCGTATTGATGATTCGTTTGAACGTAAACAATTGGCAAAAGGATTACCTGCATCACCTGGTGCGGCAACAGGGGCAGTTGTATTCGATGCAGATGAAGCAGAGCAATTAGGCAATGAAGGTAAAAAAGTGATTCTCGTACGTCCAGAAACAACTCCAGATGATATACATGGCATTGTAGCTGCACAAGCCATTGTGACAAGTCGTGGTGGAATGACAAGTCACGCTGCTGTAGTAGCACGCGGAATGGGAAAAGCTTGTATTTGTGGTTGTGAAACATTAAAAATTGATTTGAATGCTAAGAAATTTTCTGTAGGGGACACGGTTGTTCAATATGGAGATATTATTACGATTGACGGCTCAACAGGGGAAATTATGTTAGGTGAAATCCCAATGATTGATCCACAACTTTCTGATGAATTCCAACTTTTACTCTCTTGGGCAGACGAAGCTAGATTCTTAGGTGTTCGTGCAAATGCTGATAATCCAGAAGATGCTAAAAAAGCATTAGAATTCGGTGCGGGTGGAATTGGTTTATGTCGTACAGAGCATATGTTCATGGACCCAAAACGGATTCCGATTGTTCAGGAAATGATTCTAGCAGAAAATTATGATGAACGTATGATAGCACTTGAAAAACTTTTGCCAATGCAACAAGGTGATTTTGAAGGCATTTTTGAAGCCATGGAAGGTCATCCGGTTACGATTCGCTTACTTGATCCTCCAATGCATGAATTTTTACCAGATAAAGAAGAACTTTTAGTAGAAGTGACGACGCTTCAACTGACAGCTCCTGATTCAGCAGAATTGAAGGAAAAAGAGTTTCTTTTGAAAAAGGTCAATCAATTAGCAGAGTTTAATCCAATGCTTGGACATCGTGGTTGTCGTTTAGGTATGATATTCCCAGAAATTTATGAAATGCAAGCAAGAGCAATCTTTAATGCGGTTGTAACGTTAACGGAAAAAGGATTACTAGTGAAACCAGAAATCATGATTCCATTAGTAGGTCATGTAAATGAGCTAAAACGTATGCGTCAACTTGTTAATGAGACAGCGGATAAAGTGAAGGAAGAGAACGGTATTGGTTTTGATTATTTAGTAGGAACGATGATTGAAATTCCACGTGCTGCTTTAACCGCTGATGAAATTGCAGAAGAAGCTGACTTTTTCTCATTTGGAACAAATGACTTAACGCAGACAACCTTTGGCTATAGCCGTGATGATGCAGAAGGAAAGTTTTTACAAGCATATACAGAGCAAAAAGTTCTTCCGGAAAATCCATTTGCTGTTCTTGATCAACAAGGAGTTGGTAAACTAGTTGAAACAGGAGTCAAGCTTGGCCGTTCTGTTAAGCCGAAGTTGAAAACAGGTATTTGTGGGGAGCATGGCGGTGAAAAAAGCTCTATTGAATTCTGTTACAAAGCAGGATTAGATTATGTCAGCTGTTCACCATACCGTGTACCATTAGCACGTCTTGCTGCTGCACAAGCAACGATTCGTCATGAAAAAAAAGAAGAAGTAGCGGTAGCTGCAAAATAAAAGATTAATGAGGGAGCACCGTTAATGGTGCTCTCTTTTTCATGATACAATAGAGAAGGAATTTTAATAAATAAGATAATGGGAGCGATTCATTTGAAAGCACAAGTTATTCATTCATACGGAGATGTCTCTGCATTTCAATTAGAAGAAGTGGACATCCCTCTTGTCAGGCCAGGTCATGTCCTCATTCAAGTGAAGGCCACGAGTGTGAACCCGATAGATACGAAAGTTCGTAGTGGCGTAGTACCTGCTGTTTCCCCTGTGTTACCTGCTATATTACATGGGGATGTTGCAGGAATTGTAACGGAAGTTGGAGAAGGTGTTTCGGAATTTAAGAAAGGTGATGAAGTATATAGTTGTGCAGGTGGATTTAAGGGGACAGGTGGTGCACTAGCCGAGTATATGCTTGCTGATGCTAGATTACTTGCTCGCAAACCGAAAAACTTATCCATGGAAGAAGCAGCAGCGATTCCACTTGTTGCTATAACGGCATGGGAGGCACTGTTCGATCGTGCGAAAATAACAGCTGGTGATGACATTTTAATTCATGGAGCAACTGGTGGGGTTGGGCATGTAGCGATTCAGTTAGCGAAGTGGGCCGGAGCCAAAGTATATACAACAGCTTCTACACCAGAAAAGCGTCAGATAGCAAAAGAACTTGGAGCAGATGCGGTAATTAATTATAAGGAAACATCTGTGAAAGATTATGTTGATCAGTATACGAATGGACAAGGTTTTAAGTATATTTTTGATACGGTTGGTGGTGAAAATCTCGATCGATCTTTTCAAGCTGCAGCCCTACATGGGACAGTTGTAGCAATTGCAGCAAGATCGACACATGATTTGACCCCACTTCATTCAAAAGCCTTATCTTTTCATGTTGTTTTTATGCTTCTACATATTTTAAATGAAGATCATCGTAAGCAAAATGGGGATATTCTAAAGAATATTACTTCAATTATTGAGAACGGAAAACTACGTCCATTAATTGATCAAAAACGATTTACATTTGATGAAGTGTCTAAAGCTCATCAATATTTAGAATCCAATAAAGCGATTGGAAAAATAGTATTAGTAAATAAATGGTAATATAATTAGAGGTTTGACTTGTTATTCTGATGTTAGGCTCATAATAACTGAGAGATAAGATGATGATAGAGGATGAAGAATGAATGAATGTTAAAAAGTTATGTAAAATGCAAAAAGTACTCGATGATCGAATCATTAAAGAGCATCAATTAGAAGGTAAAGATTTAGAAGAAAACAAAATTCTCGCTTTGTTGGTTGAAATAAGTGAATTGGCTAATGAAACGCGTTGCTTTAAACATTGGAGTACAAAAGGGCCGAGTGAGGAAAATGTTCTTTTAGAAGAATATGTTGACTCGCTACACTTTTTCTTAAGTATCGCAAACTATTATCAATACGATGTTGACCGATTGTACGAGCTATATGTAAATGATTTTAATCTTTCTACAAAACAAGTATCACTTGTTACAGCTTTTAAAGTAAATATGGGAAAAATACTTAAAATGGAAATAAACCAAGACGGTTTCCATTACATTGACGCTTTTGCAACTTATTTAAATCTTGGAAAAATGCTTGGGTTCAATTGGGATCAAATCGAACAAGCCTATATGAGGAAAAATGAAATTAATCATAAACGTCAAGATAATGGTTATTGATAAGGCTGTATTAAAGGTTATTGTTGATAAATGGTCTTTGGTGTATGTGGCCATGTGTTTTATTCAGAATAAATAACTTAATGGACGCGTATATCAAAGGACATTCGACCGTCAACATTATTATTTAACACAGCCATTAATAAAAAGGATGTATCTGTAAACTTAAAGACAACAAGGGGAAAATGTAATGAAATTAGTCTCATGGAATGTGAATGGAATTAGGGCGTGTGTACGTAAAGGATTTTTGGATTATTTTCAACAAGTAGATGCAGATATTTTTTGTATACAGGAAACAAAGTTACAAGAAAATCAAATTTCTCTTGAGTTAGAAGGTTACCATCAGTTTTGGAATTATGCTGAAAGAAAAGGATATTCTGGAACAGCTATTTTTTCAAAAAAGGAACCAATTTCTGTTACATATGGGATTGAGTTAGAAGAGCCTGATCGAGAAGGTCGAGTGATTACATTAGAATTTGAAACTTATTATGTAGTGAATGTGTATACGCCAAATTCAAAACGTGATTTAACAAGATTGGAGTACCGCTTAATTTGGGAAGATGGGATGAGAGAGCATTTAATCAAACTAAATGAACATAAACCAGTTATTTTTTGTGGAGATTTAAATGTGGCTCATAATGAAATTGACCTTAGAAATCCAAAACCGAATATAGGGAATTCAGGTTTTACAGACGAAGAAAGAAATAAAATGTCCCTTTTATTAGCAGCGGGATTTATAGATAGTTTCCGTTACTTTTATCCAGACCAAATGGATTCTTATACATGGTGGTCTTATATGAGTAAAGTTCGTGAGCGTAATATTGGTTGGCGGATAGACTATTTTCTTGTATCAGAAAGAATGGCGGACAGCTTAAAGGATGCCGATATCCATAGTGATATTTTAGGCAGCGATCACTGTCCAATTATGTTAGAAACCATTTAACTTTTTTTGAAGTGGTATGGCAAAGCCCATACCACTTTTTTAATTTGATTAATTTGTGAAAGCTTTTTGGTTATTAGACTAATAATAAGGATAGAATAATTCGACAATTAGAAACAAATGTTCTAAAATATAGATAGATACTTACAAAATTAGAGGTTATTTAAGGATTTATTTGAGAAGGAGGTCATCATATGAAAAGATTAGCTTCCGTATATCCTGAGGCGGTAGAGCATACAAAACAAAAGGTACGTGATGATATTATCTTTTTTTTGCAAGATAAAGAGAAGATCCCTACCTTTGATGAGTATGTGAACGAGAGAAAACATTATATTGAGCAAATTTGGATAAATGTATGGATGAATCGCGCTTCAAATCAAGTTCCTCGTGTAGAAAAAAAACAGTATTTAAGTACAAAGGGATATGAGGTTGAAGGTGTTGACCGGAAAATAATCAATAAATTATTTCGTTCTAAAATAAAAACCTATCAACCATTTCCTATTAAAGATTGGGTTCAAGAAATGTTTGCTGAACAGGATGAATATTGGTCTGAATTGTATGAAATGGCAAGGATGAACTATAAAAAGCGCTTAGCAGAGCAGGCAGCTGTAGCTGCAAAGAAACAATTCACTGAAATGATTGAAACAGAAGTTGAGCGGTTAATGAGTGAATATCAACATTTTTTTTATTTGCGAACAAGAAAATTTGTTGCTGATCGAATAAAAGGTGATTTTCAATCGAAAATAAGATATCAGTCGATTGACCCATTTGCAATAGGAGAAAGGCTAGTGCCCCAAGGAACTTTTGAAACATCGGATTATTCAACAGTAGGGGATTTTTTCACTGAGTTAACAGGTGAAATTCAAAAGGTCTCACACTGGGATCGGTATGATTATGAATATGAGACCTACTTTGATACATATCAAATTGTTATTTATCAGTATCTTTTCGATATTGTACGAGAACATATTCACCAAATTCTTTCTCCTGATTTGACTTCTAGTTATGAAGATTCTGTAGTGAATTCAGCTTTGGACGATTGCATCGATAACATGATGGATCAAATAAGTGATAGAATCATGACTTATATTGAAGATGAATATATTGCGGATTTAATGAGGCTTGCAGATATTTCTTTTGAATTAGAAGAACATGAGAAATTATTTATCCAGGATGTACAGTTGCGAGAGCAAAGAAAAGCAGAGGAAAGAGCTGAAATTCAGCGAAAAAAAGAAGAAGAAGCTCGCATTTTAAATGATATTTTTGAACGGGAGTATAATCCACCAAAGGGTAGAGATGTTCGTTACGTTCTGCATATTGGTGAGACAAATACGGGGAAAACGTATCATGCACTCCAACGGTTGATGCAAGCTGAAAGTGGAATATACTTAGCCCCCTTGCGTTTACTAGCGCTAGAAGTATTTGATTTCTTAAATGCACAAGGGACACCATGTTCATTAAAAACAGGGGAAGAGGAAAAAATAATTTCTCATGCCAGCCATATTTCATCTACCGTTGAGATGTTTCACGAAAAAGATTTTTATGAAGTGGTCGTTATAGATGAATCACAAATGATTTCTGATAAGGATCGCGGTTTCTCTTGGTATAAAGCGATTACAAAAGTACAGGCAAAAGAAGTCCATATTATAGCAAGTCGCAATGCAAAAGAGATGCTCGTTCAGCTTTTGGGTGACTCGGAAATGGAGATCACTGAATATAGAAGAGAAACGCCACTTGAAGTAGAGAAAAAAGAATTTAAAATTAAACATGTGAAAAAAGGGGACGCCTTAATTTGCTTTTCGAGGAAGAGGGTTCTGGAAACAGCCTCTCGACTTCAGAATGATGGACATTCTGTTAGTATGATTTACGGGAGTATGCCTCCAGAAACAAGAAAGAAGCAGGTTGAACGCTTTATTAAAGGGGAAACAAGCATCGTTGTTTCCACAGATGCCATTGGAATGGGGTTAAACCTACCCATTCACCGAATTATCTTTTTAGAAAACAGTAAATTTGATGGGACGTCGAGGCGTCGTCTTACCTCACAAGAAGTGAAACAAATTGCAGGTCGTGCAGGTAGAAAAGGCCTTTATCCTATTGGAAAAGTTGCCTTCACTGAAAATATTAAAAAAATGGAAGAGCTTCTTACACAAGAGGATGAACTCATTCATACATTTGCCATTGCCCCAACTAATAGTGTATTTGAAAGGTTCCAAAAATACTATCGAGACTTGGGAACTTTTTTTGAACTGTGGCATAAATTTAAAAGTCCTAAAGGAACAAAGAAAGCGTCACTCTTAGAGGAACGGGAGTTATATGAGTTAATTAGAGGAACTGAACTGGAAGCACGACTTTCACTCATGGATCTATATGGTTTATTGCATTTGCCGTTCTCTACAAGAGAGTCTGATTTAATAAGGCAGTGGAAACAGTCAGTTGAATCCATTGTAGCGGGAAAAGAACCACCAGATCCTAAAATAAAAAAGCGAACTTTAGAAAATCTAGAACTTTCATATAAAGCGATCGGACTTCATCTGTTATTTTTGTATCGTTTAAATAAACGAACAGATGCCGTTTATTGGGAAAGAATTCGTGAAGAAATTAGTGATGCCGTTCATGAAAAGCTAAAAACGGATGTGAAGGATATCAAAAAAAGATGCAGAAAATGCAACAAAAAATTATCATGGGACCATCGTTACCAAATATGTGATTCATGTCATGAACAAAGGTATCGAAATCATAATCATTATTATTAAAAAATATATTAGAATGATGGTTTCAATAAAACAGTAGAGAAATGGGGCCCTATTTCATGTATGCTTAATAGGTAATCCTATCGTAGTCTTAAATAATACCTCTTGTATGATATACATCACAAGTTCTTTACTTTTTGTATGATATATTCTTATTGAGAAATATTATCATTCTAAAAGATGAGGAAAATAGATGGTGAAAAAATATCAAGAGGTGAATACAGTGAGTAAAGAATTAGTAGATCGAATATATGAAGTTCTAGAAGAAGTTATGGATCCTGAACTTGGAATTGATATTGTTAATTTAGGACTTGTTTATGAAGTAGAGGTGGATGAAGAAAAACAAGCATTTATTAAAATGACGATGACTTCAATGGGATGCCCGATGGCTGGTCAGATTTTAGCGGATTCTAAAATGAAACTGTCTATGAATATAAAAGAATTAACAAATATCCAAATAGATATAGTGTGGAATCCACCTTGGGGGAAAGAGCGTATGTCTCGCTATGCAAAAATTGCCCTCGGTGTACGTGATTAACAATGAATAAAAAGTTGAACTAATTAAAGGAACTTAAAAAGTGTTCACTTTGAATAATTAATAGGTATTTTCATCAACATACAGTAAATAAAAGAAGTTAAATACCTATAGGTATTTAACTTCTTTTATTTAAACGGACTTTTTCAGTGACTTCAATCGATTAGAAATTGCCTCTTTTTATTTTGAATTTGTTATTTCATCAAAATATTGGGTGGGTAGAGTGCCGTAATTTAAATAATAATTCCACCTTTTCGATAGAATTCTTTATTTTCGTTCTTTTATGACAAATATCTACATTCGAAACTTTACTCAAGTTCAGATATTTGATAGGATAATAGTGTAGTAGTAAATGATTCCATATACTTTTGAGCCGATGTATCACTACTACATTTAATGTATATAGCCCATATTTCGAGAGATTTCCATACTTGCACTGATCACCTTTTTAGCGAATGATGGAATTTTGTGCTGCTGAATTCGCTGTTTTGGCCCAACGACAGAAAGTGCAGCAATTACTTTTCCAGTATAGTCATAAATGGGGGCTGCAATGGTAACTCCCCCTTCAGAAAATTCCTCAACGCTATAGGCATAGCCATTTTCTCTTATTTCATTTAGATGGGATCGCAAATGATCTGGGTTTGTAATGGTATTTTTCGTATATCGCTTCAATCCTTGATTGATGATGCTTTCAATTATATCTGGACTTGAGTAAGCCATGAGTACTTTACCTGAACTTGTACAATAGGGAGGATTTCTTTTCCCAACATGTGTTAAAAATCTAACAGGGTGATTGCATTCTACTTTTTGTAAATAAACAACGTCTAAATAGTCGAAGATGGAAATGTGAGCGGTTTCACCTATACTTTCTACTAATTTATTCAGAATGGGCTGTGACTCACGAACGATATCCATGTTGTTGTTAATAATTCCACTCAAGGTAAGGATTGAGAACCCTAAACGGTATTTTTTTGTTTCGGGGTCTTTGAATACAAATCCTTCACTTGCAAGCGTTGCCATCGTTCTACTTACGGTACTTTTGTTTAACCCTAGAGAAGAAGAAATATCGCTTACCTTCTTCTCGGGTTCATCCATTGTAAAACTATTTAAGATTCGTAAAGCATTTTTTACAGACGAAAGGTAATTGTCACCTTTATGATTTTGTTCCATAACTAATCCTCCTGTACGCTATATTTTTTCATATGAATAAACAGTGTTGCTATATATGAAAAAATATAGCAGAAAAAGAGGGTAATGAAAAGAAATAATATGAAAATTTTTAAGAGTACATATGATAGACGCAGTTTAGGAACAAAAAGAAAAAATATTTAATTAATTAATTGATTTTATTTCATATAAAGCAACTAGGTAGTTGTATATGAAACGCGCAACCGTTATCATGAGTTTATGAAAAGTAATTCAATAGTTTTTAAATATAAGGAGGCAATAAAAAATGGCTGTAGAAACAAAAACGATTGTTGAACCTATAGTAAAAGCATTTGACTGTTTACATTATATTGATGGACAATATGTAGAATCACTTAATAAGAAAACTTTTAATAATGTTAACCCTGTAACTGAAGAAGTTTATGGTACAGTTGCCGAAGGAAGCGCAGCAGATATTGATTTAGCGGTTAAAGCTGCTAAACGTGCTTTTGAAGAAGGACCATGGGGAAAAATGAGCACAAAGGAACGTTCAAAAATTATCCGCAAAGTTGGGGACATTCTTGAAGCAAGACAAGAAGAAATTGCACAATTAGAATCATTAGATAATGGTAAACATCTTAAATTCTCACGTCACGTGGATGCTCCTCGTGCAGCAGCAAACTTCCATTTCTTTGCTGACTACATGCTTTCTGTAGGAACAGAATCATTCCAAGATGATACTCATAATGCGATTAACTACGGATATCGCCGTCCAATTGGTGTAGTTGGATTAATCCAGCCATGGAATCTTCCATTATTCTTATTAACTTGGAAATTAGCTCCAGCTTTAGCTGCAGGATGTACAGTAGTTATTAAGCCATCTGAATTAACTCCAATGACAGCAACATTATTAATGGAGATTCTTGAAGAAGCTGGCGTTCCTAATGGTGTTGTGAACATGGTTCACGGTTTTGGACCTGGTGCTGGAAGTGCAATCAACAAACACCCTGACATTGCAGGTATCGGCTTTATCGGACAAGTAAGCACAGGTATTAAGATCATGGAGGAAGCTGCTCCAACATTGAAAAAACTTTCCTTTGAATTAGGTGGTAAAAACCCTAACATCATCTTTGCAGATGTGGATATTGATGAAGTAGTTGCAACTACAGTTAGATCAAGTTTCACAAACCAAGGGGAAGTTTGTGTATGCGGTTCAAGAATTTATGTTGAACGCCCAATTTTTGATGAATTCGTAGAAAAATTCGCAGCAAAAACAAGAGAGTTAAAAGTTGGTAACCCATTTGATCTGGACAACGATCAAGGCGCATTAGTTGCTAAAGTACACTATGATAAAGTAATGAGCTACCTAAAAGTTGCTGAAGAAGAAGGCGGTACTTTCGTTACAGGCGGTAAACGTCCTGAAGGGTTGGATAAAGGGTATTTCATAGAACCAACTATTATTACTGGTTTAGATGACAGCTCTCGTTGTGTTCGCGAAGAAATCTTTGGACCAGTTGTTACAGTCATTCCATTCGACACAGAAGAAGAAGTGATTGCGGCAGCAAACGATACTCGTTTGGGCTTAAGCAATACAATTTGGACTAATGACATCCGTCGTGCACACCGTGTAGCACAATCAATTGAATCTGGATTATCTTATATCAACTGCTGGTTCGTACGTGATTTAAGAACTCCATTTGGCGGTACGAAAGATAGTGGACTAGGTCGTGTCGGTGGTGTTCATAGCTGGGAATTCTACACAGAATTAACTAACATTTGCGTTAAACTATAAGATCAGTTACATTAACTTTATATGTTGCACGGTTAAACGGGCTAACCGTGCAACATATTTAAAAATTCGTATGCTTGATTACGAAAAAATACATAGTGGAAAAGAAAGGATGAATTCAATTGACTAGTAAAATTGAAAAGTTTGCAGCTCAATTATTAGAAGCTGAAGCCACTCAAGTAGGGATCGATCCACTAACAGTAACAGATTCAGAAATTACTGTTGATGAGGCTTATTACATTCAGTTAGAAAACATTAAAAAGAAATTAAGTGAAGGACAAAAAGTTGTAGGAAAGAAAATTGGCTTAACTTCTATTGCTGTACAAAAAATGTTAGGTGTTGATGAACCAGACTATGGTCACCTATTAGACAGCATGGTCGTTGAAAATGGTGGAACAATCGACTGCAAAACAATGCTTCAACCGAAAATTGAAGGAGAAATCGCATTTATTTTGAAAAAAGATCTAAAAGGACCAAATGTGACAGCTGTTGATGTTATTCAAGCAACAGATTATGTTTTACCTGCTTTGGAAATTGTTGATAGCCGTGTGCAAGATTGGAAAATCAAACTTCAAGATACAGTAGCAGATAACGCTTCATCAGGCTTATATGTTTTAGGTGGAAAACCAACAAAGATTGAAGATATTGATCTTGAGTTAGTTGGTATGGTGCTATCACAAAATGGTGAAATGGTAAATACAGGTGTGGGCGCTGCAGCTTTAGGAAATCCTGCTACATGTGTTGCCTGGTTAGCCAATCGTTTAGCTGATTATGATATTACTCTAAAAGCAGGAGAAGTCATTCTTTCTGGTGCACTTTCTGGAATGGTAGTTGCTAACCCAGGAGATTCTTTCACTGCAAGATTTGCTCATTTAGGACAAGTAAGCGTTAATTTTAAATAATCGTACATGATTTGAAAATAGAATGGAAACAATCAAGGAGGAAAAAGAATGTCTAACGAAATCATTAAACAAATTAAAGACTATTTAGTAGCAGCAGAAGTTGAAAAGCGTGAAGTGGTTAAAGTAACTTCAACAATCAAACCTGATTTAACGGTTGAAGAAGCATACCAAGCACAAGAGTTACTTGTCCAAACAAAATTAGATGAAGGCCGCAAAATTGTTGGTCCTAAAATGGGCTTAACAAGTAAAGCAAAATGGGATCAAATGGGTGTGGATGAGCCTATCTACGGTTATGTGTTTGATTATATGTTGGTCGATAACGGTGGAGTAGTTCCTTTTCAAATCCATCCGAAAGTAGAAGCTGAAATTGCTTTCCTTATCGGTGAAGATATCGAAGGTCCTGGAATTACAGGTGCTCAAGTATTAGCGAAAACAGAATATGTTTTACCTGCACTTGAAATCATTGACAGCCGCTATGAAAACTTTAACTTTACATTAACAGATGTTATTGCTGATAATGCATCAACTTCAAGAGTTGTATTTGGTAACACGCTTAAAAAACCAAGTGAGCTTGATCTTGATTTAGTAGGAGCAACATTATCTATTAATGGTCAAATTAAAGACCTAGGAGCTGGTGCTGCAGTATTAGGACATCCAGCTAATGCAATCGCTGTACTTGCTAACATGCTTGCTAGAAAAGGACAAAAAATTAAGAAGGGCGATCTTATTTTATCTGGTGCATTAACAGGTGCTATTTTGTTAAATTCAGGTGATTTTGTAACTGGTAAATTTGATGGTCTAGGTGAAGTTACATTCACTATGGGTGAATAATTCAAAATGAAATGATTCTGTCATTCTTTGAACTATAAATGATCGAAAGGGGGGTATAACAATGCCACTAATACAAGTAAATATTATGGAAGGCAGACCGCCTGAAAAAATTAAGGAATTAATCAGTAATGTTACAGATACTGTTTCAGAAACATTAGGTGCACCGAAACAAAATGTTCGAGTATTGGTTACTGAGATGCCTAAAACACATTGGGGAATTGCTGGTGTTCCAGCATCTGAAACTAGAAAATAATCATTATTATTTGTAATTGTACAATTTAATAAAAAGTAAAAATAAAATTCCACTTCTCTTACCATATTTATGGAGGAAGTGGAGTTTTTTTATACCTGTAATTCAAGCGATTTTATATTTGTCGCTACAGTTGAATTAATTAATGAGAAAGAATAGAGGCAATATTAATAAAATAGTATGATGTTAATCGAATTGAAAAATAGAAAGTTCGATAAGAATGAGTAAATAAAAGAGACAAAACGAGATTCAAGTTTCGTTTTGTCTCTTTTTGTTATACTATTACTAGTGAATACATAAATGAAGGATGATTAAAACAATGTTAAAAAAACAAATGATTCAATACACAGAGAAACTCTTAGCAGATCAAAAAGAAATTCAGAAATCTGATCAGCTCCAATTAGAGATTTATAAAGAAGAGAAGGACTATATTGAAAAACATCATTTGCTTGCAGAAGATGTAAAAGCAAATGTGTCATTTATGGAAAAGGAGTCACATTCTCGTTTCACAGATGTTTATATTGAACGATGTGATAAGGAATCAGAAGAGTTATTAGCAGAAGAAATGTCTGCTTTTTTAGATCAATCCATTCATTATTTTAAAAATAACATTAACGAATTCATGTACTTGGAATCAAAATGGTTCGACATTATCGGTGTTGATGCCATTTCTTTTGAAGCAGATAGTGTCTTTGGAACGTATGATGTCATGTTAGGATTAAAGGTGCCCAAAAAGGCAGAAGCTTCTTTGAAAACGTTTTTAACAAGTGAATTACATAAAGAAGATGGAACCTTTGATCTTATGTTCAGTCCAAATGATGGCCTGTGGGATTTTAATTTTTCTTTGAACGATTTAAATGAATACAATGAAAAGTGGACGATACAAGAAGCGTATAGTGCTATTTATCGTTTTTTATTTCGATTAGTGGAAGCGGTCGAAGAAATGAAATAAAAGTAAAGGCCCTTAGGTCATACAATATGTTTTTAGAACGGTACAAATTAAAGTGAAACTGATAAACCGTTTTAAACAAGGCAGAGCATACCTTTATTGTTATCTATGGTAGGAGGGTAATCATGAACAAGAACGAGGTGTATATGAATGAAAATTGAGGTATGGTCTGATTAAGTTTGTCCATAAAGATCGCGAATTGACAGAAAAGCCCCTGTTTGGGTATTTTACAGAATCGAAGCATCTAGGTGATGTTGAAACGTTAGCTACGATTGCTGAATCAGTTGGAATGGATCGTCAAGATGCACTTAACGTCCTTCATGATAAGAATGCTTATGCGAATGATGTTCGAATGGATCAAGGTGTTGCAAAGCAATATGGTATTAGTGGTGTACCATTCTTTGTCATCAATCAAAAATATACGATTTCTGGTGCTCAACTAGTTGAAACATTTTTGAACGCGCTCGAAAAAGTATGGCAAGAGGAAAATCCAACAAAGGTTTTACAAAGCCGTACTACAGAAGAATCAGAAGATGCCCTTTGTACGGATGAGAATTGTGTCATTTCAAGTAAAGATGAATAGGATATTCGAATGAAAAGCCTCGCTCCTCTCTTAAGAGCGAGGCTTTTCGTTGGAACTAAATAATAATAGAAGATAGACTAGCTAATTTCATGAGCTTAGGCATATAGGACAGAAAATGGCATTATGATAGAAGAGAACATATAGTGGAGGTGACATCATGGCAGTTGTAAAAGCATCCAGTGCAGATATTGATCTTTTAGCAAGATTGCTTAGAGCAGAGGCCGAAGGAGAAGGGCAACAAGGCATGCTCATGGTAGGCAATGTAGGAATTAATCGTATAAGGTCCAATTGTTCAGATTTCAAAGGCCTTCGGACCATCCCTCAAATGGTTCATCAACCACATGCATTTGAAGCGACGATAAAAGGGTATTTTTATCAACGAGCAAGAGAAAGTGAAAGACGTTTAGCTCGCCGAGCTATTAGTGGAGAAAGATTATGGCCTGCGAAATTTAGTTTGTGGTATTTCCGTCCAGAAGGTGATTGCCCACCTACTTGGTATGACCAACCACATACAGGACGTTATAAACTGCACTGTTTTTATGAACCAACGGGAGAAGAATGTGAAAATATATACAATACCTTTTGACTTTTCTCTTTACAATGTTTCATAATAGAACTATGATAATTAGAGAATATGTATCAATCTACTAGGGGTGTCCGGTTATCGGGCTGAGAAAAAAACAGTCAGTTTTTTAACCCTCTGGACCTGATCCGGATTATACCGGCGTAGGAAAGTAGGGCAGTTACTCGCTTTTCTTCTTGCTAACATAGTCAGGTCCTATATAGGATCTGATTTTTTATTTTGAAATAAAAAATGACAATAGAGCTGCTCTCGTTATGCAGTTTCCTTTAACCAGTAAAGGAGGAAAAGAAATGGAAAAGTCAAAAGTATCTGTGCTAATAAAAAAAGTAAGGGACATAAATCCACTCATACATAATATTACCAATATTGTTGTGGCCAATTTTTCAGCTAATGGTTTGTTAGCACTAGGGGCATCTCCTGTCATGGCAGATGCTGTGGAGGAAGTATCTGAGATGGCAAAGGTAGCCAATGCGGTTGTGTTAAATATGGGAACACTAAATCGGGAGACTGTTGAGGCGATGATGATAGCTGGGAAATCAGCAAATGAGCATAATATTCCTGTTATTTTAGATCCTGTTGGCGTCGGGGCAACGTCTTTTCGTACGAAAGTCTCACAGAAATTGATTCAAGAAATAAAGTTTGCGGTTATTCGTGGAAACGCAGCAGAAATCGCTAATCTGATAGGCGAACATTGGGCTATTAAAGGGGTAGACGTAGGAAGTAGTGGAGGAAATGTCATTGAGCTCACGACTTTGGCTGCGAAAAAGCTTGATACAGTTGTAGTCGTGACAGGAAAAGAAGATATTATCTCCGATGGTACAACGACCTATGTCGTTCATAATGGTCACCCCATATTAACGAAAGTAACTGGAACTGGCTGTCTGTTATCAGCTGTTGTTGGAGCGTTTGCCTCGGTGGGGAAAAATGATTTAGAAGCGGTGACTTCTGCTCTTGTATTTTATGGAGTTGCTGCAGAACTTGCCGCAAATAAAACGGAAGAAAAAGGTCCAGGCAGTTTCCAAATAGAATTTTTGAATCAACTTTCTTTAGTTTCTTCATCAGAAATAGATTTATATGCTTCATTTAAACAACTATAAGGAGGAATTGACAACAATGAATAAAGCATTGACAATAGCAGGATCAGATAGTGGCGGTGGTGCTGGGATTCAAGCTGATTTAAAAACATTTCAAGAATTAGATGTATTTGGAATGTCTGCAATAACAGCTGTTACGGCGCAAAATACATTAGGCGTTCATGGGGTACATGCTATTCCACCTGAGCTTGTTGCTGCACAAATCGATGCAGTTTCACAAGATATTGGTGTTGATGCATTAAAAACGGGAATGTTGTTTTCAACAGAGATAATCGAAGTGGTTGCTGAAAAAATAAAGAAATATGGTTGGGGAAAAGTTGTGGTTGACCCGGTTATGATCGCAAAAGGTGGCTCGGCATTACTACAACAAGAAGCGATCACAGCCCTCAAAAACCGTTTGCTTCCACTTGCCTATGTTGTAACACCGAATATTCCTGAGGCGGAAGAAATAACAGGGATGCGCATCCAAACAGATAGCGACAAGATTGAGGCTGCAAAGAAATTCATTGATTTAGGAGTAAAACATGTCGTTATAAAGGGTGGACATGATCAAGATTCAAATGAATCTGTTGATCTACTCTTTAGCGAAGGTGATCATTTTACTTTTAAAAGTAAAAGAATCGCTACGAAAAATACACATGGAACGGGTTGTACTTTTTCTGCTGCGATGACAGCAGAGCTAGCGAAAGGGGCATCCGTTTTTGATGCTGTGTCTGTAGCAAAAAGATTTATTTCTATGGCTATTGAAGAAGATTTGCAAATAGGAAATGGACATGGTCCTACAAACCATTGGGCGTATAAAAGAAAAGGAAGGGTATCCATATGAGAATTATGAGCGTTAATGAATTGAGAGACGCTTTGAAAGTTTATTTTATTATGGGATCCTCAAATTGCCAGAATAAACCGAGTGAGGTTTTGTCAGAAGCAATAGTAGGGGGAATTACGTGTTTTCAATTTCGAGAAAAGAGCAAAGATACTTTAAGTGGAAAAGAAAAATATGCACTAGCAGAAGAACTTCAATTTCTTTGTCGGCAGGCAAAAATCCCCTTTATTGTGAATGATGACATTGATTTAGCACTTGCCATCAATGCGGATGGTGTTCACATTGGTCAAGAAGATGAACCTGCTCTTATGGTGAAGGAAAAAATAAAAGATAAAATTCTAGGTGTATCTGTTCATAATTTTGAGGAAGCAACAATGGCCATGAAAGCGGGAGCGGATTATTTTGGGGTAGGTCCCATTTTTCCAACTAAAACAAAAGCAGATGCAAAGGAAGTTCAAGGAGTGAAAATTATCCAGGAACTACGTGCTAAGGGGATGATGATTCCAATTGTTGGTATAGGTGGGATTACGTCGAAGAATGCTGCTATTGTTATCGAAGGTGGTGCGGATGGCGTATCGGTTATAAGTGCAATTAGTCAAGATGAAAATCCCCAAAAGGCAGCAGCCACCCTTAAAGAAAAAGTGATGTTAACCAGTTAAGAAACGTATATATGCAGAGGCCTGTAGCGTGCTGGGACAGTTTTTTAATGTAAGAAACTGACCCTACTCACGCTACAGTTTTTTAGTTGTAACAAGATGATTAAACAAAAAGAACGATGACATCGTATGATCACAATGAAATATAAATGTTTCTTTAGGTGAATTCTATCAAAATGCGACAAAAACTAACAATTTATGTTTGATTTAAATAATTTTTCAAACAGTTAGTGTCATTGTTTAATAATTATGTAAGCGTTATCATATGATTATAAACTTAATATTCAATATTAAGGGGGAAGATTAATTTCATAGTTGTTGAATATCTATCAATGGTAGTACGATGTCAATATAGTTATCGAAATATCAATTTAAATCATTTGATTTGTCTACTCAATAGTCTTGAATTTAAGGTTATTCACATCGAAAATTAGATATGTTTGGGAGGATATACTGTTTTTGATGCAGTGAATCTAATTGGTTGTTTGGATTAGAAATGGCACAGGTGATAGCTATGAAATTAATTGAAAAACTCTAGTAAATTAATTAAGGGGTGTGTTGTTGATGAATGGGAATGGTATTGAAAGAGTAGGACGTATCCAACTTAGAGTGCATGATTTTGATAAATCAGTAGATTATTACACAAATGTTGTTGGTTTAGATATAACTGCCCGTGATGAAAATAGAGTCTATTTAAAAGCTTGGGACGAGTGGGATCATCACAGCGTTATTTTAGAAAGATCAGATTCAGCTGGGATTGATCACATTGCGTTTAAAGTGACAAGTAATGATGAGTTATCCAAACTAGAACGCAAAGTTGAACAGTTTGGATGCACTGTATCACGAGTTTCTAATCGATCTCGTGTTGGAGAAGGCGAAGCCATTCGTTTTATTCTTCCAACAGGACATTCTTTTGAATTTTATAATGACATCGAATATGTAGGTGTACCTATGGGAAGGGTAAATCCGCATCCGTGGCCAGATGGGCTAAGAGGGATTGCGCCACACCGTCTTGATCATGCTTTATTATCTGGAGATGACATTAAAAGTACTGTAAGGTTATTTACGGAATCATTAGGGTTTGTCCAAACTGAAAAAGTTGTGACGATTGATGGTGAAAACACAATCGCATCTTGGCTTACAACAACCATGTCAGGACATGATATTGCCTTCATTAAAGGACCAGATGCAAAACTTCATCATGTCGGTTTCTATTTAGAAAATTGGAATGATATATTAAAAGCATCTGATATTCTTTCACGTAATGAATGTGAAATTGAAGTAACACCTACTCGTCATGGTATTACAAGAGGTCAAACGATTTATTTCTATGATCCATCTGGTAATCGTAACGAAGTATTTACTGGTGGATATGCGGTTTATTCAGACTTCCCAACCATTACTTGGACTGAAGACAAGCTTGGACAAGGTATTTTTTATCATGCTCGTCAATTAAACGAAGCGTTTGGGACTGTGTTCTCTTAATCGATCGTTTGAATATAGTATAGAAGAGATTGCTAAATGAACCTTATTTTAAGTGCCAAGTAATTGTTATAAAAGGTATAATATTCATGAGTACTGGATAGGTATATATTACCATAAATGAAATAAGGATCCGTGAGCTAATGGGATTGTTTATGCTAAAAGGCAAAACAGTCTCTTTTTCTATAGTAAATGGAATTCTGTCACATTTTAGTAACAATTAGAGAGGAAAGTTACCTATTTTTAATAATATAGAAGGAAGTGAATATAGATGTTTCGAATAAATATTAATAATCAAACCTTTCTATGTTCAACAGAGAATACGATCATACAAGCTGCTCGCTCACATATGGTGAAAGTTCCAGCTGCTTGTTGTGGTGGTGGATGTGGATTTTGTAAAGGGAAAGTAAAAACTGGACAATATAAAATGGAAAGATATGCAAAAAGCGCTATAACAGAAGAAGAAGTAGATAATGGCTATGCTCTTCTTTGTAAGACATATCCTTTAAGTGATCTACAAATCGAATTAGATATCTAGAAAGAGGTGATTTGGATGCATACAACAATACCGACTATAGATGATATGGGTTCAGAGATGAGAGAATTAAACCGTTATCTCTTTCAAAATCGATCTATTATTGTTGATTCGCATGCATTTGGATCCTTTAGAAAAGACTTGATTCACAATATAGGGTTAGAAAGAACAAAGGGATTTTTGTTTCGTTATGGATGGAATATGGGCGTGCAGGATGCAAGGGAGTGTAAGAAGAAAAAATATAACACGATTGATGAATTGATTGAGTATGGTCCTATGATGCATTCGATGAAAGGATATGTTGAATCTAAGACGCTTAAGTTAGAATATAAACAGGTAAATGACGGAATTTCCTTGCAAATGGAGAGTACTTGGAAACATTCATTTGAAGCAGATGAACATCTTGAGCAAATTGGAACCAGTTCTTCACCCATTTGTTATACACTTTCTGGTTATGCAAGCGGATTTGTAACAGAAGTTTGTGGTCAAAAGGTTATTTTTAAAGAAATGTGTTGTCGTGGGACTGGGAGCAAAGAATGTAGAGCTATCGGAAAAACTCAAGATTTATGGGGAAATGAAATAAAGGATGAGCTTTATTATTTAGAAGAGACTCCCATTTTTGACGAGTTAGAGTTAACATATGAAAAGTTATTAGAAGAGCGTGATCAATTAACAAAGGCAAATGATATTCAAAAAAGATTAACGGAAGAAGTTGTAAAAGGAAGTAGTCTGGATTCTATTATTCAAGAATTATATAAATTATGTGGATTTCCTGTTGTTATTCATAATGTTCATGGACATCCCCTTACAGCTGCTGGAGTTACTGCCTTATCAAGGACCTTAACTCCAAACGGTTTATTTCAATATATTAATAAAAGTATGACAAAAAATACAATTTCTCAAACATTTCAGACGATAAATGGTCATCATGAATCTTATTTTTTGATGACTCATCCTATTTATATACAAGAAAAACGAATGGGGTATTGCTCATTTATCTTTAAAAATCATGAGGTGCATAATCAAGAGTTATTACATATGATCATTGAAACAGTGGCATCTGTTTGCTCACTTTGTTTCCTCTATGAAAAAACAAAATTAGATTCATTTGAGCAGATGAAAAGCTTTTTTTTAGAAGAAATGATCAGTGGTCATTTTTCTTCAGAGGATGAAATGATTGCAAAGGCCGGTTTATTTCAATTTGATTTAACTAAGCCTTATTACCTTAGTATCATTGGTTACTCTTTCAATTCAAATGACTTTCGCAGTGAACTAGTATTTTGTCGTGAAGTAATGGCTACTATTTCATATTTCTTCACTAAGCAAAATCAACATACTTTAATAAATCAAAATGATCATCACATTCATTTACTTGTGACCGATCATTTTTCGAACAATGAAAATAGGGATTTCTTTTTCGAAGAGTTGATAAAATTTTTATATTCTAGATTTCCAGGTTCGCATTTTTATATGGGTATTAGTAAAAAAACAAATTCAATTCTTGATGTACCTAATGCTTATAAAGAAGCACTTGGTGCTAAAAGGATGGTTTCCCAAAACAAACAGATGATCTTCTTTGATACTCTTGGTATGGTGGGAAGTTTGATTAACGACCGTAATGAAAATGATGTTCGAAAAATGGCAAAATTGTTATTAGGAAATTTAGAGATGAGTTGTCAAAAAGATATTGATTTAATTCGGACTCTATACTCTTTTCTATTAAATGGTGGAAATTTGGAGAAAACAGCAGATGAATTATCATTATCCATTAGTGGTTTGCGATATAGAGTAAATAAAATTGAAGAGTTATTACAAAAAGACATTCGAAGTCCCATTATGAGTTGTCAACTTTTGATGGCTATACAAGCTTTAATTATTTTAGGTGAATTAAATATAAAAGATCCGGTTATGTAAAAGTGTTTATTAGAATTTCATGAAAAAATCGTAGGTACGAGAAAGAAAAGCAGTGGACTTCATTAAAGAAATCTACTATTTTTCTTTTTCTATGTAAAAATAAACTGTTGGTTGGCTTACTTGAACAAGCCTTTATGTACGTAGTAAAACATAAGCATTGAAAGTAGGTCAACCGACATTTACATACTGGGTTGAGAGTAGATGTTTATGAAAGTTTTTTTGATGAAAAAATTTGCTTTGCCAGGGACGTTTATTGGACTTCTCGTTATTCAAATTTTAAGTCAGAAGAAATACTTTGTTGATATCATGGTTGCCTTAAGTGCTGTTATTATCGTCATTATTGTTAGCTTTTTCTCTACTGGAAGTGCAGGTGTCAGGGTAGCAACAATTTTAGCTTCAACCATTGGGATGGTGATCGAAAGATGGAGGTAAAATGGACGATTTTACTCATTATTATTGGTTGTACCCCTGTAATATTTATTCCGCGTGTTCTTCCTTTAATGGTTCTTAGCCAAATGGAATTGCCGAAGTGGGCGATTCATTGGTTGAAAAATATCTCAGTTGCTGTGATGGATGCGTTATTAGCACAAGAGCTATTATTATCTGATAATCAATTTTCACTTTCTGCTCACTTTTTTAAATTATTAGCTGCAATCCCCGCCTTTGTTATTGCTATTTTGACAAAAAGCTTGCTAGGAACTGTGATGGTAGGTGTTATCTCTATGATGATCTTCCGGTTTATGTTTTAAGCTTCAGTCCTGTAGAAATTAGTGTTGATTGGACAGCAGTCAATCTCGGCTGAAAGCGATTAAATTTAGTATTCACTTTATCGCTTTCCATAAAACAACCAACCTCATCAAAAAACATCTGCTCAATAAAGGCAGATGTTTTTTGTACAAGTAATAAACGATTAATTTTTACTGATTGAATTCTCTAGTTCATTTGATTCATCTTTGATCGACCAACCTGTTTTTAAACCTAACACAAACCAGCCAAGTGCTAGTACACCAAGAGCAAAAATAGTATCACCAATCATTCTTAACCAAACGAATGTTTGAACAATCCCTTGTTGCAAGAATTCAGCACTTCTTGCATACCACATGCCATTTTCCACACTTGCCCATGTTTGCATAAGTCCAACGGGTAGTAAACTTAATAGAACCATTAAAGCAAGTCCAATATTAATGGCCCAAAATGCAAAGCTAAGCACTTTCGTTTTCCATTTTTTTTGCCCTGTTAAGCCTTTCAGACAGAACAACATAAGTCCGATTCCAAGCATACCATATACGCCAAAAAGGGCCGTATGTCCATGAACAGCAGTCGTATTCAAGCCTTGCATATAGTAAAGTGCAATTGGTGGATTAATAAAGAATCCAAATAATCCAGCTCCAACTAAATTCCAAAATGCCACCGACACGAAACAATAAATGGGCCACTTGTAGGCCTTTACCCAAGGTTTAGAACGGCTAAGTGTGAGATTTTCATATGCTTCAAAGCCGATCAAGACAAGTGGGACAACTTCTAATGCACTGAATGTGGCTCCAAAAGCAAGTACCCCCATCGGTGTTCCACTAAAATATAAATGATGGAACGTTCCGATGATCCCACCAAATAAGAAGATGATGGTTGAAAACAAGACAGCTGCAGTAGCGGTAGATGTTCGTAAAAGCCCCATTCTCGTGAATAAGAAAGCTATGACGACAGTCGCAAATACTTCGAAAAATCCTTCTACCCAGAGATGTACAACCCACCAACGCCAATATTCAGCCATTGCCAAATGGGTTTGCTGACCCCACATTAAACCAGGTACGTAAAATAGAGGAATAGCAGTTGCTGCAATCAGAAACATCATCAGTAAGTGACGATCTTCCGTTGACTTTTTAAACGCTGGTAACAAAGCTCTTCCCATTAAGAACAACCAGAGGAAAAGACCAATCGTTAAGAAGATTTGCCAGAAACGGCCTAAATCAACATATTCATAACCTTGATGCCCAAACCAGAAATTCGTTTGGTTATCAAACTTTTGGAATACACCCATCCATTGTCCAATCATCGATCCAACAACGATAATTAATAAACAAATAAATAAGAAATTAACGAGCGCTCGTTGGAATTTTGGTTCGTATCCAGAAACAGCAGGTGCCATAAATAATCCCGTTGCTAACCATGCTGTCGCAATCCATAAAATACCTAATTGTGTATGCCATGTTCTGACAACGGAATAAGGAATCCATTCTTGTATCGGAATTCCATAAAAACCTGAACCCTCTACAGCATAGTGAGCCGTAATGGCACCAAGCACAACTTGCACGACAATGAGAGCGGTAACGATCCAGAAATACTTTAGCGTTGCTTTCATCGACGGTGTGGGTGATAAAGCAAGCAACGGATCTTTTTCTGGATACACTTCCTCAATATGTGGTTCATTATGTCGCTGAACAGCATAATACCAAGCAAGAGCACCGACGGCTGCAAGGAGCATCACAAAACTGACGACCGACCAAACCACCATTTCACCGGTTGGTTTATTTTCAATTAAATCTTCATTCGGCCAGTTATTCGTATACGTTATATCACTCCCAGGACGATTTGTTGCTGTAGCCCAAGTACTCCAAAAGAAAAAGGTGTTCATATCACTCATTCGTCCGGAATCTTTTATCGTATTGATTGGGATAGCATAATCATCTCTCAGCTCGGAGAAGTTTGGGTCATCCATAAATAAACCTGCATAATAATTGCTTAGAGTTCGGTAAGCATCTACCCTCTCATTCGAAATGATGAGTTCTTTAGTTTCTTTATTATACGTATTGGTACGCATTTCTTTTGTCAATCGAGCCTTAAGCTGTGCTTGTTGTTCTTCATTTAGTTCTTCGTAACTACTACCAAACTCGGCATTTCCCCATTTGTTTAGAAGAAATAATGATTCACGATGAAGCCAATCCGCATTCCAGTCAGGTGCTACATATGCCCCGTGTCCCCAAATACTTCCGACTTCTTGTCCACCAATGGATTGCCAAACATTTTGTCCATCTTTAATCTCTTGACCTGTGATTAGTTCGGTCCCATCTTCGGTGACAACTCGATCTGGGATAGGGGGCATAACTTGGTAAATTCGGCCACCATAGTACCCTAGGATAGCAAAAGAAATAATGATAACAAGACTTAATGCAACCCATAAACGACGATAATTCATAGCACTCCACCTCAAATCAAATGGAAATGATCCATTTATATATTTACTGTAACAAACAGTATTTCATATATTTTCCAAATGGTGGAACATTATTCATTTTTTAAAAAAAGAGTATGAAATATACATGTTATTGAAAAATGATGTTTACAAAAAAGACCACTTCAATAAAAGTGGTCAAAGAGCAATCTTTATTGGAGAATTGATTATTTTGATTTTAAATTCTTTAATATATTGATAGTAAATAAAATAATAGCAAGAACGAAAACGGTTCCAGAGGCTGCGACAACTGGTGTTAATGCACTCTGACCGTACATAATAAAGGAGAGTCCGATCATCATAATTGGCAGTGAGATATTGTGGAGCCAAAAATGAGTTTTTGCTAGTTTTGTTGAAGCAAGAGTAGGGAAAAGAGCATAGATCATTCCTACAAGTGCCAATGATACCCAACCTAATAAATTAATGTGGGTATGGACACTAGTAAGTGCATAGTCGTGAGCAATGGACATATACAAACCAAGACAGACACCAATAGCAAAATAAATAACCGAAATCTTAATGAAACGAACCCCCATCTGATAGCCCCCTTTGGTTATAATCATTACACTTAACTATATGCAGGATGGTGGGAAAGAAGACGTGTCCTTTCTATATATTATTTCATTAATCACCGTACTTTTGAGATAGCTCTTTTTTGGGTGTCAACCTTTCAAAAATAAGCTTCTAGCATAAGATATAGGTAAACGCATAAAAAAGAGAAAATAAAAGAGGGGTTTATAAATGAAGGAAAAACAGCTACGTTTTGAAACAGCGGTGATTCATACAGATTATGAATCAGAAGAAACTTTAGGAAGTTTAGTTCCTCCTATCTATCAAACTTCAACTTTTACATTTGAAAGTGCTGAACAAGGTGAAAATAGATTTTCTGGAATGGAAGAAGGTTTTGTTTATTCAAGGTTAGGAAATCCAACGGTAAAGGTACTGGAAGAACGAATAGCAACACTAGAAAAAGGGGAGGCAGCTTTAGCCTTTTCCTCAGGTATGGCGGCCGTTTCGGCTGTATTAGTCGCTTTAACGAAAACAGGTGATCATATTCTCTGCTCGAAAGGAGTGTATGGTTGTACCTTTAGTCTAATGCAGATATTACATGATAAGTATAAAATAGATCACGACTTTTCACTGATGGACTCTAAACAAGCAATAGAGCAGGCTATACAGCCAAACACTACGTGCATCTATATTGAAACTCCGATTAATCCCACAATGAAGCTAGTTGACTTAAAGATGGTTGCTGAAATTGCTAATAAAAAAGGAATTCCCGTTGTAGTTGATAATACTTTTTGCACTCCTTATTTACAAACCCCATTAACGCTTGGTTGTGATGTGGTGATTCATAGTGCAACCAAATTTATTGGTGGTCATGGTGACGTGATTGCCGGATTAGTTATTGGAAGTAAAGAGTTTATTCAAATCGTTTCTCGTACAACTCAAAAAGATTTCGGTGGCATCATTTCACCGTTTGATGCTTGGCTGTTATTGAGAGGATTAAAAACGTTACCCATTAGAATGGATCGGCATTGTGAAAATGCTAAAAAGTTATTTGACTTTTTACACCATCACCCAAAAATAGAACATATTTTTTATCCAGGAAATCAAACAGACATAGATTACCCGATTATGAAAAAACAAATGAAAAACCCAGGTGGACTTATTTCTTTTTCTGTAAAGGGAACGAAGAAAACAGCCCAGTTGTTTATGAATCAATTAAAACTGATTAAAATAGCTGTTAGTCTTGGTGATGCGGAAACGCTAATTCAGCATCCCAATACAATGACCCATTCCGTTATTCCTGTGAAGGAACGAAGAAAAATGGGAATCGAAGATAATTTATTGCGTTTGTCCGTTGGGCTTGAAGCTTGGGAGGATATAAAGGAAGACCTTGAGCAGGCGTTTGAGAAAATATAGCAAAAAGCATGAAAAAGTATATTCTTTCTCACTTTCATTTGATAAGAAAACGAATTGTAGGATCAATTCTTTGCGATTAATAAGCAAGATAGCATAGAATAAATGATATGGATTATCAGAAAATAACAATAGAAGGTCAATCCGGTGAAAGAGCGGAAGGGTACGATTCAAAAAACAGGTTGGAAAGGAATCGTTTGTACAATCTGAATGACAAAATTAATAAATTCAAACAAAAGAGGTAAATTGGAAGGGAGAAACAATGAAATGAAGATCATTGATATCATTAAATCACGCCGTACTATAAAAAAGTTTAAAACCGATCCAATTAATCGTGAGGCCGTCAACTCATGGTTAGAGGCGGCTACGATGGCGCCAAATCATAAAATGACCGAGCCATGGGAAGTTGTTTTGATTGGTCCGGAAACGAGAGAGAAAGTAAATCATAAGACGAATTTTGGAAATGCCCCAGTTGTGTTTGCTGTTTTATCTAAACATGGAAAAACGAATGTAGAAAGGGAAGAAAATATGGCAGCTACTTCCTGTTTTATTCAAAACTTCATGCTTATTGCATGGGCAGAGGGCGTTGGAACATTCTGGTCTTCCGTTGGTATCACGCCAAAAAATCGTGAAATTATACAGGTATCTGAAGATTATGATGTCGTTGGTGTATTAGCTGTTGGATATCCAGAAGAAATTCCTGAGGTTAAACCGCGGACAGCAATTGAGAAGAAAATAAGAGAACTTTCGTAATTACTAGTTGTGTTTTGGGCAATCCCCAGTGCAGGAAGATTATCTGCATTGGGGATTGTTTTTTATTGAAAAATATATAGAACTAGCGACACTCGTCCATACAGGTGATAACGAGATAGCATATATAATACTAAGTCAAGGAAATAGAAGATGATCCGTTACAGGATAAATTTTCTACATTCTCTTGATAATCATAAAAAGGAGTGAATGATATGAAAAAAAATACGAGCTGCGATAGTTATGGATATAGAGGTCATGGTCATTGTCCCCCGCAATCTTCTTGCGATCAAGTAAAAGCAAAATCTGTGGATTCTGATCTTTGCCCAATTCCACCATGGAAAGGTTCAACTAAACTTGAGCATCCGTTTCTCGATGCACAAGTGCCTCTTGCGGATTTTGAGTTAGAAGTTGATGTGGAAGCAGATGTGTGCCTTCCGACACCTGCAAGAGAAATCAAATCAATCAGAAAAAATGTTACTTTGAAACAATGTAAAGCACTTCCTTCCTCTCAATCAGCTAAAGTTGTCAAATTATTTATTACGGGAATTCTTCATAAAAATATTCAATATGTTGAGGAATGCAGTGGTTTTGTAAGGGATCATAGTACAGATATTACTTTTACAACAATTAAAAGAGTAGAACTTGCCAATCCATACGTGAATCCATTTGGTCATTATGATATTGAATTCAGTCAAAAAGCATCCGTTTCTGAATATCGTGAACTTGCTAAAGATGAACATGGAGCAAATCCTTGTATCAGTGGATCTGAAACATTTGAGACTTTCAATGAGCCGATTGAATGTAAACTTCTGGGTACAAAAATCAGAGAAATTGATTTATTCAAAAACTTTGACAATTGGGGAAGATTCAGTACGATTACAGAGAAAGCAGAAATCAGATTATTCCTTCGCTTATCGCAAATGCAAAAAGTTGTCTTCGATCCAAAACCAGATCACAACCATCGTGACTAATGGTTAACAAATTTTTAGGAATTAAAATGTAGGATATAACCTCATATAAAGTACTCCTTATAATAGACGGTAAAAAGGGATTTGACTGTTTACTATAGGGAGACTTTTTTAGAGATGCTAGGTACATACAAGTAAAACCACCTGCAAAAAGCAAGTGGCTGTTTAAGTGTAGGTAATTGAAATTTGATTGTGTTTCATAACCATTTAAGAGTATTTAAATCTATATATTTGGACTGCTTCAGCTGAATCTGTAAAGAAACTCCTCCTTGAATGTTAAGTTCTTTCATTTCATCTTTTGAAATCAATTCATCATGCCAAATGTAATGGATATGCTCTAGATCTGACTGAATTGGTTCTGCATATTGTTCTATAGACTCACGATGAAGTTGAACATCCATTTTGTTATTTCCTTGATACATATATTCTGCCTGATGACTACTTGGTAATTTAGGCGTAAAATTCCAATCAACTACTTTTACTTTTTCCCAAGGAACCTTTATTTTTATCGTATGGAGAGAAGCTGTTGCATTCTCTTCTATATATTCAATAGTAGCCATTAGTATTCCTTTTAAAAGTACATTTGGTGAAGGCAGAAGAACTTTACAGTCTAGCGAGTGAACACTCCAATCAATTTTCGAAACATTTGATACGGGACATGGAAGAACAAATGTGTCAAATACATCAATATCAATTTCCATTTCTGCAAGTAGAACCGGGAGCTTGACTATTGGGAGAGAAGTCTCTCTGGAAACAGAATCTAAACATCCATCCATGGATGATGATTCACAAAGGTTACAGGAAGATTCCTCAAATGAAGAAGACTCATTGTAGCAGGAGGAGGATTCCTCAGATGAAGAAGATTCCTCAAATAGAGGAGATTCTTCCAGTAAATAAGGTTTATCGTTCATGGAATTAGATAGCGTAAATAGAGAAGACTCATCTTCATATGAAGATGACTCATCATAAAGAAAAAAGGTTTCTCCTTCTGTAGAAGAAGATTCATCCAGCATAGCAATGTGTTTTCTCGATAATTCTTCATCCATAGAGGATTCATCTTTAAAAGAAGAAGATTCATCCTTAATGGACTCATCGTTTTTATGGTCATCATTCTTAGTATTTAATTCAGTAAAAGGAAGTGACGACTTTTCGTTTCGATCAAAAGAAGAGCCTTCTTTCATTTCCTGTCTTTTCATATTTCTTCTTTCTTCTTCTTCAACTATTCGTTCCGGTTCTTGTGTTGTGAATAGTTCGCCAAACTTATTTGAATGATTTTGGTTTTCCTGTTGAAGCTTGTTTTTCTGATCATTGTTATGAGTTGGATTTTGATTTTTTGATTCCGTATGGCGGAGCTCATGATCGTTTACGATAGGAGGAACATATAGTACTGGATTAGAAGGTCGTTTTGATAATTTCTTCTCCTCAATATTTTCCGAGGAAAAAGATTCATGGTGTTTTATATTATTTTGTTCAGAATGTTTTCTAGACTTGTGTGCATTCCGTTGATGATTGATTGCATATTCGTAACCTTTATAATCCATCCTTGGCTGGTTGTATGGAGAAGAAAATGGCTGAAATTGATATGGAGGATAGATTGCGTTTTTTCGCTCTCTTTTCATTTTATAAAGGAAGGACTGCTTATTAGCCTCCGTTCCGTACACCTCCTTTTTGTTTTTTGAAAAACGTTATGGTTTCTCAGGTTTTATCCGTTTTATTTAACAGGATATAAGAATCCTTATATTAGGAAAAGGAATTATACTGCAATGACAGTATAATTCCTTTGTTTTTGTTTAGTTTACATGATTAATCACAATCCGTGTCATGATCCCAATCAGGGTCATTGGTTGTAGAGGATACTCGAATTTGTTGATTTTGAAGAACCTTTATTGAAAAATCAATAACCATCTTTTCTTCGATTGTTGTAAAATATCCTTCATCTAGTGGAGAGTTTGGAATAAGTACTCGATCAATTGCTTCATCCCATTCAATGATTTTACTTGAAATCAATTCACAGTAAGGAAGTTCATTATAAAATTGAGTGCTTTCTTGATGGAATTGAGATAGGTCACTTGATAATAACTCATCTTTTTCAGGATAGCCAGAAGGTAATGGTTTTGAAATAAAGAAATCAAATTCATGACGATTATTCATTTCTGGCATCACGGGGTTTGAAACAAAATGTTTAATTTCGGTTACCGTCTGGAAAGGAATATCCACTGTATATGAATGTAAATCGGATGAAATGGAAGTGGAAGTGTTTTCTGAAATTTCCATACTTGGTGTTGCATATTGGATATTTTTGCGGACAAATCCTTTTACAAATAATTTATTTGTTGGAAGTAAAAGACGACATTGCGTTATTTTTAATCTTTTTTTAATATCTTTAATCTCCAAAACTTGTTCAGGGAAAACGATAGGTGCATCCACACTTACTTGTAAATCTAGTTCTGCTAATACTACTGGTACCTTTGTTACTATTTTTCCAATTGACACTTGGGGATGGTGTTTCTTTTTTTCGCAATCGCAATGATCATCACAATTATGATAGTGTTTTTGATTTTTTTTAGAATCAGACATATTTTTTCTCCTCCTACAGGGCTCAGAATAATGTATCCTATGCAGTACAAATGACGGTGTATGGGTAAACGCCCAGGGACAAAGGGAGCAAAAAATTGAAAAATGTCTCGGTTTACGATTTCTCTATGTATTTCTCTGATCGAGAATTTTTTAAATTAAAAAATTCTAATTTTTAGTGTCACATTTAATCTAATAAAATATAAATGAATTATTCATATATTTATTAGCTAATAAAATAACGGCATTATCATGTCTTTTATGAAAGACTTTCTGATATTGCCGTTAGAATAACGAGCGAGCTTTTAAGGTTAAATTCTATATGGAAATTTCCTTCAGTTACTTATTAATCTCCATTAGGTGTCATCACATTTACGATAGCTTGTTGATTTTGTAATACTTTAATCGTAAGCGTTAAAAATATTTTTTCAACCATATTATGGAAAAAACCTTCTTCAAATGGTGCATCACCATGGAGTGGTCGACGGTCAATAGCCTCATCCCATTCGGTAATATTACTTGAGATAATCTCACAGAAAGGGAATTGATTATAAAATTGAGTGCTCGTTTGATGGAATTGGGATAGATCGCTTGAAAGGAGATGATCCTTTTCAGGGAATCCTTTTCCTAAAGGTTGTGACGTAAAGAAGTCAAATTCTGCACGAGTATTTAACAATGGACGCTCTGGAGGCGAGATAAAGTCATCCGCTGGAATGATCGTTACAAATTCAAACGGTATATCAACGGTATGGGATTTCATCACTGAAGTCACACATGAGTCTGAAGAATCATGAGTAGGTGATGCGTATTGGAAATTCTTTCGAACAAACCCTCTTATAAATAAGCGTCCAGGTGTATCTGAAAAAACATCATCAGGATCAGTAACTGGATCTAACATCAGGCTGCATTGTATAATTTTCACTCTCTTCTTCACATCTTTGATTTCCAAAACAGGGTCATCAAAATGAATATTAGCACTTAGACTCGTACTAATTGTTCTTTCTGCAAGTGTAATAGGAACTCGCATGATGACATTTCCTGCTGTTGTCGCTGGTAGATCTCCCCCTGGTGTTACCGAAAGGTCTTCTGTATCGACTTCTTCACTAGCAACTTCTGGTAGCGTTGCAGAAACATTTACATCTAGACATTCTTTTTTATGATCTTTAGTCACTGTTTTTCCTCCTTTTATTTTCATGTTCCATTTATCGTATGCAATCTTTGTGTCTCCGCTTAGATATATGAATCAGTACAAACGTGGAATTTATAATGAATTGAATTGAATTACTTGTTACTTTAAGAAAAAATGGGTACTTGCACAAGGGAGCGCCTATCTTGCATAAGATTCAAAAGGAGGTTGATACCGATGAATAACCAACATTTTCTTGCTGTAGATATTGGAAACAGCTGGTATAAAGCGATTGCTTCTGATAAAGGGTTCAATAGTGAATATCAAATTCCTAATGCATTAGCTTTGTTTGATGAAGAATATTTTGAGAAACCGTATGATGATGATGATGTAGTCTTCGAAGAAAATTTAATCGTTGAAATAAAAAGTCATGCTCTCGTAGATAAAAGAGAAATATTTTATATAGGAAAAGGTGCAGCAAAACAGAGGGATGTTAGCTTAACCTCTTTTAATAATCAGAAGGTTGATGAAGATCGTACTTTTGTACTTTTGTTTGGGCTCGCAGCCTATCATGCAGTCCTAGCAAACCCTGAAGAGTTAGAAGTTCATTACCATATTGATCAATTAGCTGTTTCGTTGCCTACTACACAATATAAAGAAAAGAAAGATCGACTTAAACAGCGCTTAATCGGTACACATACTGTTATCTTTCATAAAGTACCCGGATTATCAGAACCAAAAGAATTAGTTGTTAAGCTCCATGTACAGGATGTTGTGGTTGGTGCTGAAGGGGCTTGTGCGTATCTTGGTTTAACACGAGATCAGGAAACGTTAGGTATTAAAGATGAGGCAATCGTAATGGATTCATTAAAAGGGATTATCATTGGTGATCTTGGTGGAGATTCCGTGGATTTTGTTGGCATAAAAAATAATAAACCTGTTGCTTCTATTGAGGGAGAGTCATTTGGAATTAATCAGTTCCTTGATCATATTATTCAAAAAGTTAGTAAACATGAAATGTATAAATTTGATTCTCGTTCTGAATTGGAAGAGAAATTAGTAGCGGGACAATCGGAATGGTACGTAGAGCCTTTTGCAGGAGTCAAAAAAGATATTAGTAAATACATTATTCCTCAATTAAAAGCAATGGCGATTAAATATCTTGAATATTTTGATCGTATCCGTAGTAGTTCAAATGAAATTAAAGGTGCCACTAAGTATATCGCTGTCGGTGGAGCTGCAAAATTAGCTAAACGACAAATACAAGAGGCAGCCGTAAAATGGGCTGAAAGAGGGCGCCCGATTCAGCTCCTTTTCCCGGAAGATATGGAAAAGTTGAATGTTCTTGGATTGATGACCCTCGCAAAAATGAATCAAATCAAAAAAGATCAAATGAATATAATCGATTATGCAGCAGTAGAAGGCTAGAAGGTGAACAGTGATGTCTAGAATCTTTACTGATTACGTTAATAAAGTAGCGATTACGATTCCTGAGAAATTCATTGATGTTAAAACAGGAGAGTCTCATCCAGTATCACAGAAAGTTCAAGATCAAATAGACTATCATACACAAAACAATACGCTTATTCATTTTGTTATGTCAGCTCTTACTCATTACCTTCATCCGAAAAAGGTGAATGGAGGAACAGAGGAAATCCTGTATGAGTTATCCGAAATAAAAAGAATGATGCAACAAATGCCAACTTTAACAACTGACGCTCCTTTATTCATGGATCAACATGAGCAAATAAAAGTACCAGTCGACGTGGATATAAAAGAATTAGAAGAAATTTTAGATGCTTTTGGAGGGTAGAATATATAATTAATTGTATATTCTAAATCTTTACATTATTAACTAAAACTGATAAAATTTAATTAACCGTTATGCATCGTGTTAGAATTTTGCATGCTGCTTATTCGAAGGTTTAATCTTAGATTGGATGAGTAATGGACTGCGATCAACGTTGTAAATGGTAAATTTCAGAGGGCTCTATGGCCCATAGGAGGATTTTTTTACATGAAAAATGGTAAAGTAAAATGGTTTAACTCAGAAAAAGGTTTCGGATTCATTGAAACTGAAGATGGAAATGATGTATTTGTACATTACTCAGCAATCCAAACGGAAGGTTTTAAAACCTTAGAAGAAGGTCAAGAAGTATCCTTTGAAATTGTAGACGGAGCTCGTGGCCCACAAGCAGCTAACGTGACAAAATTATAATTTTATAATCAAAACATAAAAAGCTCAGCCAATGGTTGAGCTTTTTATATTTCCACCAAAATTAGGCTCCCTTACTGATTTTCTTATTTGCTATAATAGGAGAATCGTTATTAGTCAGAAAAATAGGGGTGACAAGAATGAAATTTATCCATACAGCAGATTGGCATTTAGGAAAATTGGTACATGGTGTTTATATGACGGAAGATCAGCGTTTTCTTCTGGGGCAGTTTGTCCATCTTGTTGAAGAAGAAAAGCCGGATGCAGTTATTATTGCTGGTGATTTATATGATCGCTCAGTTCCACCCACAGATGCTGTGGAACTCTTAGATGATATTTTATTTCAAATAAACGTTGAATTAAAAGTTCCGATTGTAGCGATTTCTGGTAATCATGATAGTGCAGAACGTCTTTCTTTTGGTAGCGCATGGTATCGGCACAGTCAATTTTATTTAACGGGGAAGCTAGAAAAAGAAATTCGTCCGGTTCATATCAATGGAGTGAATTTTTATCAGGTCCCTTTTGCTGAGCCGGGAATTGTGCGTCATTTATTGGCTGATGATTCGATACACACACATCAAGATGCAATGAAAGCTATAATTGGTAACATTGAACAAACATTAAATGTAAATGAACCAAATGTTTTTGTTGGACATGCTTTTGTGTTAGGTGGAACGACAAGTGATTCAGAACGAACGTTGTCAGTTGGTGGTTCGGGCTGTGTTTCTGCTGATCTTTTTGATGCTTTTTCATACACAGGTCTCGGTCATTTGCATAGCCCTCAAGCGATTCGACATAATACGGTGAAATACTCAGGTTCGTTACTAAAATATTCTTTTTCTGAGGCGAAGCAAAATAAATCAGTCTCGATTATTGAAATGGATGAAAAAGGTCAGTTTGACTTACGCTACCGTTCCCTTACTCCGAAACGTGATATGCGTGAAATGGAAGGCTATATGGAAGAATTGCTCGATCCGCAATACTATGAAGAAGAAAAACGAGATGATTATTTAAAAATAACCTTGCTTGATGAGGGAGCATTACTTGATCCAATGGGTAAACTCCGCCAAGTATATCCTAATGTGCTTCATTTAGAAAAAAAAATACATGTAACAGATATGAAGGAAAAACAACAGATAGGATTATTTCAGGATGAGAAAAAATCGGAGCTAGAGTTATTTGAACAGTTTTATACAGACATGACAACATTAGAATTCACCGATGATAAGCGGAAAGTTATGAGTGAAGTGATTGGAAAAGTATTAAAGGAGGATGTAGCGAAATGAGGCCGTTAAAATTAATGATGCAGGCATTTGGTCCATATGCTTCCAAAGAGGAGATCGATTTCACTCGTCTTGGCTCACGAACAATGTTTGTCATTTCAGGAAAAACAGGTGCAGGTAAGACGACGATTTTTGATGGAATTAGCTATGCCATATACGGAAAGGCAAGTGGAGAGGATCGTAATGGATCTGATTTACGGAGTCAGTTTGCTGAGGAGGGGCTTCCAACTGAAGTAGCTCTCGAGTTTAGTTTGCGAAATAAAAGATACTATATTAAGCGCTCCCCGCAACAAGAAAAGAAGAAAGATCGTGGGGAAGGCTTTACAACTGTAGGGGCAAAGGCAGAGCTTTATCTATACGATGAAGAAGGAAATCAGCAATTGCTTGCGGCCAATGTTCGTGATGTTGATATAAAAATAAAAGAAATTATGCTAATTGATAGTAATCAATTTCGGCAAATCCTGATGATTCCTCAAGGAGAGTTTCGAAAGCTCCTTACATCGGATAGCAAAGACAAGGAAGTCATTCTTCAACGTTTGTTTCACACAGAAATTTACAAAAGGGTTGAGGATAAACTAAAAAAAGAAGCAACGGATCTTAAAAACCTAGTAGAAATGCAAACGAATGATCGAGATCAAGCGATCCGACATATTCAGGCCTTTTTTCATGATGAATTAAAAAATGTTTTAGATGAGGGAAGTACGAATGATACGGTCATCCTTCCATTATTAAAAGAAGAAATAAATCGATCGGCTGCTGAACTACTGAAGTTGAAAAAAGAAACGGAAGTAAAGGAAGCTGAGCGAGAAAGGCTCCAACAACAATTGTTTGAAGCGGAAGTGATCATGAAACAGCTCAAGTCAAGAGAAGAACTCCAGTCTAAAAAGGCATATCTCGAAGGACAGAAACCGATCATAGAAGAAAAGGAACAAAGGAGTATTCGTGCCCAGAAAGCTGCATTACTGACGAACCAAGAGGAGTTATGCGATCGTTTGAAAAGAGAACTTGGCGATGCAAAGGAGAATTTAGGAGCAATTGCAACGGAAATGACGTCCCTAACGAAGATTCACTCGGAATGTGAAAATGTGTTGAATAAGGAAAAAGAGCGAGAAACGGAGAGAAATGAAGCATTAGACCAAATCAATCGTTTAAAGAATATGGAAGAGGGTGTCCGTTCGCTTTCTTTGGTTCGTCTCGAAGTGGAAGGGTTGGATAAGCAATTACAGGAGAAATCAACGGATAAAAAAAGAATCGAAGAACGGATGAAAGCTTTAGATCAAGAAATTCGAAAACGAAATGAAGAAAGACAGCAAATTGAAAAAGATCAGCTTGCCTTTTACGAGAATGAACGAAAGATGGACAAGTTGGAACGTGAATATGACCAGCTTATTCAATACGAAAAACAGCATAAAAGTTATAAGCAGGCTGTTGTAGATGTGCAGAGTAAGTTAGACTATTTTCAGCATTCCTTAGCCCGTTTTGAGGATTCTAAGGCACTCGTGGTAGAAATAGAGCAAAAATGGCTTCATGGTCAAGCAGCAATTTTAGCGAATCAGTTGCAAGACGGTGAATCGTGTCCAGTTTGCGGTTCAACGCATCATCCGAATCGGGCAGTGAGTGTGGGAGAAGATATACCAAATGAAGAGGATTTAAAAGCAGCTAAACAACAAGCTACCCTATTAGAAACGGAAAAAAGCTCTGCTGAATCAGCCCTTTTTAAAGCACAGTCAATAGAAAAGGCATTAGAAGAAGGCATGACTGAGTTGTTGAACCGGATTGTTAAGCATCAGCTTCATTTTGTTGCGGACGAACTTGATAGGGTAAAAAGTTCTGTTTGGGAAGAAAAACAAATTCTTCAAACAACACAAGGTCATTTACAAAAGCAAAAGGAGAAACTTGTTACCCTTATAAACGATGTAGAAAAATACGAGAAAGAAAGTCGTTTACAATCGGATCAATTGTCTCAAATAAGAGAAGTGGTAAACGATTTAACCATTCAATTTACAAAGAAAAATACTTTGTTGTTACAAATGGTTGAAAAAATTCCTGAAAGATTACAGTCGATCGCAGCTTATGAAAATGAACTTCAAATGGCTGTACGTCACTATGAAACGTTAGTGAAGAATTTGGAGCAGGCTGGGGAGCGTTATCGAGAGATAAATGACAGGCTTGTTACGGAAAAAGTACGTCATGAGGAGGCAGAAAAACAAGTAAAATCATTAGATATGAAGGTAAAGGTTGAATGGGAAGCATTTATGACCAAAATGGTGGAACAAGGATTTAAAGAATATGCTTCCTATCAAGAATCAAAAAAATCAGATGAAGAGATTCATAGACTTCAACAGGAAGTTCGTTCCTATCATGAAGGATATCGTTCTGTATGTGATCGCTTTGAAGAATTAACAAAATACCTTACTGGAATGAAAGAACCAGACATTTCGGGTTTGAACTCTGCTTTTGAGGAAATAAAGAATGACATTCAAATATTACAAGATCGTTATACAAATCTTTTTGTTCGAAAAAATGAAAATGAACAAACAGCTATCAAAATTGAGCATATTAACAATGAAATAAAATCATTAGAAGAAAAATATGAGTTGATTGGTCATTTATCTGAAATGACGAAGGGACAGAATACGTATCGAATTACGTTTGAAAGGTATGTACTAGCTGCTTTTCTCGATGATATTTTACGAGAGGCCAATGGGCGTTTAGCGAAAATGACGAGTGGACGTTATGCGTTACGCCGAAAAGCCGATCGTTCAAAAGGAAATGTACAAAGTGGATTGGAATTACTTGTTTTTGACCAATATACAGGACAAGAACGACATGTAAAAACACTTTCTGGTGGTGAAAGCTTTAAAGCAGCCCTTTCTTTAGCCCTCGGGTTGGCCGATATTGTTCAGCAATATGCAGGAGGGGTATCATTAGAAACGATGTTTATTGATGAAGGGTTTGGGACCCTTGACCCTGAATCTTTAGATCAATCGATTGAATCTCTGATTGATATCCAATCCAGTGGTCGACTTGTCGGCATCATTTCCCATGTGCCAGAATTAAAGGAACGAATTGATGCTAGACTTGAAGTTGTAGCCACCCAAAGCGGCAGTTGGACAGAGTTTCAATTTTTGAATGAATAAAGTTTTATTTTGATTCTGAAGCATTCGTGCATACAAGGAGTGGGCACCTTTTTCCATCCTTGTATGCCATTTAGTGTTGTTGGTATTAGGATAATAAAAGATAAGATTTGATACATAAGAATATTAGTTCTATCAGACGAACTATTGGAGTTTAGTCAATATGCTATAATAGAAGCAAAATTGTACGGAAAAGTAGGTGGTATCAATGAGTAAACGTTATTTTACAATCGGAATGGCAGGTCATATTGATCATGGTAAAACAACGCTAACGAAAGCACTAACCAATGTCGATACCGATCGATTAAAGGAAGAAAAGGAACGGAATATATCTATTGAGCTTGGCTTTGCTCCTTTATATGAGGATGAAGATATCCAAATATCGGTTATCGATGTTCCAGGGCATGAACGGTTTATTCGGCAAATGATCGCGGGTGTTGCTGGAATCGATCTGGTTGTACTAGTTGTAGCAGCAGATGAAGGTGTTATGCCACAAACAAGAGAGCATTTAGAGATATTGAAATTTTTAGGGGTCAAGAGTGGAATGGTGGCCATTACAAAAATAGATCGTGTAGAGGAAGAATTTGTTGAACTTGTAAAAGAGGATATTTTTGACGAACTGCAAAACACCGTGTTTGAAAAAGCCTCGTATGTTCTTGTAGATAGTATTTCCCATAAAGGAATTGAAGAATTAAAGACAATGATCATTGAAAGATTAAAGGAACAGGAAATGCGTGATATTCGTGGTGCTTTTCGTTTACCGGTCGATCAAGTGTTTACGGTAAAGGGTCAAGGTACTGTTGTGAGGGGAACGGTATACGAAGGATCGGTTGAAGAAGGACAGCCATTAAAAGTCATGCCAAAAGGTCTAGAAGTTAGAGCAAGACAAATTCAAGTTCATCATCAGTCGGCAAATCAGGCGTTTGCTGGGCAACGTGCAGCAATCAATCTTTCGGGTGTGTCAAAGGAGGAACTTGAACGTGGTGATGTGCTTGTTTCATCCGAGCATTTTATTGTCACAAAAACGATTGATGTAGCAGTCCACATTGTCAGTGATTTAGATTATATGGTAAAGCAGCGAATGCCTATTAAATGTCATATTGGAACAGCGGAAGTAATGGGAAGGATCGTCTTTTTTGATCGAAATGAACTAGAAACAGAAAGTGATGAAATTCTTTGCCAGCTACGGCTTGATGAGGAAATCGTCACGAAACGTGGGGACCGTTTTATTTTACGTCGACCAAGTCCACAAGAAACAATAGGTGGTGGTTGGGTTATTGAACCACGTGGGGAAAAATACAAATTTGGTTATCGGACGATCGAACAATTGGAAAAGAAAAAGGTAGGTACTCCTAAGGAAAGGCTTACGGCTGTTCTGGTAGAATCGAAAAGTTTATCATTGCCTGAATTAATTAAACGGACTTCATTAGATAAAGAATTAATCTTAACGGAAATCATAAGTGATGAGTTTGTGTTTTATGATAAGAAGGAGTATACTCTTCGTTCTGTTATTGAGACGATTCAAGAGGATTTTAGTGATCGTATATCCTTTTATCACACTCAACATCCAATGAAGGCAGGGATTAATAAAGCAGAGCTTTTTCATTCATTAGAAAAGGAGTTCCCTAAATCGTTGTTGGAATACGTAGTTGAACAATCAATGGAAAGTAGTGTGTTAAGGAAAAAGGATCAATATATTGCATTAGATGAGTTCGTACCACATGTGCCAAGTAGTTGGTCGAAAAAGACGGAAAATATGTTAGAGAAATTAAAGAATGATGGATTTGTGGTCCGCTATATGGCAGATTATTTTAAAAGTGATGGCATTCCAGAGTATTTAATGAATGATTTAAAAAAATTTCTTGAAGATCAGGAACAAATTGTTTCACTCGATGGACAATACTACTGGTATGGGGATGTTTTTCGCGAAGCTGTAAGTAAACTCAGATCTAGAACAGGAACTGAGTTTGATATAGGGGAAGCGAAGCATATTCTTGGTTTATCACGAAAACTGATGATACCGTTTCTTGAAAAGCTTGATCGAGCGCAGTTGACAAAACGTGTAGAAAATAAACGGGTTTGGAAGTAACCATTGAGAAAAATGGGTTGACCATTATATCTTGTTAAAAAGAAGCTTACTAACGTAGGCTTCTTTTTTCATTTTATAGTATGAAAAGCAACAAAGTTTACGAAAAGAGCCTTCATTAATAACTGAAGCGAAAAAATATAATGGCGTACCTTATCAATGGGCTGGAAGTACTCCTCTGCTGCATTTGATTGCAGTGGATATTTAAACTATGTTTACAATAATACGGGTATTTCAATCCCACGAACGGTTGCTACAATCTGGAATGCTACAAAATTAGTTTCTTCGCCAAAGGTTGGTGATATCATATTTTATAATACGAGTGGAAATGGGTCATCACATGCTGGAATCTATCTTGGAAAGAATCAATTCATACATGCCGGAACATCAACAGGTGTTACGATTACTGACATGAACTTATCTTATTAGAAAACAAAATACTTAGCGCAAGAACACGCTTTTATTATATTCATTAAAGTGTTTGTCTTTTTTCTAAAGACAAATATCTAAACAAGGGCCTGATATCAGTTGTGTTTTAATTTGATACTCACATAAAAGATGGATATAATTTGAATAGTATAAGAATAGTAAAGGTATAACCAATACTAAATAGGAATAAAGGGGAATCGTATAATGAGCACTTGTAAATTAGATCATAGTCATGAAGATGTAAAGAAAAAATATGAATCACAACTTCCGTTTCTATCAGAGCAGATGATTCCTTTATTTGAACAGTTTTTTTCAAAGGAACATACACAAAATGTATTAAATGAAATGTTTCATTTACTCAAAAAATACGATTTAGCATCAGATGAAGAAAAAGAGGAACGATATAAGCAAATGATGCTTCTATTAAAGAATCTCTAATAGACAGATTATACAACCGTTGTTTTAAGCCTGACTTTTATTCAAAGTAGATGTTGCGTATACATATCTTTAACTTTTAGCAACGGTTGTTTCGTAGGAGTGGTCTCATGGGTGAAGAACAGAAGAACATAAACGAAGAACAACAACGGATTGATAGAGTGATTGTTGAAATCGATCACATAATGAAACGTTTACAAATACATGGAAAAGGCGTGAAATCAGATACGCTTGAATTAAGAAAGACATTTTGGCAGGATGTAACGGTCAACTTGGATGAACCAGATGATGTGGTCGAAACTTTTACAAGTATTAAACAACAGGCTGAGCTATTATCCGAGCGCGAACGGAGCCATGGGCAAATTCATACTCAATTAAAAATATTAACAAAATTAAAAGAATCTCCTTACTTTGGTCGAATTGATTTTAAAGAACAAGGAGAAAAAGTAGCTGAATCTATCTATTTAGGAATTGCCTCGGTAATGGATCGTAATGAGGAGCAGTTTCTGATATATGATTGGCGGGCCCCAATCTCAAGTCTTTATTATGATTTTCCTCCTGGTCCGGCTGCTTATGGGACACCTGAAGGGGAAATTTCAGGTAAAATGGAGCTTAAGCGACAATATATTATCCGAAATGGAAATATTGTCAGCATGTTTGATACAGGAATTACAATTGGGGATGAGTTACTTCAAGAAGTGCTTGGGCACAATGCGAGTACACAAATGAAAAGTATTGTTGCTACAATTCAAAGAGAGCAAAATCAAATTATTCGCAATGAAAAAAGTAAATTACTTGTTGTTCAAGGCGTGGCCGGCAGTGGAAAGACATCAGCTGCTTTGCAACGGGTGGCTTATTTGCTCTATCGCAATCGTCATACATTGTCATCTGAGAATATCATGTTATTTTCGCCAAATTCGTTATTTAATAGCTATGTGTCAACAGTGCTTCCCGAATTAGGAGAAGAAAACATGAAACAGACGACTTTTCAGGAATATTTAGATCGTCAACTAGGAGCTCAATATAAAGTGGAAGATCCTTTTTCACAATTGGAGTTTTTATTAAACGAAGAAGAAAAATCGATTTATTATCGTACTAGAATGGCCAGTATTCGTTTTAAAGGCAGTCTTCAATTTAAATCTTATATTGATCAATTTCTTGATTCAATTGATTTAGGTGGCCTTTATTTTAAAGATATTATTTTTCGTTCTACTGTCATTGTTTCAAAAATGGATATTCTTGATCAATTTTATCAGCTAGACTCTTCTTTTTCGATTCCAAATCGAATCCAAATGGTGCAGGATTGGATCATTAAGCAATTAAGGAGACAGGCGAAAAAAGAACTGAGGAAGAGTTGGGTTGAGGAAGAAATCCAATTTTTAGAGAAAGAAGATTATTTAGAAGCTTACAATGCACATAAGAAAAAATATGAACATCAGAATGAAACTTTCGATGATTTTGAACAAGAACAGAAATTCCTTATGAAGCAAGTTGTGAATCGAGAAATGAAGCCACTTATTAAAAGTGTAAAGCGTCTTCGGTTTATTGATTTGAAAAAGATCTATCGGCAATTATTTGCCGAAAAACCAGATAAGGGTTATAACGATCCTCTAGAATGGTCGAGAATTTGTCAAATATCACTGACCGCATTGGAAAAAAATATTCTTCCTTACGAGGATGCGACACCGTTATTGTATTTAAAAGATCGGATTGAAGGGAAGAAGGCAAACTTAAGTTTGCGTTATGTATTTATTGATGAGGCTCAGGATTATTCTCCCTTTCAGTTTGCTTACCTGAAGGAACTCTTTCCTTACAGTAAAATGACGTTGCTTGGCGATATGAATCAAGCGATTTTTTTACATTCAAAGGAAATGGTGAGTATTTTTGAAGTGGATTCTGAGAAGGAAAAAGAAACTATCGTATTGACAAGAAGCTATCGATCAACGAAACAAATTGTGGAATTCACGAGAGGATTGACCATTGCTGGTGAAAGAATTGAACCGTTTAATCGCGATGGAAAAAAACCGACGTTAACAAGAGTAAACAATGCAGTGGAATGGAAGAAGAAAGTACAAAAGAGAATTCGAGAACTTCGAGAATTTGGTTATCAAACCATTGCTATAATTGGAAAGACAGCAAGTGAAACGAAGTTTGCATTTGAAATGTTATCCGACGAAATTGATGGGTTTTTAATGGAAAAAGGTTCCATTCATTATGAAAAAGGGATTGTTTTTATTCCGGCCTATTTAGCAAAAGGAATAGAGTTTGATGCGGTAATCATGTACAATGCTTCACAGCAAAATTTTGGACGTGAACTGGAACGTGAACTATTTTATACAGCCTGTACGAGAGCGATGCATGAGTTGCATTTGTTTTCTCTTGGTGAGGAAAGTATGTTTATCTCTAGACAGCCTAAAGAGACTTATGAGGTTTTAAAAGAAGAGCAGTCCTTTTAATGGATATGGAAAAAAGTCGATTGCTGACTAGATGTGAGTGAACTTTTTCTGTCTGTCGGTCAGAGTAAAAAGGGTCTGTTTGCTAAGGTGTTTGACACCTTAGCAAACAGACCCTGGTTGAGATTAAAATAGATGACTCTAATTCTTAATATGGAAGATTGGATAAAAAATCAGCAAAGATGTTTATGGATTATTTATTGAGGTTTTCTGACCATTCTTCTACATTCCAAACTTTTGTAATCCATCCATCGTAAAACTCAGGCTCATGACAAACAAGAATAACTGTTCCTTTATATACTTTTAATGCTCGTTGTAATTCTTCTTTTGCGGTAACATCAAGATGGTTGGTGGGTTCGTCAAATAGAAGCCAATTACTTTCGTTCATTAACAGTGTACATAAACGTACCTTCGCTTGCTCTCCACCACTTAATTGACTAAGTGGGCGAGAAATATGTTCGTTTTTTAGCCCGCAACGAGCAAGAGCAGCTCTAACTTGATGCTGATCAAGACTAGGAAACTCATTCCATACAGCTTCAATTGGTGTTATATTTTCTGCTTTCACTTCCTGTTCAAAGTAAGAAGGATACAGGAAATCACCACGCTCAATTTTCCCACTGATCGGTTGGACAGTACCGAGCATGGTTTTTAACAAGGTTGATTTCCCGACACCATTACAGCCAACAATGGCAATTTTTTCACCGCGCTCAATTGTAATTGACATTTTTGGAAGAAGTGGGTGGGTGTAACCAATTTCAAAGTCTTTCCCTTCGAAAACATATCGACTACTTCCTCGTGCTTCTTTAAAGTCAAAGGTTGGCTTTAAAGCTGTTTCTGGACGATCAATTCGCTCAATTCGATCAAGTTGTTTTTGACGTGATTTAGCTCGACCTGTCGTCGAATAACGTGCTTTATTTTTAGCAATAAAGTCCTCTTGTTTTTTAATGAAATCCTTTTGTTTCTCGTATGCGTTAATATGTTGATTCTTATTGAGTTCAGCAAGTTCGAGAAATTTCTCGTAGCTAGCCGTATAGCGTGTGAGCTTTGAAAACTCAAGGTGAAAGATCACATTGGACACTTGATTCATAAATTCTGTGTCATGAGAGATCAAAATAAAAGCATAAGGATAGTCTTTAAGATAGGAGGTTAACCAGCGAATATGTTCTTCGTCCAAGTGGTTGGTGGGTTCATCTAAAAGCAGAACTTGTGGTTGCTCTAATAGCAATTTTGCTAATAAAACCTTTGTGCGCTGCCCACCACTTAATGCTGCTACATCACGATCAAGTCCAATGGCATCTAAACCAAGACCTCGTGCTGCTTCCTCAATTTTCATGTCAAGTGTGTAAAATCCGCCTGCATCAAGTTTATTTTGAATTTCTCCCATTTGCTCAAGTAGTTTTTCTAATTCTTCTGGTGTTGCATCTGCCATTTTGGCTGTTATTGCATTGAGTTCAGTTTCTTGTTCATATAATGGGAGAAAGGCATCTTTTAATACATCCCGCATTGTTTTTCCTGGTGTCAAGACGGTATGCTGGTCAAGATATCCGTAATGAACGTTTGGTGTCCATTCAACTTTCCCCGCATCATGAATTAATTGTTTTGTCATAATATTCATTAAGGTTGATTTTCCAACCCCGTTGGCTCCGACTAATCCTACGTGGTCTTCAGCCAGCAATCGGAAGGACACATCTTTAAATAATGTTCGATCTCCGAATGTATGACTTAATTTATCTACGGTTAATAAGCTCATTTAACATTTCCTCACTTTTAAAAAATTACTCATTGCATCATCTTACAAGATTTTTCGCTAGAAAACTAGTATTTGTTAAACATTTTAATTGGTGTTAGTTACCATCATATTGGAAATTAGAATTAAACTTTATCGTAGTAGGATAGAGCTCATATAAATAGAATTTTTGTAAAAAATGATAAATCAGATAAAATCAAAAATAAATCTTCAATTAGTTGATTATATCCCAAAAATATGTGATTAGACATTTTTCTACAATTAATGTAAATTTAGAGTATATTCAATTAGTTATAGAAACAATAAATAAGGGGGAATTGAAATGATTCGTTATAAAAAATTAGGTTATGTTGTTTTAAATGTAACAGATCTTGATAAATCAGTTGATTTTTATGAAAATATTGTCGGAATGCAATTTGTTGAACGCGTAAATGAAACCGTATTCTTAAGAAGCAGTAGAGACCATCACAACTTGATTCTTGAACAAGCTCCTGAAGCAGGTTTGGTAAGAGTTGCTTATGAACTTGAAAAAATCGAGCAATTCCAAGGTGTTTTCGATTATTTAACAGAACAAGGCTTAAATCCGGTAGAATTGAGTGTGAAAGAAACTCAAGATTTAGCTCAAGGTAGAACATTACGCTTTAAAGATCCAATTTTAGGTGTAACGTATGAATTCTATGTTGGAATGATGCAAATGGGATTACCATTTGTTCCGAAGAAAGCTAGAATTACAAGATTCCTTCATGTTGTATATGAAACAAATCAATTTGAGGAGATGTTAGATTTCTTTACTAACACATTAAACTTCAAAGTATCGGATACTGCAGGTAGAGAAGACGCATGGGCATGGTTAAGAGCGTTCCCTTCACCATATCACCATGACTTTGCCATTACAAAAGGTCCAGAAAATAAATTGAATCATATCGCCTACCAAGCTGAAAGAGTTGACGATGTTGGTATTCAAGTGAATCGATTAAACGATGCAAATGTTCCGATTCTATTTGGACCAGGAAAACATCATCCTTCTGGAAGTATTTTCTTATACTTTGCAGATCCAGATGGATTTACTGTTGAGTACAGCCAAGGAATGGAAGAATTCCCTGAAGAAGGAGCAAGGGAACCACGTCGCTTAGAGCCAAGTCAAGACACTATTGATGAATGGGGCGGATCTCCAAAGCCTGGTTTTGGTAAGCATGGTAAGTTAGTCACTGAAGATCTTGAAAAGGTTAATCAATAATAGAATAGTAAAGAGATTCTCATAAACGAGGAATCAGCTAAGAGGAGGCAAAAAGGTGTCAAAAGAAAAAGTCTTTCGTGTAGATTTTCATGCACATATTATTCCTGAAAATTTTCCTGATTTAGAAGAGAAATATGGTGACAACCGTTTTCCAACTTTAAAACACACTTGTGATTGTGGTGCGGAAATTTATAAAGATGGTAAGTCATTCCGAGCAATCGAAGATAATGCTTGGGATCCAAAAAAACGTATTGCACAAATGGATGCTGAGGGTGTAGATGTTCAAGTCTTATCTCCGATTCCAGTTACGTTTACTTACTGGGCAGATGGAGAAAAATGTTTAGAGCTATCTAAAGCACAAAATGATTTTATTGCTTCTGTAGTAGCAGAATATCCTAATCGTTTTGTTGGCTTAGGAACGGTTCCTTTACAAGATACGGATTTAGCCATTGCTGAAATGGAAAGAGCGATTAACGAATTAGGGCTAAAAGGGATTGAAATCGGAAGTAATGCAAACGGTAAAACTCTTGATGATCCTGAGATTTTAAGATTCTTAGAAGCAGCTGCAAAAATGGATGTGCCTATTTTTGTTCATCCATGGGCTACTGTTGGTGTGGAAAGAATGCCAAGACATAACTTTATGTATTCAATTGGTATGCCATCAGAGACAGCACTTGCGGCAGCTAGCTTAATCTTTAGCGGTATTTTAGAGAAACACCCGAATTTAAAAATATGTTTTTCTCACGGTGGAGGATCATTCCCTTATGTATTGGCTCGAATCGATCAAGCTTGGGAATCATGGCCGCACATTCGTAAAACGGAAGAAAAACCTAGTTATTATGCTCAAAAACTTTATTTTGATACGCTTGTTTATGATCCTAAAAACCTCCAATTTATGATTGATAAATTTGGTGCAGAGAAATTAATGGCAGGGTCTGATTATCCGTTCGTATTGCGTGAAGTTCCATCTGGAAAAGTTGTAGATATTTTAGAAAATGTTTCGGACGAAGACAAGGAATTAATGCTTGGTGAAAACGCAATTCAGTTTTTAGGATTAAATAAGTTAGATTATGTAAAAGAAACAGTTAAATAAAGTAAAAAAGATTCTCCTATCTTGGAGGATCTTTTTTTGTTTTACACTGTAGTAGAATGACTAATAGATACAAATGAAAAAGAGAACTTTTCTTGTTACTATTCATTAATAGAAAGGAAAGTTCTCTTTTTATGGGATTGAAGTGTTTATACACATTGGAAGATATGATTCTCCTTTAGAGTGCCTTTTAGTTTAAACATAATTGTATTGTACACCTCGTATTTGTAACTGTGTAGAACCGAACTTTTTAAATGATGCGGTCTGAAGAAAAAATCGATTTTCTTTTGTATATAGCGTATGATTTGTTCTTTATAAAATAATTTTTTTTGTGTTATTTTCTCGCGAATGTCATCTGTGAGGGAAAAGACAAATTGTAGTATAGAAAACTCCATTATACCACAATATTCTGATACTTTCATAATGCATACCTCCTTAATCTATCAATCTATTCAATGGAATATTTACACTATATTTACATTTAATTTCTATTATTTTAATATATCCCCTATATAAATCAAGGCTTCCGACAAAACTAGTCAAAAAAGGATCATTTTCACAGTGATAGATAACGAAAAAGGTAACTGTTTGCTGGAAAGCTAGCAAAATGAACCTCTTAAATAGAATTTCATTACTTTTTATGTTGATAAATGACCTTTGATGTATGTAGTGCTGTGTTTGATTCAGTATGAATCACTTAATGAGCATATACACCAAAGGTATTAGACCATCAACACTATGATTTAATAGCTTCTTTATTTTAAATGAATTTAATCGTTTTCAAAGTGTTTTCAAAATACTGTAAAAACAACTGAAGGTTTTCTAATTTCGGTGAATCTTTTTTGTGAATTCCTGTCAAATTAAAAGTAAGGTTTTCAATTTCAGCAAAAGGTATGATGCAAAAGTCTTCCTGAGGAGTGGTTGTTTCATTTCCCAATGCCAGTTCGGGTAAGATGCTAAAGCCCCAATTATTTTTAACCATTAACTTGATCATTTCAAAACTACCGACCTCAATACGATGTAAATTTTCTACTCCTACCAATCTCTCATCAATTGTTTGAGCAATAGGTGTTTCACGGCGATAGCATACCATTGTTTGGCCAATTAAATCGTCTTTTTTAACCTCGGATTTTGTGGCTAATGGATGATCTTTTCCTGCGATAAACACAAGTTTTTCGACAAAAAGATATTCGGATTGTACATTTGTAAAGGGAATCACATCCCTTACGATACCAATATCGATCATGCCTTCAAAGATCATTTTAGCAATTTCAAATGAATCATCAGCTTCTATAATATCAACCGATAACTTATGTTTTTCTCGTAGTAAAGATAGTACTTGTAAGACAACAAATGAAGAAATAGCAGGAGATAATCCGATTTTTAAGGATGGTGTTTTTAAAAGGTCAATGGTTTGTTTTGCTTCATTCATATAGTTAACGATTTTTCGAGCAAAAGGAAGTAAGGCATTTCCTTCTTCTGTTAATAAGATTTTTTTTCCATCTCGATAAAATAACTTACAATTTAATTCCATTTCTAATTTCTGAATTCTTGCTGTGACGGCTGGTTGCGTTAAATTCAATTGTTCTGCAGTTCGTGAGTAATTGTTAAATTCATGGACGGTCATAAACGTTAAAAGTTGTTCATTATCCAAGTTGTTTCCTCCTAGATAGTCGTTACTTCGGCTTTTATTTGTTCTTTTATTGAAAATCTTTAACTTGGAATCGTGCTTTTCCTTAATAGTCATTTATTAAGTAAAGCAAATTCTTTATCATTAATAATAATAGTATTTAACTACATAACTTTCAATTTTTATAATTTTTTAGTCGTAATGATAAACCGAAGTTTGCTTTTTTTCGATGGTATTAATTAAGAGTATTTTACAACAGTAGTATTTTTAAAATTTGAGAAGCTAAATGATTGTACAATATGTTTACTTTAGATTAAAATGTTTACCATAGGAAACATTTATTTATCTTTGCATATGTTGAACTAGTAAAAAATTTAAAAATAAAAGTTGCTTTTATACAACTTTTTTATACTAGTTCAAAAGGAGGGTATTTCCTTAACTCATTCGATGATGGGACTTTTGAATGGCAACGGCTATTTGCGACAAGTGATTTTTTAAGCGGTTTAAAAAGGAGTGGAAAAATAGATGGATGAAAATGTATTATTTGCCCTTGCGCTAACTTTATTTGCTGGTTTAGCTACAGGGATTGGGAGTATATTAGCTTTTTTTACCTCAACTACTAATACGAAGTTTTTATCATTAGCACTTGGATTTTCAGCAGGTGTTATGATTTATGTGTCGATGATAGAAATTTTTGTGAAGTCACAAGATGCACTTATTGGGGCAATGGGAGTAGGTCTTGGAAACTGGGCCACTGTTGGAGGGTTTTTCGGCGGTATGATTTTAATCGCTTTGATTGATAAATTTATCCCAAAGCAGGGAAATCCCCATGAATTAAAGAGAGTTGAAGAGATGAAGAAACCAGTAAACGTAGCACAGGATGCAGCATTATTAAAAATGGGTACATTCACTGCATTGGCCATTGGGATTCATAACTTTCCTGAAGGGATTGCGACATTTACTTCTGCTTTGCAGGACCCAGCACTTGGAATAGCAATAGCAACAGCCATCGCTATTCATAATATTCCTGAGGGAATTGCTGTATCAGTGCCTGTTTATTTTGCTACAGGAAGTAAGAAAAAAGCATTTAAGCTTTCTTTTTTATCTGGATTATCAGAGCCAGTGGGGGCTTTATTTGCTTATTTGATTTTAATGCCATTCTTAAACGATGTTATGTTTGGAGTTATTTTCGCAGCTGTAGCCGGGATTATGGTGTTTATATCACTTGATGAGTTATTGCCAGCTGCTAAAAAATATGATGAGGCCCATACATCAATCTATGGACTAATCGCTGGAATGGCAGTCATGGCACTTAGCTTATTGCTGTTTATATAAGATTCTTTATAAATGGTTTAAAATAACGAGGTGCAACTTAATTATACAGAGTTGTACCTTTTTTATTTTAACTAGATGTGAGATGCAAGGTGAAAGGGAATCATTTTTCAATTTCTCTTTGACTTATTGTGAGTGATGCCTAAATCCTGTTTAAAAAGGAGAGCGTCTTAGCATAGAGTTTCAGTTTTATTCGTTTTTTAAAAGAAATCATCTAAATAAAGACGTGATAAATTAAATATTCAGAGAATGACTATCACCATATACCCATCAATATTGATGGGTATATGGTGATAGTCATTTCATAAAATATACATACTTTACATATAGGCATAGATAAAATTTATGATAAAGTTTAAATGTAAACAATCATACAAAAGAAATTTGGGGGTTAACAGCATGAAATTTAAAGTATTATTCGTATCAACATTGGTAGCAGGATTGTTAGCTGGATGTGGTGCAGACGACGATCAAGCGGCTGAAGATCAAACAACTGACACTACTCAAACAGAGACAGAAGAAACAGATGTCGTAACAGCAGCATCTATTACAGGTGATGAAGACGTATTTGTAGCAGCATTAGGTGAAGAAGGAACATGGATTGTAGCAGCACTTAATGATATGACAATTGAAAAAGAATTAGTTGTGGCTGGACAATTCCATAATAAAGATGATGCAAGCGAAGCTATTTATCGTAAACTTGCTCTTTATACACAAGATGATGACAAGAACGTAACTGGGACTTTCACACTAACAATACCAAAAATGACTGTACAAAGTGAAAACTTTAAAATCCAAAATGGTACAGTAAAAGGTGATGTTCACGTAGAAGCAAACGGATTTACTCTTACTGAAGACACTACAATTGATGGAAATCTTACCTTTGCAAGTGAAGAAGTAAAAGAATCTGCAGTTATTGAGGGCACAGTAACAGGAACTCAAGAAGTTAAATAAAGATTATATAAATAGTTAGTCTGAACGGATCAAATCGTTTGAACAATCCAAAAAAGCCAGTCATCTGTATTCAATAGATGACTGGCTTTTTTGGAGGCATTATTACTTTTTCTTTTGGTTCTGTTCATCATACGGTTGAAGAATTGTCTTGAGTGTATGAGGGCATTAAGGTAGCGCTTGTTTTTATCTTTATTATGGTCACAATTCCCATTCATGATCCTTTCATAAGATGGAACAATAAGTATTGCCACTAAAAAGGGCAATGTTATGTACAATTTAAGGGGGATATTGATGGGTATACTTAGTGGAAATCCAAAAGAGGAACCAATGCATTATGGTGAAGTCTACGCAACATGGATACATTTAAACACAGCTAAAGCATTTGTTGCTAGCTTTGAAACATTGCTTAATCATACAGGTGATGACGATTTAAAAAAGTTAATTGAAGATGTTATCGAAAATGGTTCAAAGCCTGAAATCGAAGAAATTGAAGCACTATTGAAAGAAAATGGTGTTGGATTACCACCTACACCACCAGAACGCCCAAAAGCGTGTTTGGAAAACATTCCAGCAGGTGCTAGATTCACGGATCCAGAAATTGCTACAATGCTAGGCACTGACCTTGCAGCAGGACTTGTAAGCTGCAGTGCGGTAATGGGTCAGTGTATTCGTGAAGATATCGCTATGATGTATGGGCAATTTCATATGAAGAAAGCTCAATTTGCGGCTAAAACCTTAAAACTACTAAAGGAAAAAGGCTGGCTTGTTCCTCCACCATTACATGTCGATAAATCGGAATGTTAGAAGGGGGAGAGAGTAAAGATGTCACAAAAGGGTGAATTCCAGAACAAGGAGCAATATTTAATGCCGGAAGCGCTTAAGCAAAAAAAAGACTTCCACTATCGTGTTGGTTATACATCTACAACTGGTAACCAAACTGGGGGGAAGGAAGAATCGGGCAAAAGGTCTGATCTTTAATAAAATTTAAAGGATCAGAAATAGGTGCGTTGAAAGATAGAAGAAGATACTTTCTGAATTATTAATAAGTTGAATGATCGGTAGATTTTTACAATGGAAACGCTTGGATACTCCAAGCGTTTCTATTGTAAAAAAACAGATGATTTTATTAATGATATTTATTTGGTAGTTTATTACTAGCATTGCCTTTACCTTGGCGTTTTCGGTTTTGTTCGTCTTTTTTTTGCTTTTCATGTAGTTTCTCCACAAACTCATGCGTATTTTTCATTTATAGATCCCTCCTTTTTAAGGTGATAGTTGTTACTGTAACCAATTCACAGTAAAAAATGTACAAACGTTTATGGGGTTTAGACTAAAGATTATCTGTCGCATGCCCAATTGTCTTTATCAAGGTCGTGCTTTAATGCATATGCAGGATGATCAGAAGGGACGGGACGCCATTTGGATATACTTTCCGTAATTCCGTGCAGTTTTGAAAGGATTCAGAATTTGAACTTGTTAAATTACTTGGATGATTGGTTGTGCTTTCCGTTTCTGTTGTTGAATTTAGTGTAATAAGCTTTGACCGTTTTAATATTTCTTGCCTATATCATTCCAGTTATAACCACCCCATGCTTATGAATGGATAGGTACTAATGGAACCAATGAACACAATTAATAAAACAAAGAGTAATAATTTCTCCAAAATAAATATCCCCTTTACATAAAAAATACATAATCTTTTTATTATAATATGTACTAGAGAAAAGAATTTAATAGTAAAGAAGTTATTGTTTTATTTCACTTGTGCTAAATAAATATAATGATGATGATCTTTAGTCAAGGTTCAATATCTATTTCAGAAGGGAAAAGCCCATTATTTACACCATCACCCAATTTCTGAATAGTCTATCCTAGAGAATAGAGGAGGCGTATTCCTAATGGAATTTTTAGAACTACCAAAAAGGACAACAGGAAATAGAACTTATGGACTGACTTCGATTATTGATTTAGGAACTCCTATAGGAGAATTGAAAAATATATTAAATGATTATCATCATATTATTGATATTGCCAAAGTTGGAATGGGAACGGCTTATGTGTCTCCAAATTTAAAGGAAAAAGTTCGAATTTATAAGGAATATCATATTAAACCTTATTGTGGGGGAACCTTTTTTGAAAAATGTTATCAACAAAATAAACTTTCTCCATTTCTAACGAGTTTAAACAATTTAGGAATTGAATGGGTTGAAGTTTCAAATGGAACACTAAATATTTCACTTCAAGAACGTCTCAAAATTATTTCTCAAATAAAAGATGATTTTCATGTGATAGCAGAGGTTGGTTCAAAAGATTCTAATCATGAAATGCCTATTTCGGAATGGAAGAGCGAAATAAAGGCGTTACTTGAATCGGGTTGTGAATATGTGATTACAGAAGGGAGAGATTCTGGTACTTCTGGTATATATGAAAAAGATGGTAATCTTAAATCTAATTTGATTAGTCAATTAGTGAAAGATATTGATAGTAAAAAGGTGATATTTGAAGCACCTACTGCTAAACATCAAATGTTTTTTATTAATGAATTTGGGACGAATGTGAATTTAGGCAATGTGAAACTAAACGATGTATTACTTTTAGAGGCTCAGAGGCGTGGATTAAGAAGTGAAACTTTTTATTTGGAGGCTCCTGAATGCAACTTACTCTCATAAGACATCTCCCAACGGAGTGGAACAAAAAAACTTGGCTACAAGGAAAACGAGATATCGGAATTTCTCCTATTACAGATATTGTTGCAAGAGAGATTGCCTATAACCAGAAGCTCCTTGTAAAAGATTCTCCATTTGATTTTACTTTGGCTAGTACCCTAAAACGTACTCATCAGACAGCACAGCTATATGGTTATCAAGCTGAAACAGAACATTTGTTAGACGAATTGGACTTTGGTCCATATGAAGGTCTTCCAAAGGAAAAGCTTATGGAAACATATGGAGAGGTTTGGATAGAAAATCCAATAGAATTAGTTTTAGGGGAGAGCATTAATGATTTAGAAGAACGAATTATTTTGTTTTTAGATAAATATAAGGAATCAGCCAATATATTAGTATTTGGACATGGTTCGTGGATCAGGGCCATAATTTCGTATTCACAATATGGTCATATAAACAATATGAATAAAGTGAGCTTCAGAAACAATGAATATCTCACATTATCATTGAATCCTAGAATGAACTAATAAAAAATATACTCTTAATCAGTCAACAAATTTACATTATCAAACGGAGGCTTTAGAAGATATTCCCTATTGATTTTACTTTTATCTTTTTAAAACCATTACTTACTGCTTGCTTAACTAATTCCAAAGAATGATTCATTCATTTATCTCTTGCAGAATAAGAGTGAAGTAATACAAAAGCTGAAACGGTTTCTCTTAATGTCCCTCCCACAACTCGCATAAAGAAAGTCTAGATGATTTAGATGCTATTGCCATAGGGTGGGGCTGGGGCCCATACTTACTCCGGTGACTACTCTCTTTTTAAATGACGATTTCTAGTATTTGCTTTTACCCTTCTTTCATTTGTATTTTTGTTTTTTTATAGAAATATAAATAACTTGTCCTTCTTGAACCATTTAGTGCATATATTTAAGACAGCAAAATGTTTAGGAGGGACAGTTCATAATGTTTCAATTATTTGAAAAAGCTATTATGGGAATGGCGTTATTACGAATCCTTTCAGGTAGCATAGAAATTTTTGTTGCTTTTTTGATTTTAAAATATAATGATGTTGAAAAAGCCCTTGTCGTGAATAGCTCTCTTGCTGTTATCGGTCCTCTGATATTAATTATTACTACTTCCATTGGTTTATTGGGAATTTCCGAAAAAGTATCTTATACAAAGTTAATGTGGATCTTTGGCGGGGTAGCATGCATCATCTACGGCGTAAAAAGCAATTAAAATATAAGGAAGTTTAAAGGGGGATGAGCGTAAAATTGTTTCGTGCATAAAAAAAGCGCCTTTTGGCGCTTGATCTTACCGATCAGGATCTTGCGGATTTAGAATACGTGGGCGCCGATTTTTTAATGGAATCGGTGCACGTATCAAAGCATCACGAAATGCACGGGGATTAAACGGAATCAGCGGCCACAAATACGGGACCCCGAAAGATTGTATCCGGGCTAACATGATAATAAACAATACAACGCCAATAACATAACCATATGTGTGGAATAAGGCAGTTGATAGTAAAAGAGCAATACGAATCAGCCGATTTGCTAAGCTTAATTCATAACTTGGTGTAGCGAACGTACCTATTGCTGCAATCGAAAAGTATAAGATGACTTCATTGGTAAACAGTCCGACCTCAACAGCAACCTGACCAATCATTAACGCTGCAACAAGACCTAGGGCTGTTGCAAGCGAAGTGGGTGTATGAATAGCTGCCATTCGCAGCATGTCCAATCCAACTTCAATTAATAAGAACTGTACGAGCAAAGGGACTTGTCCTTCTGTATTCGGACCGATAAAATCGAACTGGTTGGGCAAAAGATCAGGTTCAAGATTAAACAAAAACCACAGAGGCATTAGAAAAATGGAAGCAAAGACTGCCATATAACGAACAAATTTAAGGTAAGTTCCAGTTAATGGTTTGTTCCGATACTCTTCAGCGTGCTGCAGGTGATGCCAAAAAGTTACAGGTGTAATCATGGCAGATGGCGAACCATCAACAAAAATGATTACATGCCCTTCAAATAGGTGGGTTGCCACAGTATCAGGACGTTCAGTATATCTAACAACCGGAAAAGGATTCCAAAAGCTTCCGGAAATGTATTCCTCGATAGTTTTGTCGGCCATCGGCAGACCGTCCGTGTCGATCTTGGATAGTTTTTCTTTTAGTTCTTTTATCATTGAAAGGTCTGCAATATCCTCAATATAAGAAATAACAATATCCGTTTTTGAACGACGGCCAAGCTGCATGAATTCCATTCTTAGTGTACGGTCTCTTACTCTTCTCCTAGTTAAAGCGGTATTAAAGACGATGGTTTCGACAAAGCCATCTCTAGAGCCTCTGACAACCCTCTCTGTATCCGGTTCTTCTGGTCCCCGGACAGGGTATGTCCGTGCATCAATTAAAATGACTTCATCAATACCATCTACGACAAAAGCTGTCGGACCCGACAATACGGTATCAACAACTTTATTTAAATCATCTGTTGTATCGATTTCAACATAAGGGATGTATGTTTTAAGGAGACTTTTTAATACATCCTTCTCGAGCTCTTCTTTCTTTACGTTTGCTAAAAACTTCATTAAGAGATGGAGGATATCATCTTTTACTAAACCATCTACGAGAAACAGAGCTATTTTCTTTTCGGCATATTCAACATCCAAATGAATAACATCAAAACTTTTGCCAACACCCAATTCTTCACGCAAATAGGCCACATTTTTTTCTATACTGGTTTTTACTTTTTCTTTATCCATTGCTTTTTCTTTTTCTTCTGCTTTTTCCATAATTCACCTCAAAAATAACCAGTTCATATTTTCTTTTATTTCTATTAGGCTATCTCCATAATAGACATTAAGAAGAAAAATCATACTTGATTCTGGAATTTTTGTTGTAGAGGATCATTTGTTGTTATAAACGAGAAAACAATGTTGAAGTCCAATCCGTTGTTTATACCAATTTTACCTTCAAGATTAATCATTCTTTGTCTCCAATTAATCCATCTTTTTAAGCATACCTATGGCTAAACATAAAGAAAAGCCCAGCATTTACTAGCTGGACTTGCATTACCTTCATGATAATTAAGATGGAATAGGGCGATAGGAATAATTATAGCTCTACTTTTTTTCTTTTTCTTCTTCTTTCAGATTTATTTTTTTACAACCTACGTATAGGCAAGAAAAAATATCTAAACCTGGCTTTGCTTTTGCTAACCCTTTTATATAGGGAGTGACTAAGTCTTTAAAATCAGCACTTACGCCTTCTTCCTCTAATATCCCATATACATAAAGTTTTTTTTCGTCAAATAAAAACGCAACATTTCCAACAGCCTTACTATCAGAATCCACTACATTTAATACTTGAAACTCTGGGGTTATGACCTCAGGTGAAAAATAAATTTGCAAATCGATCTACTCCTTTAAGTAAACTGCAATTTTTCAAACAGTGTGTCACTGTCTTTTGAAGGTTCTTTTTTGCTTACATGAATAAACACTAGGCACAAAAATCCAACAAACAAGGTCAAACCAGCAGTTGATAAAAACATGCCTGTGCGTGACCATGCCATTAATGCACCGTAAACAGGTGGCCCGATGGCAACGCCTAAAAAGCGAACAGACCCATATAGGGAAGTCACGAACCCTCTTTGTCCTGCTGAAACAGAACCTGTAATAAAGCTATTAATACATGGTAGAGCAAGACCTGTTCCAATACTGCTAAAGGCTAGTACGGCAAAAAAAGGAACTAATTTTGTAAAAAAAATCAGTGATGAAAAAGAAATGGTCATAAGCAATAATCCTAATATAATTAACTTTTTCATGAGTTTCATATTTTTCCCAATTTTACTTCCAGTTATATAGGATGTCGTTGTCATAAATAATAGGGGGATCGCCAAAATACTTCCTTTTAATATACCATCAATTTGATAATCTTTTTCGAGAATATCCGAAATATAAAATAAGATCCCAAATAAAGTAAATAAACATGTAGCCCCTGCTAAATAAGCAACAAATAGCCAACGTCCTTCTGTTTTAAAAACAGATATGAGACCTTTTACATATTTACCCAAAGAAGGAGGCTCTTTTTTCTTTTTCTTTTCCTTGATAAAAAAGATGGTTAAAAGGATGGAAACAAGACAAAAAATGGGAAAAGCAAAAAATGCTGCATACCAGAAAATTAGGGCTAATAAAGATCCTATAATTGGGCTAATGACCTTTCCAAAGCCATTCGATGCCTCAACTAATCCTAAAACCTTGCTCTGTTCTCCTCCTTTAAATAAATCCCCTGATAGAGCCATCGCCATTGATGTAGTTCCTGCAGCACCAATACCCTGCATAACCCTTCCTGCAATAATCCATGTATAGGCATTGGAAAACCAAGCAGCTGCAGCACCTGCCAAAATCCCACCGGCTCCATATAAAATAAGAGCAGGGATCACGACTGCTTTTCGAGAAAACCGGTCAGATAAATAACCTAATAGCGGAATCATGATCGCAGCAGAAATGGAAAATACAGAAATAATTAAGCTAGTCTGAAATTGAGATATATCCAGTTCTGCTTTCATTTTCGGAAGAATGGGGATTAACATTGAATTTCCTAAGACAAGAATAAGTGGAATGGATCCAATTGCCACAATGGTCATGCCTTTATGTTTTTGCTTTGACAATTAAGTACACCCCTGACTGTTAGAATATAAATCCGCTATTATTGTTTGAATGTGAGTGTTAGTTTATACAAGGTCAATGACCTATTTTTCATAAGAAAAAGGTGAGTAGATCCTATGATTAGGAATTTCTCACCTTCTTCGCCAGCTAGAGGATAGTATACTTATTGTTTGAAACTTAAAATGATAAATAAAATCAATGATAGTGGTTGAGACAAATTGACAAATAATCGCATATACAACAATTTTATAATCGATAACAAGGGAGGTTAATAAGAAAATGAAAAAATTAATTCCCATCATGACTTTCCCAGGACTCCAATTTTTATAAGAGGCAATCATCAATGCTGGAATAACCATCCCACCACTTGAAGCACCCATTCGAATGAGTAAGCCTACCCCAATCCCAAATAGAATGCTACCTCCCAAAATATCTAGAAAGATATGTACATGCGGAAGAGAAACTTGAGAGGTCAAGATGGTAACCGTAGTAGAGGTCGTTCCAACTGAAATGATCGTACGAAAGGTCCAGGTAAACCCAAAATAATTTAAGGCAAAAAATAAAAAAACAATATTTGCCAACCATAAGGAAAAACCGAGGGATAGACCGAACCAATGATTCAACAAGATCGCTATGCCTGCAGCTCCTCCAGAGGGGATGGAGTGTGGAAATAAGAATAATGACATTGATAATCCTTGTAAAAGGGCTCCAAATAGTAAATAAAAATAAGTTAATAGCGAGTTATTCATCGTTTATTAGAATCATCCCTGAAATACATCTCCATATAAATCCTTCTTCCCTTCCTATCTTCTAGATTCTTATGTTTTTTCAAAGTTTTATTCATATCTACAAGTTATAAAGGCTTGGACTTTTTACCATTCGGACTCCATCCAACTAAAAAAGAATTCTTTCTTTATTACTATGTATGAGAGAGTCGAATAAGGACAAGTTCTTTTAAAAATACATCCAACATTCGTAGGGAGTAATGCCCTTATTATTGGATGTATCAGTTAATATCATTCTAAATCACATATAAAAATACAGATAAGAAATGTGCTAAGCTACCAAGAAGTATAAAAATATGAAAAATTTCATGGAAACCTAAATGTTTAAACTCAAGAAATTTAGGCTTTACACCGTAAATCATGCCTCCAATTGTATAGAATAATCCTCCAAGGATTAACAAAAATAATCCGATAGCATTTATATTTTGAGATAATTGTGGAACAACAAAGACGACCATCCAGCCCATTGCAATGTAGAGAGCTGTTGATAACCATCTAGGACAATTAAACCAAACCATTTTAAAAATAACCCCGCATAAAGCAATGATTGTAATAATCGTAAACAATGTCCAACCTGTCACACCATTTAAGCTGATAAGACAAAAAGGGGTGTAAGTTCCGGCAATTAGTATGAATATCATGGAATGATCTAGTTTCCTTAAAAAGGAGATGACTTTATCTTTTGCTTTGACCATATGATATGTGGCCGATGCTGAATACAATAGGATCATGCTAATTCCAAAAATGATGACTGCTGTAATGGCAAGTGCGGAACCATTTGAAAGTGCAACTTTGATTACCATAGCAAGCAATGCGCCAAAAGAAAGAATGGCACCAGCTAAGTGTGTGAGTCCATTAATCGGCTCTCTAATATATTGATTCATTTTAATCCTCCTATTGCAATACATAGTTTTTATAACTACTTATAATATTATATGAACTATAATAAGTAGTCAACGTTTACTTTTATAAGGTTTTCGGTTAAAATGAATAAAAAATGATAATAGAGGTTTGGAATGGAAAATATGGAGAGTATTATTAGACAATTTGGTCCTGAAAACAATATAACATTAGAGGATATCCCTGATATAGATTTGTATATGGATCAAGTCATTCAATTATTTGAAAATAAGTATAAGAATATGAAAAGAAACGAAAATGAAAAAGTTTTAACAAAAACAATGGTAAACAATTATGCTAAGGGAAAGTTATTTATACCGATTAAAAATAAGAAATACTCCAAGGAGCACCTTTTATTAATTAGTCTGATTTATCAGTTAAAAGGAGCTCTTTCCATTAATGATATTAAGGCTGTATTAGATGGAGTAAACAAAAAGGTAGCCGAGGGAAATTTTAATTTAGCTCTTTTTTATAACAGTTATCTCCATCTAGCTGATCAAAATATAGCGCAGTTTAAGGAGGATGTTCAGGCGAAGGAAAAGGGTGTACATGAAGAAGTGGAGAAATTAGAAGATGAAAATACTGCTTATTTGGAGAATGTTTTACTCATTACTTCACTTGTAAATCAGAGCAATTTATATCGAAAAGCTGCAGAAAAGTTAGTCGATCAAATCATACTTGAAGAGCGACAAGAATAACAACAATGAATGGGGGAGGCAAAAAAATGAAGCTCATAGCGACAGATTTAGATGGAATACTTTTAAATGAAGAAGGGGAAGTAAGGAAAATGCACAAGCGATTAAAAAAACAATGGGTCTCAGGATCCAATTTGTTGTAGTTACAGGCAGACCTTATGAAAAGTGCGAATCCAGATGAAAGATGTAATGGCACTTGGCGATAATTTAATGGAATTCCTCTTTTAGGTTTTATTTGCCATAAAAACACGACTTTTGTGGTATTTTATCGTTTTAAATCGAATTCTTGTAGGGATCAATGTATAATAAGAGAATGCAAGAAAAATAGATTTAGGTTAGGGAGGATTATCAAGTGATGGAATGGGCATTAGCCATTTTGTTTGGTGCAGCAGTTTTGCTTCTCATTTTATCGTTTATTAAAACGAAGCAATCATCGAAAAAAGTAGAACAACAAATAGAAGAGGTTTCTTTTACATTTACGGATGAATTGAATAAACTACAACAGCAAATTCGGAATATTGAACTAGATGCTGAAATTACTGTAACAGAAGCAAATTTATTGGCAAACTCTTCTAAACACCGACATTTATTACGTGATGTGCTTGATTTGTATAAGCGTAAGTATTCCTTTGAAAGCATTGCTACGAAAACACAGCTAACAAAGTATGAAGTGGAGCAGTTGCTTACTCCTTATATTAAGGTCAAAGATGAAGGGAGTAAAGTTGCAAATGACCTCTAATTCAATGCGCAGCTTTGCCGGAGGACTTATCGTTGCAGCAAGTATTTGCGGTGCTGTATATTTCTTTGGTTCAGGTGAAGCAAAGAGTATAGATACCACAGAGACGAAAGAGTCTACAGAAACCACTGAAACTATCGAAAAAGTTTCAGTAGATGAAATGAAAACCCTTCTTTCTGCTGAAGGCTATGTCATTCATACAGAAGAAGAGTGGAGTGAACAACTTTCTGCTGCTGAAACAGCTAATAATGAAAATAAAGAGCAAAAGGAAACAGAAGAAAAGGTTGTATACCACACGATGTTGTCTGTTTCTTCAGGTATGACAAGTATTGATGTTGGGAGAGCGCTTGAGCAGACCAATATCATTGATGATGCATTTGCTTTTTCACAAGAAATTGATAAACGGGGAATAGCAAATAAATTACGTCCTGGTATGTTTGAAGTTGAGAGCGGAATGTCATTAGATGAAGTTATTTCAGTTATTTTTCAATAGTGAATAAGTAAATATCGTTTGATATCGAACGCTTGGTGGCTACAA
>NZ_JAETXM010000012.1 GCF_024494465.1 Bacillus sp. V3B | reverse complement strand
TGAACAAAAAACCACCTGTAAGGTGATTTTTGAAACGTAGCAAACTAGGATAGGAATCGGGATACTTCCCAAATATATTATATGTATGAAATTTTATTAGGTGAAAGTTTTGGCTGGACTAGCTGGATTCGAACCAACGATCACGGAGTCAAAGTCTGTTGCCTTACCACTTGGCTATAGTCCAACAAAACCCCCTGTGAAGGGGATAAGTATTATTGGTAACGGTTTTGTTGATTTTGTTGTTGAGCTGAACTTTGTTGTACTTGAGCCTGCTGAACTTGTTGTTGAGCCTGTTGAATCTGCTGCTGGGCTTGTTGTAATTGTTGTTGTTGCTGTGGAGTTGCTTGAGCCCCTGTTTGGTTTTGAACTTGTTGCAATTGTTGCTGTGCTTGTTCAAGCTGTTGCTGTGCCTGTTGCATTTGTTGTGGGTTTGCACTTGCTTGAGCAGATTGAATAGCCTGTTGTGCTTGTTGAGCAGATTGAATAGCTTGTTGCATTTGTTGTTGCTGTTGCTGTGTCATAAATAATTTACCCCCTAGGTAGATATTGTGTTGAGTAGTTCAAATGAAAAACCAACAATTATTAAACTTTGCAAATTCAGGGTAACTTATACAAAAAATATTTCCTCCCCACTTAATTAGCTGTGATGGTTTAGCTTTTCAAGGTGTTGTTTTAACTGATCAAGTAAAAAGTTTGGATTGGCGGGCCCGTAATCTTCAAGTAAAAGGACAGGTTCCTGAAGAAATTGTGAATGATTGTTTAGCCAAAATACATATATTTTTATATTTTAAAAAACTCTAATCCTTCTAATTTTAATGACACCATTTTCTACAGTCAGAAGTTAGACGAGCTTATCACGAGGTATCAAAAACTAAAAATGAATAACACACAAAAGTTTGACCAAAAATCCTGTTGTTACATTATGAATATAAGGATTTTTTTACTTTTTTGATGGCTATATTCAAAAAATGTATGAAGTAATTTTTTTAAGAATCATTGGAAGCTTTGGAGGCAGAATGTTTTTTTCTTATTTTACCAACTATTAATAATAATAGCGGCAGGAAAAAACAAATCGTTAAGGAATAAGGTGTCAACGTTTTAGCGATATAGTCTTGGAAATATACAATATCTGGGAAGGAGAAGATAGAAGCGGTAATGGTTAAAAATGCTAATGGAAAAACCAATACTTTGTAATCTTTCAATCCCAATACTTGAGCCAATCCTAGAGTGAGTCCATAATAGGAAATCACCAGCTTGAAATAGATTGTAAGTATCCAAATGATTGCCACTACCACTTCGATCCGTTCTAAAAAATTACCAATGCTTATTTTTTTCCCTAATACATAAGAAGGATAGGTTTGTCTTGCGGTAATATCAGCACCCAATACTGAAATACTAAACATAACCACAAAGAATAAGACGAGTCCTCCAATTAATGTTCCTTTATAAAAGTATTTTTTCAGTTCTGCTTTTCCAGTAACATATGGTGTGATCATTAAGAATATAGCAAGCTGTAAATAGGGGAGACCCAAATGGTTATATGAGCCCTTCATCATTGGTTTTATGCCTTCTCCAAAAATAGGTTGAATATTTTCTATTTTGAGCTGAGGGATAAGAAATAAGAATAATAGAAAAAGTAGCAATACGATCCATGGGAGAAAGATTACTGCAGAACGGCAGATGACTTCTAATCCTAAACGTACACCAATTAAGATCGTGATTAAAAACAAGATCATAATGATTTGGATAGGTGTGTCAACTAATATTTGCGTAGTAAAAAAATCCCCTATACCTCTGAGCCCACCAAGAATAAGGTGATAAATATAAAAAAGATACAGAAGCGATGCGATTTTCCCAATCCATTTTCCAAATACTTTTTCATTAACTTCTACATAAGTTAAGGATGGATAAAGGGCGACTAATTGGTTAAATAGGAATACAAAAAATAAGCCGATGAGAGTCGCTAAGGCAGAAGCAATCCATGCATCCTGTTTTGTAAACTTTGCAAGTAAAGCTGGTGCATTAAGTATCGCAGTACCTATCACAAATACGATGACTAATATAAGAAATTCACCGGTGTTAATTTTTCCTTTTTCAAGCATAATTGGTGAGTCACCTCCCTAGGATAGAATCCGTTCGAAGAATGAAGTAACGGGACTATAAATTTTTATAATCAAGTCTAAAGGAGATGGTATCGTAACATTTTTGATTAATAAAATACTTAAAGTAAGACCTACTGAAAGCAGTAGAAAATAGACGATAATTTCTCTCCACCATTTCTTTTTTACAAGGGGTGAGATTTCGAAAAAAGAAATAATCGCCCCAATAAGCAAAATTCCAATGATTATAAACATCGTTTCTTACTCCTTGATTTCTTTTTGAAAGGATTCTGTAACCGTGCCTAACCGGCGAATCTCTGCTTTTACATTAATGCTTACTTCTAAATTTGCAAATTCTTGTTCCCAATTTGGTTCAAGACGTCTCCATGCTTTCGGATCACCTCGATGAATCGCTTCGCCGAAACCAAAAATATCGCTTTGAAAATCCTCTTGAGCACGATTGATTGCTTTTTCCATTTTATCTTTTATATTGTTTTTGTATTTCTCTTCTAAATCTCTAATGGTTTTTGGTTTTGATAAATCAACCTTACACTGAACATCACCAATATCTCCTTCTGAAGTGACTTGAATGTCGATTTTCGGTTTTCCATTTTCAATCTTTCCTTTGACATCTGTTTTGGAGCGAATCGTTGCAATCGTAATTTTCCCATCTTCACACGGTATGTTTTCAACAGTACTTTTTACATTATCTGTTACATAATTAAAACCCTTACTTTCATCACTGCTTACCCACCCTAAAAGTTTATCCTGTTTAAAAACAGCAATTTCGTCGATTCTTAGTCCGGATTCAGGTGAAACATCTTGTACATTGGAAAACTTACTGCCAGATTTAGGATCACCGTATATGTAAATCCCTGTTAATACAGGTTCTTTTCCTTTGCTCGTAATACTTGTGATTAACTCATCCAATTGAACGGCTTTTGTTCGGGCCCAAATCTCTTCAGAATTTTGCAAGGCACTAAAAAGTTTATTCGCTGGCATGGGTTCTAGAGCAGTTTGAACATTCAAAATTTCGGAAGCGGTGCTTCCCTTGGCGACCGTAATATAGAAATCCGTCCGCATTTCATGATGTCTTGAAAGCATATCGAGAGTTTTTCCAATTCCTTCCCTTGCTAGTTCCTCGCCAAAAATAATTTGACGAAGATGGGCTAAATAAATTCTTCTCGGTGCGTCTGTGGATAACATTCTCCCTGCCTCAAATACCGTATCTCCTGTTTTCGTGAATCTTACAATTTCCGTGCGTCCAGACTTGACTTGACCAGCGAGCTCTGAGGGATTAATAATTTGGACGGTTACAAGATATCCATCTTCTGTTTTATCAATCCCTAAAGCAACAGCAATGGCGAGTTCGTTTAACTCTTTTCTACTCCAGCATCCGCTCAAAAAAACGACCATAAAAAGAAATATAATAAATAAACAAATTGTTTTTTTCACACTTTATCCCCCTTGAATCATATGCCTTTGTTTACGAGTTTGGTGGTTTTGGAGGCGGTGTATCTTCCCGATCTAAATTTTTTTGATTAATTAAGCGCGGCCGCGTATGAAGTGACCAACGCGGCAGTCGAACAAAGTTGTCCTTTTGGTCTTGTAAAATAAATGGTGCATTCGGAGCTAAATAGGGGATTCCGAACGATCTTAAACTATTTAAATGAAGGACCATTACAATAAGTCCTAACAGAATTCCAAACAAACCGAATGATGCAGCAAGAATCATGAGCGGAAACCGTATCAGTCTCGCTGCAATTGCCATATTAAAGGTTGGAGAGACAAAGCTTGAGATTGCTGTTAACGAAACGACAATCACCATTGTTGCTGAAACAATTCCCGCCTCAACAGCTGCTTGCCCGATAACTAAAGCTCCGACAATCGATATCGCTGAACCAACCGCTCTAGGCATTCGAATCCCTGCCTCACGCAAGATTTCAAAGGTTGCCTCCATCAGAACCGCCTCAATAAATGCTGGAAAAGGAACACCCTCACGCTGGGCAGCAAGGCTGGTCAGCAATTGGGTCGGCAACATTTCTTGGTGAAACGTTGTTACCGCGATATAGGCTGATGGTGTCAGCAAGGCCAGGAAAAAAGCAAAATACCGTAGTAAACGTACGAATGATGCGATATCCGCCCTTTGATAATAATCTTCGCTTGATTGGAAGAAGTGGACAAATAGAGCAGGAACAATCAGCACAAAGGGTGTTCCGTCGACAAGAATCGCAATTCTTCCTTCTAAAATCGCCGAGGCAACTGCGTCCGGTCTTTCCGTATTAAAAACTGTTGGAAACGGGGAATAGTGGTTATCCTGAATCAGCTCTTCTATGTAACCACTTTCAAGGATAGAATCAATATTAATCCGGTTAATACGACTTTGTACTTCTTTGACGATTTTATCATTGGCAACTCCCTTTAAATACATGATTGCAACGTCTGTTTGCGTTTTCGTTCCAACTTGTTTGGTTTCCATCCATAGATTCGGATCTTTAATTCTCCGACGGATTAAGGCTGTATTCGTCCTTAGTGTCTCTGAAAATCCATCTTTTGGTCCTCTTACAACGGTTTGGGAGGAGGGCTCCTGCACGCCCCGATCCTCCCACCCTCTTGAGCTGAGGGTAAATCCCTTTGAAAACCCATCGACTAACATGATGGTGTCACCAGATAGCAAATGAGAAAAAAGCTTTTTAAAATCACTAATCTCTTTTATCTCTCCGATGGGAAGGGAATGGGATTTAATCAAATCAAAAACATTAGATGAATGGTCCTTATTGGAATTTAATTGTGCATCTCGAATATCAACGATGAGTGTTTTTAGAATAAAATCCTGAATAAAGGTTTTATCAGAAAGACCATCAGTAAAAATAATCTCTAATTTAAGATCTCCATTTTCACCCGCTAGAAATTCTCTTGTAACGATGTCCGAACTATTTCCTAATGTTTTCTTAATATGGTCGATATTGTACTTAAGATCGGTTGATATTTGATTCGTTGATTGGGACTGTATATCCTGATTTTTTATAGATTGCTTGTTTGATTTTGCAACCTGTTTATCTTTTAATAATTTTTTTAAGGAGGTCGGAACTCGTGATTTCAGTGCTAGTCACCTCACAATATAAATAATGAAATCCCCCAAAAAAAGGCAATCTCTTATTTTTCAATTAGTTCTTTCATTTATTCGTTTTGGACTGTATTTAGTATTAACAGTTGTATAAATGCTAAACCAGCTTTACTCACTTTATTTCTTTTCCCTCTTAATTTCATGTTGCTGAATCCAAAGAGAAAAATGAATTCATGATGGAGTTGTTAAGGAAGGAAGAGATTTGATCAGAATTTTAGAGCGAGTAATAGGGGTCCTACCAGTCAAAACATATGCTAAGGTATTGTTCAGAAAATCTTGATTTTTTGGACAAACCCCATGCCCATCAAGCTAACAAAACGAATTTCCCCCAAAGTGAAAAAAACGTTATTCTTTCAGTAAAATACTTGAAGAGGATGGCGTTTTTTCATGGATCTCTCGCTTTCTGAAACATTACTTCTATTCTCACAAGAATTACAACATCGTCTATCTCTAGTAGTCCCACAAGACATCGCCAAACAAGTGGGCTTTGTACAGCGATCTAGTAAATATCAAGCAGACGAACTTATTGCCCTTTGCGTTTGTTTGGCTTAGCCCGCAACTATGTAGTCGTTTAGAGACTTCGACGGGCGTACTCATGAGCCAAGAGGGACTAAATCCATGCTTTAATCCAGCAGCTGTTGCCTTCCTTCGAGAAGTCTTTACTTCTCTCCTTACACAGAAACTCTGTGTGACACAAGCGTTATCTTCAGATATGATTTCTGTTTTCGAACGCATTCGGGTTTTAGATGCGGCTGTGTTTCATCTACCTGATTCCTTAGCTTGATGGGCATGGGGATACACCAATAATTGTGTCTAAATTGTGAATACTGATACTATTAGAGAGTTAAAAAATTATTGACTTATAAAATGTTAATTTGATATAGTTTAAAACAGACTGGTTGGTACGGAGGAGGTCTACTACGGGAATGGATACAAAATCGATGATAATCGACATCGCTTTTCCAGCAAAAAGGATATTTGGGTGTAGGATTAAATGTTTTTAAAACGCCAAATCATGTAGCGGTACGATTTAAAATACTTTTTTGAAAGGAAGAAAAAAATGAAACAAGATATAAGATTACCAAGAAACAGAAAAGAGGGTCTATTGTACGGTACAATCATTTCTACATTGACCGTTATATTAATGACATCATTAAATGTCATTCTCGGTGTTGACGAATTCACGGGAGAGGTTGCCTTAACCATTTTGAAGACTTTACCGATTATGTGGATTATTGTTATGATTATTGAACCAGCTGTTATCGGTCGTATTGCAGAAGCTTTAGTTGAAAAATTTACTAAACCAACGGATAGCTTTAATGCCAAAATTTTATTCCGTATTATTTTTACCGTATTTGGAATGTCAATGGCCATGACATTTATCGGCGATATTGTAGGGAATGGTTTTAGTTCTGAAATCTTTAACAATTTCTTAACAAATTGGCCACGAAACTTCGTGATTGTTATCATTGCAGAAAGCTTAGTGATTCAACCAATTGCAAGATTTGTGATGGTGAAAATGCATGTTCATCAAGATAAAAAAAATTATGCAACGATGACGGTAGAATAACATTATTTAACAAAGGATGCTTTAGTTGCCCGAAAAAGACCACCAATCGGTGGTCTTTTTCATATATTTTCATACATGAAAAATTTACAAAAAAAATAAAATCTTGCATTATAGAAAAAAGTTTTGATATAGTAAGTAAACAGACTGGTTGGTACGGATGAGATCAACTGTTGGAATTTATAAAAAATCGATGATAATCGACATCGCGACAACTCTTTTCCAGCAAAACGGATATGTAGGTGTAGGATTAAACGAAATTTTAAAAGTACGTAACCTTTCAAAAGGTCGCTTTATCACCACTTTCCAAATGGAAAAGAAGAATGACTCATCGTTTGTCTTTATTTATGAAAGAGCCCCATGAGTCTCAAGATAAAATCTTAAATAAATATAACTGATTCTTTACACAAGGTACAGAATTTCCATTACCATGCACTGAATCTACATGTAAGCATCTTTTACAGATAGAATAGCTTGAAATCATGTTAGAAGGAGATTATGGCAGATGAATCATTATAAAAGTATTGTAGTAGCTGTAGACGGTTCAAAAGAAGCTGAATACGCATTTATCAAAGCAATCGATGTTGCAAAACGTAACGAATCTTCCATATTAAACATTGTAAACGTAATCGATAGTTCATTCGAAGCTTATGACCGTTCAATTGTTGACCGTTCAGATATACAGCAGCGATCAGAAGAACTTTTAAATAGCTACAAGGCAAAAGCCGAGGCTGAAGGTGTTAAAAACGTAAAGGTAGTAATCGAATATGGTTCTCCAAAAAAGATCATCACGAAAGAGCTTGCTCACTTAGTCGGGGCTGATTTAATTATGTGTGGGGCTACGGGGCTAAATGCTGTTGAACGTTTCTTAATTGGTTCCGTATCTGAAGCAATCGTACGTTCAGCTAAATGTGATGTTTTAGTTATTCGTAGACCTGATTTACCTACTGAAGGAGGCTTCGGCTCCAGGTTAGAAAGAGAAGAAAAAAGAGGACGAGTACCGAATAAGGAGTATTTTTCCTCTAGAGCTTACGGATTTTAGTGAGACGTTAGCAACGATTCAAGATGCTTCAATGGTTATGACGGAATGACAAATTTGGCAATTAAAAAGACTCGTGAATCAAGAGCAATTGGAAAAGGGATGGAAGTCTTCTTTATGAAAGAATGCTTCAATTGAATAGATTAAAAGTTTGTTTTGATCAAATTTTTTTCAAAACAAGCTTTTTTTTGTAGGCTGCGTTAATGATTATGGTTGAAAATGGCCTTTGGTGTGCATGGGCAGCGTGTTTTATTCGAATGAATAACGTAGCTGAACGTGTACACCAAAGGCCTTTGTAGCAGCAACAATATGATGTAACAAAGCCTTTTTGTAAAACCTTAACCATGTCAAAAAGGGATGTGCAATCTTAATTAATCCCCATATTTTCCCCAAATATAGGTAATACTGTTTACTAAGATACATAATAGGAGGAAGATTTATCAATGTACGATTCTAAGCTGTTATTCAATACAATGGAAATTCTTTCTTGGTTTAGGAAGGTGGGGGATATAAATGGAAGATAAAACAAAGATGCGGTTAACTTCTGCGGAAATGGCTACTTTATGGGTCCAATATATAAACGATACACTAGGAGTCTGTATGACTACATATTTCTTAGAAAAAGTGGAAGATGAGGAAGTACGCCCTGTTATTGAATTTACATTGAATGTGGCTAAAGAGAACCTTTCGATCATGCAGGAGATGTTTACAAAAGAGGGGTTCCCTATACCTATCGGATTCACGGATCAAGACGTAAATCCAAAAGCTCCAAGACTCTTTACAGATACTTTTTTCTTAATGTATTTACGACAAATGTCTATTCTTGCCATGGCAGCTAGTAGTGCGGCACTAGGATTGGCTACACGTCCAGATATGGTTTCTTTTCATAAGCGTATACTAAAGAAAAGTGTAGCGTTACAAGACCTGACACGCGATTTAATGTTAAAACAAGGAACCTATATAAAGCCTCCTTTTATCTCTACTCCTGATAAGGTGGATTTTGTAGAGAGACAACAATTTTTAGCTGGGTTCTTTGGAAAAAAGAGGTCGATTACTGCAGTAGAGATCAGTCATTTATTTTTAAATGTTCAAACGAATTCAATTGGGAAAGCACTAATAACAGGGTTTGCTCAGGTTGCTCAAAAGGAAGAAGTGAAACAATTTTTGTTAAGAGGGAGACAAATCGCTCAAAAACACATCGATATATTCAGTGAGTTTTTAATAAAAGAAGATTTGCCGACCCCTATGAGCTGGGATTCAGCTGTTTTAGATACGATAACAAGCATTTTTTCGGATAAATTAATCATGTTTCATATATCAGGAATGATTGCGGCAGGGATCGGGAATTATGGAATGGCCATGGCAGCAAGTCCAAGAAGAGATATAGGATTGAAATATGCGTCTTTAATTCCAGAAATTTCACTGTATGCTGAAGATGGAGCCAATATTATGATTAAACACGGTTGGATGGAGGAACCTCCACAAGCAGATGACCGTGACCAATTAATACAGAACTAATGCCATGAAGCTCGATGAAAAGTGATAATGTGTTTTTCTGTTTATTAATAAGAGTGGCCTAAACTGCGACGAAAAAGGCAAGCAAAGTACGGTGCTTTCCTTTTTCTTACATCAATGAGAATAAGACATTAATTTAAGAGTACTCCATCCTTAAGTCAAAGATGGCATTCTTAACAAACTGCTTACCCTTGAAGTCTTATTCCTAATTAAGAATGCTACTCTCATAACCATAAAAAATTAGGTAGGGAAATGTGTATAAAATGCTAACTGAATATGTAAATATTGGTTTTAATGCCGAATCTTTTATCTATATTATTGTTCTTATCATTGGCTTTTTGTTTCTTATTTCTTTTTTAAGATTAGATAAGAATAGATACGGTTTATTATTTATTTTATCGGCTTTAGTCGGAAACATTCTTTGCTATATATTTGTGAAATTGGATTTTTACTCATTTCCATATTTATTATTTCCTACCCTTGAAATGATGCCTATAACTGTAATTACATTATCCTTTCCCATAATGGTTCTATTATCAGTTCGTTATAGTCCAGAGAAATGGGGGTGGAAAATACCTTTTTATTGGACCATTATTCATATAGGAATTTTTTTTGAAACATGGGCATTAACAAATACAAGACTAATCAAATATAACTTTAAGTGGGATTTTTGGGATTCTTATACATGGTGGTGGATATACCTTCTAGTTTTTGAATGGGTTGGAGGTATCATCATTCCTAAAGGTTTAAGAAAGCCCATCAATATTAATCATTTGAAATTCGGTAGACTTGGTTGGGCAATTATTCATTTTATCCTTATTGTGACTATTTTTCTTGGAGGATATTATCTTGGTTCTTTGAAATAGAAGGACTTTTAAAAACCTATTCAACTATGACCCTTTAAAAGTAACCTCTGGTAACGAAGATTATGTTTTTGTATTAGAGGTTGTTTCAGCAAAATTGAAGAAAAATACTTAAATATAAAAAGGTTATTGACACAAAAGAATGAAAGTATTAATATAAGGCTATATTAAAAATAACTTAATTCAAGATATATTAATTAAATATATTGTATTTGAAGTTAAATGGTTTAGAGGTGCTTAAATGGAAGGAAAATGTACAAATCAGCCTTATCTGGTATTAATGCAAACATCCAAAGCAATCCAGGAGCGAATAAGGATGGAAATGATCAATAATAAGATAAGCATTACCGAATTTTCTGTTTTAGAAGTACTTTATCTTAAGGGGAAGCAAACCATTCAGCAGATAGGTAATAGCATACTCATTTCTAGTGGTTCAATGACCTATGTTATCGATAAATTAGAACAAAAAGGTTTGTTAAATCGAAAAGCTTGTCCTGATGATCGACGAGCCATACATGTGACATTAACGGATGCTGGAATGGATTTAATGAACAAAGTCATGCCGGATCATCAAGAACTGGTGGATTACATGTTTGGATCATTAAATTATGATGAGGCAGAGACAATCGTAAAGCTTTTGAAAAAAGTAAATAATAGAGTAGAAGCAGGAGTTTTTAGGCAAAATATCTCGAACTCGAGATAAAAAACAACTTAGGAGGATTTAAAGATGATAGATATTGGTTTATTAATCATTCGATTGGTAGTTGGTTTGTTATTTGTTGGTCATGGTGCTCAAAAATTATTTGGATGGTTTGGGGGTCACGGAGTAAAAGGCACAGGTGGTTGGTTTGAATCTATTGGAATTAAACCAGGAGTAACAATGGCTTTCCTTGCAGGACTGACAGAACTTATTGGAGGACTTTTGTTTGCTTCAGGACTTCTTACATCCCTTGCTGGCATTATGATTGCAGGAACAATGGTCATGGCGATCGTTAAGGTACATGGTCCAAATGGATTGTGGGCAACAGAAAATGGATATGAATATAATTTAATCTTAATAGCGGTAACGATTGGTGTAGTTTTAACAGGTCCTGGTCAATATGCTCTAGATGTTTTTTTATTCTAAAATATCTCGGAATAAAGATTATTTAATTAAGAATAAATGCAACTGAAAATTTTTTACCGTATCAAATGGGTAAACTAACTAATCAGTTAATAGTCTGTTCATGATCGATCGGTTTGTACTTAAAAGACTTTATGAACTTTTAAAATCATTGATCTAAAGTTAACTCCTGATGTCCGTGGACAAATGGGTGTAGGCACAGTACACCACATTGCATGGAGAGCCAGTGACGACCAAGACCAACTGGATTGGAAAAATTATGTTAAGGAAAATGGATACGGGGTCACTTCTGTACAGAACAGAAACTATTTTAATGCTATTTACTTTAGAGAGCATGGGGAAATTTTATTCGAAATGGCAACCGATCCACCAGGATTCGCTCATGATGAATCACAGGAGACGATGGGGGAAAATTAATGTTGCCTGAACAGTATGAACCCCATAGAGATAAGATTGAACGAGCTGTACTTCCGTTTGAAGTGAGAGAGTTAGATTAACTATACGAAAGGGATGATTTCTTTGCTTTCGATCGACCCCTCTAGGAATACCGAAAGAGAAAATTATAAATTTTTAATCGGAAGTATTATTCCAAGACCGATTGCTTTCGTCACAACCAGTTCGAAAGATGGTATTTTGAACGGCGCACCTTTTAGTTATTTTAATATTGTTTCGTCCAATCCCCCAATGATTTCATTATCTATCGCACGATCACAAGGGAGACAAAAAGATACAGCCAGAAATATCATCGAGTTAAAGGAGTTTGTCGTCCATATTGTGGATGAACAGAATGTTGAGAAAATAAATCAAACAGCTGCAAGCCTTCCTCCTTATCAAAGTGAAATTGAATTAGTAGGATTAACTCCAGTGAAAAGTGTAAAAATTTCTGTACCAGGGGTAGAGGAAGCAAAAATTCGACTGGAGTGTTCATTAGAACATTCTTTAGAACTAGGTGGTTTGGATTCAGCTGGGTGTGATCTTATCATCGGAAAAGTGGTTCAATTTCACATTGAAAATGAAATTTATGAAAATGGAAGAATTGATCCTATTGGATTAGCTGCCGTAAGCAGATTGGCTGGTCATGATTATGCGAAAATTGGTGAGGTCTTCTCGATAGAAAGGCCAAAGTAATTGGTTACAAAATCCCATTGGTGAAATAGAGAGAATAAGAATGCAAAAAACAGCAGGTATCCATCATATTACAGCGATGGTGAACGATGCACAAAGAAATTAAGCTTACTTCTTCTGTTCGTGGTTCGATGGGAGCCGGACGGTTCACCATATTGCTTGGAGAGCAAAGGATGAAGAAGATCTTATTTTTCGTACAAAAGAATTAAATGAATTTCTTGATGACACAGAAAAAAAATATGATTTTGACCGAGAAAATATACTGGCCATTGGCTACTCAAATGGAGCCAATATAGCTGCGAGTTTATTGTTTCACTATCAAAATGCCTTGAAGGGTGCGATTCTTCATCATCCGATGGTTCCGAGAAGAGGGATTGAACTTCCTGATTTATCAGAGGAATCAGTGTTCATTGCTGCTGGAACAAACAATCCAATCTGTTCACCAGCGGAATCGTCTGAACTACAATCGTTATTGGAGAAGACAAATGCAAAGGTAGAACTTCATTGGGAAAATAGAGGCCGTCAATTAACCGCTGAAGAAGTAGAAGCCGCGGCACATTGGTATCGTCATTTATAATCATATATAATAATAAATTTTTTTATGGAGGATTCATTATGTTGTTAAAAAACGAAGTCGGAGCTCTTATTTTACGTGTAGTACTAGGTGTAATATTTTTTATTCATGGTTTAGTTAAGTTTCAAGACGGTATTGAGAATACTGTAGGCTGGTTTAGTAGCATTGGGTTACCAGGGTTTTTGGCGTATGGAGTTGCATTAATTGAATTAGTTGGTGGAATGGCTTTAATTATTGGATTTGGAACAAAAATAATTTCTGCTTTATTAGCTATACTAATGATTGGGGCGACACTTAAAGTGAAGCTTGCAGTTGGTTTCTTAGGTAATGGTCAAATGGCGGGTTACGAGTTAGATTTAGCCTTATTAGCAATGGCAATATATCTTGCTATCAATGGAAGCAAATTATTATCAGTAAGTCGATTCATTTTTAAAGGGAATTCAAATGATTTAACAAAAGATGCTTAAAAAAATGAATATAGACTTCAAAAGAAAGAAGCAACAGGTGGTGTATTAAAATGGGGTTTTTATCCAAAATATTTGGAAATTCTTCAATAAAGGAGACAGAAAAAATGCCAAATATAAAATTAGCGGTGATTTATTACAGCATGGGTGGAACAAACTATCAATTATCAAAATGGGCTGAAGAAGGTGCAAAAGAAGCTGGTGCAGAAGTAAAAGTATTAAAAGTGCCTGAGTCTGCTCCACAATCAGTCATTGATGAGAATCAAGGGTGGAAAGCTCATGTCGAAGCCACCAAACATGTTCCAGAAGTAACGTTAGATGATCTTGAATGGGCAGATGCGATTATTTTTAGTGTTCCAACTCGATTCGGTAATGTGCCAGCTCAAATGAAACAGTTCTTAGATACAACAGGCGGTCTATGGTTTAATGGCAAACTTGCTAACAAAGTAGTAAGTGCTATGACTACTGCACAAAACTCACACGGTGGTCAGGAGGCTACCATTTTATCATTGTATACAACGATGTATCATTGGGGAGCCATTGTTGCAGCCCCTGGTTATACGGACCCAGTGATCTTTGGTTCTGGAGGAAATCCATATGGAACAAGTGTAACCGTGGGTCAAGATGGGAAAATGATTGAAGATGTACAAGCAACAGTAAAACATCAAGCTAAACGTACTGTTACAGTAGCTGAATGGGTGAAAAAAGGAATTCAATGATATACAGGGGATCCCAAAAGCAAAGGTGTCAGACACCACAATACACGATCTAGTATCAATAGGTTAAACATGATTCTAGATGAATGTAATTTTGTGGATGTCAGACACCTTATGGGACAGCCCTTTTTTAAAAGTATAACTGAGAGTGCCTTATAGAGAGCGCTTTTAATCTCTTCCTTAATAAAAAATAATAGATGTATTAAAAGTCTGGTGAGGATTGATTATAGGCTGCTGAAAAAGTATTCGCTTTAAGTAATTAATAGGTATTTTTATCAATATAAAGCAAATAAAAGAAGCCAATTATCTACATATAGTAGGTGATTAGCTTCTTTTTCTCTGTAAATGGACTTTTTCAGTGGCCTTGATTGATTACCCACTAGACTTTTTTTGAGAACACACGACCCAAAAGCGTGCCCTTCTACGATTCTAATCATTACAGTTTTTTCTATCGTTTTGTATGATAGTGTTGGTCAATGGTTTGACAGGTTTCGAGAAGGGCAGTAGTTAGTTTGTCTTCATTACCATAGAAACGAGTAGATGGGAGTGGTATTGAGATCGCACTTCGATTTCCTATACGATCAAATACAACTGCACCTACCGCACAAACTCCATGAACGTGCTCTTCCTTGGAAAAAGCAACACCCTCTCTACGAACCTTTTCTAACTCCTCTAACAGTTCATCCCGTTTCGTAATCGTGTTATCAGTGTATGGTTTTAGCTGCTCTGGTAGTAGCTTCTCAACCTGCATGATGGGTAATGAAGCGAGTATGGCCTTTCCGTTTGCCGTGCAATGTAATGGAAAGGCTGCTCCGGGTTGAGAAGTTGCTTGCAATGGATGTGCAGCGATAATTTGATCCACAAAAAGTACCTTGCCATTATCTAATATTGAGAGATCGACCGTTTCATTCACTCTATTAGATAGTTGTATTAAAAATGGTCTAATTTCTTCTCTTAGATTACTGTGGACAGCGGCAGCCAGTATTGCAATTTCAGGTCCAAGGCGGAAACCACCGTTAGCAGTAGCTGCTGCGACAAAGTTTTCTTGTTCCAGTGTAGTAACAATTCTTTGAACCGTCGATCTAGCTAGGCTCACTTCTTTTGCAATTTGCGATAGGCTTAATCCCTTTGGATGTTCTCTAAGAGTTCTCAGTATTTTGGCTGCACGAGAGATAACTTGAATATTAGACGTCTTATTCTGATCCTGATTATCGTTGTTCAAAAGTATTTCCTCCTTATTTCCTAATTCTATTATATCTGAAATTTCGATATTGAAAATGACATTTGTGTAACTGTTCAGAGTAACTAATGTATGAAGAGAAAATTTCTAGTTCATTATCAGATAAAGCTATTCAAACTGACCTATGTGTTGCGTTTTATTTTTAATCATAACAGATTGTATGACAGGCCTAAAAATCTGATTGACAGATACTTCAAAAGTGTTTACACTTAAATTAACCGTAATACGATACATTTGTATTGTATTACGGTTAATTATTGGAAAAGTCCAACCTCCTTATATTTTAAGTAACGAGTAACATCATATTAATATGAAAGCTTTTCTTATAGAGCAATATGGCTATAAAGGATCAAGGATAGTGAAACAATAATAATTAGATATCTTGAATGTAGAATATCCGAATGTACCCTTGGATTTTTCAAATAAACAGTCAAAACATAGATGAGGAGGATTATAAATGGACTTAGTTAAAGTTGGTGTGATCGGAATAGGAAATATGGGCAGTTCACATGTTCAAATGCTAGATAAAGGACAAATAGAAGGAGCAACGTTAACAGCGATTTGTAGTCGGAATGAAGATCGAATCGAATGGGTGAAAAACCATACAACAGGTGATATGCAAATTTTCCGAGACGAAGACACCTTTTTAAATGAATCGGGTATTGATGCCATTCTTATTGCGACTCCGCATTACAGTCATCCTGATCTGGCAAAAAAAGCATTCGCTAAAGGGATACACGTCCTCATTGAAAAACCAGCAGGCGTTTATACAAAGAATGTGTTAGAAATGAACGAAGCGGCGAAAGCGAGCGGAAAAGTATTTGGTATCATGTATAACCAACGGGCCAATCCTCTTTATCAAAAATTACAGGACCTTATCCAATCAGGTGAACTTGGTGAAATTAAACGGACGAATTGGATTATTACCGATTCTTATCGCCCGCAAAGCTATTACGATTCAAGTAAATGGAGAGCGACATGGAAAGGGGAAGGCGGTGGTGTTTTATTAAATCAGGCCCTTCACCAATTAGATATATGGCAGTGGACGACAGGCCTTATGCCAAAGAGCGTTCGTGCATCTTGCCGTTTTGGGAAATATCATGATATTGAAGTAGAGGATGATGTAACAGCGTATGTGGAATATGAAAACGGGGCGACAGGTGTATTTATTACGTCGACGGGAGAAGTACCAGGTGCGAATCGATTTGAAATCGTTGGTGATTGTGGAAAAATAGTCGTGGAAAATGAAGAACTTACATTTTATCGCTTAACACAATCAGAACGTGAATTTAATGTAACCTATACAGGTGGATTTGGTGAGCCAAAATTTGAAAAAATCGCTATTCCCGTAAAAAGTGAGAATGGGAATCATTCAAGTATTATTCAGAACTGGATTGATTCGATTGTGAAAGATTCACCGTTGCTTGCTCCAGGTGTGGAAGGCGTAAAGGCGTTAGAAATTTCCAATGCGATGTACTTGTCTGCTTGGATCAACGAAACGGTAGAATTGCCAATCAATACAGACCTTTATTATGAAAAATTACAAGAAATAATTAACACTTCCACATTCGAGAAGAAGAATGTTACAAACGTAATATTGGATGTAACGGGGACGCATTAAGGATTACAACTACGGGAGATTGTAGCGGTTTTTTTGCGTGCAATAGAGAAAGAAACATACACGCATTGGTAGAAAAACCAGCTGGTGTTTACACAAAACAGGTTAGAGAATTAAACGAATTCGCCGCAATGAAACCAGAATGGGCCTTTGGTAGTATGTTCAACCAGAGGGAAAATCCACTTTTTCAAAAAGTCAAAGAAATGATTGATAATTGACAAGCTATCTAATGCAAAATTATATTACGGCGTCTATCCAAGAATACAAAAAGGACTGGAGTTTCTCAGTGAACATGATTTGAATTCAATATCACCAGGTAAATACGAGATTGATCGTGTGGAAGATATCGTTACAGGTACTTATCTATTTGAAACTGGAGTCCACGGCGTAGGTAATTGGTGTTTTTCTGCTTTTGAAAATGTGGATGTGAATGAAATCGTCGGCAGTAAAGGGAAAATTACCTTTTCAACTTTCGGAAACGAGCCAATTGTTTTGACATCAGCTAGTGGAACAGAGCAATGGAGTTTCGAACTGCCACGGCACGTCCATCAACCCCTTGTGGAAACAATTGTGGCTGACTTAACCGGAGATGGCGGTCAGTGCCCAAGTACGGGAGTGACTAGTGCTAGAACCAACTGGGTCATGGGTGAAATGGTGAAGAATTATTATCTGAGTTTGTAGGACAACCGATTTTTTTGGTTGTCTTTTTACTGGAAAAATGGTGCAAGACGGTTGTCAGGAGAAAAGAAGATGTTTCGAATGGGCAACAGATGGTCCGGGATTTATGGGTGATGAGCCATATGAAACAGTAGGTGAAGTCTTATCATTACCACCATTCTTAGAGCCAAAACGTGAACAAATTGAAAGCTTAGTTCGCCCAATCGATACAGTTCGTAGCACAATTGAATTTGAAAAAGAGTATCTGTAAGGAATCATTCGCTATTTAGAAGGAGATGAAATTTTATCATTTCCCGACAGAAGACTCCCACCTCAAGGAATATGAAGGGCGACAGCCCAATGAGTAAATGGGAGATGAATGTCGGTAGGTGTAAGCCTAGGATGACTCCTGTACAATACAGAAATTATCTTCTTCATGTTGCATGACCTTTTTCAAAAATGTCCTTTACAAAGGGGACAATTTAATATAAATCATTTACAAAGGGAGAACACTCTACTATAATTTCTTTTAGAACAAAAAAATGAATAATAGATAACTAGGTTTCTTAAATGTTCATAGTAAGATTCATTTAAGACTAAGAGGGAAGTTGGTGTAAGTCCAACACGGTCCCGCCACTGTAAGCGAAAAGGAAGGTTAGAAAGATCCACTGTGTTTTTAACATGGGAAGGGATAACCAACCGTTGATTCGCAAGTCAGGAGACCTGCCTATTTTGTTTTAAGCTTCCTCGAGGAAAGGAGTGTTTAAAGTGCAGGTAATCGATGATCTATTGTTATGATTTATCATGAAGATTGCAAGTTTATTATACTGTCTACAAGACTCAGTAGCATAAAGATGCCTTTTAACTCTACGCTTTCCACAGGAATAGCGTTTTTTTGTGTCCAAAAATAGAAGGAGGTAAAAAATGATGAAAGAAATGTTACAAAAATGGGGGCTTTTCAGTATTGTTCTTCTGTTAAGTATCGGTATAATGATCGGCTGCGGTACACAAGAACAGAAAACGAAAGAAGAGGTTGCTGCTCCAAATGACAAGACAGAAGAAGCGGATAAGGACAAGGGAGAGCTATTTCCTATCACGATCATAGACGATGCGAATCGAGAGGTAAAGATTGATGAGGAACCTGAAACCATTGTTTCGATTCAAGCGAGTACGACCGAAATAGCCTTTGCATTAGGATTAGGCGATAAAATCATTGGTGTATCCGATTACGATAACTATCCAGAGGAAGCACTAGAAAAAGAGAAGGTGGGCGGACAAGATATCAATGTAGAACTTGTTCTTTCTCTTCTGCCAGATATCGCTCTTGTAACGGATTATCATTACAAGACACATCCGGATGTTTTAGAAAAGTTTGAAGAAGCAGGGATTGATGTGGTGGTGGTTGGTAGTGCTGTATCCTTTGAGGACGTTTATGGCAACATGGAAATGATTGGTGCGGCTACCGGAAGCAAGACGGAAGCAGAAGCCATCATTACGGATATGAAAGAGCGTCTTCAAGCAATCAAAGACAAAGCAACAGCGTCCGTTACGGATAAAAAGAAAGTTTGGGTAGAAGTTTCACCGGCTCCAGATATTTTTACGACAGGACAAAACACCTTTATGCATGAGATGCTTGAGTCCATTCAAGCCATTAACGCGGCAGAAGACCACGATGGTTGGGTCAAGCTGACGGAAGAAGAAATCGTCAAATTAGACCCTGAGGTGATTATTACCACGTATGGATATTATGTAGAAGATCCAACAGCCGAGGTGCTAAATCGTGAAGGCTGGGCAGAAGTGCCAGCTGTAAAAAATGGACAGGTGTTTGATGTTGATAGCGATACGGTGACAAGACCTGGTCCGCGTTTAATTGAAGGAGTCGAGACACTTGCGGAATTTATCTATCCGGACATTTTTAAGCAATAAAATAGGTTGGCTATATATTTTAAGCGGAGGGCTTTTACTTGGTACAAGCCTTCTTGGCTTGCTTTATAGTAGTGTCACTATCCCAGTGCCTACTATTTTACATATCATAATGGACCATGTATTTAATATGAGTTTGCTAGATGAAGTAGCCAAGAATGAAGAAATGATCATTTGGAATATCCGTCTGCCAAGAGTTCTTCTTGCCTTTTGTGTAGGGGCATCTCTTGCATTAGCGGGTGCAGCTTTTCAAGGTCTTTTACGCAATCCACTAGCAGACCCCTATACGATTGGCGTGTCTTCAGGTGCTTCACTCGGTGCTGTTCTCGTTTTATTTTTTCAAGTGTCGATTATTGGCTTAGGAAGCTTTACGCTTCCGGTTGTTTCGATTATCGGCGGATTCATCGCCTTACTCATTGTATTCGGGCTTGTTCGATTAAGCAGCCGAAGCCTAGCGATTGAAACGATTATATTGGCGGGAATTATTGTCAGTGCTTTTATTAGTGCCCTTGTTTCTCTTCTGATTTCTTTAGGGGATCGGGATGCGATGACACAAATTATTTACTGGTTATATGGAAGTGTCGGAATGAGGGGATGGAGTTATATTCAATTGATCTTCCCATTTATGATTGTCGGTGCCTCTATATTGTTCTATCACCATCGTGAATTAAATGCCATGGCACTTGGAGAAGAAGCGGCCGATCATATTGGAGTCAATGTGAAAAAAGGGAAAACATTCATTCTCATTGGTGCCTCGCTTTTAACTGGAGCATCTGTAGCTGTTTCAGGGTCTATCGGCTTTGTTGGGCTTGTTATTCCACATCTAGTCCGACTGGTTACGGGTCCGAATCATCGCCATGTTCTTCCATTATCGATGATAACAGGGGGAGCTTTTCTCATTTTAGCGGATGTAATGGCAAGAACGATTATTGCGCCAAAAGAACTGCCGATTGGTGTGATTACGGCTTTAATTGGTGCACCTGTCTTTGCGCTATTATTAGTTAGAGAAAGAATGGGGAGGGGAAATAGCAGATGATCAACATGCAAAACGTGGTCGGTGGATACGCCAATTCCCCCATTATTAAGGGATTGGATTTAGAGATTAAAAAAGGAGAGTTCTTTGCCCTTCTTGGACCTAATGGGAGTGGGAAAACAACCCTTTTTAAACTGATTACAGGGCAGTTGTCGATTAAGAGAGGCAAGATTACCTTATCAGGAAAAGAAATTCAAACTCTCTCCAAAATGGAGAAAGCCAGAAAAATGGCGGTTCTCACACAAGAGGTTCAAGTATCTTTCGATTATACCGTAGAAGAAGTGATCAGTCTTGGACGTTACCCTCATCAAAAGGGGATCCTTAAGCAGCTTTCGAAGGAAGATCGGAAAGTGATCGAAGAGGTGATGGACATCACCAAAGTAAGTCAGTTTCGAAAAGCTCAGTTTCGTATGATTAGCGGTGGTGAAAAGCAACGAGTCTTATTGGCGAAAGCTTTAGCACAGGAGCCTGAGATTTTACTTTTAGATGAACCTACCAATCATTTGGATATTAAACATACCTTTCAAATATTGAATCTACTAAAAGAAAGACAACAAACGATGGGGTTAACCATTTTTGCAATCCTGCATGATTTGAATGTGGCTTCACTTTATGCAGACCGTATCGCCTTACTTCATAATGGGCGCTTTTTAGAAGTAGGAGATGTAGATCTATTAAGGAAAGAAGAGCAATTAAAGAAAGTTTATGAGGTGAAGGTGAAAGCTCAATCACACCCAACGATTCCTAAACCACAGCTTCTCATGACACCAGGCTACTCTACAGCAAGTCAGCCTTTACCCTTTGAAGACTCTTATCAAATGAACCAAACGGAAGAATATCTTCATGTTCAATTTGATCAACCATTACGCACCATATCCAATGGGGTCATCGGAGGAGGGATACAGTGGTTAAACCATTTTTGTCATTTTCATGTGGCCAAAAGTGGTCATGACTCACAGTCTGAAAGCGACTTGCAAAAATGGATGACAAAATACTCGATTCCTCATGAGCAAGCGGTCGGAATCATGACGGAGGCAAAACTTGAGGATATGATTGTTGTAACGAAAGAAATAGAAAATATACACATGATGGTCATCGTGACGGCAAGTGTAGAAAATTCCGCCCACACCATCGGTAGCATGAACACGATGCTCTTCATAGATGCCCATTTTACAGATGGTGCCCTTGTGGATGGCTATATGTCTGCTACAGAAGCAAAAGTGAAAGCCTTGCAGGATTTTCATCAAGCAGATGCTCATTCCGATCCAATCGCAGCGGGGACATCAACAGATGCTCTCTTTCTTGCTCTTACACAACAAGGGGAAAAAATACCTTGCGCTGGTTCAGGAACAGCTGTTGGAAAAGGCATTGGTCAAATGGTATATCGTGCAGTAAAGGAAGCACTCAGCAAATATGTACAAAGGGTTCACTAATCGTGGATCGATTCTGGTATGGGTTTTTGCTAATGGATACTTATGTACAGGTTACTCAAGAAGGAGGAATGACAGTTGGTAGAACGACGAATAGTAATTGCTGGTACTGGAAGCGGTGTGGGGAAAACGACATTGACCATCGGTTTAATGTCAGCATTGAAAAAGGTTGGGTTAACCGTGCAGGGTTTTAAATGCGGACCTGACTATATTGATCCTTCCTATCATAGTGCTGTAACAAATCGAGTTTCGCGAAATTTAGATAGCTGGATGCTCACGAAAGATCATGTGTTAGATATTTTCACTCATGGCAGCCAGGGATCTGACATTTCAATCATCGAAGGGGTGATGGGCTTTTTTGATGGGAAAAATCCAGAAACAAATGAGGGAAGTACAGCAGAGATTAGCATGATCACGAAAAGCCCGGTTTTGCTTGTTGTCAATTGTGAAAGTATGGCTCGAAGTGCAGCAGCGATCGTGAAAGGTTTTCAATTGTTTGCAGAGGGGACAAACATTGTAGCGGTCATCGCCAATAAAGTGGGGAGCGAAGGTCACTTTTATCTTGTTAAGAAAGCAATTGAGCAGGAATGTCACGTTCCTGTTATTGGCTATTTGAAGCGGGAACTGGATATTGAAATTCCTGAGAGACATCTTGGACTTATTCCTTCTATGGAAAGAGGGGAACTTGATCCGTTCTTTGATCAATTAGGCACGCTAGTCAGTGAGACTGTAGATATAGATCAACTACTTCAATTAGCTGTTGCTGAGCCGTTAAAGGTAAGCCAAAAGTCTTCAATTTTTGAAAAGAAGAAAGAACATGTAGTGAAAATCGCGGTAGCAAAAGATAGCGCCTTTAATTTCTATTATCCTGAGAATCTTGAAATCATGGAAGCAAAAGGGATAGAAATTGTTTATTTCTCGCCACTCGCGGATGAGGAATTACCTAGAGATGTGGATGGACTTTATATAGGTGGCGGATTCCCTGAAGAGTTCGCTCATGATCTTGCTTCTAATGTAAAAGCAAAGCGTTCAGTAAAGGAAGCGATTGAAAATGGCTTACCGACACTCGCTGAATGTGGAGGGTTCATGTATTTAACAGAGTCCATTGAAACGACGGAAAAGAAGACCTATGAAATGGTCGGAGTCATTCCAGGTAGCGTACAAATGCAACCTAAATTAGCGGCATTGGGATATCGAGAGATTAGTGGGCAAAAGGCCAATTTTATGCTTGAAAATTTGAAAGCAAGAGGGCATGAATTTCATTACTCCTCCTTCCAGGCTGTCAAAGAGGATGTCCCTTATGCTTATGAAACGAAAGGCATGAGAGGTGTAAAAAAGGAAGGGTATTTACGACATAATGTAGTAGCGGGGTACACTCATTTTCATTTTGCCTCTTGCCCAGAGATGGTGGAGAACTGGATAAGAAAATGTCTAGAGAATAGAAGAAACGCGACATAAGCCAATAAATCGATCCCGTTTCTAGAAGTGAATGTACATTCAACATAACAGGAGGTAGGTTTCATGAGTCAAATAGATCAAAAACAACAAGGATTAACACTTGTTTATACAGGTGATGGAAAAGGAAAAACGACATCCTCTTTAGGGTTAGCTCTTCGAGGAATTGGTAGAGGATTTAAAGTGAAGATCTATCAGTTTATCAAATCACCTGAGCGTTCATATGGTGAACAAATTGCCCTACAAAAGCTAGGCGTTGATATGGTTCAACTGGGAGTTGGTTTCACATGGACAAAAACACCAGAGGAACATAGAGAAGCCTTAAAGAAGGGATGGCCGAAAGCAAAGGAAGCGGTTATGAGTGGAGAGTACGATTTAGTTATTTTAGATGAAATCAATAATGCATTAGCTATTAATAAATTTCCAATCGATGATGTTTTGCCTCTAAACGAAGTGATGGATGTAATCAAAAATAAACCTTCCCATGTTCATCTTGTGATTACAGGAAGAGATGCCAAGCAAGAAATTAAAGACATAGCTGATCTTGTTTCAGTAATTGAACCCGAAAAACATTATTATAATGAGGGCATACCAGCTGTTAAAGGAATAGAATTTTAGAGTCATGTAGGCTATATCTTTGCTGAACTTCAGATCCTTATCACACTTTTATACCACTTATTGGATATTTTTACCTTTGTTAGATTAACAGTTAAGGGAGTTTTTATATGAAATTAATCTCTATTTGTCCAAGTAATACAGAATTATTAGCTTACTTAGGGTTAACATCTTCGTTGATCGGAGTGGATAACTATTCAGATTGGCCGGAGGATGTTCACTCATTGCCAAGACTAGGTTCAGATTTGAACATTGATATGGACAAAGTGGAAGAATTACAACCTGACTTAGTGTTAGCCTCTCTCTCTGTACCTGGAATGGAACGAAATATTGAAGAGTTAAAGAAACGAAACATCCCGTATGTCATTGTCCCTAATCCTAAGACGTTAACGGAGGTAGGCGATAGTTTATTATTTGTGGGAGAAGCTACGAATACTTCTGATAAAGCGAAGCAATTATTTAAGAAATACACTCTTATACTCGAAAAATATCAATCTTTATGTGAGAGAGTACAAAAGCCAACAACCCTTTATTGGGAATGGTGGGCGAAACCTATTTTTACCCCTGGAGCTACCAATTGGTTAACCGAAATAAGTAAACTGGCAGGGGGGAGAAACGTATTTGAAGATCAGGCTCAATCAAGTGTGAAAACAGATTGGGAAGAGATCAGACAAAGAAATCCCGATGTTATTTGCGTTATTTGGGTGGGTGTACAGAAAGAAAATGTTAATCCAAAGGTTATACTAAAGCGTCCTGAGGCGGAACAGATGGAGGCCATTAAAAACAATCAACTGTATATATTAGAGGAACCATTATTTTGTAGGCCTTCACCTAGATTATTAATCGGTTTAAATAAGATAGCGAGTATCCTTCACCCTCATATTTATCCGCGATTTAACGAAAATAAAGATCCTCTATTGGATGATGATGTTGAATGATAAATGTATTGGCTAAACTGAGAGAGATGATTATAGAACCAAAATGGGTAGAAAAAGTTGAAAATAGTCAAGAAAATGAAATTCATACAACACTGTCTAAAACCGATCAAAAAGTGCTAGTCATTCCAGACCCATTATAGAATATGATCACACGTGCACCAAGTTGGTTTCCAGTTGTCTGATAGAAAAAACGTGGATATAGAAAAGAGCTAGCTTTAATGCGGCTCTTTTTAATGTTGTCCTATAGATGAGGTTGTAAAGAATTGTACTTGAACTATCGTAAGGTTAGTTTATCCCGTCTTAACGGGCAAGTAAGACCCCCACCCCAAGATTTCGAGAAATCGAGGAAGGATAGGTGGGAGATCAACTGCCCGTAAAGACCGATAAGTGCGATAAGGACTTTTCTTTGGGCTTTAGCCCTTAGAAAAGCCAATCAGGCTTTGCGTGACTAATCATCAGTGGGGATGAAGAAAACCCCCACTAATGGAAGTCTTCTTTATAAACAACTAATATTAATGAACCCTAAATGAATAGTAAACAAAGCAGAGGAAACTCTAATGAAAAAAGGAGTTAAATTAATATGTCATTGAAAAACCAACGGTTCATTAATATTGCAATGGTTTTACTTCCATGGTTTTCTTTACCCTTTTTTGGCTGGCGTAATATAAAAAGATTTCTTCCTGCATCGATACTGGTTATTATTTTAGAAGCATTGAATGTTCAAGTTGGAAAAAAACGAAAATGGTGGGTTTTTTACAATAAGCCAAAATCATATATTTGGGGGGAATTCCCTTTTAATATCGGTCCATTTCTTGTAGCTTCTATGTGGATATTAAAATGGACTTATGGAAACTTTAAACAGTTTTTATTGCTTAATGCCATTATTAATGCTTTTTTCGCCTTTATTTTAAGGAGGATAATGGAAAAATTAAAGGTTTTTAAACTGGTTCGATTTAATGAATTACAATTTTTCTTATATTTCTTTTACAAGGCTTTTTTCTTATATGGATTCCAATACATGATTGATAACAAAAAGAAATTTACATAATCCATTAAAATACAGATATTTTTCACTTCCGTCAATGGTCGCATTTCTCAAAAAAGGAATGCGCTTATTTTTGTTTATCCCCTCATGATATATCCTTCTTTATTTTAAGGTGAAAAGGCAGAATAAGCCGTATAAAAGTCATATGAGATGCACATCTTATGTTTGTCTATAATCAAACTAGGGGTGGAAAGTAATGGAGTGGTTTGGCCACAGTCATAAGTCTTTCGATTTTGATATGTTTTCTGAAAGTCATTTTGTTATATTGGCCATCTTTGTTCTTATTACAGTCGTCATTTTCCGATATCGAAAAAATTTGAATGATGAGAAATGGAGAAGAACTGAAATAGGAGTAGCCATTTCTTTGATTTTGTTCGAGATCATGAATCACGTATGGATGTACGTGAATAGTGTCTGGAAAGTAGGTCGTTCCATGCCGTTGGAATTGTGTAATATCGGTCTCATATTATGTATCATTTTACTATTGACTAGAAAAAAAGTAGTCTTTGAATTATTGTTTTTTATTGCCATATTGGGTGCAACCCAAGCTATATTTACTCCTGCCTTAACATACGATTTTCCTCACTTTCGATTTTTGCACTTTTTTTATGCGCATATGATGGTTGTATGGGTAACCTTATATTTTACGTGGGCAAAAGGATATTACCCAACATTCCGAACTGTCATAAAACTGATTGTCTTTATTAATCTACTTTTACCTATTATCTTGTTCATTAATAAACAGGCGAACGGAAATTATTGGTTTTTACGCCATAAACCTAAAAGCCCAAGTTTATTTGATGTGCTAGGTCCCTATCCTTGGTATATTTTTTCTTTGGAAAGTTTATTAATCATTTTTAGCTTAATCACATGGATTATTTTTCCTAAAATGGGAGAAAAGTCAAGGGGAACATTCTAATGCTAAGAAGTATTTGAAAAATAAATTATCGGACAGCCTACTTGAACAAGCCTTTATGTACGTAGTGAAACATAAGCAGTGAGAGTAGGCTGTCCAACATTTACATACTGGGTTGGGAGCAGAAGTTCATGAAGGTTTTATTTCATTAAAACCTTCCAGTCCTCGGCTTTTTCCCATTGAATAGGCAAACCTACGTAATTTTCAGCAATGGTTGTTAATCCTGCTTCAGATGAAGTATAGTAATCCAGTTCAGTTAGCTGAATACCACGTTCAAATGAATCAAGGCTTGGATTTGTATGAAGAAGCTTTGTCATGAAAGAAGAGAAACGTTCTGTTTTCCAAACGCGACGAAGACATATTTCTGAATAACGATCTAATATATCGTTGCTGCCTGATTGATAAAACTCTATAATTCCACGAGACATGACTTTAACATCAGTCGCTGCAAGATTAAGTCCTTTGGCACCTGTAGGCGGAACGGTATGGGCAGCATCACCCGCGATAAAGAGGCGGCCATATTGCATCGTCTCACAAATGAAACTGCGCATTTGGATAATTCCTTTTGAGTTAATCGGTCCATCTGGAATCTGCCAGCCATCCTTTGTTTTCGTTCTTTCGTTTAATTCTGTCCAAATTCGATCATCTGACCAATTGGCAATATCATCGTTTGAATCCACTTGTAGATAGTGACGTTGTAAAATTGGGGTGCGTGTACTTAATAAAGCAAAGCCCTTGTCATGGTTGGCATAAATGAATTCATCTGCTGCGGGGCAGAAACAGAGATCCTATTAAATTTTCGCAATTCCTCATGACAATAGGTAACCACGATACGTAACCAAGGAGATGTTGTTAGTGTGGAAGAATTTTATAAGGTATAGCTATCTTGTGTATCCTAGCCTTATACGAACAGTAACAAGGACTGTTCGTAAAGAAGATAGGTAGGAGATTAACTGCCCGTAGAGGTCCGATGGGGCAGTTGATCTGGGCTCTCTTCATTTAACAGCAGAGTTGTTAAATGAAGAGAGCCTTTCTCATGTATCCAGTTGAATATTGATTTAATGCAACGAACGAACCCTGTGTCTTAAACTAGAGGGCTTGAAGTGATATCTTTTGATTTGAGGTTATTTGATATGGTCGAAATCCTCTTTTAAATAACTACGAGGAATTAATTAATACTTAGAATTAATGACAAATAAACGCAAACCACCAATAGAACACTCATCAAGAATGACACTATTGTAGGTGTTTTTTTGATAAATGAAATAATCATTAAGGCAAAGAAAAGAACGGCTAAAACGATAAGAGAAATACTAGTTGAATGAAGGTCAAGTTGAACAGTCATTTCTGGCTGAAACTGCCCTTTATAAAACATAGTAAATAATTTAGAAACGCCTATACTTGTAGCGGTAGTTTCATGTGGCGGTGATTGTTGCCCTAATGCTGCGGTTGCCGAAAAAATAAGCAGAATGATGATACTTTCTATTCTTGTCCAAGGTTTTGGATTAAAGTTTGAATTTCTCATCAATGTCTTTTTAATAAAAAGACTGTTAATCATTGCATATACCAGTAAAGGAATAATCAATAGATGTTTAATCAATAAGGCTTGTCCATAAGGAAGCATCCAAGAATTAGGGTAATCTTCAAACTCAACGACAAAATTCATAAGAATAAGTCCTGTTATGATAGTACTCACGAAGCACACAATGGCAACAGGTGAAAACCAATTTAAAAAATTTGACCAATTTGAGTGATTTTTTGAAAACCAACTAACAACAAAAAGAATTCCTACCCAAACACTAACAGCAGTAAAATGTGCTGTGTGACTGAAAAAGCCCCATACCTGATCATAGGAACTGGCGTGACTGGACCAACCTAATGAAAGAATCAAAATGAATATGGAGGCCATTCCAATGTAAGCATATAAAGCTTTTTTTTGATAATCAAACCAAATGACAAAAATAAATAATAGGTTTGATAGAATACAAGTAAAAATCCACGATTTTCCCACTTCAAACGTAAAAAGAACAGATTGCCATGTTTGAGCAAATCCAATATCAGGAGATAGGTATAAAATCAATTGCAAAACGGGAAAAAACGAAAAGAGAGTTATTCCACCTATAGCCATCATTAAAGCACCCTTTGGTACATGAATATCTGGTCGGTGAGTATTAGGTACAAGATATAGAAGAAAACTTCCTAAAGATAAGGCGAAGCAGAGATATAACAAAGCCTGACTAATGATTCCCATGATAAGCATCTTCTATCTCTTCCTTTTCATTATCAATAAGAAACTTCCAACAACAATAACGATCAAAACACCAATAATGGTTGGAATGACATAAGAAGGTAGCTTGTTTTGTTGAATTTCCACAGTTTGTTCTTCAGTTACTGTAGCGGCTTCTTTTTCTGGCACCTTTGGTTGGGATTGTGTTTCTTCTTGTGTTTCCATTTGTTCTTCAGGAGGTGCTTTTGTAACAGGTAAATCTACAGAGAAAGAAAATTCTCCTTGAATTGGATGGCCATCAGCTCCAATAATTTTCCAATTGATTTGGTATTCTCCATTCCCTAAAGGATTTGAAAGGTTTCCTACCATTTGATTTTCTGATAGAGAGATATTTTCAACAGGTACAGTCTCCCCAATTGAATTTTGAAGTTCAAATGTACTGCTCTGTTCAATCTTGGATTCAAAAGTTAATGTGATTTGTTGTAATTCCTTATTTATAATATCACCCTCTTGAGGAAAAGAACTTTCTAATCCAGTGTGAGCCAAAGCATTGTTTACAAATAAAAGGAAAAAGATAAAAGTAAATAACAATATTTTTTTCATTATAAATAACCTCCAAATAGTATTAATGGATTTATTCTATCAAATTTTCATTAGAAAATTAAGGAGGGGGTGAACGTAAAGCGGCCCACGAAAAACATACAGAGTCCGGCTGCCAGTGTTGCCATTGAATAGACCGCCGAAACTTGAGAACGACTCCAGCCGAAGTCACGAATATAGGAATCAATAAAAACGGAAATAGAATATGTTTGGCCGGAACCTGAAAAGAATACTCCTAGTCCTGATATAAAGACAATGACCCATCCGTAATAAAAGGGCGTAGATAAATGGGGATTAGTTTTTGTGCTTGTGTTTTCATGTCAAAACCTCCTAGGTAAGGATAACAAATCAAAAGGGAATTGCCCATTTATCTATAGGTTAATTTTTGAATAACTTATGTATATATGGTTGAAATTCTTAAATGAATTTCCAGATGCTATTGTTGTTTTATGGTATATTAGGCTTTTAAATCTGAATTTCCTGAATGAATCTATTCTTCTTTGGAAATAAAATGATTATGAATACTTTTGTGCAGTTATTAGTGCAAGAGAGTTTTTCAAAAAAGAGAGGGGCTATAGCATGGAAAAAATTGAAGTAGGCGAAGTCTTTACGATTAGCGATGAAAATGACCAGGAGCACGAAGTTGAAGTACTGACAGCGATAAATGTTGAAGAGGTAGAATACGTTGCAGTCAGCTTTGTGGAAGATCTTCAAGAAGAAACAGAGGAAGATATTGATATCTTCTTTTTAAAGGTTGACCAGGATGGTGACTTTACAGCCATTGAAAGCGATGAGGAATTTGATAAAGTGTCCTCAGCTTTTGATGAAATAATGGACGAAGACTAAGACTTTACAAGACAAAAGGGGGGAGTTAGAGGGTGGTATATATCGTACATGATTACATGTATCACCCTTTATCTGTGATTTCAATAAGTTCAATTATTTGTCTAATATCATCTATTTCAAAAATATTAGAGATTTTATCAATAGGACCAAAATAAATATTTTTTGATAATAAGAAGTTGACTTCCATGAATTAAAATGATATATTAATTGATGTCGCTAAAACGATATTGATTTTAAGGTTTTTAACATATTCGTATGTTGATTGGGGCCTTGCACGCAGAAGGTCAGCGGTTTGAATCCGTCCCCCTTTATACGATTTTGATTTTTACGGGGAAGTACTCAAGTGGCTGAAGAGGCGCCCCTGCTAAGGGTGTAGGTCGCGCGAGCGGCGCGAGGGTTCAAATCCCTCCTTCTCCGCCATATATATTGCGCCTTTAGCTCAACTGGATAGAGCAACGGCCTTCGAAGCCGTAGGTTAGAGGTTCGAATCCTCTAAGGCGCATAAAAGAAACTAATCCGATTAGGGATTAGTTTTTTTGCATTTAGTTAAAACTTTTATCGTGTTCATTATATTACTGTCAAGAAGTGGGCTTTCTTGTTCGGGAAATCTATCAATATTGCTAAGAGTACCCCTTCTTCAAATTTTCGTTAGAAAATTAAGTGGTGGGAGTATTCATAAATGAACATAATTCTTAGATAAAATGCCATAATAATGAATCGGAGGTGAAAAACATGGATGAAAAAGAAATAAACATTCCTAACGTTAACTTGAAAGGGAAATTGAATAAACAAAAAGGAGAACAAGACGCTGGGCAGCTTCGGTACGGACAAAAAAACCAAACTGAAGGCAGAAATAGAAAATAATGATCATGACCTATATTAAAAAGGCAGCCTAATGTTTTTTTAATACCGTAAAAGATATAGCTTGAAGAAAGAATGGTGGTGGTATGTATGACAGATTCATTAGAACCAATAGAGAATGATTCATTAGTGCCGTTTTTTTATGAAACAGGTACATCCATTCGGAGTTTTAATATTATTGAGACAAAAGATCATGCTGAAGGGTATGAAATACGGTTGGATATAGATTTGGATAGCGGTTACGAGTTAGAAGACGTAAAGATGAAAATCACTTTTGATGACTTAGCTGCATATGAAACCAAAGATATTCATCAAGGGGTTCGATATGCTTTAGGATTCTTTCATCACTAATGGCACGATCTCGTTCTACATAGTTCTTTAAAAAGAAGGAGTCTTAAAAGTTGAACTGAATCCCGAATAGGTCCACTTTTTTAAAAGTGTCTACTATTCGGGATTCAGTTCTGTAACCTCCCTTAGTTGAATCTAGCTCAGCTTCTTATGGCATTAGTGAGAAGACATATGCTTTTTATAAGTTTATTTGGAGTCATGCTTATCAACTAAACCCTGTCATTCATAGTCTTCTAAAGAGTCGATCGTGTAATGTCTTATACTAAATGGTAATGGTTTTGTAATTGTGTTTTTAATCGCTACGATATGAATAACTAGCTGCTACGGCTGCATGTGCTCCATTTGGAGAATCTTCGATCGCTATTGCTTCATTTGCTTTGCACCAATCCCCAATTTCTCTAATGTTGTAAGTATAGCTCAGGATCTGGCTTTACCTTTTTTATAGATCTCCCGAATGAGAAAGCCGACTGCTTTAGCTGTGGGAGTGTCCAGAAGAAAATCGTCGGAACAGATGGGTTTTTCGATTTATACTTAATTAATGGTTTTACCCGTGTGTGAACAACTTAGTGTAGCGTTTATGATCATGGAGCGTAACTACGCCTTGGATGATCCAGAAAAGCTATTTATTGATTTTCAAGATCGGTTAATGGAGCAAGGCCGAGTTCATTGTTAAAAACCAAAATCCCGAGTTATTGCCACTCGATTTTCAAGCCGAATTACACCTGCAATGTGATCGATTAAGTATGGCCTATCGGAAGGTGCTCCATGAAATAGGCGTTTCGTTTGGGACCGCCTAAACAAGAGAAATTCCGACTCCCTCTATAAATGTTGATATATCAACATTTATAGAGGGAGTGAATTATATCAATAATTATAGTAAAATTAATTAATAGACAAATAATCGTTTTAAAACAGAAATTCAAATAGTGTGGGGGACATAAGGTGCCGTATCAACTAAAAAATAAATTTAAGATGTTTGCATTAAATTCAAATCGAAAACTAGCGACAGAGATGGCAGATTTATTGGGATGTGAGTTAGGTAAGTGCTCTGTCTCTCAGTTTAGTGATGGAGAGATTCAAATCCATATAGAAGAAAATGTTCGGGGCAGTGAGGTATTTGTCATTCAATCCACTTCGTACCCAGTTAACCAGCATATTTTGGAGCTCTTAATCATGATTGATGCATTGAAAAGGGCTTCTGCAAGTCAAATTAATGTAGTCATTCCTTATTATGGGTATGCTCGACAAGATCGAAAGGCACGGTCCCGGGAGCCCATTACGGCTAAATTAGTGGCGAATCTTCTAGAAACGGCTGGAGCAACAAGAGTTCTCACAATGGACCTTCATTCTCCACAAATTCAAGGTTTCTTTGATATACCTGTTGAACATCTCATTGGGGTTCCAATCCTTACAGAGTACTTTGAGAATAAAGGATTAGACGATATCGTCGTTGTAGCACCACATAATGGCAGTATAAAAAGAGCAAGAAAAATGGCTAACCTATTACATGCTCCATTTGCCCTTGTCGATAAAAGAAATCTTGAAGAGGGTACTGTTGAAACCATCAGTGTTATTGGTAATGTAAAAGGAAAAAATGCCATTATCATTGATGATTTAATTAATACAGGTAAAACCATTACTTTAGCAGCTAGAGCCTTAGCAGAAAATGGAGCAAAATCAATTTATGCTGGCTGTACTCATCCTGTTTTCACAGATGAGGCCATTGATAAAATAGAATCGTCACTGATTAATGAATTAGTGGTGACAAATACAATACAGTTATCAAATGAGAAAACAAGTAAAAAAATAAAAACGATATCCGTCGCAGCATTACTAGTAGAGGCCATTGATCGGATTCATCATGAAAAAGCAGTAAGTCCCTTATTTGAATAAGTTTTGCGCGAAGCCAACTACGTCAGATAGTTGGCTTTTTAACTTGGGTATACAAATAAATAGACAACGATCCCCCAAAAAAACTAACAACATTATGTGCTAAATACATATATTAAAATAAAAATCCCTTCGTCCGATATATCTACCATTTTTGTTTTTAAGTACTCGTAATTATGTAGAATAATAATTTTATGGAAGGGAATTCACAGATATTTTAACAAACAGATTAAAAATTATTTTTTTATCATGCTTAGAAAATACGAACTGGGAATATAAATTGAATAAACGATCCAACTTGTGATTACGAACAGTGATAGGGAATAGTTACATGGAAGGAGAAGATGGATTGAAAAGATCATTACTTGATTCCCTTAGAGATGGAGGATTTATATTCTATGCTAGACACGGTGAGGCAACGGTTGGAGAAGATTTACCTAATTTAAATTTTCAAAATTGTTTTACCCAAAGAAATCTTTCTGAAAGGGGAAGGAGGCAGGCCATTTATTATGGAGAAGTTCTCCGAAATTTGCGAATACCTATTAGTTATCCTATCATCACGAGTCCTTTTTGTAGAACTATAGAAACAGCACAGTTGGCTTTCGGAAGTGTAAATGTTAAAGTTGATGCCTTTTGGGTTGAGATATATAAGTTGAGTAGAAATTTATCAAATGAAGAAAGGAAAAGAATAGTAGACAATCTTCAGTCAGTGTTAGAAATTAAACCAGCGCATGGAAGTCATAAGGTTATTATCGCTCACAATTTTCCTAAAGGGATTGGGTTGGGTCACATTTCAAACATGGGAACAGTTATTGTAAAGCCTAGAGGAAAAGGAAATAGTTATGAAGTAGTTAGTCAATTATCTCTAGCCGATTTAAGTGCATTGGGGCGCTTTGGATAGTAGAAAGATTGCTTTACCGTAAACCGTAAAAGCAAGGGAACCGTATCACAAGTGATAGCAAAGCAGAAATAGAGATAGTATTTGATAGATACATTTTAAAGAAGGTAATGCCTGAGGTAGAATTACTAATAAACAATCATAAAGCAGGTCTTTGTCAAAAGAAGATCGAGTCAAAATTCAAGAAAATCGAAAACAAATCATTGTGGGAACTCCCGAAAAAGTGAAAAATGAATTGCTTCAGTTAAGTGAGCGGTATCAAACGGAAGAATTCATGATCATTGCCAATGCATATAACTTTCAAGACAAAATTCAATTCTATACTTTACTAGCCGAAGCATTACTTTGAAAAAACAATACGTGGGGATCTCCGCTTTAAAGTGAGCAGCCGAACTGTCCCCTTGAACTGAAGTGAGGTGAGGCAAGGCAATGAGGAAAGCATGTATCCTATTGTTGCTGGGACTTTTGCTTGTCGGATGCAGTACAGCCAACAACGGTGTTGAAACGAATAGTGATGGGAGTGGTATAGTGGCGGGTGAAATGGTGGCGACTTTAGAGGAGAAGAGTCCCTTGATTTTTCAATATGAAGTGAAAAATCAAACGGAAGAAGAGGTAACACTAAAATTTACGAGCTCTCAGAGGTTTGATTACTCGGTAGAGACAAAAGAAGGAGAACAAATCTATCTTTTTTCGAGCGTCACTTCCTTCTTACAGGTTTTGGGAAAAGAAACAGTGAAGCAAGGCGAGACATTGAGCTATGAAATGGATCTTCGTGATCTGAGTCTAACAACGGGAAGGTATACTCTTACCGCCTGGCTGACACCAAAAGACGGAAAAGCATATAAAGTGACAAAAGAGTTTACTGTGAAATAATAGTAAAAAAGTGGAAACACCACAGTTGGTGTCTCCGCTTTTTAATAGTTAGGCGAACAATACCAGGTATATTTTCCTGTGCTGGTTCAGCAAGAACTGGATAAAAGGTGATTTATTGATTTCATTATTTATGTAGTTTATCGATTTTTCTCTTACTTTCAACTAAATGATATGGAAATAAAAAGAAGTTTACTTCTATGAATATAAATGGTATATTTATTTCTGTCGCTAGGGCGATAATGATTATAGATTCGTACATTGATTGGGGCCTTAGCTCAGCTGGGAGAGCGCCTGCCTTGCACGCAGGAGGTCAGCGGTTCGATCCCGCTAGGCTCCACCATTTAACCATTCGGAGGAATACCCAAGTCTGGCTGAAGGGATCGGTCTTGAAAACCGACAGGCGGGTCAAACCGCGCGGGGGTTCGAATCCCTCTTCCTCCTCCAGTTTTATTCCATTAGTCTCTCAGACAAAATGGAGGGGTAGCGAAGTGGCTAAACGCGGCGGACTGTAAATCCGCTCCTTTGGGTTCGGCGGTTCGAATCCGTCCCCCTCCACCATTTTTATGTTTATGGGGAAGTACTCAAGTGGCTGAAGAGGCGCCCCTGCTAAGGGTGTAGGTCGCGCGAGCGGCGCGAGGGTTCAAATCCCTCCTTCTCCGCCATATATATGTCGCGCTTTTAGCTCAGCTGGATAGAGCAACGGCCTTCTAAGCCGTAGGTCAGAGGTTCGAATCCTCTAAGGCGCATAAAAAACTAATCCGACCGAGGATTAGTTTTTTGATTTTATTTAAAACTTTTATGATTTTCTTGACGCTAGACTTGTCAAACTAATAATCATTTTCTTGGTCACCCTGTTGTTCCTGTGAAACTGGAAAGGAAACTCCCATTGATTGTAAAGCTTCTTTTGCCTGTTTTAAATAGGATTTTGCTTGTTCTTGCCATTTGATAATCACTTGAATAACCGGTTTATATTCTGGACTGGCATTTTTCTCCATCCTATTTAACCATTCATCTACTTTTCGATCCTGGGTTTCAGCATTTAGTATACAAGCTGTCATTGTTTCAATAATGGATTGCTGTTGTTCACCATTTTTTAGCCTTTGGGCTGACCCTACTGCGGTTACACGGTGATACGAAGCAGGGACTAGATGACTATGCATCTCACTATTCCCTTTTAAGTCCTTGGTTTCTGGTATATGGAAAAGCTCACTACTCATAGTACATACCATTTCTTCAGCATATAAACTTCGGCGCAACAATAATAAAGTAGGTTCCCAGTTGTTAACGCGATAATAATAGTATGGATACAATTAATCATCTCCTTTTTCAGAAAATCAAAATTCCATTTTTATAGATATGATTAAGTATCCAAATTAATGTAACCTATAGAGCTTTTCAAAAAATATTCGGGAAAAGGGATGTATGAATGAAACTGAAACTTTTGATGAGTATCATCATGATATTACTATTCATGGTTGGATGTTCTCCAAATAATGAAAGTACAGGTGGAGTAGACAATGATCTACCTGGTGAAATAGATGAACAGGGAACAATTGAACAAGTCGCTAATAAGAAAGAAAACACCCAATCACAATCAAAGCAAAACAAAACAACGAACTAACCATGAAAGTGAAAGAAGAAAAAGGTGTCATTGACGGTCAAGTATATACACAAGATAATATGGCTATTGGGACACTTGTATTAGATAGATCTATAAGCGATGAGGCTGCACAAAAGCTTGCTGAGAAATATGTAGATAGAGTACAGGGTATGAGAGTAAACGTACAAGCTGTTCGTGGTGGAGAGAATGTAGTTAATATGATAGAGAAATGATGACACTAGTTGACAGGCAACGTCCCGTTTTTGGATGGTGCCTGTTTTTTATCATACACGAATTAGGTGTGTTCATAATGATCCGGGGTGCTTTAAAGATGCAACCATACGCAACAAAACGTCGGTGGAAGCCATATTGAACAGCATGTATATTTCAGGGAGGGCAGACAACAAATCTCAGAACGGGTAAAGTTAGTCGTTTTTTGGGGGAAATATGTACTCCTATTAAATTAGATAGAATGAAACATATTAGCATAACTATTGCATAATTATTGATACAAGAGAATAAGCGCTGACGCCCATCTTTATCGTCGATATAAAATAAATAGGCAATTATTAAAAAATAACTAATAACATTATATGCTAATTACAAACCATAAAACAAAAGTCCTTCGTCCGATTTATTTCCCATTTTTGTTTGTAAGTGCTCGTATACAACTAAAATAATGATTTTACAAATTCTATTTACTACACCGCTATTCGACTTAAGGGCTTTTCACCATATACTTATTTACTAAATGGTATAGAAATAAAAAGAAGTTTACTTCTATTCTTTTTTTGTTAAAGTAAGCAGAAGAACCGTACGAGACCACTGAAATAAGATGTTGTTGGAAATTTATAAAAATAAAATATTGACAAAATAAATAAGAATATTTAATATTTAAATTGTTAACCTATATATTATTTAGGTTAACATTAAAAAGAGATGTGTTTTTAAAAGTTAATTTAAATGATTCATTAGATGGTGATGAGTAAATTGATTCTGTTTTCTAATACTTACTTTGTACAAATTTCCAAAATTCAAGTTCACTAGAAAACGATGAACAGGATCGCAGCGTTCAAAAGATACTCATCAATACTGCTTTTCGAGTGAAAGGATGGTAGGAAACCTTGCTAAAGGAAAACCTTTACAGTGTTAGGATGAGAGCAGCTCAGAATGGGCCTCATGAAAAAGGAGGAAAGCATATATCTGGCGGGGAGCAACTTTCAACATATGAGAATTTGAAAAATGCTGTAAATATTCTACTGGAAAAAGCATTATCTCATTCAAGAGGTAACCCAGATTTTCTGCAAATTCAGTTTGAAATGATTAATAAGCCGATAAAAAAATTGAAACCATTACCTATTGTAACAAATGATGTGGGATCCGTAGAAGAAGGGCAATCAGTCGCTCGGAATCTTCTAGAGAAAGCAGGAGTCCCGACCGAAAGCATTGAAAAGGCACACAAAATAATAACTGAATGTTCAGAACTAAGAGGGGCGATTTTGTTTGATATCGGCTCTGGTTTACGAATCGATGATCGAAATGAAAAAGGGGTCCGGGTTTCGAGAATGGATTGGTTAACCACGGATTTTGAAAAGTGGGCTGACCATTACAACATGCGTCGAAGTCAAAGAGTGAAGGAGGCGCTTGTGCTTGCAACAAAGGTGAGTGCGCATCCCGCTACTGTCGCAGAATTATGCTGGTCAGATGATCCGGAATATACAACAGGTTATGTTGCGAGTAAAAAGCAGGGTTATCAGCGAATTACGCATCTAAAAGAATATGGAGATGAACGCGGCTGCCGAATCTTTTTTGTGGATGGCTTAAGCGATCTTCAATCATACATAGACTACCTAGAAAAACAGCCCATCTTTGTTCAATGGGAGAAGGATGAACGGCACACGAGTTAAATGAAAAAAAGCAAGGAGAATCGTTGGTTACTGTTCACAAAGATGAAAAATGAAAATGGGGTGACAAGTGTTGGGACTCGATGAATGGCTAAGCCAAAAAATAGAAAAAACAAAAGAGGCAGGCTTGTACCGAAAGTTTCGTACCATGAATACGGCTCCCCTACCTGAGATGGTGATTGATGGTCGGAGCCAGATCGTTTTTTCATCCAATAATTACTTAGGGCTTGCGAACGATCAGCGCTTAGTTTACGCAGCAGAAACTACCCTGCACGAATTTGGAGTCGGAAGCAGCGGATCGAGGTTAACGACAGGCCATACGGATTGGCATCAAAAGCTTGAAGAAAAAATTGCCCGTTTTAAGCAAACGGAGGCAGCGCTCCTGTTTTCCAGCGGATTTTTAGCAAATGTCGGCGTACTATCTTCCTTGCCTGAAAAAGGGGATGTGATCTTAAGCGATCAATTCAATCATGCAAGTATTATTGACGGGTGTCGACTCTCAAAAGCGGATACTGTTGTTTATAACCACATCGATATGAATCATCTTGAAGAAAAGTTGAAAGAAACGGCATCCTATCAACGGCGGTTTATTGTAACGGATGGAGTTTTTAGTATGGATGGGACGATTGCCCCCCTTGATCAGATGGTTCGATTGGCGAAACAGTATGATGCCTACGTGATTGTTGATGATGCACATGCAACAGGGGTTTTAGGAGAAAAGGGCAGGGGAACAAGTGAATATTTCGGTGTCTATCCTGATGTCGTCATTGGAACCTTAAGTAAAGCCATTGGGACGGAAGGTGGTTTTGTGGCGGGATCCAAGGTGTTGATTGACTTTTTGCTCAACCATGCAAGAACCTTTATTTTTCAAACCGCCATGCCTCCGTCAATCTGTGCCGCTTCACATACTGCGTTGGAAATCATTGAAGAAAGTAACGAAAAACGCCAGCTGTTATTCTCGAATGTAAACAAAATAAAAAATAGTTTAGAAGAAATGGGTTATAAGGTGAAGGGAGATTTAACCCCGATTATTCCTGTGATCATCGGAGATCCGAAAGATGCTGTGATTTTTGCGGAAAAGCTTCAGGAAAATGGAATATACGCACCTGCAATCCGTCCACCCACTGTACCAAATGGAGAGAGCCGTATCCGGCTAACCGTCACCTCTGCCCATGGTTCAAAAGAAATAGACTACTTGTTAGAGTGCTTTCATTTCATCGGAAAAGAGTTGAACATGATTTGATGAACGGTTTTTTTGTAACAGGAACAGATACAGATGTTGGAAAAACCATTATATCCAGCGGACTTGCAGCTGTATTAAAAGAAAAAAAGATAGATGTTGGTGTATTTAAGCCGTTGTTAAGTGGCATTGCCCGTGAAAATCCAGCAAGTGATACAAGCTTGCTGAAGCAGCTGTCTCAAACGTCTTTATCTTATGAAGAGATTACGCCTTTTGAATTTAAAGAACCACTTGCTCCCTATGTGGCTGGGAAGCTGGAAGGGAAAATCGTCGGGATTGAAGAGGTATTAAATCATTGGAAAAAGATTAGAGAAAAACACGAATTTTTCATTGTCGAAGGTGCTGGGGGTATTTCAGTACCATTAGGTGAACGTTTCTTGGTTAGTGATTTAATAAAAGCTTTACAGCTGCCCATTGTGATTGTAGCTCGCCCTAACCTTGGGACGTTTAATCATATTTTTCTAACGGTTCAATACGCAAAAAGCATGGGTCTTTCGATTGCTGGGATCGTGATAAACGGGATAAATGATTCTCCTAATCTTGCGGAAAAAACAAATCCGGAATTAATTGAAAAGTTATGTAGGGTGCCTGTTCTAGGAGTTACACCCAAACTGAAAGAAATCACAAAAGAAAATATCAAAAAAATGGTAAAAGATCACATAGATGTGACATTATTAATAAATCAATTGGAGGAATTAAAATGAATAAATGGATGGAACTTTCAGATCAAGTGTTAGAGGGGAAAGAAGTAACCAATGAAGAGGCTCTTTCTATTTTAGAATGTCCAGATGATGACGTCCTATTGCTCATGCACGCGGCTTTTCAAATTAGAAAGCGCCATTTTGGAAAAAAAGTAAAGCTTAATATGATCATCAATACAAAATCCGGGTTATGTCCGGAAAACTGTGGCTATTGCTCGCAATCTTCTATTTCAACAGCTCCAATTGATTCTTACAGAATGGTAGACAAGAATGCAATTATTGAAGGAGCAAAGCGTGCGCATGATTTAAATATCGGAACGTATTGTATTGTGGCTAGTGGGAGAGGGCCATCTAATAAAGAAATCGATCAGGTAGTAGAAGCAGTAAAAGAAATAAAGAATACTTATGGATTGAAAGTTTGTGCCTGTCTTGGGATTTTAAAGCCAGAACAAGCGAATCGTCTAAAAGAAGTTGGAGTAGACCGCTACAATCATAATATCAATACCTCTGCGAGCAATCATGCAAACATCACAACTTCACATACATACGATGATCGCGTCGGTACGGTCGAAACGGTAAAACAAGCTGGCATGTCTCCATGTTCAGGTGTCATTGTTGGAATGAGAGAGACGAAGCAAGATGTAGTCGATATGGCTAATAGTTTAAAAGCACTTGATGCGGATTCCATTCCAGTTAACTTCCTACATGCCATTGATGGTACGCCGCTACAAGGAGTAAAAGAATTAAATCCACTTTATTGTTTGAAAGTTTTAGCGCTATTCCGCTTTATCAATCCAACAAAGGAAATTCGCGTTTCAGGTGGACGTGAAGTCAATCTCGGTTCACTACAACCACTAGCGTTATATGCAGCCAATTCTATCTTCGTTGGTGACTACTTAACAACGGCTGGGCAAGATAAAACGGAAGATCAACAAATGTTACATGACTTAGGCTTTGAAGTAGAGTCAGTAGAAGAAATGCAAGCCAGCTTAGCAGCGGAAAAATAAAAAATAGCTCAAGCTTTTTACAGAGATGGGAGTGACACATCTCTGTAAAAAGCTTGTGATTGTATGAGAGGGGGCCACAATATGACAACGAATTTAAATCAAACGATACCACTTTCATTTACTACTATTGAGTTTTTTCAAAATCCCTATCCATTTTATGAACAGATTCGATCCACTCATCCTATTTATTGGGGAAATCTATTCAAATATTCGGGATGGTATGTGACAGGCTATGAAGAAGCCATAACCATTCTTAAAGATACTCGATTCAAAAATCGCATCCCGCTGCCTGAGACTTCAAAAAAATATGAGCAGCTCAAAAACATTCAAAATGACATGATGCTTTTTAAAAATCAACCTGATCATAAGCGGTTACGTTTTCTGGTTAGTAACGTATTCACTCCTAGAATGGTGGAACAGCTTCGTCCTTACATCCAAGAAACAGTAAACGATTTACTGCAACAAGTTCAACATAAGAAATCAATGGATGTCATTTCCGATTTTGCTTTTCCTTTAGCCAGTCTCATTATCGCGAAAATATTAGGAGTACCTGAGGAAGATCGACACCCATTTAGAGAATGGGCGCTAAGTCTAATCCAAACCATTGATTTTACTCGTTCGAGAAAGGCTTTAGACAATGGGAATGCCATGACAATCAACTTACGGAATTATTTTAAACAGTTGATGGAGAAACGAAGACAAAGCCCTGAAGAGGACCTTATTAGTCTATTAATAAAAGAGGAACAGCAAGAGGATAGATTAACAGATGAAGAATTAGTTGCCACCTGTATTTTACTTGTTATTGCCGGTCATGAAACAACGGTTAATCTCATCAGCAATTCCATCCTTACTTTATTGAAACATCCTCATCAGATGAAGGAACTAAAAGAAAACCCATCGCTTATTGAAAATGCCGTAGAAGAGTTTTTACGTTATGAGAGTCCAACACAAATGACGGCTCGGGTTGCATCAGAGGATATCAAAATTCATGAAACAACGATTAAAAAGGGCGATCAAGTCTATATTCTTTTGGGTGCTGCCAATCGAGATCCGAATCAATTTGCTCATGCTCATGTACTTGATATTACGAGGAACCCGAATCCTCATCTTGCCTTTGGATATGGCACGCATTTTTGTTTAGGTGCTCCGTTGGCACGTTTAGAAGCACAAATAGCGATTCAAACCCTCCTGCAACAGATGGACAATATCCAACTGGCATCTTCTGACCTTCCATGGCGAAAACTGATGGGGTTTAGATCGTTAAACGAACTGCCCATTACTTTTGATTAGTATATAGAGATTGTATTTTTAGAATGTTTAATTCAAAAGATATCTCGGTAAAAGATACGGGATGTTTAGAAAGGTTGTTACGTATATGATTCCTACCATTTCAAACTTACAAAGAAGAGATTTAAATCATGTTTGGCACCCTTGTTCACAGATGAAGGATTATGAAGATTTTCCTCCCATCGTAATCAAAAGCGGGAAAGGTATTTATTTGTATGATGAAAATGGAAAGCCGTATATAGACGCTGTATCTTCTTGGTGGGTGAATCTATTCGGACATGCCAATGACCGAATTAGCACCGCCTTAGCCAATCAAGCTTTTCAATTAGAACATGCGATATTTGCCAACTTTACTCATGAACCAGCCATTTTTCTAGCAGAAAAACTAGCAGAAATCACTCCGGAGGGTTTAACAAAAGTATTCTTTGCCGATAACGGATCATCTGCGATAGAAGTGGCTTTAAAAATGAGCTTTCAATATCATATGCAAAAAAACAAGCCAAATAAAAAACGTTTTCTAGCCTTAACAGATGCCTATCATGGCGAAACCCTTGGTGCTCTGTCTGTTGGAGGAGTAGGTCTATATAACGAAGTCTTCCAACCTTTATTACTAGATACGGTACGAGCACAAGGACCTGATTGCTTTCGATGCCCATTTAACGAGAAGCCAGAGAGCTGCAACACACCTTGTATAGCATCGGTTGAAGAAAAATTAAAGTTACACCATGAAGAGCTAACCGCGATTATTATTGAACCGTTAATCCAAGCGGCGGCAGGGATGAAAATGTATCCTCCCACTTATTTAAAAAATCTAAAGGAGCTATGTTTGCAATATGATGTACACCTTATAGCTGATGAAGTGGCAGTAGGATTTGGGCGAACAGGAACGATGTTTGCCTGCGAACAAGCAGGCATTACACCTGATTTTATGTGTTTATCAAAAGGATTAACAGGCGGTTATTTACCATTGTCAGTCGTTTTAACGACAGAGGATGTTTATCAGGCCTTCTATGATGACTATGGAACGATGAAAGCATTCTTACATTCTCATAGTTATACAGGTAATCCTTTAGCTTGCAGCGTGGCACTTGAGGTATTACAAATTTTTGAAGAAGAGCATTACATAGAACAGATTGGAGAGAAAAGCACCTACATGAACGAGTTAGCATCCAACGTATTTCATCACCAGCCATACATTGGTGAATACAGACAAACGGGTATGGTGGGCGCGATTGAATTAGTAAAAGACAAAGAGACAAAAGAACCTTTCCCTAGTGAAGAAAGAGTTGGCTATCAAATTTATCGAATCGCTCTAGAAAAAGGCTTGCTCTTAAGACCATTAGGAAACATTCTCTACTTTATGCCACCCTATGTGATGACAAAAGAAGAAATCAAGATCATGATCGATCTAACAAATGAAGCGATACAGCAATATTTCGAAAGTTAAAAAATACGTGGGGACGGTCCTCACGTATTTTTTTGTTAAAGTGAGCAGAACCGTCCCATGTATCGTCCCCAACCATGAATACAACAGAGTTACATATTATCTAGAGACATTCCATATAAAGGAAGGATTTATCAAAGCTTTTGCATCCTTTCAAGTGATGTCTATAAGTACAAAAGTAAATAATAAATAGGAAAATACTCCAAAAAATAACTAATAACATTATATGCTAAATACACATGATAAAAACAAAAATCCTTCGTCCTATTCACTTCCTATTTATATGTTTAAGTGCTCGTAATAAAAAAGAACGTTTTTATATAGAAGTACGAACCAATTTATTATCTTCTGATTCAGATATGGAAGAAGTAGTGGAGAATATATACCTTGACGAAATCTTTTGTCCTATGCTAGTTTTAAAGGCATGCACATACGTTAAGGAAGGGTTTATGTATTTTCAGCTTGTGTACGAGTAGATAAAAGAACTACTGTCCCTTATGGACCAAGTTATAAACTTCAATACTGTTATATGTGTGATAAGGTAATAAGTTCTATCAATCTGTTCGTAGTTCAATAGAAAATGATTTTTTTAGGAAGGCGAGACAATATTGAATAACTTAACAGGATCCAAACGATTACAACTTGCGATACTTTTAGGATCACTTTCACTTTTAGGTCCTTTTACGATTGATATGTATTTACCTTCGTTCCCTACAATTGTGAAGGACTATCAAACGACGGCATCTCTTGTACAAATTAGCTTAACGACATGTCTTTTAGGCTTGGGACTAGGGCAATTGATTATTGGTCCAATGAGTGATGTTCAGGGGCGACGCAAGCCGTTGCGCATTTTTCTTTTCTTGTATTTAGTCGCTTCCGTTATCTGTGCATTTGCACCGAATATTTATATCTTTATCGGTGCTCGTTTTATGCAAGGTTTTGCAGCAGCAGGTGGAATCGTTATTTCTAGGGCGATTGTTCGCGATGTCTACAGTGGCAGGGAACTGACGAAGTTCTTCTCTTTATTACTGTTATTTGGCAATCTTGGACCGATCATTGCACCAATTATTGGAGGCCTGATTCTCGCGTTCACTGATTGGTCTGGAGTTTTTCTTGTTTTGGCTTGTGTTGGTATGGTATTAGTACTAATTGTTTCAGCCAAATTAGAAGAAACATTACCAAAGGAAAAACGAGTTCCAAGTAATTTTTCTCAAGTAGTAAAGAATTTTGGTATGTTGTTAAAAGATCGCCAATTTACTGGCTATGCTCTTACACAAGGGTTTATGATTGCTGGAGTCTTTGCCTATGTATCTGGAATTTCTTTTGTCTATCAAAATATTTATCATATATCTCCTCAAGTATTCAGTCTATTATTTGGTGTGAATGGGTTTGCACTAATTATAGGTACCCAGTCTGTTGGTCGCTTTACGGATCTTATCCCAGAGAGAACCTTTTTAAAAATAGGGTTATTCATCGCTAACACATCAGGTGCTTTAGTACTAATTGCTTTTCTATTAAAAGCACCACTTATTGTGGTCGCCATTCCGATCTTCTTTTTTATCATGTCTATTGGAATCACATCGGCATCGTCTTTTTCATTAGCCATGGAGACACAAGGCCATATTGCAGGCAGTGCCTCAGCACTATTAGGGCTATTACCATTTGTACTCGGCTCCTTAACAGCTCCACTAGTGGGAATCGCAGGAGAATATACGGGCATTCCAATGGGTGTTATCATCTTTTCGGCCAGCCTTTTAGCACTGCTATCCTATTATGGATTAGCTCGAAAATCTTCTGTTATCGTACAACCTGCAAAATCATTCGAAGATGCGTAGTTTATAAACCGAATTTTACCAATTGAATAATGTTTTCTATGAATTTAAGGTCTTCTAAATAGAGGACCTTGTTTTTTATTATTGGAAGCAAGGGGACAGTTCTTTTAGAGGACAATCGGAAGTTTTGTGTTTTCAGTCCTTTTCACCGAAGTAGAACCGTCCCTATGCATCGTCACCAACTATGAATACAACGGAGTTAATAGTATCTGGAGATATTTCATAGGAGGGATTTATCAAGGTTTTGTCTCCTTTCAAGTGAACGTCTATAAAAATAGGAGATAAATACTATTCATTCATTTCTTTACTATAGTTGTAAATAATAGTAAGGAGAATAGACTAATTTTTTTTACACAATCCTCAATGAGATGTAAACAGAACTACATACTAGGTCAACATCCCTTTTCTAGAATACTAGTTGAAGACATATTTTAGATAGGAGATGGAGAACGTGAGTAAAAAATTATTAGTAGGTGCAGGGGTAGCCTTTTCGTTGTTATTCAGTCCGTTCAGCCAGGCGTTTGCAGCAGAACCAACAGTAGGAGAAAGAAAACAGGTGGATAATGTGGCGCATCGTGGTGCAACAGGATATGCACCTGAAAATACGATCGCTGGTTTCGATCTAGCAGTAGATATGAAGGCCGATTATATTGAAATCGATGTTCAAAGAAGTAAAGATGGCAAATTAGTACTAATCCATGATACAACAGTGGATCGTACAACAGATGGAACGGGAAAAGTAGGGGATTTAATGTTTGAACAACTAAGAAGCCTTGATGCGGGTAGCTGGAAAGGGGAAGAATTTGCTGGTGAACAAATCCCAACATTTGAGGAAATCCTTGAGCGCTATCACGGAAAAATGGGTATTTTAATCGAATTAAAAGCTCCAGAGCTTTATCCTGGAATTGAAGAACAAGTAGCAGAAGAATTAAAAGAACGAAATCTTGATAAACCACAAAACGAAAAAATCATTATTCAATCGTTTAACTTTGAATCTATGAAAAAAATGAATGAGCTTCTTCCTCATGTTTCAATCGGGGTGTTAACGTCTAATCGTGCACACATAACAGAACAAGCCTTACAAGAATTTTCTGCATACGCGGATTGGTTTAACCCAAGCTATGGAATTGTGACAGAAGAATTAGTAGAACAAGTTCACTCACTTGGTATGCAGATTGGATCATGGACGGTGCGTAGTCAAGAAGCAGCCAATTTCCTATTTGATATGGGAGTTGACGCGATTATTAGTGATTATCCCGATTATGTAGATCCGAGAAACTAATCGTTTATTTTTGAAAAGCACATTACATCAAGAGTTATGAAAAAGGAGCAGAGAAAGTTGCTCCTTTTTCAGATTTTAAAAGATCGTCCTTAATAAATAAGTAGTCATAAATCAATAGACAAAAACTATAGTTCATAAAGTTGTCAAAGAAGTATTTCAGGAATGTGAAATGTTTAACATAAATATATTTAATTCGAGATAATGTAGTACAATCTATTTGTGAAGTAATTAACACATAAGGAGTGGTAATAATGGTTAAATGGTTAAGAGAAAGTAATGTTTCTTCTATTATTCTTACGATATTTAGATTGTACTTAGGGTATACATTTTTGACTCATGGATGGGAAAAAGTCAGCGGTGGATTTGATGCTTCTGGTTTCCTACAAGGAGTCATAAAGAATCCTGGAGTTGAGGGCTGGTGGGCATCTTTTCTAGGTGGAATTGCACTTCCAAATGTTGAACTATTTAACGTGTTAGTTCCATGGGGAGAATTTTTAGTCGGACTTGGATTGATCGTAGGTTGTTTCACAACAGCTGCTGCTTTCTTTGGAGTGGTCATGAATTTTTCTTTCCTATTCTCAGGAGTAGCAAATCCGAATGCGCTAATGGTATTATTAGGTGTATTCATTCTTGTGGCTGGTACGAATGCAGGAAAAATTGGTCTAGACCGTTGGGTATTACCTTATATCCGTCAATTTACGAACAAGAAAACAAACGAATTTGATGTTGCGGTTTCTGCAGAAAATTAACCCGAAAAAAGTCTTCTTTCCTTAATTGAATATACTTAGAAATGAAGCTAAAGCCGAAACCATTACTGGGTAATTTCGGCTTTTTCTATTGGTTTGTCAGGGGAAGAGTACAAAAAACGTATTGACGTTTGTCGCCATTGAAAAAGAAGCCGAAACAGCCCCGCTAGCAGATTATCTTAATGAAATATTGCGGGGTGGAAGCCGCGTTCTCAGTAATTTTTATCTTGAAAAACAAAAGAAGCAAGTTGAAGAAAAATTTCATTAAAAAACATGGGGAATGAGATAGTTTATTTTTAGGTAATAGTAATCGGATCCATGTGGAAAAATAAAAAGAGCGAAAATCATCTTACGAAGGGGTACCCATGGAAAAACAGAACATATTGTTTAATCTTGACGATACATTAGCCTATTGTAACAGGTATTTTAATCAAGTGATCGGAATGTTTACCGACCAAATGAAAGGATGGTTTAACTCTTTAACAAAAAAGGAAATAAGACAGAAACAACTCGCAATGGATATCGAAGCTATTAGCGTTCATGGTTTAGATTCAGACCGCTTTCCTGAGTCTTTTGTTCGTACCTATCAATACTTTTGCAATGTAACGGGAAAAGAAAAGAAAAAAGATGAAATGGATTATATAAGGGAGTTAGGGTATAAAGTATTTAAATTCCCGGTAGAACCAATTCCCTATATGAATGAAACCCTGCAAGAATTAAAAGATGCTGGACACGAATTGTATTTGCACACAGGCGGCGATGACGCCAATCAACGCAGGAAAATTGCCCAATTAGAACTGACTATCTTTTTTGAACATCGTATCTTTATTTCTGAACATAAAGATACGACCGCTTTATCTGATATATTAAAAACCATTGATGCGGATCCTGAAATCACGTGGATGGTTGGAAATTCATTAAGAACAGATATCGTGCCCGCATTGGAGCGGAACATCAATGCGATTCACATTCCTGCAGAAATGGAATGGAAATATAACGAAGTGGACATTAAGGTGGAGCCGAAAAGGGCTTTCTATAAATTAGATTCTCTTCAGGAAGTACCGGATGTCATTCATCAACATATTCAAGAGGAGAGTCTAATTTACAAAAAATAGGCGATAGGCATCATCCAAATAATGGAAGGTGCCTATCGCCTATTTTTTGCATTTTAGAACAAATTAAACCATCATTTGGCGGAAATATTATGTGTAAAATGATTGTTCCGGAAGCACGTCCACAAATGGTAACGGTACGTCCAAATATTTTCCCAGTCTTATTGCCTAATATCAATCGGAGAGGGGAAGTAATCATAGAAACGATTGTGGTTGAATGTGGTTGAAAATGACTTTGATTATGAAATTATTGAAGAACAACCATTAGTAGAAGAGACCTTAACAGTAGAAAATGCAGAATTCATCGTCTCCATTGGCCGTGGTATCGGAAAAAAAGATAATTTAAGTATAGCTCAAGACTTTGCAGATGCAGCTGGTGCTAAATTGGCTGTTATACGTCCATTAGTCGATAATGGCTGGTTCCATCCAGCTGATCAAATCGGTCAAAGTGGAAAGATGAAGTTCTTTTGTAAGACTTTTCTTACTATTTATGGTAATCTGTACACATAAACTTATCGATTGAGAGAAGGAAGCCGTGTTATTTTATGAAAAATTCTAATCGACGTGGTCCTGTGCCAACGCTGAAAAAGGTGAATGAAGATATTTATTTGTTATCTTTACCTTATTCATTTGGCATGGAGCAAGTAAATTGTTATTTATTTAAGGGCAGTAATGGATATACGGTGGTTGATACGGGCAGTTATTCCCAGGTAGGAATCAATATTTGGGAGAATTTAATGGCATTGGGAATGAAGATGGAGAAAGTCGTTTTGACACATTTTCATATTGATCACATAGGACTTGCGAAGTGGTTCCAGGAAAAACACGGGATCCCTGTTTATATTTCCAAACTTGGTTATCAGGAAATAATACGACGACAAGATAAAAATTATGTTAATTTTATACTTAATATGTTTGAGCAACATGGAACGACAAGCTTTTCACATATGAAAGAAAAAGACGATAGTACTCCTTTTTATGAATTCGAACCAAATGGACTATTCGATTACAACGAAAATGTACAGCTAGGAAATGACAAATATGAGGTCATATGGACACCAGGTCATTGCTACGATCATATGTGTTTTTATCAGCGTGAAAAACAAATTATGGTAGTTGGTGACCATATATTAGAGAAATTATCACCTGTTATTTTGCGTGAATCTGAAATAGATCAAAATCCACTAATGGCTTATTTTAATTCTTTGGATAAAGTAAAGGATTATGAAGTGAAGCTAGCTCTTCCGGGACACGGAAACATTATGGAGAGCTTGGATCAGCGAATGGAAGAAATAAAATCCGGCCATATCCATCGTATGGATCAAATTATAGACTCTGTTCGAGAAGAAGAAAAAACAGCATGGCAATTATGCCAAGAGACCTATAGAAACGCACATTTATTTACTCCGTTTATGGCTACCATTACAAGATGTATGTATTTAGAATCCCAAGTAAAAATTAAATCCTACTTAAAAGAAGGTATACAATATTATTATTTGAATGAATAAGAATAGTACGAGGGGGTTAAGGGCAACCTCGTACTATTCAATCTGCTTATGGTGATTTAAAAGCAAAAGCATCGGAAAACTCGGAAAATATTCTATTCATTGTAAGCGATGGAATTGAAACCTGTGGAGGAAATCCTGTTGAAGAAGCTAAAAAACTAGCAAACTCTGATTTAAATGTGAAAGTAAATATTATTGGATTTAATGTGGACGATGCAGGTCAGAAACAGTTGAAGGAAACGGCTGCTGCAGGAAACGGAACTTATTACAAAAAAACAGATAGACAAAGAGTAAAAATTAATTTTTGAACTGCACCCCAATTGTTAGACACAACTAACAATTGGAGGTGTATTTTTTATAGTGAACTTTTCTCCAGAAGAAAAAGTACAAGCAGTAAAGAAATATTTGATGGAACGAGACACCTGTCCCCATATCTCTCACCTGAATCCATTTACAATTTATACCATTAAACTATTGCATTATTTGTGTTATAGTTCAATATTGACTTCTAACAATCAGTTGAACAAATAGATAAATATTTTCTAAACAAAATAAGATGAAATGTAAATGAGGTTAAATATATGAGTATACTAACGGTTACAGACCTAAACCACGGATTTGGCGATCGTACGATCTTTGATCATGTTTCCTTCCGCCTGTTAAAAGGAGAACATATCGCTTTAATTGGGGCAAACGGTGAAGGTAAATCAACGTTTATGAATATCATTACAGGGCAACTTCAGCCTGATGATGGAAAAGTAGAATGGGCTAAGCATCAGCGAGTCGGTTATCTTGATCAACATACTGTTTTACAACAGGGAATGACAATCCGTGACGTACTAAATACGGCTTTTCAATATCTCTTTGACATCGAAATGAATATTCATACAATTTACGAAAAAATATCTGACGTTACACCTGAAGAAATGGAAAAGTTGTTAGATAAAGTTGGTACATTACAAGAAACATTAACAAATAATGATTTCTATATTATTGATTCTAAAGTAGAAGAAGTGGCAAGAGGACTTGGTCTTGATGGTATAGGATTAGAAAAAGATGTTCATGATTTAAGCGGTGGGCAACGAACAAAGGTTTTATTAGCCAAGCTTTTACTTGAGAAACCAGATATTCTTCTTTTAGATGAGCCTACAAACTATTTAGACGAACAACACATTGAGTGGTTAAGACGCTACCTGCAAGAATACGAAAATGCTTTTTTATTAATTTCTCATGACATTCCATTTCTTAATAGCGTTGCAAATGTGATCTACCATTTAGAAAATCAAAAATTAAATCGCTACGTGGGTGATTACAACAATTTCCTGATTGTCTATGAAGCTAAAAAAATACAAGTTGAAGCTGCTTTTAAGAGACAACAATCAGAAATTTCTAGTTTAAAGGATTTTGTAGCCCGTAATAAGGCAAGGGCATCTACTAGTAGCCTTGCCATGTCCAGACAGAAAAAACTTGATAAAATGGACGTTATTGAAATCGCACAGGAACGACCAAAACCTGATTTCAATTTTAAAGAAGCAAGAACCTCAGGTAAATTAATTTTTGAAACGAAAGAATTTGTCATTGGATACGAAGAGCCACTATCAAAACCGTTAAATCTTTATATAGAGCGTGGACAAAAAGTTGCATTAGTTGGAGCGAATGGGATCGGTAAGACTACACTCCTTCGTAGCTTGCTCGGAGAAATCAGATCTCTTTCTGGTGCACTTGAACGCGGTGAATACCAGTATGTTGGATATTTTGAACAAGAAGTGAAAACGGAAAATCAAAACACATGTATCGAAGAAATATCGAATACGTTTCCTCATTTAAGCCAAGGACAGATACGCGCTGCTCTTGCAAGATGTGGGTTAACGAGAAAACACATTGAAAGTAAAATATCGGTTTTAAGTGGTGGAGAGCAAGCGAAAGTCCGGTTATGTAAGCTCCTTAACCAAGAAAGCAATGTCCTTGTTTTCGATGAGCCAACCAACCATTTAGATAAAGATGCAAAAGCTGAGCTTAAACGAGCTTTGAAATCGTATAAGGGAAGCATACTCCTTATCTCTCATGAACCTGAGTTTTACCAAGACGTGGTAACCGATATTTGGGACGTAGAATCATGGACAACGAAAGTCATATAAACTGGAACGGTTGAGTAGGGGACGCCGTTTCTGACCACCCATATGAATAGGAAAAAGGGAGAGCCAATCATCATGATTACTCTCCCTTTTCTTATGTTCCATATACCAAAGAAGAACTTTGAGAAATATTCAATTTAGAGAAATCATTCTGCATAATAAAGGTGTGTACTTTTGTTTAGAAGCAAAAAAATAGTTAGATTAGTAGGGAATTATTTCATCTACTTATTATCATAGGGTATTACTCGATGGATTTTTAATCATAGTTCCATCTCTAATCAATGGTTAATATATTGTATTGTATCTAAAAACCGTTTTGAATGAGGTAGACCGATGTATTTTTTTAAATCAATTTCAGATGATGTTCGATTTGCCCAATTAGAATTTCGTAAACATACAAAAGCGAAGAGGCTTGTTTTAGGATCTTTTCTCGCCTGTATGGCTGCTGTACTTCAAGCAGCAGGTGGCTTTTTACCAGGGATCGGATATTTTATCAGCCCATTTGCCACTTTACCCATTCTGATTGGTGCCATGTTTTCCCTTCAGATGGGAGTGATGTCTTATTTTCTTACCATCCTGTTGCTATTCATTCTGTTTCCAAGTGAACTAGTCGTTTTTCCTTTTACAACAGGGTTGCTAGGGATTGGTATAGGTGCAGCTTTTTCCTTTTTCAAGAAGAGATTAAGCATTATTTCTATTGGTGCCATTCTCTTAACGATAGGAATTATGAGTCTACTATATGTTTTCCACTTTCCCGTTCTTGGTCCAGCCGTATCCGATTCCTTTTCATTCCTTACAACAGGAAGTATTTTTTTATTTTCTTTCCTTTATAACTGGTTATGGGTTGAGATGGCTTTATTCTTTTTTTATAAATTAAAGACCATTATTACTTAGTGACTCATTTAGGTATGAATCATGGAACAATTTCAAAAACAGTACCTTTGTTAAAATCAGTCACACTCATAGAACCATAAACCCCTAAATATAGTCTGGTTTGATCTAGATTTGTTCCCAAACTAACATAATAAGCTGAGTGAGACCCAAAATTATAATCGGTTTCAATAACACTAAAATTATTTGGTTTACAATCTGTTCTTACCCTGGTATAAGCTAAAACCCCTCTAATCGGAGGCCCGGATTCTTCATCCCGGGCAAAATCGGTAAACACAACGCTTCCTGTTAAATCGGGGATTCCATTCCCCATATAGGCTTGCACTCCTGTAAGTGCAGTTCCTCCAAACTTATCGGGTCGGGGATCTTTCTGAAAATAACTAGTTAAAGGCTGAAGACGTCTCACTGACGTTTTTACTGCTTCATTGTAATAAGCAATTGTTTTCTCATCCAAAGTGGGATTTGCAGAGCAGCCCCTAATAATCGAAGTAGGAAAAGCGCCTTCCCACCCTCGCCAGCCAAAGTTAATAAATCCTTCTTGGTCAGGTTCGGTGTTTCTTAAAGAAGCTTGAATAAGCTGAGTAACTGGTATTGGTTTATAATGAACGAATGAAAAAATCGACTCTACCAAATCCTGTCCGACATTTCCCACATATTTGATATACTGATTATAAAACCTTTGAAATGAAATGCCTGGTATATTGCGAACCCCTTTGGCAATGACTGTAAGTGTTTCCTGAATAGGTACGGGAAGTTCATTAAAACGTGTGACTACGGGTGGATTATGGATAAATGTATTCTGAACTACATCCATTTCAATTATTTTACCTGCGATTTCCATATCGTCCTGACTTAAATTAAATGGATCATAGCCTGATCCACCATCTCCAGTTGTTAAAACAAGTTTACCTGTTTCAGGTGAAAAGGTTAAGCTATTGACACCATTGTGATTAAAAAAGGGTCTTCTTAAGTTAAGTAATGTCCGTCGTTTTTGAGGTGGACCATTCGATTGTAAAATCCATTCTTCAACTGTATCAATATGATCATATTGAGTTTCTCTATTTGTCCACTTTAGGTTTAAAGTACTGGGATCACACGGGTTAGGTTCAAAAGGTTCAGGAAGAGCACCCGGACCTTGTGTTCCAGCTACTGAATAATGAAGATAAAACAGACCGTTATAATAAAAATCGGGATGAAACGCTAGCCCTAGCAATCCCCGTTCATCATATCCACCACCAGAAACACCTAGTTTTATGATTCGCGGGCGAATATCTAAAAAAGTCCTTAAACTTGAGTTTCCTATGTAAAAGATCTCTCCTACCTGGGTTGCAATAAATAATCTTTCAATTGAGTCGCCCGGAAGTATAGTTGTTTTCAAAACAGTGGGTAAATTTATCTTACTTACAATGGGCCGTAAACGAACCTTAACTTTTATCAACTAACTTTACACTCCTTCTTATTGTTTTCTTATAAGAATATGATTAGAACTTTTCTATTAGTACCAAATTAGGACCGGGGAATCTGACAAGGCATTGTGCTATTTTCCGCACCAGCGTCGGAGGAATCCAGGGCGGTCATTGGGGACGTGTCTGTTTTTGTACATTATATTGAAAAATTGATCATTTGATGTTTCATAAAGCTTAGAAAAAGATGTTTCGATCGTTTTTTCCTTAGAAATGGCTAAAAAACAATTGCTCAAAAGAGCCCTTGGCCAGGTAGGGGCAGTCAGTTCGGTTAAATTAAGAAATCCATACCGACTTTTTCAAGAAAAGGATTGGAACGGTCTTCACCAGGCAATGGGGGTTCTTTCTAAGCTGGATCTGCATATTCTTGATCAAGGCGGGATTGATGTACCGTTTATTCGGTCCAATGTCAGGAAGTTGAGACAAAAATATGGAGAAGAGAAACGGATTCTTGTCGTGATTGATTATTTGTAATTATCGAACAAGATTCTGATGTGATCGCGTTTCTTTATCGGGATGACTATTATGATCAACGGTCCGAGCAAAAGGATCAGATCGAAATCATCATAGCGAAGCAGCGAAATGGTCCGATTGGGACGGTTCATCTAGCGTTTTATAAAGAGTTTGGCAGGTTTCGAGATTTGGTAGGATAAGGGGACGATTCTTGTGACTTTAGCAAAAACTGAATGAACTATAGAAGTCTAACTTGATTTTCCGACATAAGGTTGGATGGGAATCCCGATCTACTCTCCTTTCGCTGGGCTGTTCATTACTGCGTAATAAAAGGCTTGTTCAAGGAAGCGGATCGGCATTCTATGTTGAAAAATGAAATGTGATTTATATAGAAGTTCTGATGAAAAAAGAAACTTCTTTTTCGTTTGTTGGAGGTCGTAGCGCACAGCGTAAAGAGTTCCGCAGTTTGTTGTTTATTTTTAGCTCATTGATGGAATAATAGATAGAACCATTAAGAAATAAGGAGCGTTTAATATGAGTAAAGAATGTTATGGTTGTCATTCAACAAACATTTATATCGAAGAAGAAGTTTTTGAAGAGGATTATATTCTCCAACTTTATATTTGTGATAGTTGTGGAGTAAGCAACACCAAGTTTGAATATTATGATGATTAAAAACAAATGATGGAAGCTTTATCATTTGAAGCCCTACATGAAAGTAGGGTTTCTTTTTTAATTGGTGGAGTACATAGTTTCTATGATATTGCATTCAGTGATGTTGAAAAAGAATTAATCAATACGACCCATTGCACTGATAATGGAGAAGACACAGAAGACAAAGTATTTTTGCTTAGTGTTAACGAGTTAAAAGGTTTGTCAGGTGTTTACGGAAAAAGTTTTTTTAGAGCAGTTGGAACGGACTTTGCCAAACTAAAAAAAGCTGATGGCTGCAACTAAAGTTTTATTTAATTTAAAGTTTCTTATTGAATGGGTCATCATTTTAATAGTGGTAACGTTTGACTTTGATATGTTTCCTACGAAAAAACATAAAAAAATCGGTGGAATCAATCGTATACATAATTTTTAAAATATTCTAAAATTAGTATACGCTTACACAATAGGTTAAATAGTTGAATTTTATAAAAATAATAGACTTTTTAAAGGAGAAGAGGAAAGAATGGACAAGTGATCAATGGTTTATAATGGCAGAATGCTGTTATTAAACAAAAAATACCATTATTATAAATTAATAATATATATAATTAATTTTCCTAGAAATCTTTATTCAGTTAATCTATACAACCTGAAAGGAGACGAACGACTATGAATCAAGACTTTAATCAAACAAAAGTTATAAGTCAAGCAATGGAACTATTTTGGAACAAAGGATATGAAGCCACCACAATAGAAGATATTTTAAAGGTGACAGGAGTTAATATGAATGAATACAATGAGGCTTTCGGTAGCAAAGAGCAACTATACTTAGTAGCCTTTAACTACTACAGTTTTTAAAGTCTACTTTGAAGATATTGAAAATAGAAAGAATAGCAAAAGATAAGAACAAATCTCTCTTTTATTGATTGAATGAATAAAGAGTCATAAAAAAATCGCATAAATTTTAACCATACAAAAGAGGTCCAAGATAATAACCTTCATTATTTTGAACCTCACTAATATTAATAAAAAATTCCATTTCTTTATATACTGTAGATAATGGCCCGTTTGTTGAATAGCGAATAAGAACCTAATCCCCACAAACCGAGTGACCTACTATTTTTGTTCATGGCTGAAACCATTCCAATAATACGAGAGTGGATTTCAGATGATGAGCTAGAACAAAAATAATCAAAATAGAATAATGATTCTGTGGGTATTAATCGATTCAAACTTTAGCTAAATATCACTGGGCATTTGTTCCTTCGGTTCACAAAGTTACTAACTACTTTTTAGTGGTTAGCCTGAAACAGGGACACGCTGTACTTTCTACGATGTCATCCAATTTTGTATAATTTCTGCGGTTTCAGTCTGAATTGATATGATTTTACCCTGAATTGCTATAGATTTACCCCGAATCATTTTGCTTTATAAACATGTTATGTAAATAGGCAGCATTCATCATTTGGATGCTGCCTATTTTAAGGCTCAGGAGCTGTTACAGCATGTGGAACGCGTCCAATTAATCACGCGCCAGGTAACACCCTTGATTGGAGGTACTTAGCGCGTGATTAATAAAAATAGGGGATATTGTTATAAATAATAACTTTTAACTCTATGTTTAAAAAAGTCAATTGAAAATTGGCGGAATTCTATAGCAGCTTTTGATAGATAACGGTTTTTATGCCAAGCAATACCTATCGTTCGTTTACAAACTGGATGATTAATCTTAATTCGCACAGTTTTAGGTGCTGAATCTCGAAGTATTGAGAGATTCGGGATAAAGGAAATTCCGTAACCTAATTCTACTAATTTTTGAATAGTCCAGGATTCTTCCAGTTCAATAGCTGTATTAGCTGTAAATCCGGCCTCCTTACAAAACTTGTCTGTAATTTCCCTGAATCCATAACCTTGAGGTAATCCAATAAAAGTTTCATCTGAAACTTCATTAAGATTTATCATTTTACGGTCAGCTAATCGGTGGTTATAGGGAACAGATAAAAATATTTCTTCTTCTATTAAGGTAACCCACTCAATATTTTCTCCTATTATTAGACTAGTAGAGATACATATGTCAATTTGAGCATTTTCTAATAGACGCTTCATTTCAGAAGAAGAGGCTTGTTTATGTTTGATTTTGACATGCGGATGATCTTTCAGAAAATCGCCAAAAAATGTGGCCATGACATGAGGAAGAGTCATGGCTAGTGATATAACTCCTTTTTCAGGACTATTCATATCTTGTACTTGAGATTTACCTTCATTTATTTCAATGAATATGCGATTCACTCGTTCTAGGAAAGCTTTACCAAATTCATTTAAATATATCTGTTTCCCTTGTCTATGAAATAAAGGTGTACCTAGGTCATCTTCTAAACGTGCTATTGTCTTGCTTAATGCAGGCTGAGAGATATTAAGTTCAGCGGCAGCTCTTGTCATATGTTCATATTTAGCTGCTGTTTGAAAATATTTTAAATGTAAAAGCTCCATTTTGAACTCCTTTTATAAACCTAATAATTATAGTTATATACACTATTATACATTAATTTAATATTATTTTTTTATTAGATATTCTTCAGCATATAGTGCTTTGAAAATATCCATAAAATGAGAACCATCTTCTTTAATCACATCCATAGAATCCTTTCTGCTGAAATGACCATATTGAAAAGCATCGACATTCCAGTAACAAAGTGACATGGATCCATTCCATTCGACTGGAGCAGGTTTAATGGTTTTAATAAAATGATTTTGCTCGTAAATTCCTGCACCGGTATGATGTAACAATGCTTTCGGGCCGTGGATATGTTCCCAGTAGGAGGAGAAATCTTCCGGACGCTGCTCGTCTAAGCATTTTAATAAACCCATTCTTTTAATCCAGCGGGATTTTTCTCCTAATGGCCATTTCGGATAACAGGGGCGCAAGATTACTTGTTTGCATTCGTATGCGCCGATGACGTTCATGTCTTGATAAAGAGATAAAACATCAATACCCTCTCTGTCCAGACCTCATCAATGGCTAAAATGCCGGAAGTATGATGTATCTAAAAATCATTAAAAAATTAAATTACCTAAAGTCTTACTATTGAACATTTAATCACTTTTTAGTGCAATAGTATTTTGGCAGAAAAGCTGATTTTCAAGGCTCTAAAGCCCCTTTCAGAATTTTTATGAATAATTCAGGATAAATTAAATTTCAGCCCTTTTATTTTAAATCTTTATTATAAAAATATAAAACAGCCCAGCAATAAGAAGTGAAAAGACTCCACCTCTTTTACCGGGCTTACTTACGAACATGGACTGACTTTTGATCAGTCCAAGTAACTAAAAGTTTGTCATATAAAGGAATGATACAGTTTATTTTTTATTACTGAATCGTAAATCCACCGTCAATAGGAATAGCCGTACCATTCATGAATTGTGCCTGGTCTGATGCAAGGAAGACAGCCAGTTCAGCTACTTCTTCCTGCTGACCAAATCTTCCTGCTGGAATTTGATCAACTGGAATATTTTCCAGAATATCTTTCGTCAAAGGTGTTATGATTGTACCAGGGCAGATTGCATTGACCTTAATTCCTTTAGAAGCGTAAACAGAAGCTAAATGTTTCGTATAACCGATTAATCCATGCTTAGATGCTGTATAGGCCGCTCCACCCTTACCTGCAACCAATCCAGCCACAGAAGAAATATTGATAATGGTCCCGTTTCCACGGCTAATCATTCCTGGAAGGACTAAATTTGTTAAAAGGAAAGCACTTTTAAGATTAATATTAAAGAAAAAGTCCCAATCTTCTTCACTAGTCTCCAAACTTGTTTTATATTTGTCAAAGATTCCAGCATTATTTACCAGAATATCAATTTGGCTAAATTCATTTAATATATCCTGAACCATACCATTTATCTCATCTGAGTTAGTCATATTCACCTGTAAAGCTAATGCTGACCCGCCGTTTTCGACGATTTCATTGACCACTTTTTTTGCGCCATCATAGTTAATATCAGCCACTACAACCTTTGCCCCTTTTGCTGCAAAAGCTAAAGCCTCGGCTTTCCCCATCCCGGAAGCGCCTCCTGTTATAAGCGCTACTTTATCTTTTAATATCATAAATATCCCCCTATTCATCGTTATTCTTTATGAATAAATCTATTAGTCTGTCATTTTACTTCTAAATTTTATTAACTCTCATTAACAGCTAAAACAGTGTTGGTACTGGCTGCCATTTCTTTTCTTCTTAATAACAAGAAACCTAAAAGAATGGCGAAACCTTGGATAGCTAATACACCGAGGAATACAGCATAATAGGATCCAGTTATATCATAAGCAAATCCAAAGATAGTTGTTCCAACGGCGATCGCTAAAGTAGACGATGCCATGATCATGGAATAGATGGACGCATAATCTCTGTTTCCAAAAACAGCTTTGATCATGAATGGTGGTAACAGAGTACTACAGGAATACCCAATACCAAAAGAAAGTCCCCCAATATATAGAGAAATACCCCCTATGCTTCCACTAAATAAAATGAGCAAGATTCCTGTCATACCTGAACCGATTCCAATGAAATTTGTAATCTTTATCCCGACTTTATCGTTTAACCAGCCTAAAAGGAATTTCCCGGATGTTTGTCCAATCATGACACACGTAACGACAGATGCAGCAAATGAAGTAGAGAAACCTTCTGATAAAAGATGATTCGGAATGTGAAAACTTACCGTTACCACTAGACCTAATAGACCTGTAAAAATAAATAAAGCGTAGAATGGAACTGATTTAATCGCCTGTTTGAGAGTAGTTCCTGTTTCCTTAACAACCTTCTTGGAAGATTTCTCAGCAATTTCCGCTCCATAAGCAGTTATGTTTTTTTCTTTTGGATCCTTTCGGATAACAAAAATGGTAAAAGGAAGTGTTAAGACAGCAACAAGCACTCCAAGTGCCATATAAGAGCTTCTCCATCCAATTGTTTCAATTAGATATCCGGCAATGGGAGCAAAGATAGCTCCGCCTATACCCATAAATGTCATAGACAACCCCAGAACAGTTCCCATCTTAAGCTTAAACCAGTTGTTAATAATCAATGGTACGGCTGCATAAATTAAGAAGGAGTTAGCGATACCAAGTAATACACCTGAAACGTAAAATTGGTAAACAGATGTGTATGTCCCCATTAATCCAAATGCAAGGGCATCCGTTAGTGCAGCGACTGTTAATATTAGGCGCATATTAAATTTGGAAAAGATTTTTCCTGCAAAAGGAAGGGTGATGGTTATCACAAAATACATAAGTGTTGTATAAAAAACAATATCAGCTGTACCGACTCCCAATTCAGTACTCACAGATTTATAGAATAACCCGGCACAACTAACAATAACTCCAACACTCCCTGCATAAATAAAACAGCAAGCTACTGCTATCCACCATGCATAGTGTAGTTTTTCACCTTTTTTTGACACTATAGCCCAACCCCTTTTTAAAAAATATTTTTGTTCATTAATAGAGAAAAAGATGTTTATGTAGAGTTCACTTGCAAATCTCCTCCTTTAATTAAAATGATCTTATGGAAATGTAAATTCCTGCATGTGTCCATTCTTTAGACAAACGCTTTATATTGTGACATCCCAACAGGTAGGATGGAACAATTGTTCTGATTATTCAAAAAAATAAGTCCAGCATAAAGTAAATAGAGAACTTTATGCTGGACTTATTTACTAAGAGAGATAAATTTTTGTTTACCCCTGTAAATAACAGCGCTTACAAATTTATTGAACTATCAGAATCTTATGATAAATAAAAGCGGATGTCAATACTAAAATACATAAAAAAATGAGATTAATAGATTAGAAAGAGAGAATCAATTATAAGAAGAAAGGCGGGACAATTGATTAGTTTGTTGATAAATTTTAATTTTGGACTCATAATATTGAAGTGTATCTTATTTTAAAAAAGCCAATCGTTCCACAAAATCAAATGCGCCTGGGCGTATTTGTGCCTAGGTAATACCTTAGTTTACTCGACGACGGACAGGACGTCCTAGTCAGGCGAGACTAAGGATATGGCGTTTTGAGCGTGGCAAATATCCTTTGCAAATCGAAAGGCTCACCGGAGGCTTTCACTTTATTCAGTCGGGGTTTGAACCCACACTGAATTGAATAACGATTGCCTTCCTCTCACTACTTATAGAAGTGGGAGACTTCTGCTGAATAAAATGAAACATGGATCTTTTATAGATTTGTATAAAAATTTTCGTATTTTCGCAATATTTTCACTTGACAATAAATTGATTCATTTATAAAATAAGGACAAGAATTAAATAAAAGCTGTTATTTATTGAGATTGACTCTTCAAAAAAGCCAATCTTTATTCGTAAATAAGCCCAGCAAAAAAAAGCGATATGCTATTTTTTGCTGGGCTTTTTATTTTGCGAAAGGTAAAAGGGGGGAACTAGATAAAAGGTGGTTAACTTCAGTTAAGTAATAGTAAATGAAAATGAATCATAATCTAGCAAAATGATGAAAAGGTAAAGGATGGGAATACAAATGAAATATAAAGTAATGGAGAATCATCAGGAGTTAAGAAAAACGGTTCGCAAATTTGTACAAAAGGAAATTGTTCCCAATAACGAAGAATGGGAAAAGAATGGGTTTCCAAATGAGATATTTAGAAAAATGGGGCAAATGGGGTTATTTGGAGTACGCTATCCTGAGGAATATGGGGGCAGCAACTTGGATTACTTTGCAGCAATGGCAGTAACAGAGGAAATTGCTTCATCAGGTTGTGCAGGCTTAGGGATGGCATTTAATGTACAGGCTTTAATGGCAACAAACCCAATATTAAAATTCGGTACAGAAGAACAGAAAAGAAACTATCTCGTGCCTTCAATAGCTGGAGAAAAAATTGCTGCTCTTGGTATTACCGAGCCTTCTGCCGGATCAGATGTGGCTGGATTACGGACTACAGCTAAGAAAACAGATGGCGGATGGATTATCAATGGATCCAAGGTTTTTATTACAAATGGGATAAGAGCTGATTATCAAAACTTAATAGCAAAGACAGGAGAAAAAAATGGCAGACCGTTATTTAGCATCTTTTTAGTGGATAGTCATTTAGAAGGTTATACGGTAGGTCGTAAGTTAGAAAAGATAGGCATGCACGCATCAGATACGGCAGAAATCTTTCTAGAAAATGTCTTTGTTCCGGATGATGCCTTGTTGGGTAAAGAAGGAGAAGGATTTAAGCAGCTTATGTGGCAATTGAACGGAGAGCGTTTGATTCAAGCTACTGCTTGTGTAGCGGGTGCCCAAAGATGTTTGGATTTGGCTGTGCAATATGCCAAAGAACGAGAACAATTTGGTCGATCCCTGTCAAAGAACCAGGTTATCAGACATTACTTGGCTGAAATGCAAACCGAAGTCGAAGCTGCCCGTGCACTTTTATATAATACTGCTGCTCAATATGATAAAGGGGAAGTGCTAGTAAAAGAAATATCCATGACAAAACTATTGGCTTCTAAAGTTTATTATGAAGTTGCGGATAAAGCTTTACAAATTCACGGCGGTTATGGATATATGGATGAATATCCAATCTCTAGAGAATGGCGGGATGCCCGTTTGATGAGAATTGGCGGGGGGACTGACGAAGTTCAAAAAGAAATTATTGCAAAAGAAATGAACCTATAAATCGTTTATCTTAGTTATAAATTATGAAGTGGTTAAATTTCGTAATTGCAAGCGCTTTATTTTAGAAAGTAAATAATAGGATGCTGAATATCTATGGGGAAATAAAACTCATACTTTTATTTCTAAATTAGTAGATATAACTCAGCGGCAAGATTCAAAGTGTTGATGGATCTAGCTCTGGGTTTTTTGTGTTGCAGTCCACTAATAGAGGAGGAAGATAATGGCTAAATTATTTTCTTCATTTTCGATAAAAGAAGTCGTTTTTAAAAATAGAATCGTCATGTCGCCTATGTGTATGTTTTCTTCATTTAATAGGGATGGGCATGTAAACAAATTTCATCATATGCATTACGTTAGCAGGGCAATGGGTCAAGTTGGATTGATTATGCTTGAATCGACAGCCGTTCATTCTCAGGGAAGAATATCCATGAAAGACTTGGGGATTTGGGATGAAAATCATATGGAAGGATTAAGTGAACTTGTCCAAGAGATTCATCGATATGGCAGTAAGGCAGGAATTCAGCTTTCACATGCAGGAAGAAAGGCAGATATAGAAGGTGAAATCTATGCTCCATCTCCTTTGCCATATAAACAAGATCAACGAGTACCAAATGAGTTATCCATGTCTCAAATACAGGAAACTATCCACCAATTTAAGGAAGCAGCCATAAGAGCAAAAGTAGCAGGATTTGATGTCATTGAGCTTCATGGAGCACATGGCTATTTAATTAATGAGTTTTTATCTCCATTATCTAATCATAGAAATGACCAGTATGGCGGGACAATAGAAAACCGTTATCGATTTTTGGAAGAAATAATTGATGAAATCAATGAAGTTTGGGATGGACCGTTATTTGTACGTTTATCCGTAAATGAATACCATCCTGAAGGAAATAGCATTGATGATATTGTTTATTTTTCCAGAAAACTAAAAGAGCTGGGAGTAGATTTGATCGATTGTAGTTCTGGAGCCATTGTACCTGCACGGATTGATGTCTTTCCCGGATATCAGGTTCATCTTGCTGAGAAAATTAAGCAAGATGCTGGGATTGCAACAGGTGCTGTTGGTTTAATTACGAGTCCTCTTCACGCAGAAGAAATTTTAAAAAATAATCGGGCAGATTTAATTTTTATAGCCAGAGAACTATTACGTAACCCTTATTGGCCATTAAGGGCTGCTGTTGAATTAGGTATAGAATTGACTGGACCAGGTCAGTATTCAAAAGCATGGGAAGGTCCAGTAATAGAAAAATGGCATCCTAATTAACTGGAGTATGAACATAATTTACGGAAAAACATAAACATTCAGACAATGATTACTGACGAAAGCAATAACATAGTAGGTACAAGCTCTGCTATCTACTAGGTTAAATATAAATAATAAGAGGACCAATTTAGGAGGTTACTACGATGGAAGAAAACAAAAGTACTTTAACGAAAGAAAAGAGTATTGACCAAACAGTATATGAAAAAGCTCATGAAATAAAAACATCAACCAATCGTCCGTATTACGCCAAAATGAAAGACATGAACAAGATGTTTGTTCGAGATAAAATTAAGTATTTGGTAGATGAAGATAGTTTCGAAGTTGAAGATGGCCTTTTCGCACGTTGCAGAGATGAAGACTTTCTTCCAGCAGATGCCGTTGTTACATTAGTTGCAAAAATCAATGGTCAACAAGTGGCAATCATCGCAAATGATTTGACGATCAAAGCTGGGACATGGGGAAAGAAAACGATTGAAAAAATTATTCGGATGCAAGAGTTGGCTGAAAAAAGAAAGATTCCTCTCATTTATATGATTGATTCAGCCGGATCAAGGCTTAATGAACAATTTGAAACATTTACAGACCGCCGCCATGCAGGAAAGATCTTTTATAATACGGCAAGAATGTCAGGTTTAATCCCGCAAATCGCTTTAGTATTTGGACCATCTCCAGCTGGAAGTGCCTATTTACCTGCACTATGTGATTTTGTCGTGATGGTCAATAAAAATGCTAGTGTCTACTTAGGCTCTCCACGAATGGCAGAGATGGCTACAGGGGAAAAGGTTTCAATGGAAGAAATGGGCGGCGCCCGCATGCACAATACAGCAAGTGGATTAGGCGATATGTTAGTAGAAAATGAGCCTGAAGCACTTGATGCTGCTAAAAAATATTTAAGTTATCTTCCACAAAATTGGTTGGAAACTCCAGCCTTAATCGAATCAAAACTTCCGATTGAAGGCAAAGAAATAGAAGAATTAGTACCAGAAAATCAACGTATTCCAATGGATATGTATCCAGTCATTGAAAGAATGGTTGATAAGGATTCCTTCTTTGAATTCAAAAAGCTGTATGCCCAAGAAATGATTACAGGTTTTTGTAGGATAGGCGGAAGATCTATTGGAATCGTAGCGAATCAATCAAAGGTTAAGGGCGGCGTTATTTTTCCACAATCTGCTGAAAAAGCGGCACATTTTATTTCACTTTGTGATGCTTATAATATTCCATTACTATTCCTTGTAGATTTACCGGGCTTTATGGTGGGAAGTAAGGTTGAAAAGGAAGCCATTATTAGAAGAGGTGCAAGAATGCTTTCAACAGTTGCAAATGCTACTGTTCCAAGAATTGCCGTCATTGTTAGGAAGGCTTATGGTGCTGGTTATGTTGTCATGTCAGGTGCCTCCATGCAGCCGGATGCGTGTATCGCTTTACCACAAGCACAGCCTGCTATTATGGGTCCTGAGGCTGCTGTCAATGCCATGTATTATAACAAGATTCAATCGATTGAGGATCCTGCTGAACGTCAAAAATTCATTCAAGAACAGCGTGAAAAATACAATGATGACATTAATGTTTGGAGTCCGGCATCAGAGCTTTATATTGATGATGTTGTACCGGGAGACCGCTTGCGTAAGGATCTGATTCAAAGATTTGATTTATACAGTCAAAACAGGGACATTTTAGAGGGTATAGCACAAAAGAAAACAGTTGTTAGAAGAGGATAATAACCGTCTATAGGAGGAAAGTGAAAAATGGATGTATTAAATGAAAGGAGGCAATCATTTGCTCGAAAAAGTATTGATTGGACTCCAAAGCCTATTCATCAGTTCTTCTTTGAGATGGCAGACCGATATCTAAACAATGATTACATTGTAACGGAAAGAAAAACGTGGAGTTATCAAGAGATTCATGACGAAGCGCGTAAACTAGCCTTAAGTTTATATGAACTTGGGATCCAAAAAGGAGATCATGTAGCTCTTATTCTTCCTAACTTCCCAGAATTCGTCATTGCAAAGCTGGCAAGTACAACGATTGGCGCGGTTACGGTTCCGTTAAATTTTCGACTAAAGCAAGAGGAACTAAAGTATTTAATCAATCAATCGAAAATTTCTTATTTAATCGTCATTGATGAATGGAATTCCTTTAATTTTATTGATGCCATTCGAGAGTTAAGTCCAGAGGTATTTGAAGGAAAACCTTCGGCTGTCTTTCCAAATTTAAAAGAATTGATTGTTTTTTCACCAGAAGGAAAAAAGTATACAGGGACATTGGACTTACATGAATTAATCTTATCGAGTAACAAACAGGAAGCACTAACTCTTACTACTGCACTTCAACATGGAAGAAACATTGATGTAAATGATATTACTGAAATCATGTACACTTCAGGAACAACATCTATGCCGAAAGGTGTATTAGTCACTCATGATATGCTATGGAGAAGTGCCTTTGGCAGCTGTCTTAATAGAGGTTATCAAGAAGGAAGAAGAATTTTTGTACCTCTCCCATTTTATCATGTTTTTGGATTTGTAGAAGGAGTATTAGCTTCAATGTATACGGGAGGGGCCGTTATTCCTCAGTTGGAATTTAATGGTGATGAGGCTGCATACCTCATTGAAAAGTTCAAAGCAGATGATGTAGTCTGTGTCCCAACTATTGGTTTGAAATTAGTAGAAGCTCAACGGAAAAACCCACGCGATCTTTCAAGTCTAAATGCCATGTACTGTGCTGGTGCAGAAGTATCAGTGACATTGTGGCAGGAGATAAAGAATGAATTGGAAATAGATGAGCTTATCACTGGTTTTGGCATGACGGAATTAGCAGCGGGAGTACTGCAGACAGACCCGAATGATGAATTATCTTTTTTAACCAATTATGTTGGTAAAACCATTCCGGGTGGTCATTTTGGCTTAAAAGAATTAAATGGTAACAATATTGAATTTAAAATTAGGGATCCAGAAACAGGTGAAGTTTTTAACGCAAATAGAGGAGGAGAGATCATCTGTAGAGGACCATTGGTAACAAAGGGCTACTATGATAAACCGAAAGAAACAGCAGAAGCGTTTACAGAAGATGGTTGGTTTAGAACCGGTGATATAGGATTCATTCATGAAAATGGCTATATTTCTTTAACGGGGCGTTTAAAGGAGATTTATAGAATGGGTGCTGAAAATGTGGCGCCGAAAGAAATTGAAGATGTCATTACCCATCATTCAAGTGTAAACCAGGCTTACGTCATTGGAGTTCCAGATCCTGTAATGGGTGAAGTTGGAATGGCTTGGATTGTTCTTGAACCAGGTACATCTTTAACAAAAGAAGAGATTTTAGATTATTTAACTTCTAGATTGGCACGCTTTAAATTACCAAAATATATTAAGTTTGTTGAGCATAGCGAGTTACCGTTGAATCAAACAGGCAAGGTACAAAAATTTAGATTAAAAGAATGGTATGAAAGTGAAAAAGTAAAGGTAGAATCTTTGATTTAAAACAACTAATGAGGTGAATGGAAATGGAAGTTTTAACAAATATGGCAGGTAACGTATGGAAAATCACAGTGCAACCAGGTGAGCAAGTAAGTGAAGGTCAGGATGTAGTGATTTTAGAATCAATGAAAATGGAAATCCCCGTTAGTTCAGAGGTTAGCGGTACTGTAGATGAAATTATCGTTAACGAAGGAGATTTTGTAAATGACGGTGATGTGGTCATCAAATTGAAATAACTACATTAGGAGGCGAAAAAATTGTTTAATAAAATCTTAATTGCAAATAGAGGCGAAATTGCAGCCCGTATCATTAGAACGTGTAAAAAAATGGGGATTAAAACAGTCGCGATATACTCTGAAGCTGATCAAAATTCCCTTCATGTAGAAATGGCAGATGAAAGTTACTTAATCGGACCGCCAAGGGTTAATGAAAGCTACTTAAATATGGAGAAAATTTTAGAGGTTGCAATAAAAGGAAACGTTGATGCTATTCATCCTGGATACGGTCTACTATCTGAAAATTCTGAATTTACTAAGCGGTGCACTGAAAATAAGATTGTATTTATTGGACCATCTCCTGCAACCATATCTCAAATGGGCAGCAAAATTGAGGCTAGAAAATTAATGAGCCAAGCAGGAGTTCCCATTGTTCCCGGTACGGATGCACCTTTAGCAGATGTGGAAGAAGCGGTTCGTGAAGCAAATAATATCGGATATCCGATCATGTTAAAAGCTTCCGCTGGAGGCGGAGGTATTGGAATGCAGAGGGTTGATGATGAAGAAGCGCTAAGAAAGGCTTTTCAAGGAAACCAAAAACGGGCAAAAGACTTTTTTGGCGATGGAGCTATGTTCCTAGAAAAACTTATTTTAAATCCAAGACATATTGAAATTCAATTATTGGCAGATAAAGAGGGAAATACCATTTATTTAGGGGAAAGAGAATGCTCTATTCAGAGAAGACATCAAAAAGTAGTCGAAGAAGCCCCTTCACCATTTATTGATGAAGTGACAAGAAAAGAGATGGGCGGAGCAGCTGTCCGCGCAGCAATAGCAATCGGATATGAAAATGCCGGGACAGTAGAATTCATCATGGATGAGAATAAGAATTTTTACTTCCTAGAGGTCAATACTCGATTACAGGTTGAACATCCAATTACGGAAGAAGTTACTGGCTTAGATTTAGTAGAGCAGCAGATTAGGATTGCAAATGGAGAAACACTATCCATCAGTCAAGAGGACGTACAAATAAATGGACATGCAATTGAGGTAAGAATTTATGCGGAGGATCCAAATACGTTCTTCCCTTCCCCAGGAACAATCACAAGTCTAAGTATACCTAAAGGGGAAAATATTCGCCACGAGTTATCTGTAAAACAAGGATCTGTTGTCACTACATTTTATGATCCGATGATTGCAAAACTAATTGTAAAGGGACTCACTCGCAATGAAGCGATAAAAAGTATGAGTGAAGTATTGGATCAATATATAGTAGAAGGAATTAAAACAAATATTCCAACATTAAAGAGAATAGTAAATCATCCGGAATACATTTCTGGAAACACAACAACAAATTTCATTGATAGCTACTTAAAAACGACTAAGGTGAATTAATAGCTCATATTTAGATAGGAAGCAGGTGTTTAAGTGAGAGAGAATCATATTTTAGTTGATATTCAGGATCATGTTGCGACGATTACCTTAAATAGACCGAACAAACATAATGCTTTAACTGGCGACATGATGGAAGACTTTGTTTCCATTTTGAATGAATTGAATGATCAAGCAAATGTTCATGTCTTGCTGGTAACAGGAGTAGGAGAAAAATCCTTTTGCTCTGGAGCCGACCTTGGCGGCATGAGTGAAAATAATGAACAGCATATCTTAACCTATAAGGAACATGTCTCAAAATATAAAAATTGCTTGCTTGCGATTCATCAATTGAAAAAGCCTATTATTGCCGCAGTAAATGGCTATGCTCTGGCAGGAGGATTAGGACTCGCTGCTGTATGTGACATAACCTTTGCAAGTGAAAATGCATTGTTTGGAGCACCGGAGATTAATGTAGGTCTCTGGGGGATGATGATAAGTGCACCATTAATTCAAACGATTGGTTCAAAAAAAACCTATGAATTATTTTATACAGGGAAAAAAGTCAATGCTTTAGAAGCAAAAGAGATGGGGCTTGTAAACGCAGTTTATCCGGATAGTGAATTAATGGAGGAAGTAACGCAATTTGCCCGTCAACTGGCAAAACGGAATCCAACTGCCTTAACGTTGGGCAGAGAGGCTATGCAAATGATTAAAGGAATGGATTATGAAAAATCATTGAATTACCTACGTGATCAAGTAGTTATTTTAGGTGAAACCGAAGATTCAAAGGAAGGGATGAATGCTTTTCTAGAAAAAAGAGAGCCAATATGGAGTGGACGGTAAGCGACGAGTGTGTTTAAGGAATCGGGTTATTAGAATTGGTCATTTTTTATCGCTTATATATAACCTAAAATGGCATAAAACATAATATAGATAACATATAGGTTATAAAATGGTGAAATTAATACTGTTTTAATAACCTACTTTAATCAGCTTCTAAGAGGATCTACTTGTATGAGAGATATATGATGGAGGAGGGATGTTTCTCAATGAAGATTATTTCATACCTTAATGAAAATAAAATGAGTGTCGGGATTGTCCAAGATAATACAGTGATTGATGTTAGCAATGAATTTCCCGATGTCTTATCACTCATTAAAGCAGGACGTAATGGGATCGACGAGATTAATAGGATCCTAAGTTCTAACGTTGAACGAAGACCGTTAAAAAGTAAGCACTTATTACCACCAATACCTAAATTAGAACGCAACATAATGTGTGTGGGGTGGAATTACTTAGAACATTTTAACGAACGTTTCCGTCAAGATATTGATCTACCGACTAAACCAACAGTCTTTACAAAAGCTACAGAGACTATAGCTGGTCCTAATGAGGGGATCCCTTTGCCGGAAAACTTTACAGAAAAATTTGACTATGAAGCAGAGCTCGCTGTTGTCATTGGACGTAAAGGAAAAAATATTTCTGAAGAAGAAGCATCCGATTATATTTTCGGATATATGTGTGCGAATGATTTATCTGCAAGGGATGTACAGCAATCTCATGGTGGTCAATGGTTTATGGGGAAAAGTATGGATAAATCGTGTCCTATGGGACCTTGGCTGGTCACAAGGGATGAAATAGAAGATGTTCAGAACTTGGAGATCACTTGCAAAGTAAATGGAAATACGGTTCAGTCCAGTAATACGAATTTAATGATGTTTTCTGTTAGCCGTATTATTGCGGAGCTTTCAAAGGGGATGACGCTTCTTCCGGGGGATATTATCCTTACCGGAACACCTAGTGGTATCGGCGCAAAACGAAATCCACCGTTATTTTTAGGGTCAGGGGATGTCGTCGAAGTATCGATTTCAGGGATTGGCAGTATTAAAAATGAGATTGTAACGGTTGATGAATCAATCAAGCTGGAAGCCTGATTGTCATATGAATCTATTAAATTTCTAACATGGGGTGTTGTTATGGTTATGAAAAGTAAAAGCAACGATAAAGTCATTGCAGTTAAAGCGGCTGAACTTTCGAAGCAGACGGCCCAATCCAAAAACTTGCCAAGAGTCACAGGGGTTGATTCACCGGTTTTTTGGATGGGACGAGTAACGGGAGAAGCAGGAAAGGTATCTGGGGCCCATCATCATGGAGAAGCAGAGACAGCGGGATATATTCTGAGTGGCCGTACAAGAATCAGCTTTGGTGAGAATTATAAGGAGTTTGTGGATTTAGAAGCGGGTGACTTTGTGTATGTGCCACCGTATATTCCGCATATTGAGGAAACACTGAGCGAGACGGAACCGGTAGTTTTTATTACCTCTAGAACGAAGGCGAATATCGTTGTCAATCTGGATGAAAAGGACACGTCTGTCTTTTCCAAAACGTATGAAGAAATCATAGTAGTAAGAGCCAATGAATTGAATACGGCTGCGAATCAAACTGAAAATCTGGCAAGGATGACCGGATTGGATACGCCGAACATATGGAAGGGCCGCGTTGTCGTTGCGCCGGGAAAAGATTCGGGTACACACCATCATGGAGAAGCTCAGACTGGAGGATATATACTCAGCGGACATATGCGAATTTATTTTGGTGGGAACTATGAAGAATTCGTCGAACTGGGGCCTGGAGACTTCTTCAATGTACCTCCATATCTGCCGCATATTGAAAGAAACATGAGTGATACAGAGCCGGTTGTGTTTATTACTTCCCGGAACCCAAGAAACATTGTTGTCAACTTAGGTAACTAATAATAGATCAGGACGATAACGGTAAACTCTATCACATTAATAGTAGTTTTCTAAAATCGTATTAGGCTTTTATAGAGAGAGGAACACTGCTTGCATCTCTTATTGTACTAAATTTCCGTTGACAGTATGACGGAGGTTAATAACTAGATTATATTGGAGGGATAAGATTGGCATTTCCGAAGAAGGTAACAATACGCGAAGTAGGACCTAGGGAAGGCATGCAAATTGAAAAGACACCAGTGTCTACTGAAGATAAGATTCGATTAGTTGATTTGCTTTCTGAATGCAATTTTCCTGTGATTGAAGTTACTTCATTTGTGAGTCCGAAATGGGTGCCGCAGATGGCAGATGCGGAGTTGATTGCTGAAGGCTTTAAAAGGAATCCAGGTACAGAGTACCAGTGTATATACCTGAATTCTAAGGGGATTGAGAGAGCCAAAGCCACTGGGAAATTTGATTTGGAAGGCGTCCTTAGTATAATTGCGAGTGAAACATTTTCCAAAAAGAATACAAATCGGTCCATCGAAGAGACATTCGATGAAATGGATGAACGGATTGCCATTCTACGTGAGTTTAATGTTCCAATCAGCACAATTGCTGTTATGACAGTTTTTGGTTGTAACTATGAGGGGAATGTCGATCCTGGGCATGTGGTTAGATTGATTTCTAGAACAATAGAAAAAGCAAACGCGCATGGTATTGATCCCGATCGGATCCTCCTTGGTGATACTGTTGGATGGGCAAATCCGGTTTCCACCGAGTACCTCGTGGGTCAAGTGCAAGATAGGTGGCCAGATAAAACCATAATCTTACATTTGCATGATACCCGAGGGATGGGATTGGCCAACGCCTATGTTGGATTAAAGATGGGGGTCACACATTTTGATTCCTCAGTAGGAGGGTTAGGAGGATGCCCATTCGGTGGATCCAAGGGTGCTGCCGGAAACATTGCAACCGAAGATCTTGTTCACATGTGTCACGAACTGGGTATCGAAACCGGAATTGACTTGGAAAAGCTTATCGGGGTAACCCGGGAAGCAGAAAGAATTCTCGGGCGTGAACTCCCAAGCAAGGTGGCCAACGGAGGAATCTTAGCTTCTTATCGGCAGATACCTTCGCGTTAATTTACCTATAGTAGTAACAATTTCCGTCCATGTGATGTGATTTTGTTTTTACGAACAAACCACATCACATGACATCTTTCAATACTCTAGAGTGGCTGTTAGACACGCAGGTATGGAAAAAAATTCAAAAGAATTGGAGTACGTGGTCCTATCCTTCCTTACAGGTAGGAAGCGTTGCTCCAATTTTTATTATGCTACTTTATTAACAGTGCCTTGGATGGTGGAAAATGGAAGTAACCAGACATCTTTTATTCAACTTATCATTATTATTAGTTTTTTTGTTTTTCTATTTGATGTGGTTAGAGAGAAGAAGAAATATGCCTGAATTAATAACTTTAGGCAGTTTCATATGCTCTATATTAGTATGTTTTCTTTTTTCTTATCAACCTATTCCCCATGTTTCATACGATTTAAGACTAATTCCCGTATTAATTGGCGGGTTATATTTTGGGATTGGACCATTACTGCCAATAATCGTCATTATTATTAGAGCCTTTTATGGAATTGACCTAGGATTTTTCGTGAATTTAACTATATATGGATCATTATTCCTCCTATTTTTAAAGTTTCATCCTTGGTTTATAAGACAAAATCCCAAAAGACGTATATCTCTTTCTGTAATTCTTGCTATTATCCTTAGTTTTATAACGGGATTACTTTTACCATTGATCAATTGGGTTTCTCTGGATTTTGAAACCTTGTTTTCCTATTTATTCGTTCCAACTCTGGGCGTTTTTATTTTTTCCTATTCAATCGAATTTTCTTTAAAAAATATTCGTTTATATAATAGCGTCATTGATTCGGAAAGAACGGTTGCGCTTGAACAAATGGGAGCCGCAATAGCACATGAAATAAGGAACCCGCTGACAGCAGCAGTGGGATTTGTCCAGCTTCTTCAAGAAACGGAAGTTGACAAAACAAAAAGGCAGCAATACCTCTTAATGGTAAAGCACGAGCTGGAGGCAGCAGAGTTAATTATTAAAGATTATCTAATTTATTCAAGACAGTTTACGGATCAAATGGAAGAAATTGATGTAAACCAAGAGTTAAATCAGGTCCTTAGTATATTGCGGCCATTAGCCGAAGGAAATTCCGTTAATGTTTATACTAATTACTTATCAGTAGGAACGATCACCGGAAATACAAAAAAAATCCGGCAATGCTTATTAAATATCATTAAAAATGGGATAGAATCCATGCCTTCAGGCGGGAGTTTAATTGTTTATACCGGGGTGCATCATTCAAATGTAATCATTGAAATTAGAGATAAAGGAACTGGGATGAGTAAGGAGCAATTAGAACAGCTGGGAAAGCCATATTATATAACAAGCGGATCTAAGGGAACAGGTTTGAGTATGATGGTTTCGTATGGCATTGTGCGGGCAATGAGAGGAACCATTAAAGTTAAAAGTGAATTAGGCAATGGGACAACATTTCTAATTTCTATTCCTAGTAATCATTCTGTTTAAAAAAGAATATTTAGAAAATTGTAAAAAAGCATTGAATTAATAACCCTATTAGATGTAAAATAATAATATGAATAACAAGGAGGTTATAAGCATGAATGAAAATAATACTGTTTTAATCGCTGGTTTCGCCCAGCTTCCAAGAGGAACTACGCAGTATGAAAGATATAAATCACTGGCAGTCGTTTTAGTGATTAATGTTGAAACAGAAGTTATTGAAGATGCTGAATTTACATTTATTGCAGACTTGACAAACTATTATTTAACCTCTCTTGTAAGAGGATATGATTTAAAGAAGGGAATAAATCCTTTAATTGATATTCTTCGAAGTCATGTATTAATACCTTCACAAGGCGCTGTCATTCAATCTATCAAATCGGCTTGGGATCGATACAAAGAGTCGAAGACAGCAGTTTACGTTTAGAAATAAGAAATGCTGGTATATCTATGGGGAAAGTCCAAAAATCTTTCTTAACTAATAGATAGAGGCCCAGAAACAGGAGCTTAGGCTTATTGTTGCTGGGCCTCTATCTATTAATTTGAGAATAGGGGGAATCTATGAATGATCTAGCTTATTTGATAGAAAGGAGTGCTAAATTAAATTCTGAAAAAATGGCCTTAATAGGTAATGGCCAGCTGCTTTCTTTTAAACAGAGCAACAAGGAAAATTACTCTGTTCATATTGATAATCAAGATTTATGTCAAATTTCATATTTTACAGATACGAAAGGAAATAGTAAAGGCACAATTTATAATTGGGGGTGTTAACGATGCAAACGAAGTTTGTTGATTGTCCATTCGATGCATTTTTAAGGGTTAAACACGAGAGGATAAGTGAAACAAATTTAAAGGTCACCATGCCGATAGAACCTCTTTATTTAAATAGTATAGGGGTCGTGCATGGAGGGGTTATTTGTTCACTAGCAGATATTGCAATGGGCAATATATTTGGAGCAGATGAAAACAGTAATCAGAAAATGGTCACAGCCGACATCAATACTACTTTTTTAAAACCAGCAAAAGGAAAGGTCCTCATTGCAGATGCGGTTGTGGTAAAAAAAGGAAGGACATTAAATTATATCGATTGTCTTATTTACAATGATCAAAATGAAGTTGTAGCAAAAGCTAAGGGGATTTTTGTGAATATTTAATCGACCATTCAAAATCAAATGAAGGTTGAGTGTCTGAGTTTTCTTAAATAGGTAATCAGTTAGATTAATAGAATAATAGATTTGGACGAGGAGGAAAATAGATGAATATTTATGTTGTGATGAAAAGAACTTTTGATACAGAAGAAAAAATTTCGATTCAAAGTGGAAAAATCAGTGAGGATAGCACAGAATTTATCATCAATCCTTATGATGAGTATGCAATTGAAGAAGCTCTTAAACTACGAGATGAGCATAGCGGAGAAGTGACTGTTGTCACAATTGGTGAAGAGGATGCGGAAAAAGAACTTCGAACAGCTCTTGCCATGGGTGCAGATAAAGCGGTTCTGATTGATGATGAGGAGGTTGAAGAGGGAGATGAATTCTCTACCACTGCTATTCTAAGCGCTTATTTTAAAGATAAAGCCGTGGATATTATTTTAGCAGGAAACGTAACAGTTGATGGCGGATCTGGACAAGTTGGTCCTAGACTGGCTGAGGAATTAGGAATTTCGATTGTAACAACGATTACGAAGCTAACCCTTGAGGGGAATAGAGCTGTGATTGAACGTGATGCTGAAGGAGATGTTGAAACCGTTGAAACAACGCTTCCGTTGCTTGTGACTTGTCAACAAGGACTAAATGAACCCCGTTATCCTTCCCTGCCTGGTATTATGAAGGCGAAGAAAAAGCCGCTAGAAAAACTAGAATTAGATGATTTAGATATGGATGAAGAGGATGTTGAAGCAAAAACAAAAGTGGTCGATCGTTTCTTACCACCGGTTAAAGGGAAAGGGAAAATTCTTGAAGGAGAAATCTCGCAGCAGGTAAAAGAACTTACATCGTTATTAGTAACAGAAGCAAAAGTAATTTAATTACCAAATTAGTAGATCAATCGTTAGATAAAATTAGAGGAGGGACCTATATGTCAAAAAAAGTACTAGTGTTAGGTGAAATACGCCAGGGGGAGCTGCGTCAAGTTTCGTTTGAAGCGATTGCTGCTGCAAAACAAATTGCAGATGGAGGCGAAGTAGTAGGATTATTACTAGGTAGTGAGGCTGCTAGTCTAGCCAATACGATGATTCAATATGGTGCCGATCGTGTTTTAATTCCTGAACATCCTTATTTACAGAATTATTCATCAGATGGATACACTCAGGCCATTACGCAGGTATTAGAAACGGAAAAACCTGAGGGCTTTATTCTCGGACATACTTCGATTGGAAAAGAGATTTCTTCACGAGTTGCAGCAAAGTTGAAAGTAGGCCTTGTTTCAGACGCTGTTGGTCTTGAGGTAAATGGAGATGAGTTTGTCTTTACTCGTCCGATCTATTCAGGGAAAGCTTTTGAGAAAAAAGTGATCAAGGATGGAGTAATTTTTGCTACGCTCCGTCCGAATAATATCAATACGCTAGACAAAGATGAATCACGTACAGGGGAAGTAGCGTCCATAAATGTGGAAGTAAAAGATTTACGAACGATTGTACAAGATGTAATTCGTAAAACAGCAGGCGGTGTAGATCTAACAGAAGCAAAAATCATCGTTTCTGGAGGACGCGGAGTGAAAGGCTCAGAAGGATTTAAAGTGTTGCAAGAATTGGCAGATACGTTAGGCGGTGCAGTGGGATCGTCTCGTGGTGCCTGCGACGCTGGGTACAGTGACTATTCTTTACAAATTGGTCAAACCGGCAAAGTAGTCACACCTGATCTTTATATTGCCTGCGGAATATCCGGTGCCATTCAACACGTAGCCGGTATGTCCAATTCCAAAATCATCGTAGCCATTAATAAGGATCCAGAAGCTCCGATTTTTAATGTAGCTGATTACGGTATTGTAGGTGATCTGTTCGAGGTTGTGCCATTGTTAACGGAAGAATTTAAAAAAATCACCGTTGGTATGGGTGTCTAATGTGATAGTGGGAGGAGTAAAATCCTCCCAGATTTGTGATCGGGGGAATGAAAAAGGATGTTATCATTGCTGAATTTACTAGCTTTCCTTGCTGTGACTGGATATGCAGTCTATTTATTTGTCAATCTAGTATATACTCGGTATTTGTTTATAAAGCTTGGCAAAAAAGCTGAGTTTGAACCAAATCTGAAAGAACGCTTCAATCTGATTTTAATCAACGGCTTCGGTCAGTCAAAATTATTCAAAGACAAGAAAAGCGGTCTGATGCATTTAGTATTATTTTATACCTTTTTTATCATTCAAATAGGCCTTATTGAACTCATTATAAAAGGATTTATTAAAGGCTATGAATTTCCTTTTGGCGAGGCGCATAAATATTTCAGTCTTATACAGGAATGGGCTACATTTCTCATGATGTTGGCTGTAGTTTATGGATTTTATCGCCGTTATGGTGAAAAGCTAAAACGGTTGCAATGGAAGCGTGATGGAAAAGCCGCCTTTGTGTATATCGCATTATTCACGCTGACCTTATCGATCCTGCTTTCATTGGCAGTCGAAACCATTATGCTAGGTCACGAACCGAATTTGGTTTACGCTCCATTCTCTGGAGTCATTGCAACGTTGTTTGCCGGAATCGGAACGACGGCAGGAACTGTGTTATTCTACGTATTTTGGTGGGTTCATATGTTGACTGTATTCACATTTCTAGTGTTTGTCCCACAATCAAAGCAATTTCATGAGTTATTTGCGATGGTCAATATCTTCTTTAAGAAAAGCGGACCTGTTGGGAAATTGAGGAAGATTGATTTTGAGGATGAGGAAGCCGAATCATTCGGTGTTGGGAAAATTGAGGATTTTACCCAACATCAGCTGATTGATCTGTATGCATGTGCAGAATGCGGACGATGCACAAATATGTGTCCAGCTTCAGGAACCGGGAAAACATTATCTCCGATGGATCTGATTGTTAAGATGAGAAATCATTTGACAGAAAAAGGAGCAGCAGTGACGTCTAGACAACCTTGGGCGCCTGCCTTTGCTTTTAAAAACACAAGAGGCAATCAATTAGCCTTAGCAGTGGGTGCCGGTTCTCAAGAAGTAGCGGCAACGATGGAAAGTGTGAGTTTAATAGGGGATGTTATAACAGAAGAAGAGATTTGGGCATGTACGACCTGCCGTAACTGTGAGGATCAATGTCCTGTTATGAATGAGCATGTCGATAAAATCATTGATTTGCGCCGTTATCTTGTTTTAACGGAAGGAAAAATGAATCCTGATGCTCAGCGTGCGATGACAAATATTGAACGTCAAGGAAATCCATGGGGGCTTAACCGGAAGGAACGTGTTAATTGGCGTGATGCTTTAGAGGACGTCGTGATTCCAACCGCAAAAGAATTGAAAAAAGCAGACGAAGAGTTTGATTATCTATTCTTTGTCGGATCGATGGGCTCTTACGATAATCGCAGTCAAAAGCTTACTCAATCCTTTGCCCGTCTTTTAAATAAGGCTGGAGTGAAGGTGGCGATCCTCGGAAATGAAGAAAAGAACTCTGGAGATACACCACGTCGTATTGGAAATGAGTTTTTATTCCAAGAGCTGGTAAATAAAAATATTGAGACGTTTAAAAAGTATGAAGTAAAGAAAATTGTCACAATGGATCCACATGCTTTTAACACACTCAAAAATGAATACCCTGAATTTGGTTTAGAGGCAGAAGTGTATCATCATACAGAATTACTAGAAAACCTAATCAAAGAAGGAAAACTGACACCGAAAAATAGAGTAGATGAAGTGATTACGTACCATGATTCTTGTTACTTAGGACGTTATAATAATGTATATGATGCACCTCGTGAAATTCTAAAAGCGATTCCAGGGGTGAAGGTCGTAGAGCCTGAGCGGAACCGAGAAAATTCGATGTGCTGCGGTGCTGGCGGAGGATTAATGTGGATGGAGGAAGATAAGGGAACGCGTATCAATGTCGCAAGAACCGAACAGCTTCTTGAAACGAATCCAACGATCATTAGTACAGGCTGTCCTTATTGCTTAACGATGATCGGTGATGGTACAAAAGCAAAAGAAGTAGAAGAAAGTATTCAAACTTTAGATGTTGTTGAAATTCTTGAAAAGTCAGTAATCTAAAAAAACTTTACCTAGGACCGTGAGACGTTTAAAAATATCAACAAGACTAGAAAATGAAAACATTTCTTAGTGAGAAGAATGAAAGAAGGAGGTGATAACCAATGAAATTAGAATACATTTTAAATTCTTTTCCTTTTACCTCTATTATGTTTACGCTTGCAGATTTAGACGAAAAATAAATGTTATTTACGTGAATATTGAGAATAACAGATTGCCTTTGAAAGTCGTATTTGTAGATAGATGAATAAATAAAGATTAGAAGAATGTTATACATGCAAGGGAGTATGGACACAGAAAACTCTAGTCTAGGTTACATTTAAAAAGACTTCCTTAATAAATAAGGATGGTGCATAGAGAATGACTAAACGAAAAAAGCGTTCTTTTACGGAGCTTGTTAAAGAAAATAAACTTCTATTATTACGTAACCAAGCTGCAATGGAAAGAATTGAAGAAAGATTGGAAAAAAGACATTTAAGTAAAGAAAAGTAATGGTAGAACCCTTTAAATTTGAAGGGCAACGATTGCTGATAGATAAGAATTTTGAATCATTAGAAGAACAGCTTGTTTTTTCGATTATCGAGTATGTACGAAAAAAACAATCGTTAAAATTTTATTGAGTTGTAGAAATCGGTTAATACTCCTATTTTCAATTCAGTTGACACTCCCACTGCTTTAGCTGTGGGAGTGTCAAACTAAAAGATATGTCTAAAGCTTGATTCATTCTCTGAGTCAGGTTTTGTCTGTTAAAGGTATTCTGAATAACGAAAGGGAGTGAAATTGGAAATAATGGAGAAACGCGAGAACCGTCCCTCGTTTCAAAACCTGAATCGTTTTAATAAAATTAAAACCCTTATAAACGTTGTTTTAACAACATTTGTGAGGGTTTTTGGTTTGTGGGATAAAGACTGAAAAAGTTTTCATTATTCGTTAAATAACATATAACTCATATGATCCATTTCTTTTTTCATAATTTAATAGGTATTTGTGCTGAAATATACCGGATAAATTCACGAACTGCAGGTGAAGCCTGTTTTCTTTTTTTTGAAATAAATCCTAAATTCCAAGGAATGCTTGGATTTGCGATGGAAATCTCCTTGATTAAATCTTGATTAACTTTTTTTGCTATGGGTTTTGGACAAATCGAAACCCCTATGTTTTCGCTAATCATTTCACTAATAAAACCCCACTCAGAAATTTCATAGGCAATTTTCGGACGAAAACCAGCTCGTAGGCATTCTTGAATAATAAGGTTATGAATAAGTTCTTGATTAAATAAAATAAAGTTTTCATTTTTTAACTCTTTCATTTCAACTTTTTCCCTTTGTGCTAATGGATGGGTATTATGGACGAAGAGGGACAGTTCTTCATAAACAAAGGGAATAACATCATACTCCTTTTCATCCACCGGTAGCATTACCACACCAAAATCTAATATTCCGTCTTTGACATCCTGTTTAACTTTGTTTGAATGATCTTCAAAGATTTTTATTTTGATATCGGGGTACAGATTATTGAACCCCTTAATGATTTTTGGAAAAAATAAAAAACCAATTATTGGAGGTATGCCTATTTTTATTTTTCCTTTTTTTAAGTTCATTAAATCATATAGGTGGGTGGATAAATCATTTAGCGATTCCATAATGATTTCCCCTTCCGCCAAAACGATTTCCCCTGCGTCCGTTAATCCAATTTTCTTTGCGGAACGGTCAATTAGTTCTACATTTAATTCTTCTTCCAAACTTTTAACGACTTTACTTAAGGTTGATTGTGACAAGTGAAGGGATTTGGAAGCTTTGGTAAAACTTTTATATTTGGCTACTTCTATAAAGTAAGTAAGGTGACGTATGTCCATGAATGCCGTCTCCAATCTATGAAAAATATGAATACTTTTAATTCCTATTATTCATTTTACTCATATAAATATAAGATGTATACTAAGTGTGAATAAATTGTGAACAAAAAGTTAAATTATAGGAGTGAAATCATGGTACATCTTTTGAAAACAAAGAGTCCGTAATTACTGGGGGCATCTAATATCGGTTTTGTATGCTTAGGTGAACTGGGACTACTATGGCTTTAAATTTACAAAAGTAGGTCTCTCGATATATGCTTTTGATCCTAAGAGAAGCATTTATGAAAAGATATAACAACAAAGTATTTTCTGTTGATTCTATTAAAGAAGTAGCAGGAAATGAAATAATGACTTATTTTTATTATGAATTCGAGATATTTCAATTATAAACTTATTGATTAAATGTATATGACTAAAATATATTTTAACCTGTTGGTTTTAAAAATGATAACTTGGATTCAATAAAAAAGGGGAGTTTCAAAGAGAAATAAATGGTTTAGGATGGATTGTTGAAAAAATGTTCAGTACCAAAAAAAGGAGAATATTAGATTCCCATTTCTGTAACATTTAAACTTACAGGATGCTGCAGAAGCACATTGTTAAATGGAAAGCCGAAAGTTTAACAGTAAAATAATAAATTGCTAGCATCTTTAAGAACAAGAGAATAAAGGGGGAAGAATTAAATTTGGATATATTAGGAATATTTGGGATATTGTTAGGTATTTTAACAATCATTCTCTTTATTATTAAAAAGTTCAATATCATCGTTGCTGCACCCATCGCGACGATTGTCGTGTTGCTGTTTAACGATGTACCTATACTAGCAACCGTATTTGGCAAAGAAAATTCTTATATGACGGCACTTGCTGGGTTTGTTGCATCAAATTTCGCTATCTTCTTATTAGGCTCTATATTAGCGAAATACATGGATAAAAGTGGGGCAACGATTTCAATTGCAAATAAAGTATTGTCTGTGGTAGGAATCAAGAACCCGTATAACGCATTAGTGGCATTATTTATTATTTCTGCCATTCTTACTTACGGTGGGATTAATGTATTCGTCATCATATTCGCATTAATTCCAATGGCTAAACCGATCTTCAGACAACTTAATATTTCGTGGAAATTAGTTGCCATTCCTGTGTTTGGTGGGACCTCAACGTTCACTATGACGATGTTGCCTGGGGCACCTTCATTACACAATATTGTGCCTTCAACGGCTTTGGGAACCACATTAACTGCTGCGCCGGTTATTGGAATCGTCACTTCCATCGTAGCAGTTGTCTTCATACTAGTATTTATGAAATTCGCGTTGTCCAAAAGCTTGCGTAAAAACGAGACATTTAATGTGGATGAGAAGGTTGAAAGTAGTGATGTGACATCTAAACGTGAGCTCCCACCATTCATTATCAGTTTACTGCCTATCATCGTGTTATTAGGCATCATATTACTATTTAGTTCTGTGAACAACATTATCATTGTCGCTTTAATTGTTGCGATCGTATTGAGTGCTATATTATTCCGTAAACAAATTGATCAGCAAAAAGGGGTATTAAACCAAGGTGCTAACGAATCGTTATCATCAACGATAACAACTGGTAGTACCATTGCATTTGGTAGCATTGCAACAAGTGTTCCGGCGTTTAAGGGTGTATTTCAATTGATTCAATCCATTCCTGGACCCCCCATACTCTCATTAATGATCGGTACAGGTCTTATAAGCGGTATTACTGCTTCTGCTGTTGGGGCAATTGGTATTTCTGTTGCGAATTTTGCCCCTATCTATTTGGAAATGGGATTAGATCCGGAAACGGTTCACCGCTCAATCGCAATCGCATCTGGAGCTCTATCCATTGTTCCTTACTCTGGATTCTTGATTATATTTAACAATATAACGGGATTAACAATGAAAGACACCTTCAAAAATGGATTTATCAGTATAAGTGTTACCCACTGGATTGCAATGGCCGTTATCGTGATCATGGCCCTCTTAGGTTTAGCTTAACGATCTTACTGTAGTAAGTTTTCATACTCGACGGGCGAATTTGATTTACTTGAAAAAAAGTATATAACAAAATGGAGGAATTAATCATGAGTAAAAAAATTGGATTTGTAGGATTAGGAACAATGGGCTTCCCAATGGCAATTAATTTAAAGAAAGCTGGTTTTGAGGTAATTGGATACGATGCTTTTAAAGGTGTTTATGAGAAAGCAAGTGCTGCTGGAATAACAATGGTAGAAACTTTAAAAGAAGTGGCGGAACAAGCTGACGAAGCGATTATCTCAATGGTTCGTGACTATGCCCAAAATGTTGACATTATTTTTGGTGAGGACGGTCTATTATCTGCCCAACCTAAAGATAAAACAATTATTGTTATGAGTACACTTGACCCTGATACCATGAATGAATTAGGCAAAAAAGTGGAAGAAGAAAGTGATTTGAGATTAATTAGCGCTGCGGTAAGCGGTGGTGCTTCAGGTGCCCAAGCTGGAACATTATCGATTATGACATCAGGTTCAGAAGACATCGTGAAATCTTTTAAGGCCTACTTTGATGCGATTGGATCCAATTCATTCTACTATGGCAAGGAACCAGGCAACAGCCAAGTAGCAAAATTAGTTAATAATATGATTCTAGGTATTAACATGAATGCGGTGGCTGAAGGACTTAAATTAGCGACACACTATAACCTACCTGAAGAAGAGGTATTAAACTTATTACAAGTTAGCACAGGCGATAGTTGGGTCGCTAGAAATTGGAGCGATGTTTCTGAATGGACAGCAGACACTGCCTTGGCCGTTCTACTTAAAGACTTAATCGCGTCTTACAACCAAGGGATTAAACATAATGTATCTATGCCATTTAATTCCTTATCATCCACACAATTATTTGACGCTATGGGAAAAGAGAAACCAAAAGCCAAATAATTGAATAAAGTTACTACTTAATTGGTTGATTATACAATCTCTCTAATAGGAAAGTGTTCTGTGCCTGAACAGAATGCTTTCCTTATTTGTTTAGCGTGAACATTAACGAAAAGAATGAAAAGATGAAGTAAGGCTCTTTTCTTAAACTTTGTAGTCTTTTGGAGATTTAAAACGCTTGATTGAACTATGAAATGGTTGTAAAATAGTTGCCATTTCTAAGGAATTTAAAGTAATTTATTTTAAAACCTTTATCCACTTTAGCTTTCCCTTTAAAAATAACCGAGAAAATGATATTTCCAATGGAAATTTCATGATGTAATATTATGTTATACGATATATCGTTATACATAATATCGCGAAACATAATATCTCTAGAGAACGAAAGAAGGGAAGTAAGCTATGGCATATAATGGGGGACCTATGACCGAATCCATGTATTATGTACTACTAGCATTAATGCGTCCTAACCATGGGTACCAGCTTATGCATGCCATTACAGAGGTATCAAATGGCAGAGTAAAAATGGGGCCGGGGACGCTTTATGGGGTACTCTCACGCATGCAAAAGGACGGTCTTATCTCACTGGCAGAGGATGATGGCAGAAGGAAGACTTATCTTATAACAGCAGAAGGGGAGCAAGCTTTGCATAAAGAGTATGGTCGATTAAAAGCCTTGATACAAGATAGTAGCATTTTAGAGGAAGGTGATGAGGATTAAGAAAACAGTTAATAAACTTCGGCCAAGTGATTATTGGCGAATTGGTGAGCATGAAAGCTGGTTCGCAGACATGGCTGCTAAAGGGTTGCATCTAAAAAAGATGGGAATCCATTTTGCCAAGTTTGTTAAAGCTGAACCGAAGAAAATGAGGTACAGAATAGATGTATCGATAAAGAAAAAGCTTAAACCAGAACAAATACAGATGTATGAAGAAAGTGGTTGGGATTATGTAACAAGCTATAGTTTTTTTCATGTCTTTTCATCACCTGAAGAACTCACTGCACAAGAGCTTCATACAGACCCCGCCGAGCAGTCTTATACATTAAAGGAACTGGACAAGAAATTAGCTTTAAATGCTGTTATGGTAGTTGTTGCAATGATTTTAATGATCGGTATGTTATCTGCTATTTGGTTTCTTGATGGGACTCCTACCTTAGTGATGGTGGAAGGCACAGCTATTCAACAAACCATTTTAGCCATCTTCCTTGGATACTCGGCCTATCATTCGCTACAAGCATCCATTTCCATTCGTACGTTGCGAAGGAATCTTATCGAAGGCAAATCGATTGACCATCATGCACCTTGGAAGAAGCACTACCGATTACATTCTACCATCGCTTTTCTTTTTACCGTTGTGGTTGGATTGAGTGCTATCATTCCATTCGTACAGCTTATAAAAATGGATACGAAAACATTGCCCGAAGCAAGTGTTGACTTACCGATTGTTAGATTAGCAGATGTAGAAGAGAATCCAGCATTGGTTCGAGGGGAACCTTCCTATGTGAGTGACAATGTGGATTGGGGCAACCGATATTCATATAATTGGAGTCCATTGGCACCCGTGCAATATGAAACAGATGAACAGGGTATGATACCTGGAAAAATATGGGATGATGGGAGCGATGAATATTCACCGGCAATTCATACACAGTTTTATCAGCTAAGTATACCATCTCTGTCGGAAAAACTGATTTCTGATTTAATAGAAAGATATAGATATGATAGTAGAGAAGATTTTGTTGAAACAAAACATCAAGACGTGGATCTTTTGATTGTTCATGTGGATGAGGATATGAAAAAGGTATTTGCTTCTAAAGGAAAAGCAGTGATGTATGTTCGTTATTATGGCTATGCAGATATAAATTCAGTAATAGAAAACGTGGTGGAAAAGATGACTGTAATTGCAGATTAAGATATTGTCTTATTCGACTAATGGAGGTAAGAGTGTAAGTAGAAGATAATGAGTTTAGTATTAAAAGAGCATATAAGGAAGCAACCGAGGTGGAAAAAAGTAGATTTAAGGTGGCGGTTGACTTAAGGGGAATTCAAGACAGAATAAAGAGGAGAGAAAAGGAACTAAAGCTTATTCATCCTGAGTTCCCTTCAAATATCCGAATTTATATGATCTACTTTATAGATCACAATGCACAGCGACTTTTTTATCTATTCACCACTTATTCGATCAGGTAGACGTTGAATCGATTGTACGACCGTATCTAGTTTTGCTTCAATTCGATAGAGCAAAAATAGAGTAACGACAACAGGAAAGCCTACCTCACTAATGAGAGGAATCAATTGTTCCATCATCTAGACCTCATTTCTCGTAGGGATGGTTCTCTCGCTTTTTTTGTTAAAATAAGCAAAAGACTGCTCCTTGATCTTTTTCTTTTAAAAAGAGACTGCTCCTGAAAAGAAAGCAGTCCCTTTTTAAATGACTATATTTTCATGGTTGTGTGAATGATTATTGTTTAACAAAGCCTTTTTCATAAACGAATATCCCCTCAAGACCAGCTGGCGTCAATCCTGTATCCTAAGAGACGCCAGCTGGTCTTGAGGGGATACACTTCTTCATTGCCAGATCTCCCCAAGCCCTCACTTTACGCAAAGGAATATTCCCATCTCGGCTATATCCCTATTTGACAAACCATCATAGAAGCGCAAGACTACCCATTTCTTTTGTAAGTCTGTTAAATGATAGAAATGGCTCAATAAATCTTCCATTTCCAGCACATGATCCTCATATTTCAAGTCAAATTCATCCTCATTTTCAGGATAGCAACATTGATCCGTCCATTTTTGCTCTTTTGTTAACGCGTTTAACAATCTCCATTTTATAAATAATCGAGTGAATCATGTTTGAATACTCCGCAGCCAATTGATCAAAATTCATCTTTGAGATCCTTCTGAACTGTGTACCGTTCTTTGTATTCCCAGGTACCCTTACCATAACGAGAAAAAGGAAAGGGTACGAATCTAGAAAAAATCGTTTCGACTGCAGAATTTGCGCGTTTCTAGCCACAAACGTGTAAATTTGAGGGACAAAATGTACTTTTTCTTCCTCCATTCGTAAAAAATGATTCATTTTTTTCAAAATAGAATCTTTCAAATACGGTGTAACGGACTGATCAAGCTAAAATAGCGAAAAGCATCCAACCGTTATACCTAACATCCTTCATCTAAGTCCTAATCGAGCTGTTCACAAAACTGTCATAAATTTATACAGTCACTTTTCCCCCTAAATCTATATAAAGAAGGTGAAAGGGTGGTGCAAAAGCATGAATATAAAAGGTGGCACATTCGAACAAATAGAACAGTTTTCTCAATTTCAATCACTAGAAGAGTTTCATCACCATATGGAAATGTGGTTACAACATCACAACAAGGAATGGACCAAAGGGGAAAGAGTCGGACTCAAACAACTCGTTCGTTTTGCGGCGGTCATCCCTGGAGTAAGCGATGCGAAAATTGACACCATTTTAAAAGCGATTCATGAAGAATATCATAATCACGGGATATCCCGCTCTACTTTTAAAAGAATGCTAGGAAAAGCAAAGAGGATGGGCATTCTCACGGTCTATGAAACCGAAAGAATGAATGGTGCCCAGTCCAGTAATGTATATAGGTTTAATCGTTTTCCACATCTCAAAAATGCAAAAGCTTAAAAGGGGTTTTTTCTGATATATACGTGTTGAAATGAAAAGGAGGAATAGAAGATGAGCAAGCTATTAATTCATGAAAATCCCATTATGATCTTACCATCACTAGCACAGAAAATAGGGTTGAATGAAGCGGTGATGCTGCAGCAAATTCATTATTGGCTCGTAACTAGTCAACACGAAAAGGATGGGCGGAAATGGGTGTATAACACATACAGGGATTGGCAATTACAGATGCCTTTTTGGTCAGAGCGAACGATTAAGCGCAGTATCAAGTCGCTTGAGGATCAAGGTTATTTACTTTCGGCAAACTATAATCGATTAAAAATAGACAAAACCAAATGGTACTCGATTAACTATGAAAAATTGGCAGAATTAGAGTCCAATGCACGGGCCTTTTTGGAATCATCGACAGGACAAATTGGCACGATCGTTGTTCCAACTTGTCCTTTAGAAGAGGACAAAATGTCCCAAGCAATACCAGAGATTACTACAGAGAATTCAACAGAGACTACAACAAGTAAACCGATTCCTTTTTCCGACATCATTACCTACTTGAACAACAAAAGTCATTCATCTTATAAATCAGGAACAAAGAAAACAAAAGAGCTCATTACCGCACGCTGGAACGAAGGATTTGGCCTCGAGGATTTTCAAAAGGTCATCGATTTAAAGACAGAAGAATGGCTGGAGGATCCCTTCTGGAGTAAATACCTGAGACCTGAGACGTTGTTTGGAACCAAATTTGAATCTTATTGCAATCAAAAAGGTGCGAAGAAAACATACAGTGAAGGGGATTTTGATCTTGATGACTAAGCGAGAGGTATTCCAATTATTAAAGCTCATTTCTGTCTATTATGATCCTTATGAAATACATCAGGAGAAAGTGAATGAATGGTTTGCGGTGTTAAAAAATGATTCCTTTAGCAGACTGGAGAAGAATTTGCGCAAGCATGTGGCAGGCTCGCCTTATGCACCAAGGGTTTCAGATTTGGTTCGAAAACCAGAAACTGGCCCACGAGCTATTCCAAATGTTGAAGAGACCATCGCGTTTTTATATCATCGTGAAAAACCTGCCAGTGATGAAGTCGTACAAGCGTCGCTAGCTCGTATGAGAGAGATACTTGGCATTCAAAGAGGTGAAAACTAATGGAGAAAAATCCATATTATAGTCTGGAAGTCGAAGAAGCCTTGATTGGTTCTTTATTTTTAGAGGATGATTTGATGAAGGACTGTACGATTCGTCCAGAGCATCTTTACGTACATAGGCTTAGAATCATTTTTACTTTAATGCTAGGTTTGGCTGAGAAAGGGAAGCCGATTGATATGGTGTCGGTTGCCGAGGAAGCAGGGACGAAACAGATCGGCGATATAGGTGGAGGCAGTTATTTAGCCGCGCTCGCCGGCAGTGTACCATCAACGGCAAACTTTCACTATTATCAAGAGACAGTAAAACAGTATTACCAAAAAAGAAAAACGATTGAGATTGCCCATCGCATCAAACAACGGGCAGAGCATGAGGACATTGAAGCTATTTTACGTGACGGAATTCGGAATTTACAACAGGTGGAAGATCATTTAACTGTCGAGAATGGAGGTGAAATCAAACAGAGTTTGATTGATTTATACCACGAATGCGAAAAGGATCTGGGAGATATAGCCGGAATTCCGTCGGGGTTTAGATCCTTAGATCAACTGACAGGGGGAGTTCAAGAAAGTGATTTGATTGTCGTTGGTGCCCGTCCAAGCGTTGGAAAAACAGCCTTTGCTTTACAGCTTGCTCTAGAAGCAGCCAAAGAAGATGTCGCGATCGTTTTTTCTTTAGAAATGGCGAAAAAACAATTGCTAAAAAGGGCCCTTAGCGGAATAGGGGCAGTCAGTTCGGTGAAATTAAGAAATCCATACCGGCTTTTTCAAGAACATGATTGGAGCGATCTTCATCAGGCAATGGGGACACTTTCAAAGTTGGACTTGCATATTTTTGATCAAGGCGGGATCGATGTGAACTTCATTCGGTCCAATGTCAGGAAGCTAAGACGAAAATACGGAGAAGAGAAACGGTTTCTTGTCGTGATTGATTATTTGCAATTAATTATGGGGGACCCAAGACTGAAAGGAAACCGCCAGGCAGAGATTAGTGAAGTCAGCCAGGCATTAAAGGGGATGGCGAAGGAGTTAAATGTGGTGGTGATTGCTCTTTCACAGCTAAGCCGAGCCGTTGAGAGCCGCGAAGATAAGCGTCCAATGTTATCCGATCTTCGCGATAGCGGCCAAATCGAACAGGATTCTGATGTGATCGCCTTCCTCTATCGAGATGACTACTATGATCAGAAAGCGGAACAAAAAGATCGGATCGAAATTATCATCGCCAAGCAGCGAAATGGTCCTATTGGAACGGTTCATTTAGCGTTTCATAAGGAGTTTGGCAGGTTTCGAGATTTGGTGGGATAAGGGGACGGTTCTTGTTATTTTTCCTTGACTATAGAAGAAGGGGAGAGTTTGTTTTAGATCATACTTTTACAAGAAAAAGAATGCTACATGCTTTTGTCCAAGTCGTTAACTATTTTCCTGGGAGAGAAAATAATCGAAGAGTACTCAAACCTGACTAAAATAGTTGCCTATTGAAATAGTTGTGAAAAGAAGACCGATCAAATTCCTTCAACTGCAATTCATTCCTTTAAGAAGATGATCATAAGTTGAATCACAAAAGGTGGCAATGCCAGCTACTTAGGATAACAGAATCAAGTTGACGTTGCTTTATTTTGAGGAGTTATTCGAGATGGGGTGTTTCGTTACGATTAAGTTCATGCACGATGCAAAAGTAGCTAGTAAAATAGCAAAAGCTGAATCAATGAAACAAGAAGAGGACAAGAAAGAAAAACAAGAGGGAGCATGGAAAGAAGAACGAGAGAGCAGGCATGGATTGGAACGTGTTACGGTTGGTAGAGTCATAGACGGTGATACATTCGAGACTGCGGATGGAAGAAGGGTTCGTTTAGTCGGAGTAAATACACCTGAGTCTATCATTAGAACAGAAGAGTATGGGAAGGAAGCAAGCAGCTATACGGCTTTAAAACTAGAAGGAAAACAAGTATGGATGCAAAAAGATGTTTCTGACACGGATCGTTATTCACGGTACTTAAGAATTATTTGGTTAGAGGTACCAACAAATGCTATGAATGAAAATGAAATGCGAACCAAAATGTTGAACGCCGATCTAGTGTTGAATGGGTATGCAGAACCTTCTACATATATACCTGACGTAAAATACAGTGCATACTTTCTGAAGTTTGCTCGTGAAGCAAGAGATCAACATACAGGCTTGTATGGAGGGACAACCCGTTTTAACAGAGCACGATTCAATTAAATGGTTATTGCCAGACGAGTTTAAATCATTAGACTGGACACCTGCGGATGTGCTGACTATTGAAAGGCTGTCGGAAATGTTTTTCATACATTAAGCTGTTCACTATACGTGAATAGCTTTTTTTAGTTTCATCATACATTTGAACGATATAAACATACGCATTACAATAAACCTAACTAAACCATATGATTGAAAAAATTCAGTACTATGGCTTTTCTGGTGAAGGGGAAAAGTTCTATACTGCTGTTTGCTATGATTCATTTGGAATTAAGCATAATCATATTCAAAATTCTGGTGTTCATGGAATATTAAATTTAGTACATCAGTTCTGGTCTAAAGGACAAGGTAATTCTGGAGATGTCTTTTTTGCTAGACATGGATTCGCAGGTGCTTCCAAACAGTGGGAATGTCCAATATTTGGGGCAACAGTTTTTTTAATAGGAAAGTGCCTGATAAATGGCCAACAGGTGTCATTTGGTCGTTAGATAATAAGTTAACGACGAGGCATTGGAAGTTTGAAATAGTTGATAAAGAGAAGGCAGTGGTTAAGTTTTATAGTATGTGATGACTAAGGAGGGGGAGTTAGAATGAAGGCATCCCAGGAGTTTATTCAGCAATTAGAAGATTTATATCAAGTGTATGAACAAGAGGTCTTGGAAAAAATGAGAGAAGGTATTCTCGAGAAGAAAACGGCCAAGACATATCTTCGCCATTCAGGCACCTTTGTTCGATGGTGTAAGGATGATTTTGTCCCTGGAATAAGAAAGGTTAATCAGTAATAAGGACCTATTAATGTAGACCTTAAGTGACTAAGCTCAAAAGTTTTATAACAGACTATAAACAATATAAAAAGAATGTGCCCACCATCACATTCTTTTTAGGAGAAAACACTTATAGTTATTTTATAAAGTGAACATCAGCGAAAGAATCCCGCTCAAGGACTCTTACTTTATATAGAAGGAGAATAAAATTATGTCATTTTACAAAACATTAACCCCTTTTTACGATTCCATTTTTCCAGCAAATGAAAGAGCCATTACGTTTTTAGCCTCTCACTTTAAAAAAGGAGGCTCTCTTTTAGACGTTGGAGCAGGTACGGGTAATATGGCTATTGCTCTTTCGCAGCAAGGATTTCAAGTCACCGCAACAGAGCCGGAATTAGGTATGGTGGAACAAATCCGTCTAAAAGCACAATCTTGCCAGAATCCAGTCAAAATTGCTTCCAAAACCATGGAGCAATTAAACGAGGGGGAGGAAACATATGACGGCATTTATTGCATCGGAAACACCCTTGCTCACTTGAATAACCGAGGGGAAATCGAAACTTTTTTCCAACATGCTTTTCAAAAATTACAGGAGGAAGGGGTTTTTATCTTTCAAATTGTCAATTTTGAAAGAGTTTTAACGAAACAAGATTTTACGTTTCCTATCAAAAAAACCGACACATTTGAATTTAGCCGTCAATATGAACTAGAGGGAGACCAAATTCTGTTCACTAGTACCCTGACTGTTGATGGTGAATTTCAAACAAATACAATCCCTTTATTTCCAGCTACTAAATCAGAACTAATGCCATTATTAAAACAGTGCGGGTTCAAGACCATTGATGTATACGGAAACTTTCAGTCTAAAGCTTATTCTATCGATTCTCCGGCATTGATTGTCGTAGCAAAGAAAGGAATCTGAATCCTTCATGACTTCTCCTACTCCAACATCATGTGGAGGAAGGCATACGTATTCCCGGGTACTCTTACCATAACGAGAAAAAGAAAAGGTGACGAATCTAGAAAAAATCGTTTTCTGTGTAGAAAAGTCGTAGCATTAGGAAGAGGATTCAGAGTCCATGATTAATTAGGTCCTTTTTAGAGATAATAATAGGTATAGAATGGGGGGATCTTGATGATGGAAAATAACAAAAATAGCGATGATACATATACAGTGGCAGGTACAAACATTGAGGATGTAAAAAGACGAAATGAACGTTCAGGCATGTCGTATAATGAAGCCAAAGAATTCTTAGCTAAAACCACGGGCGGACATGGTACAGGAATCTATAGTGATACTGATGTTGAGGAAGTGAAAAGGAAAAATCAGCAATCTATGGAAAAAAGGTAAAAAGTCTCAAAAGGCAGTTCGGATTTATTACGGAAGAAACGTTTCTATAAAACGATTTCTTCCGTTTTTTTATGATCAAGAAGAAGAGAAACTCCTACGATCAAGTAATCCATTCGCCATCGCTGTGTTGGCTGGCAAGTTTGCCAATGAAGCAAAAAACGATGTCGAGAAGTGTTATCGCTTTAAACGTAAATTAATTCGATTAATACTACAAAAAAGTGATTATCCACAAGAAGAACGACACATAAATGTATCTACCCTTATATACTTCATAGACTACTTACTACAAATTCCACAAGAACTAATGTAAAAGCTGCGAGATGAAATCATTTTGATGAAGGAGGAAAAAAGCAATGATGTATTTAGATCGTAAGAATTTGCCACTAGTTTTATTGTAAATAGGCGAGAATACCCCTTCCTCAAGGAACGATAGTGAGTAGGGGGGATGAATCGCCTTCGGACAAGGGATGGCTTTCTTGCCATCTTGATTGTCCGACTGTTCGAGAGCACATATTCTGTTTAACTTGAAAAAAATCACCATACGAGTTCCAAATCACCCTTTTTAATTCTCTTGCAAAAGTAAGAACAAACGTTTGTATAATATTCGTAAAAATGGTAAATTTGTGAAGTTTGCTCGTGAAGCAAGAGGTCAACATACAGGCTTATGGGCTTTCGGTGACGAAGGGACAACAAAAGGTGATTTAGACTCAACAACAGCATCTAATTATAATTGTTTGAGTTCTTCATCACTTAAAAATAATTAAAAAAGAGGTGAGATCATGCGTGTTGATTATCTAATTTCTACCAATAAAATTGCATAAAAAAGAGAGATTCTCATGTAAAATAGTAGTCACCACAACAACATTTTACGAAATGAGGAATCTCTCTTGAACAAGCATAACACGATTTTTACCGAAGCTGAACTTCAAGCGATTTTAGCTGAATTCAACTATGTTGATTCGGCACGCAAATGTACCGTTTCAACGCTCATTATAGAGAAAGGATTTATCCAAGTTTTTGAATCTTTCAAGTGATGTCGATAATTACAAAATAACTAATGACATTATGTGCTAAATACACATAATAAAATCAAAAATCCTTCGTCCTATTCATTTCCTATTTATATATTTAAGTGCTCGTATTTAAGAAAACTTACCGATAATAAAAGAAAAAAAGAAGAAAACATCTGCATTTTAAACGATTTGGAATGACTTAGCATGCAACAAAAGACAATGGACGAGTTGTTAGACTGAGATACTGGGGTCTGACCCCAATGTCACGGTAAACAAGTGGTGACGGTTGCCAAAAACTTTCCTTCCAGTCAGCTTTGCTCTTGTTGTGGTTACAAAAATAAAGACGTTAAGGATCTCGGATTACGTGAGTGGGATTGCCCAGAATGTCATACCCATCATGACCGAGATATGAACGCAAGTTTAAATCTTAAAAATGAAGCCTTAAGACTTCTAACCGTTGGAATGGCGGGGATCGCCTAATCCATAACTGATCGATAGATCGGTGTTCTTAGGAATCCCCCACTTCAAATTTTCGTTAGAAAATTAAGTGGTGGGTAGTTCAACGATGGCATGTCGATTATTGGTTTTACAGGAAAATTGACCGAAATTCATGCATGGAGCCATCATCAAAAGCATCATTGAATATGTTTACGTAGCCAAAACAGATGGGACATCGCTTCAACAAATCAAAAATGAGCTTTAAGTAGCTTAGGGTACCTGTCATTGGATTTTATATGGAAATATTTGTATCTAAAAATACTCGTTTAGAGTACATCATTCATTATCTACGATAAAACAAGAAAATACTGTTTGTTCTTAATTGTCTCAATTTGATTACCATGTACTTGCTCTGTGTAGTCAATCCACTTATAATTCTTTATCTTGCTTTCTAGTTTTTCGTTTATTTCATCTTCAATTTCGTGCATCAATTTAACTATTTCATGTAACGACATATTAAAGTGATTGGCTGCCTGAAGGTGGGGTAATTGCTCTTTGAGAAGGGTTAAAAATTGTTCCTTCGTTTCGGCTTGCTGTGCTAAACTATCTTCAATGTCTAAAATAAATTGATAAAGCTTTCTTTTATTCCTTGGTAGAGAAGCCACAATATTTCTCGCAAAAATCTCCATCATTTTTTCATTCATTACAAACGACCATCTTTCCCTTAGTGTTCAAAATAGTGTTCAAAATCATTTAATCCCATGTATTGGCTGGCCTTTCTAAATCTTCAATGGGTATTCTTAACATAAATCAAACAGGAACTGGTAAGCACTATACTTACGATGTTCCTGTCGTTCCACTGCTTACCAGCTAGATTTTTTAACTCCGGGGATCTGTCCCTTATGTGCTAATTCACGAAAAGCGATACGAGACATCTTAAACTTTCTTAAGTAGCCTCTAGGTCTCCCAGTAACTTGACAACGGTTATGAAGCCTAGAAGGTGCTGAGTCACGAGGAAGCTTACTTAATGCAACATAATCACCTTTTTCTTTTAGTTCTCTTCTTAAATCCGCATATTTTTCTACCACTTTTTGTCTCTTTAGTTCCTTTACAACTTTGGATTTCTTTGCCACTTACGTTTGCCTCCTAAATATTCTTAGTTAATCATAACGATTACGATTTAGAAATTAGACTCTTTAAAGTAAAAAGGCTATGTTAACTCTCTTTATCAACTATCTAGATAAACAAATAGTTAACTATTATATTAAGTGAATGGATTATTTATTTTCTTTCATATTATATTTTTGAAGGAAGCGATCCACTCTTCCACCTTTATCTGCAAATTTCTGCTTTCCTGTGTAAAACGGGTGCGTATCAGAGCTGATCTCTACCTTAATTAGTGGATACGTATTTCCGTCTTCCCAAACGATGGAGTCATTTGATCTTTTGGTAGAACCTGTTAAGAACTTATAGCCACTGTTTGTATCCATAAATACTACTTTCTCATAGTTCGGATGAATGTTTGGTTTCATGCTATCACCTCAGGATAAGATTTTTCTCATTAATGATAATAGAAATCATTACGTTTTGCAAGCGAAGAAGTTTAAAAATGTATGCTGATATTTTGACAATAGTTCATGAATTAGTTTCATCTGTTGTCATTATCTTCATGTCTATACTATTGTTAAATTCTGTGTTATTATTAAATCGTAATTATTACGATTTATGTAAGGGGTGTTAATTGATGAAAAAAATACCTGTAACAGTCTTGAGTGGGTATTTAGGTGCGGGAAAAACGACCATCTTAAACTATCTTTTAAATAACCTGGATGGTTTAAAGAGTTAACGGCTGGACACCAGGTGCATCAGCCGGAAACGGAAGAGTATGGGATTACCTTTTAGTAGACTTTTTTCCTTGGATGGTTACTTTATCCGCACAAGTACCCATTTTTCAAACGAGAGGATACAGCTTATGTGCGCACAAGGTATTCCCGCAGAAGCCAACAAGTAGTGAACTCTTATTTCAAATGAAGTCAGAACTGAAGTAATTTTGCCCATAAGTGATGCCAATCTTTCTTTTGGATTTGCATCGCTTCATTTCTAATTTATAAGGCTAATTTGCTTCATGACCTTTCATACATATTCCGACCTTTATTCATGCTGATAAGCAGCATCAGGTTTGGTCCTTTCCTCTATAGGGGCATCTTTTTTAGCTGTAGTTTAGTTTTCCGATTAATAAAAAAAGAAAGAAGGATTACAAATGAAAAAAAATGTTGATATTTATATCTTAGGTGGATTTTTAGGCAGCGGGAAAACGACTTTATTAAAAAACTTATTAATGGAAGAAAAGGAAAGGAATCGCAAGGTTGCTGTGTTAATGAATGAACTAGGGGAATACTCAGTAGATACTGGAATAATTGGGACAGACGTAACCTTAACCGAACTTTTGGATGGCTGCATTTGCTGCACGATGAAGGATGAAGTGGAGCTTCAACTTCTTAAGCTCTACCAGGAGGAGCAACCGGATGTGATTTATATAGAGACAACAGGGGTTGCCCATCCGATTGAAATCTTGGATGCATGTTTATCACCAGTTATTGGCCCCTATGTTCAAGTGAAATCCATTATCAGCATAGTTGACGCAAAAAGGTGGCTTGATCGCACTCAATTAAGCGATCAGCTACAAAAATTATTAGAAGAGCAAGTGAGATATGGAGACAACATCTTACTTAATAAAACAGACTGTGTGTCTTTTGAAGAATTAGAAACGATTCAAACTGAACTTAAAGAAATAAACTCCAGAGCGCAGCTATCTCTCACCACATTTGGAGATGTCCCACTATCAAAATTTCGGACAAGCCGTGAAAAGAATGACGACCTAAATAGAGAAGAGCTACATGTTCATTATCACTTGCACATCCGAACCATGACTTACTCGTTTCAAGAAGATATCGATCGAAGTGACTTTGAATATTGGCTTAAAGCACTTTCTCCTAATATTTTTAGGGTAAAAGGTTTTGTTCGTTTTAAGGACGATCCTCGTACTCATTTAGTTCAATATGCATATGGAGTTCCATACATATTTGCTCAACCTATGGAATTTCCGACCAATTTAATTTTAATTGGAAATAACTTGGATAAAGAACAGGTGAAAAAGGATCTCTTGGCACTTGAAAATTAGCATGAGTGATGAAAACTAGAACCTATTTTTCTGTAAGAGTCTATAAAGATACACTCTCAAAAGAATATATTGAAGCCATCACTCATGCTCTTCTTGTTTTCAATCGAGCGAAACAATTCGCATTCAGTACAACTACAAAGGAAAATCGCTCAGGAAAGAATAAACGGTCTAAATCTATGCACCTTACAGTGAAAAGTCGTTTCAATTTAGACGATTACTATGCGAATAGTGCTGTTCAAGAGGCTAATGCCATTCAAAAAAGTCTCGCTGAGTTAAACAAATTGTACATAACCAATAAAGAAGAACAGATTAAATCGGTTAAAAATAAAATCAAAAAAGAAAAATCTCGTTTGAAAACCTTAACAAAGATGAAACAGTCATTTGTAAACGGCAAACCTTCATTCCCTAAGAACTCAAATATAAAGAATCATATACTGGGGTCTGACCCCATAGCCTGGTATGTTGATTTCGATTATCTTAGTTTTGGTTCCATTTTCTCTCATATGGAGTATATTTATCGGCAAATTTCCAATTCTCATTCGACGGTTGAAAAAAACATGGCCTAAAGGTGTGAAAAAGATGGCAAACTTCAATATTCTTTTTCTGGCCGCCAGTTATTTCCTAACAATGGTTCAAAAATCGCCTGTTTTTAGTCTTCTAAATGAGATATTAGTTAGTCAATTTGATTTTATGCATTTGTTTATTTTCTGTATCTTTGTATCTCTAATGCTTTGGTTCTTATCCTATTTAGGGATTCATGCGGTTGTTTTAATTGTTTTATTAGCTCAAATCCTTAATCCGTTTTTTATCGGAAATGAAAATGGTCTTGTCTTCTTATTGATTGCAACTTTGCTCGCTTTACTAATGGTAAATCCATTTAATATAGTTTCTTCTATGATGACGAACATTATTGGAATTAATCCTATTCGATTAGTTCGATGGAATTTGGGGTTCGCGGTTACTCTAATTATAACTGTAGATGTTATCGCTTATATGCTTCTTATATAGCGATATGAATAGGGTGGGTAACAGGTATCTTCTAGTTTCTAGAAAGTACTTGTCACCCTATTTGATTTTATTTCAACATTTTTATAATTTTGATGGATATGTAGGTTTCGAGAGTATTTTAAGTTGATTTAAGTCTACGTTTAGTATCAATTCTATTTTATTAGTCGTTTTTTAAGTGAGTATGGGTGTACGCATCATTTTTAGCCGTTAGGTTAATAGCTGCATGATTGTAAAAGAATGCTTCTAAGATAAACCGACTTATTTTCTTGATCATGTAAAGTGTTGCGATAAATATAGTAAAGTCTTTCAATCCCAATATCTACAAAGTAAAGAACAAGCGCATTTCTTGTTTCATATTATTAGTTCAATGCAACAACCTTCCCTAAAAGACTGTATGTTTCGTATGAATTGGAACATATAATTCCAACTGATTATGCTGTAGTCGCAATTTTCAGAATGTTCTATGATATAAACTAGCAAGAGAATACAGAAAGAGTCATTTTTCGCATAAATGAATGGTCGTGAAGGAGAGATCATACGGATTGTAATAGCCTTAAGGATCACGACCAATAATTCAAGTAACTCGATGTTAACACTTTGAATGGTATGAAGTGTTAACGGTTACAAGAAACCAATTGCAGAAAATAATGATTCACAAACTGGGGGGATGATGATGACAGACAAACTTTATGATGGATACCGCTCCTTTCAATATTTAACACCAGAAAAACACTATAAGCCGTATCCGCTCCCTCAATCGGAAAGGTACCGGCAAACCTATGAGATGAAGCTGTTAGAATCAGAGGAACGAATTTTCAATACGATTCAAAAATATTATCCGATCGTTTCTCTACGGGACCATGGCTTTGTTGTTCCCAAAAATTCCGATGATATCATTCCGTATTGTCGCCAGCTTCATACAGAATTTGATTATGAGGGCTTAGCATGCTCCGGTATCGATGTCATATTTGAGAATTTTATGGATGGAATCTCCATCATTACTTCTCAAAATGGGCTAAAGTGGGACGATGTTATTTTAACCTTGGGAATTCGTTATTGTGACATTGCCAAACAGGATACAGTCTATCTGGCTAAAACCTATAAAGACCTAGAGGAAGCAAAGCGATCGAAACGAGTAGCCATTTTGCCTTCATTAGAAGCGGCTAGCATTCTAGAAAATGAAGTCGATCGAGTGGATGTTCTGTATGGACTTGGCATTCGTTGTATGGGGATTACGTATAATGATGCCAATACACTGGGATCTGGATTAACAGAAAGCTTTGATGGCGGATTAACGAAGTTTGGTAGAAAAGTAGTTGAAAGAATGAACACGCTAGGAATGGTCATTGATATCTCTCATTGTGGAGATCGAACAAGCCTAGATGTGATAGAAGCGAGTGAATCTCCTGTCATGATTACTCATGCGGGAGCAAGAAAAGTCTGGGATTCACCTAGAATGAAACCAGATGAAGTGCTTTTAGCCTGTGCTGAAAAAGGGGGCGTTATTGGAGTTTGTGCCGCACCAAATACGACACTTTCTTCAAAGAATCCGAATGAGCACACAATCGAATCGGTTATGGAGCATTTAGAATATCTAATTGATTTAGTTGGGCTTGATCATGTTGGTTTAGGACCCGATACGTTCTTTGGAGATCATGTCGCTTTGCAAAATGCGTTTGATTTGATGCTATCGCTTCATGAGTCACATGGCAATCAAGATTACGATGCCTCTCCGTTTGTCAAAGGGTTAGAGAACCCAACCGAAGCGATGAGTAATATGATCAAATGGTTGATAAAGAAAAATTACAAGGTTCAAGAAATCGAGAAAATTGTTGGTGGAAATGCATTAAGAGTTTTACAAACAATATTGTCTTAAAAATAGGGAGGAATTTAAAAATGGCTGGAATTAAACACGATGCACCACAAGTACCATCACCACTACGAGTTATGTTCTATTTTGAATCAACAGGTTGGTTTAACACAACTGGTGAAGAGAAAACCAATGAGATTTTACCTGCATTAAATGAAATCATTGCATCATGGAGAGAGAATGGGTCTGAGTTACTAGGAACGATTGACCGAGACATTTTAACAGCAGGACCAGCTGGAAGTGCTGGATGGCATGCCTGTTTTCTTTATAATGTACCAGATTTACAAACCGTTGCAGATATGACGAATGCTTTTCGTGCAACCGGTTTGGACAAGTATTTCCGATTAGAGGCTGTGATTGGCAGACCGTTTTTCTTACTTGAAAAATAAAAGGGGATTGAGACTATGAAGAAACGATTACTATTTATTCTAATGGCAATAACGATGCTAATTATAACAGCCTGTAGCGGTTCATCATCGAGTGGCGGGAATTCAGGTGGTGGAGATGTCATTGAACTAAACTACGCCTTCTTTGCTCCTGCGGGAACCTTCCCAGCTGTGCAAATGGAAAAGTGGGCTGAAGAATTAGAAAAAAGAACAGATGGAAAGGTAAAGGTCAACACATTCCCAGGCGGATCTCTATTGACTGCGGAGAACATGTATGACGGAGTAGCCAATGGACTTGCTGATATTGGGTTATCGTCAACAACTTACGAACCTGGAAGATTTCCATTGTTAGCGATTTCTGATATGCCTTCTGGATACCCAAATGCAGCAGTAGCTAGTAAAGTAATAGCTGATTTAGTGAACGAGTATTCACCAGATGCGTTTAAAGATTTCAAAATTATTACAGCCTTTGCTTCTGAGCCAGCTTATATTCAATCACAAAAACCAGTTGAAAGCTTGGCCGATGTAAAAGGGAAACAATTACGTATTTCAGGTGCGACCACCGATTTATTTACAGAACTGGGAGCCTCTCCAGTAGGGATGTCTCAAGGGGAAGTCGCAGAAGCGCTGCAGACTGGAATTGTTGATGGCTATGTATCTTCACGTGAAGTATTAAAGGATATGAAATACGCTGAAATGGTGAAATACGTAACCGATTATCCACTTACACTGAATACATTTGTTGCTGTTATGAATAAAAGTAAATGGGATTCCCTTCCAGAAGATGTAAAGACGGTTATTGATGAGTTAAATCAAGAAATGACTGACTTTACAGGCGACTATTTAGATACTTATGTGGATGAGGTATTAAAGTGGAGCGAAGATGAGCACGGCATTGAAGTCGTTTCCCTTAAAGATCAAGAAAAGTGGGATGAAATTGGTCAAAAACTACAATTAGATACCGTGAAAAAAGCTGAAGATGCAGGTTTACCTGGACAAGAATATCAAGAGCGTTTGAAGGAACTTGTTGAACAATATAGTCAAAAATAAAAAAGAAATAAATGATTACTCCCTATTCCGCTTTTACTAGGGGGTAATCATTTTATAATCTAAATGGGCATTTTGGGAGGGATCTTCGTTGAGTGAAGTGACAGAGTTAACACCAGATAAAGGATCAGTGAGCTTGAATTTAGAAAATAAAGCAGTAAAAAAGGGCTTGTTAGAAACATTTGCCTTGAGAGTTAGTCAATTATTCGCTTTGATTTCTGGAAGTGCTGTGATGGTGATGATGCTTCTGATTGTCATCAATGCCATTAAACGATCCTTTTCAACCCCAATACTTGGAACAACCGAAATGGTCGGTTGGTTAGCGGCCATTTCCGTTTCTTTTGCACTTGGTTATACGCAAATTCACCGTGGTCATGTGGAGATTGACTTACTTGTCACAAAATTTCCTGAAGGATTACAAAAGGGCCTAAGAATTGTGATTGCTTTTGTTTCCCTTGGCTTCTTTAGTATCGTAGGCTGGCAACTATTCCAATATGCACTATCACTGTCTGCCAATCAAAATGTTTCTCAAACCTTAGGAATTGTCTTTTACCCATTTGTTATTCTTACTGCCCTTGGATTTTTTGTCTTTGTGTTAGTCCTTTTAACAGACCTTATTGCCGAAATAAAAGGGGGGAAGTCGTATGGATCCAATTAGTATTGGGTTAATTGGCATCATTGCCTTATTAGTCCTCATTTTTCTACGCATGCCTGTCAGCTTCACGATGTTTATCGTCGGGTTTGTTGGATTATTTCTATTTATGGGAAAAGAGGCAGCTTTAAATGTTCTTGGTGCTGATATTTGGGGGCAATTTTCAAGTTATACATTAGCTATTATTCCATTGTATGTCTTTATGGGTGAAATCATTTTCCGCTCTGGGATCACGCAAAACTTGTTTGACGCGGCCTATAAGTGGCTTGGGCAATTTAGAGGGGGAATGGCAAGTACAACCGTTTTAGCTAGTGCTGGTTTCTCGTCTATTTGTGGATCAAATACAGCTACTGCGGCCACAATGGGAACCATCGCCTTACCTGAATTAAAAAAATATAAATATGATCAAGCTATTAGTGCAGGCAGTGTGGCGACTGGGGGAACGTTAGGAATCTTAATCCCACCGAGTACAGTATTAATTGTTATTGCAATTCAAACACAGCAATCGGTTCAGGATTTGTTCGTTGCTGTTTTACTACCAGGATTCCTGCTTACCACTTTAATGATTTTAACGATTATCTTCCTTTGCCAAAGAAACCCTGAATTAGGACCAGCAGGACCAAAATTTCCTTTAAAAGAAAAACTAAAATCGTTAAGAGGGGTTATTCCTGTATTTGTTTTATTTGCCTTTGTGATTGGGGGCTTATTCTATGGCTTGTTTACCCCGACAGAATCAGGGGCGTTTGGTGCGTTTGGTGCCCTTCTCATTACGATTGCGATGAGAAAATTCACATGGAAACGCTTTAAAGATGCACTAGATAGTACGATTCGTTCAACCGCTATGGTGTTATTTTTAGTCGTGGGTGCGGTCGTTTTCGGACGTTTTATCACGGCGACAAGACTTCCGTTTGCTGTGGCCGAGTTTGTGAATAATCTTGCGGTACCGTCAGTGATTATCCTTATTGCTATTTTATTGATCTATGTGATTGGTGGGGCCATTATGGATGCGTTAGGCTTCTTAATCTTATCGATCCCGATTTTCTTTCCAGCGATCATTGCACTCGGGTACGATCCGGTCTGGTTCTCGATTCTTCTATGTATCGTGACAAGTATAGGTGCAATTACGCCACCGGTAGGAGTGAACGCCTTTATTGTTCAAGGAATATCAAAGGAAATCCCGATTACAACGGTTTTCAAAGGGACAGGATATTTTATTGTGACGTATACGATTTTTGTGGTTATTCTGATCCTATTCCCAGAAATCGTTACATTCTTAGTTTAAAGTTCAGAATTTTCAGACTTAATTGGTAGAGGGGCAAGTGTCTGGAAACCGTAGAATATCGATTTAGTAGCATAAGAGAAGCTACTAGATACGGCGTTCTACGGTTCCAGGCACTTTTTATTTAATAAGGCTCTTTTCGCAAACTTTGTTGCTTTTGAAGATGAATGATTATTATCTTTAGCTATTTTGACATGCAAAATAAGTTTTATTTATGAGAAAAGAGCTCGAAAACTGATTTTAAAAGCATAAAATAGCTATTTCTACGTTAAAATCGGCATTAGGATTTTAACAACAATCTTTACGAAAGCAGCCTTTAATAAAGATAAGATTCTTATGTTAGAGAGTGAATTCTTTCTCCAGTGGCTGCGCTTTACTTATAAATGTACCTTTCGGAATGTTCTAATACGAATCGCACTAATATTTCTTAGTTATTCAAACCTAATATGCAGTAGTTAGATTATTCTAAATATTCTATATTGTGTTCATAGGGAAAATATTTGAAGATGAACGAAATATTGAAATTCGATCTTGGCTTATGAAAACGTTTTAATTCAATAAAGATTGTATTTCTCAAATTTTTAACCAGAGAACAAAGGAGAGGTTTTTAATGCAAATGAAAGAGCAAAGAGTCGCAATTGTTACAGGAGCTAATAAAGGTCTCGGATTAGCCGTTGCTGAAAATTTTGTGAATGAAGGAAAAAAGGTCGTTTTTGTCATTAGAAACAAAGAGAATCTTGAACAAACAAAGCAGAAGTTTCAAGAAGCATTTGATAAAGAGCAAGTGATGTTTATCCAATTAGATGTCTCTGATATTAATGGAATTAAAAAGGCTGTTGACCAAGTTGTAGATAAGTGGGGGAGAATCGACATTCTCGTTAATAATGCAGGGATCCGTTATGAAACGTCAATCGAAGAGATTGATGAAGCGGAATGGGATCAAGTCATGTCTGTGAATGTAAAAAGTACATTCTTTTTCTCGCAAGCGGTTATTCCGGCGATGAAAGAAAGAGGATGGGGACGAATCATTAATATGTCTTCATTCGGTGGTCAGGCCGGCCCATTAACTTCAGGTGCTCATTATTCTGCTTCGAAGGCAGGACAAATTGCCTTAAGTAAAACCTTTGCTAGATCCTTAGCAGAATATGGCATTACCGTTAATGCGGTCACTCCAGCTTCTGTGCGTACGCCAGAGATGGATAAAATGGACCCCGAAAAAATAGCGAAAATGGTTGAGAGCATCCCAGTAAAACGCGTAGGAGAACCAAAAGAGGTGGCAGACTTAGTTTCCTATTTAGCTTCTGATTCTGGTGGATTTACAACTGGAGCGACCTTCGACATTAATGGTGGAAGGCTGATGAGATAATACAACACTTAATGATTAGGTTAGGAAACAAATTGTTTTTTTAACTTCATTCAGCAAATGCTTTTTGTACCGAAAGCTTGCGACAGGTACAGAAGTCTCTAACGATTATAAGTGGTGAGATGAATGCTAGCTTTTAACAGTTCAGTGGGGGTCCAAACCCCGACTGAATGAAGTTAAAGCCTCCGGCGAGCCTTTCGATTTTCAGGAGGAAATTTATCGAGCGAGCTCAGGTATTAACTGGGCGCAAATACGCCAAGGCGAATTTGATAAGAAAAGAATGTCCAAGAATGGGGAGGAAAAAAAGATGACTGTTGAAATCCAAAGTAAGGACCTACTTAACTGTGTGTTGGACGAAATCCGAAATCGTAAGGATGAATTTGAAGCGAAGCGTCACGTCCCTCGTGATATGGTTCAACAATTAAAGCAGCTGGGCGTTTATCGTGCTCATGTACCGCAATGCTTTGGAGGTGCTGGAACTTCGCCATCAGAATTTCTTAAACTAATTGAGAAAATCTCTGAAGCGGACGGTTCCGCTGGATGGGTAGCAAGCTTTGGCTCTGCTAATGTCTACCTAGCAGCCCTGCCAAAAGATACACTTGCCCAATTATATGCTAATGGACCAGATGTTGCCTTTGCAGGCGGTCTGTTCCCAGTCCAGCCTGCCGAGAAAGTAACAGGCGGATTTAGTGTAAATGGTCTTTGGAAGTTTGCAAGTGGCTCAAAGGGGGCTGATGTTCTTGGTGTCGGGATTGGCACTGGGGAAGGCGGCAAGCCTTTAACAGCTGTACTAAAACCTGAGGACGTGGAAATTGTTGAGAATTGGGAAGTCATGGGGATGCGTGGAACAGGGAGTCATGATCTAAGGGTAAATGATGTTTTCGTTCCTGAGGAATGGACCTTTGTCCGTGGTGGTGTCCCTACTATAGATGAACCGATTTTTCAGTATCCAACCATTGCGTATGCAGCACAGGTTCTAGCAGTGGTGAACCTTGGTGTTGCTCGTGCTGCACTTGATGAAGTTTCTCAGATGGCCGCTGGTCGTGATAGTGTTTCTGGCGCACCTAAGATGGCTGATCGCGCATATGTGCGAATGGGTGTGGCAGAGGCGGAAGCTAAGCTTCGATCAGCACGTGCATTTTTCTACGAGACTACTGATTCCGCTTGGGAATCTATTTTAAAGGGTGACGGAGTTTCTCCTGAGCAAACAAGTATGCTTCGTTTAGCTGCAGCAGAGGTTACTCGTGTAGGTGCAAGTGTTGTCCAGTCCGCTTACATGCTTGCAGGGATTACGGCAATCTACGACGGACATCCATTACAGCGTTATCTGAGGGATGCGATGGTCGTAACCCAACACGCATTTTTAAGTGAAGGCATGTATGACGGAGCTGGCTCCGTATTACTAGGCACAAAGCCGTTTCCTGGCTTCATCTAAGCCTAGAAAAACAGTCAAAAAGGATATTCACTTCAAAAGCTTTTTATCAGTATTCATCCCTTTAATCAAAAGGAGGGGATGAATACTGAATGAAACCACCTAGTCCTCTAAAGACCTTCATAAAGAAAAGTGCTTTCCCTATTCTATACAACATTAGAAGTAGTTTATATAATTTCTTGTTTCTCATATTTCATTTGTTAATTAGGACGTTGCTTCCCACTCCCTTTTTGTGATTGCTACCATAAAAAAATTTAATTAAACATTATAAAGGAGGGATTTTCATGGGAATTATTTTAACGAAAAAGATTGAAGGTCCTGCAGCATGGACTGGAAAAGGTCTGTCTAAAGATGATTCATGGATCCATTATTTATCCGAGAAAACGATTGCTTCTTTAGAATATGCTTTAAATCAAGTTCTCAAAAAGGGATTAAAGGCTCCTGACTTTACGAAGGAGGATTTTCCAATTCAAGATCTTTCTGACGAAATTAACTATAGAGTGTAGAGGCATGTACGACGGTGCTGGCTCTGTATTACTAGGCACAAAGCCGTTTCCTAGCTTCATTTGAGGAACATCGTTTGAACGATCGCTTCATTGCCTTCATCCCCTGAATTTATAAGGGGGATGAAGGCAATGAAGCTCTTTAAATCAATGAGTCTATTATCTAGAAAACATCCTACTCCAGCCAATCTATCTACCAGCCTCCTGAAAAGTTTTATTCCCCACTAATTCCAAATAGTAAAAATATTCTCAAAATGGAGTAAATAAATAGAAGAATTCCTTTATTTAAGGTAAAATAGAGAAAATTCAAAAAATAAATTATATAAAAATGCTTTTTAAGGATAGTAGTGATCTTAATTTTAGGAATATTCTATCATTAAACAAGAAAGAGGTAGGTTGTTTTGACATCGACTAGAAATAACAAATTGACAAATATTTTTTCCTTTTTCAATCATGGAGGAGATTATTATTTCCAAGAAAAGCGTATGGTCATTTCAAGTACGGATGCATGGGGGGTATTAAGGAAGGATCTCATTGACACGTTAGGAATCCAAAGGGCAAAAAGGTTTCTTCTTCGCTACGGTTGGCATTGTGGAAAATATGAAGCAAGGATGTTAAAGGATATGGTTGATTGGGAGAGTGACATGGATTGGCTTATAGCTGGCTCACAAATGCACCAAATTGGCGGCCGTGTCTTATCGTATCCGGAATACTTTCATGTAGATATGGAGAAAGGAACGTTTGATGTTTCTGGGCACTGGGTTGATTCGTATGAAGCCAAGCAGCATTTACAACATTATGACTTGTATCATGAACCAATCTGTTATTTTCTGATTGGTTATGGTGGGGGTTATACAAGTGAATGTATGGGGAAGAGGGTCATTTTTAAGGAAACGGAATGTGTCGGAAGGGGCGATAAACAATGTCGCTATGTGGCAAAAACAGTGGAAGAATGGGGTTCTGAAATCGATGATGATTTGACTAACTATGAGGAACAAGACATTGCCGATGAACTTGATATTGTCTATCGTCGTGTAGAAAGACAAAGTGAGATTCTGCATGTCGGGACGTCCATTACCAAGAACTTGACGTCTGCTCTCCTTCAGGACAAGGGGATGCATGATTTTGCCAAAATCCTTGCTGATGACTTAAGTCTGCCGGTTTTTATCCAAAACCAGTACTTTGAAGACATCGCCCATTATGCTGATGAAACGTATCCAAATATTCAGGAGTATCAATGGGAGAAAATCAAAAGATTTATTAAAAAAGAGGTATCTGATCTTGTCCTGACTCAAACTGAGTCCTATGAAATGGCAACTCATCAGCATCTACTCGTTTCTCCGATTATTATTCAAAATGACGTATATGGCTACATTTCTATTTATCGGGAAGGGGAACCATTTGGGGATGCTGAAACAGATTTTCTCGAAAGGGCCGCGAGTATTTGTGCTGTCAAAATGTTAAATGAACGGACGGCCATTCAAACGGAAGAGAGAATGAAGGGGGACTTGTTGGAGGAACTCTTTAAGAGTGAAACCAATACGGCTGATATTGTGAAGCGATTCTCTTATTTTGGCTATAACATCAACAAGCCCCATTATGTGGCAACCTTCGAACTCCCGAATCATACGCTCTTCCCGGATTCCGAAGAACATAACACAAATAAAGGGAATAGCCCCTTAAAAGCATTGATGAATTTCTTTAGTCGAGAGGAAACGCACTTTCACACGACCTTTATTAAGCTGCAAAAGTATAACAAAGTAACGGTTTTAATTTCAAGTGAGTACCTTCAGAAGAAAAAAATCAACATCAAGAGTTTTGCTGAAGACTGTTACGTGTTGATACAAAAGGAGATAGAAACGGATTCAATCTATATCGGTGTAAGTAAGCTCTGTACTGACGCTGAGCAATACAGTAAACGATATAAAGAATCCACTAAATCTATTGAGGTAGCAAAGGCGAAAAATCGGTTAATGAATACGAAAAGTAGTGCCGTCGTCCATGCGGATGAATTAGGACATATTATGATTTTGCTAGATGCGAGGAAACCGGAGGAATTATTGGCGTATGCTCATGAGTTTTTACTTGACTTAAAAACCTATGACGAGAAAAATTCGACAGAACTGGTTCGAACGCTATATTATTATATTGAAAATGAATGCAATCTCCATAAAACCGCTAGAGAAATGAACGTTTCAATAAGTGGGATGCGTTATCGCATAACAAGAATTCAAGAAATCATTGGCGTCGATTTGTCAAAGGCTTCATCTAAATTTGAAATTCAAATTTCTTTACAAACGTATATGGTTTTTAACCTTTTGTAATTTTAACTCCATTCAGCAAATGCTTTTTGTACCGATAGCTTGCGACAGGTACAGAAGTCTCTAACAATTATTAGTGGTAAGATGAATGCTAGCTTTTATCAATTCAGTTGGGGTCCAAACCCCGACTGAATGAAGTTAAAGCCTCCGGCAGATGTCTCGGATTTTTTATAGGTAAGTTATCGAGCGAGCTCAGGTAAATCCGGACGCAAATTCGACGGGGCGAATTTGATTTGGTTGCTAATGGTATTTCCCCGTTTCAAAATGTCACTTTATCTTTCAATACGTTTATGAGTTTGGTCTAGTTCATCGCCAATATCTTCTCGCGCATAATCAGCCAATTCAGGTGCAATTTCATCTCCCCATAAGTCCATTGTTTTTCCGACAAATCGACAATGCGAATCGCCCTTCCCGATGCATTCGACTTCCTTGAAGACGACTTTTTTTCTAGAGAGGTACTACAATAACCACTTGCATATCCCTCAAGAAAGTAACAGACGGGTTCTGAGTGAGGGGGAAAGTGCTGCAAATATGCATGGTCTCATAAGAATTTTTCCAATCGCCTTCCACGTCTAATTCCTGGTTTTCAACATTATTTTTTAAAAAATCAGATTAACATTTACCCTTGACTGTATGTTTCGGTTGTAAACTTTCGTAACTTTCCGACCTAATCGTCAATTGTTTGAAAGCGTTTGATTTAATAAGATATAAACATAATATCTTAATTTTCGAAATAAACAGTAAAATACAATATAGGAGGAATTGATATGCTAACAAAACAAGATAATCATTTATTAACAAGAGTAGGTCCTGGTACACCAATGGGAGAGTTATTCCGACGTTATTGGCTTCCAGCTTTAAAGTCAGATGAATTACAACCTGACGGCAAGCCGCAACGTGTGAAATTACTTGGAGAAGAATTAATTGCATTTCGTGACACGGAAGGAAAAATTGGTTTGATGGAGGAAGCCTGTCCACACCGTGGTACTTCACTATATTATGGAATCAATGATGGATGTGGGCTTCGCTGTATGTACCATGGTTGGAAATTTGATACAAATGGCGATTGTACGGAAATTCCATCAGAAGAAGGAGATCCAAAGTTTAGACAGAAAATCAAAATTAAAAGCTATCCAGTAAAAGAGGTTAAAGGAATGGTTTGGACCTATATGGGACCAGAAGATACTCAGCCTGAATTCCCTGAATTTTATTGGATGGGATTGCCTGATGATTATATGATGTCGGAGCGAGTTTGGCAGGAATGTAACTATGCACAGGTAATGGAAAATGACCTTGATTATGTCCATGCAGCATTTCTACACAAAGCACATGGAAAGCAGGAGACAGGTGAAGGGGTTTTAAGTACTGATTTAGGAATTGATCCGGATCATCCGCTTGTGAAAAATCCGCCGGTTAAGCAGGATGTCGAGGATACAAATTACGGAAAACGTTGTGTGGCGGTTGGAATTGGTACTGAAACTGAAAATGCGTTTATGGAAATTCACTATATCTTCCCATTTTATACGTATCCGCCAAGATTTGAGGGAGAAGATGGAATGTGGCATGCGTTTATTCCAAGAGATGATTACAGTACTTGGTCATGGGATGTCCAATTTTCACATGATCGTCCAATCGATGTTCAAGCTAATCATGAACGCCGTGGCTTAGAACTAGATGAGCATTTCAAAAAACAAATCAGCCTTGAAAATGATTATGCTCAGGATCGTGAATTGCAAAAAACAGGAAACTTTACGGGTATTCGTGGAATTGCGAATCAGGACCATGCAGCAACTGAAACAATGGGACCGATAGTTGACCGTTCGAAGGAACACCTTGGAACAAGTGATTTACCGATTATTCATATGCGTCGCTTATTACTTCAACAAGCGAAAGCGTTCCAAAAAGGAGCAGAGAACTTTAAGTTAGACAATAACTCCTTAAAAGATCTATATAGTGCAGGGATCTATGACAGCAATCAAAAATCATGGCAAGAGGCATTTCCAATGAATCAACAGTTTAAAGCAGGTGGACAAGAAGTAAAGTCATAATAGATAGGTGGCCTTTTACTAGATCGATAGATGAATGTAACGATTATCGATTCGGTTGTGGGGTGATTTCCTTTGGGAAGGCAAAAAAGGAAATCATCCTACTAATATTTACGTTTTAACTCCATTCAGCAAATGCTTTTTGTACCGATAGCTTGCGACAGGTACAGAAATCTCCATCTTCTATAAGTGGTGAGTTAAATGCTAGCTTTTATCAATTCAGTGGGGGTCCAAACCCCAGCTGAATGAAGTTAAAGCCTCCGGCAGATGTCTCGGATTTTTTAAAGGTAATTTATCGAGCGAGCTCAGGTAAATCCGGATGCAAATTCGACGGGGCGAATTTGATTAGGATAAGAATTTCGAAGTGAAAGCAGGGATTGCATGACATTAGAAGAGTATCTACGAACTATTTTGGATGATGAGGAAGTAGAATTAGCGATACTAGAGCCGGCCTTTACTTTTAGTTTAGAAGCTTATGAGGTGTCTAGTTATGAATGAACTTCTTTTTGATACGATTGAAAACGTTGCAAACGCCATTAAAATTAAACAGATTTCACCGGTCGAATTAACCCAGATGACCTTAAAGCAAATTTCCGAGCATGAGCCAAGAGTGAATGCGTTTATTACGGTTATGGAAGAAGAGGCACTGGCTCAGGCGAAACAATTGGAGACAGAGTTGTCAAACCATCATGTAAGAGGGCCGTTACACGGTATTCCCATTGCGGTCAAAGATATTTTACAAACAAAGGGTGTAAAAACGACCGGCGGTTCTAAAATTTTTGATAACTGGATTCCTTCTGAGGATGCGGCAGCTGTTCAAAAATTAAGAGGTGCTGGAGCAGTTATCATTGGCAAAGCGAATTTGCATGAATTCGCCATGGGGGCGACGACGGAAAATCCCCATTATGGCAGTACAAAAAATCCTTGGAATGTGACAAGAATTCCAGGTGGCTCTAGTGGGGGATCTGCGGTAGCAACCGCAACTGGAATGGCTTTTGGTGCAGTAGGAACGGATACAGCGGGGTCCATCCGACTACCGGCAGCGATGTGCGGCACCGTTGGATTTAAACCAACCTACGGAGTGGTCTCAAGACGCGGCTGTCTACCATTCAGTTGGTCATTGGATCATGTAGGTCCGATGACTAGAACAGTTCAAGATGCGGCCATTATGCTTGAAGTCATGAAAGGTCATGATCAAAAGGATCCAGCATCTGTCCAAAAAAATGTGACGGTTCTGTCAGACTCTTTACATGATTTAAAAGGAGTCAAGCTTGGCTTCTATGAACCTTATATGTTTGCTGGGATTGATGATGATGTGAAAAAGGTTATAGAAGAAGCCTTCCATCAACTCGAATCATTAGGAGCGGAAATCGTTCCCATTGATTTACCGGGGATAGATGAGGCTCTTAACGCGTTAAAGGCGATTGCCCAATCAGAGGTCGTCTCGGTGCATGAACCATTTTTGAAGAAATATGGTCATTTATATGGAGATGATTTGAAATACCGTTTTGACTTTGGTAGTGATATTTCTGCAAACGTCTACCTTCTTGCCCAACGCAGAAGAGAGCAGTTTGTTAGAGAAACGATCAAACAGATGAATGGGATTGATGCCTTAGTTGGCCCAACGAATGTTCAGCCACCGTTTGAAATTGGAACGATGGTTCCGGAAATGGCGATCAGCAATATGTTTACCCTTGGTAAAACGCCGTTAGCGAATATTCTTGGTTTTCCGGCTCTCTCTGTTGCTTGTGGGTTTACTTCGGAAAATCTTCCAGTCGGTTTGCAGTTGATTGGAAAGCCTTTCACCGATCAAAGGGTGCTGCAAATTGGGGAATGCTACGAGAAATCCATGCAATGGGTGCAGGCATTAAAAAACAATTTGAATTATGTTCAGCAATAATATACAAGTGTTAGCTCTTGCTATCTACAAACTTAGTGAAATATGAGGAGACTAAGATGATTCAGAAAATGGAACATGTAGCGATCATGGTTGGCAATATGGATGAAACCATTCAGTTTTATTCAGATATTTTTGGGTTTAAAGTACGGCTTCGAGGTCGTAAACCTGACCGAGAAATGGCTTTTTTATATCTTGATTCACAGCGGAGTATGGAAATTGAGCTCATTCAGGAATTAACAGAAGGAAGCAAATACAGTGAAACGGGTATTGTCAATCATCTCGCATTCACTGTTGAAAATATTGAGGAAACCATTCGTTTTTTGAAGGAGAAGGATATTATCTTTACGTCAGATGATGTAAAGCCAACTCTTGAGGGAGGACGAATGATCTTATTTCATGGACCGAACCGTGAGTTGCTGCAGTTAGTAGAACGGGTAAAAGAACCTAAAAGTATTTAAAAAGGAGGAATAACATGGGAAGAGTACTTCGTCTTGGCCGGGTAGAATTAAGTGTACTAGATTTAGATCAATCAGTAGACTACTATACTAAGGTGATCGGATTAGAAGAAACCGGACGTGCAGGAAATAGTGTTTATTTAAAGGCATGGGATGAATATGATCATCATAGTTTAATTTTAACAAAATCGAATAAAGCGGGTCTGGTTCATATGGCCTTTAAGGTCGAGACCCTTGATGATTTAGCCTATTATGAAAAGAAGGTTGAAGAGTTCGGCTGTACTACCTCACGTATTTCCAGCCATACAAGATTAGCAGAAGGAGAAGCAGTTCATTTTATTTTACCAACTGGTCATCATTGTGAGTTATATTATGAAATTGGTTTCCTTGGAACGGCAGTGGGTACGCGTAACCCTCATCCATGGCCATTAACCGCAAAAGGGATTGCACCACATCGTCTTGATCATTTATTACTAACAGGGGATGATTTGAAGACCGTTACACGATTCTTTGTTGAAGTCCTTGATTTTAAACAAAGTGAAAGAATCGTAACGGAAGGCGAAGAAGAATTACTAGGTAGTTTCTTATTTACGACTAATACAGTACATGATATTGCGTTTGTCCATGGGCCTGATGCTAAGCTGCATCATGTGGCTTTCCATGTGGATTCCCTACATGATGTATTTAAAGCGGCAGACCTCTTATCGATGCATAAAGTTCCATTCGATGTTACGCCTACCCGTCATGGAATTACAAGAGGACAAACCATTTATTTTTTCGATCCTTCTGGAAACCGAAATGAAGCATTTGCTGGCGGTTATATGGCATTCCGTGATATGCCGACGATTACATGGGATGCATCTGAAATTGGAACTGGTATTTTCTATCACCGTAGAGAATTGTCCGAATCCTTTATGAAGGCATTAACATAATTCTATATATACTTAGTGAGGTGATGGCATGTATAAAGTATCATTAAAAGCAAGAAACCAAGAATTTGAGTATCAGTGTTCTCCGAGACAAACCCCATTAAGAGCAGCTCGGGATCACTTTATTCCATTTCCAACTGGATGCCAGCGTGGAGGCTGCGGGATGTGTAAGGTTAAAGTGTTGGAAGGCGAGTACGATCACGAAACAACCCGATCCCATGAATACCTTCCTGATGAAGAACTAAAAAACAATTTTGCACTCGCTTGCTGCATGACTCCTAAAAGCAATCTAAATATGATAACAATCGAGGATTATGAAAAGCAAAAAAACACATTGGCGGCTGCTAGTAATAACTGAGAAAGGTGAAATAACCGTATGTCTGATGGAGATTAGGGCATACGGTTATTTCAAGGAGGACCAAGCCTCGATGAAGATAAGATGGTTGGTATGTCGATATAAAGAGAATTAATTTGTTATTACCGGTGATCCCAGAAAAATCATAAGATAGGATGATTTACCTTCCGAATAGCCATTCATTTTTGCGGAAAGCACACTCTTCGGAAGGTAAATGCTTTATCCTGTTATATTTAGGCGGTGAGAAAATTGAAGGTTATTCATTTAAATAGAAGCAATCGGAAAAATCGAATGAATGAAGCAAAGCCCTGTGTAATGGCTCTGGGATTTTTTGATGGAGTTCATCTTGGTCATCAAGAAGTCATCAAATCCGCAAAAAGAGAAGCAGATAAAAGAAACCTTCCATTGGTAGTCATGAGCTTTTTTCCTCACCCGAAGGAAGTTCTTTCAAAAGAAGATAAATTATTCCCCTATTTAATCCCACAGGAAAAAAAACAAGAAAAATTAGCGGAATTAGGAGTGGTAATTTACTATTTAGTCCATTTTGATAAGGAATTTGCCGTTTTGCCTCCAGATGAATTTGTAAAAAAGTATCTCCTGGATTTTGGTGCTGTGATCGTTGTTGCTGGTTTTGATTTTACGTATGGCTGCAATGGGAAAGGACATATGGAGCGAATGAATTCTGACTCGAATGGATTACTTGATGTCATCAGAGTAGGAAAAATAGAGTTTACGGGTGAAAAAATTAGTTCAACGATGATACGAAATTTAATTTTTTCCGGAAAAGTGAAACAAATCCCTTTTTTCTTAGGTGAACCTTATCAAATGAAGGGAACGGTTTTATTAAATAAAGAAGATATGAACGTACTCATCTCTCCTTTTTACTTACTTCCTCCTCCTGGCCGTTATAAAGTGATTGTATCGAACGGGTTTAGAACGTGTCAACTAGAAGCAATCATTCATAATGAACAACTTATATTGAATTTACCAGAAAAAGAGGATTCTCCTTTTTCTAACAATGAAGTGATTTCTATCGTTTGGGAAGAAAAGCTGACAAATGAGTATGCGACATCATTCGATCAAAGAAAGTCCCCTTTAACACCTATTCGCTCTTAGATTGTACCTCTCCTATTGCAAATAAAGTATCATTTCGATTTAATTATCGAAATATTTTGTGTAATTTGATAAAGCAGATCTATATAGATTCAAATCATAAAGGGGTTAATAATCGAAATGATCCAACCTACTAATTTAAAGGGTTTATTACTTCCTTTTTAAGCAACTCATTGATCTGCTGTTCTTTGTTTTTATCTTCCATTTGCATAAGCTGAGGGTAGTGTATAGTAAGATCTCCATCTTGATAGATCTCTTTTTTAAATTGATAGGAAACAACTTTTTCTTCTTGCACGACAGGAGGCGTGTCTTCTTTCATTGGAGCATTTTCTTGTAAAGAATCAGGAGCCCCTTGCTCAGTTAGATCTTTGGTTTCCTCTTTTTCCTCAGCTTGTTTTGGAGAGGTTTGCATGTTTTCTACTTGTTTCACTTCCTGACTTTCACATCCTGTCGCAAAAACACAGCCACAAGCCAAAATACCCTATAAAAGCTTTCGATTCATCCTTTATCTCCTCGCTTTCTATTCAGATATTTTCAGTTTGAAAAAGTATCTATATGAATATACGATCTATGTTTGTTTTTCATGTACAGCTGTTTTAGAAATATTGAAAATCAATTGATATAAGTATATTTTGTTCATCTTCTTCCATCAAGTAAAAAAGCTAACTTTTATATTACAGAATTTTTCACCATAATTCTACGAAAAGTAATCCCAAAGGCTTTTGTCAATGGGATAGCGGCCGCGTGTTCCTCGCCACAAGTGGTCAATGTGCTTTAGCGCTAACCCTGAAACTCGTGACTTTAGTCATGAGAGGTTCATGAAGTGTTATAATAAAGCAGGTACAGAATTCCATTCAGCGAAAGGAGAACTATTTATGAATAACAAGCAATTTGGAAGAATTCAAACAGGAAAAGGTTTTATAGCGGCTTTGGACCAAAGCGGCGGAAGTACTCCAAAGGCACTATTGTCATATGGCATTAGCGAAAACAGCTATTCCAACGATGAAGAGATGTATACATTGGTCCACGAGATGAGGACTCGTATTATCAAGAGTCCTGGGTTTGATTCCCAGTATGTTTTGGGAGCAATTTTATTTGAAAACACGATTGATCGTTCGATTGACGGGCAATACACAGCTGACTTTTTATGGGAGAAGAAAGGCATTGTGTCTTTTCTGAAAGTTGATAAAGGTCTTGCTGAACTTGAGGATGGAGTTCAGCTCATGAAACCGATTAACGGTTTAGACGAGCTTCTGAATCGGGCAAATGAACGCAACATCTTCGGGACGAAAATGCGCTCGTTTATTAAGGAAGCTAATCCTTCTGGTATCAAGAAAATTGTTCAACAGCAGTTTGATGTCGCGAAACAAATTGTTGCGGCTGGACTAGTTCCGATTATCGAACCGGAAGTGGATATTCACAGCGCAGATAAGGCAGGTTCAGAAAGAATATTAAAAGAAGAGATACTCGATCAATTATCTGCCCTAGGGAAAGACGTAAAGATCATGCTTAAACTCTCTTTACCTACAGAAGATAATTTCTATAAGGAATTAATTGAGCATCCGAATGTTGTGCGGGTGGTGGCGTTATCAGGTGGCTACACACAAGCCGAAGCCAATGAAAAGCTAGCACATAATCATGGAATGATCGCAAGTTTCTCGCGTGCCTTAACAGAGGGACTAACTGCCAATCAAACAGATGATGAATTTAACGCAATGCTGTCCAAATCCATTCAGAACATTTCTGAAGCCTCCAACGCATAAGGACAACCGAAAGAACGACCCCGAGCTTGATTAAAAGCTCGGGGTCGTTCTTCGGTGTGTGACAAATTTCGATTTAATACCGATGAAGACTGAAAAATCCAAACAGTTCAGGGGAAGAAATGAACTATTGTGGGAACAACTGGAGCCACAAATCGTTCGTTCATTAATCAATCCGGGTGCTACAGCTATAGATTATGTTAAAATGACCTTTTAGCTTATGAAAAACGATTTAAAGCACTCTTATAGACTTCTTCCTCAAGGTAGCCTTAAACATCTAATATGTATTAAAAGGCATAGATGTTTAAGCTTATTGGCCAAAAGTTATAATGATCCATAGTAAATGAGAGGGGGAATTCTCGTGATTGTAAGAGAACGAGCAGATGAATTTATTATGATTGAACAAGATAACCATGCGATCGTGTCAGGTGAACTGATGAAAAACTGGGAGGATTCTCTTTTGTATGGAGAAGAGTTTAGACAGTCAGTACAATACGCGGTTCGGTATCATGACTATGGATGGAAGCCTTTTGACAAACAGCCATTTTGGAATGACCGAAGTCAGGCTCCCTATACTTTTTCAGATTATCCTTTGTCGCCGAAAATGGTTATTTACACATTCGGAATTCTTGAAGTGGAAAAAAATGATCCTTATGCGGCACTTCTTTGCAGTAGACATTATTCTCGATTTTTACTGCATGATCCTTCCGAAGGGGCTGTTGCCTTTATAGAGCAAGAAAAGGATCGTCAAAAACGATTGATTGAATCTTTTGCGGGATTAGACGATGATTTGTTCAACTTCCATTACGGGTTACTAAAGTTAGGTGATGATTTATCCCTATACATGTGCTTAAATGAACCGGGTGTACCAAAGGAAAAAGAACACTTCTTTTTTCGAAATGGGATCACACTTCCAATGAAGCCAGGGGATGAAAAGCAAGTGAAGATGGCTCTTAAATGGAGAGATCAACATACCATCTCTGCTGATCCATTTCCTTTTAAACAAGTGATCACTGTTAAAATAAAACAAAAAATCATAAACAAAAAAGATATTTTGACGAATGGATTAATCAAAAGCTATGAGAAATCACCTTATGAGGAAGTCGAGTTGCATTTTGTTCCTGAAAATTTTATGAAAAGTAATGATTAAGGCGGGGTATATTTTTTAAGTGAACTATATAAATTCTTCCTTTCATAGCCACAATATGCATCAAATATTTACCTAAATATGTAAAAGTCTCAACTTTATAGTGCTTTTGAACAATTATATAGTGGGATACTAATTAGTATCCCACTGTTTTAATGTGCCACTGACATGTATCTGTTATTTGAATCTCCCACGATTGAAATCATGAGATTCTTTGATAAGAATTTAATATCACTGTTAAGTCAGTTAAATTCTTATTGGGACCGTCAAAAGTCAAAAGTCCCTTACACTCTTAGCTAAAAAGAGTCCACTTGCATTGTTCCCAATCATGAATAAAATGGGATTAAATATTATTCGGAGATATTCCGTATATCCGTATAGAGGAAGGATCTATCCAATTTTGGGTATCCTTTTAAGTGCTGTCGAGAGGGAGAAAAATAAATGATAAATAGGGGAAAATTTCAAAAATAAACTAATAACATTATGTGCTAAATACACATTATAAAACCAAAAACCTTCGTCCTATTCATTTCCTATTAATATTTTTAAGTACTCGTATTTAAGAAAACTTACCGATAGTAAAAGAAAAAGGAGAAATTCTTTGCATTTTAAACGATTTAAGGGAGTGAATTAGCATGCAACAAAAGACAATGGACGAGTTGCTAGACTTGGAGGATAACTGGCTGGATCGCGAAGGCTTAGATGAAGGAGAAGAGAGGAACGCTTGGTTAGAAGAGGGGGTCGAGTTGTACAAACAGTTTATCCAATTAGATAAGAAAGAACCTCGTTATTCCATCACTTTGGCAGACCTTTATTTAGAAGTTGGGCGAGACGAGAAGATAAGAAAAGGAAACCATCTTGCTGCTTATCAAACATTGCGAATGGCTACCATTCATGCACCCAATAAACGGGATGCGTTTTATCATTTATCATTCATTTTAGCGAAAGAAAAAAGGAAATGGGAAGCCGTTCTTTTTTACGGGAATGAAGCTTTAGCAAAAGGAATGAAGGGTAGTAAGCAGATTAAACTACAATGTAACTTGGCAGTTGGGTATGCAAGGCTGGGCTATATTGGCAAGGCATTAACATTGATTGAAGAGGCAAAAAGACTGGATACAAATAATGATCATGAATGGTTCATTGATTTGTATGCTGATCGAATGAAAGAGAATCGAAGAGAGCCGATTTTGTTAAAAGGATCAAATGAAAAAAGGAAGTTTGTCTCAAAAGATGACTATAAGAAAGTGGTCGAAGAAGCGATGGATGGGAAGTGTGTCGTATTAGATTTAACTTCATTCAGCAGAAGTCCTCCACTTCTAAAGTTAAGGGATGAATGCAAAAAGCTCTCTGATTCAGTGGGGGTTCAAACCCCGACTGAATGAAGTTAAGCCTCCGGCGGATGCCTCGGATTTTTAAAGGTCATTTATCGAGCGAGCTCGATAAAAATCCGGGCGCAAATTCGGCGGGGCGAATTTGATCAAAAGAAGAAAAATTTTTCCGTGCTTCTCAAGATGATGTCCGTTTAGAACGAAAAGAAGCAGAGATTCTCGGTTTCTTAATGGACCATCCGATGACATCGTGTCCAAAAGCTAAAATTGAAGCGTCTGTCTGGTTAGACCGTCAAGTAGGATCTTCAGCGGTGAAGCGGTATATGGTGAGTCTTCGAAAAAAACTGTCACAGGCAATGGGGAGAACAGATATAGCTAGCTCCATACTCGTCACGACAAAAGAAGGTTACGAATGGAGAGGAGAACTGCCCTCAATTGTTCTCCGTTAAGCTGGTTACGAATTCGTAACCAGCTTTTTTGGTGCGCCCAGCATGGGTGCAATCTCTAGGGTGTGAGTCCCGAACTGCGAAGGCAGAAGTAGCAGTTAGCCTAACGCAAGGGTGTCTGTGGTGACGCAGAATCTGAAGGAAGCGAGCGGCAAACTTCTGGTCTGAGGAACACGAACTTCATATAAGGCTAGGTATCATTGGATGAGTTTGCCAAACAAAACAAAGTCCTTTCTGCCAAAGATGATACAGAGTAAATGAAGCAGATAGATGGAAGGAAAGATTGCACTCTTACCTGGGGAGATCTGATGGATACGTGAAGTACTCTTCATAACCTACTTAGTGATAAGTAGCTGAACCATCAGAAGTCAGCAGAGGTCATAGTACGAATCGGTCTAGAACGATTCGGAAGGACCGAACAATTAGGAGAGAATAGCCCTTGGCATTCAGTGAGTCATGATGAACACAGAAAACGTAGTACCTCACTTGAGGAAGGAAACGGTGAATCCCGTGGGGGACCTCTTGGAGGGTGGAGTGACCACTGGCATAAGAAGATAAGCTATTCACGGAAGGAAGAAATAACGATGCTTATGAATCAAATCCTGTCACGGGAGAATATGCTTCAAGCATTGAAGCGAGTAGAACAGAATAAAGGAAGCCATGGAATAGATATGATGCCCGTACAAATCCTACGACAGCACATACTTGAAAATTGGTCATCCATCAGAGAGGCAATTCTCAAGGGTACTTATGAGCCAATGCCTGTCCGAAGAGTCAAAATCCCGAAACCTGACGGCGGTGTTCGGTTATTAGGTATTCCAACTGTGACAGACCGTTTGATTCAACAAGCCATTGCCCAAGTATTATCGAAGATATATGATCCGATGTTTTCCGAACAGAGCTATGGATTTCGTCCAAACCGAAGTGCCCATGATGCAGTTAGGAAAGCAAAAGAATACATCAAAGAAGGATACAGATGGGTCGTAGACATGGACCTAGAGAAGTTCTTTGACAAGGTGAACCATGATAGACTCATGAGCACACTAGCGAAACAAATCAACGATAAACCACTACTAAAACTCATTCGTAAATATCTACAAGCTGGTGTCATGACGAATGGAGTGGTTTCAATTACAGAAGAAGGAACACCTCAAGGTGGTCCTCTAAGTCCTTTACTCTCTAATATAGTGCTAGATGAACTAGATAAGGAGTTAGAAGAAAGGGGACATAAATTTGTTCGCTACGCTGAT